>JBGSVE010000069.1:0-55145 GCA_041753075.1 Pirellulaceae bacterium
ACCTTTGGCGCACGGTCGACCGGGTTATTCCTTCCAAAGTTGCGTTCCCGCAGAGCTTCAGTCCGCTTCACCCGGCACGTCAATTGTACGGCACAGGATCGTCCTTCAGTCACTTTGGACACGGGAGCCATCCCTCAAAAAATCCAACAGCACATCCTGCCTATCCACGATAAACTCGGATGGACTTAAAAAAAGTATGCTGAGGTGGCATCGTTGAGACTTCGTTCGTATAACTTTATGATCAAGTCGTCCATTTTCCCAACGATGCTTTTACCTATACCAGTTTTTTCGACCCGGCCATCGTTGCGAGCGTTCGGTGAGTTTAAGTTGAACATCCGCCCAGTGAAAAACAAAACAAGAGTGCTCTTCGCGGGATTCGTCCATGAGTCACATACGTTTTTAGAGGGCGAAACGTCGTTGTCAGATTTCTGCGTGCGCGAAGGCGATGAAATCTTGATGCTAGAAACTGATTCGTCGCCGACGGGCGGATTCTTAACTGTCGCGAAGGCACAACAGTGGGAAGTGGTGCCAACCATTCTTGCGGTCGCTGAACCCAGCGCAATCATCTCAGACGAAGCGTTCGAATCGATTTGGGGCTCGTTCAAGAAAAAAGCCATCCCAGCCATCACGCAGGGAATCGACGCGATTTATTTTGTGTTGCATGGCGCGGGTTCATGTAAGACTTATTCCGATGCCGAGGGCGAATGGCTCAAACGGGTTCGACAGCTTGATGGTGTCTCCGGCATCCCCATTTTCGGCGTCATCGACCTCCATGCAAATTTCTCCCAGGCGATGGCGGACCACTCTGACTGCTTGATTGCTTATCGAGAAAATCCGCATACCGATTCACGTGAATCAGCGATGCGTGCAGCAGACCTGTTGGCATCGGTCCTGAACGGTTCTCCGATACCAAGACATTATGTGAGACAAGTTCCGATCATGTGGCCGCCCACGGGAACCGCGACTGCATGCGATCCGATGCGAGCGCTGCTTGCCGAGGCGCGATCGCTTGAACAATCGCATCCCGAGCTGACTGCGATTAACATCAATGCCGGTTTCTCGTTCGGTGATGGCCCCGAAGTCGGGGTTTCCTTTTCGCTCTCGACCGTTGGCGGAACGGATGTTGTCGAACGAGTCTTTCAGCGATTAACAGCGATCGCTTCTCAAAATGCCGCTGCAGGAGATGTCACGGATGAATCAATTGATTCTGTATTCGAGAAACTAGATCGGTGGCGTGAAGATGGTGACTTGAACGGATTGCACGTCCTTGTCGAACCCTCTGACAACATCGGTGGTGGCGGACCTGGCGGTGGCGTGACTTTGCTTCGACGCTTGCACAAAGAAAAGTTTCCCAATGTCGGATTCGCTGTATGGGATGTCGATGCGATCGAAACACTTAGAACGTGTACCGTTGGTGACCGTGTTTCGTTATCGCTCGGCGGCAAAGGCAGTCGTCTGTACGATGGCCCGGTCATCCTCGAGTGCGAATTGGTACGTTTCGGAAGTGGACGCTTTGAGCTGGAAGACAAACACAGTCATCTTGCATCGCAAACCGGCGATTGGTTCGACATGGGAGATTGCGCGATCATCCGCTGCGACGAGTTAACGATCCTCGTCTCGACCAAAGCAACACCGCCAATGGACCTTGGCCAATGGAAGCACTTTGGCATCAATCCCGAAGACTTCACGATCATCGTCATTAAAGCTGCGGTCGCTCACCGTGCTGCCTATGATCCGATTGCGCGACGCCAATTGTGGGTAGAAACTCGGGGTCCGTGTACGTCAGACCTGACGCGGTTTGACTATCGAGCAAGGCGTCGGCCGATGCTTCCATTCGAACCGTTGGCGGCAACCGTCACCCAGTAGTGCAATAGGTCAAACCTTGTTGCACTGCAACGCCATTGGGTACCGATCAGATCGCGGATCTGGTCAGTGTTTTCAGGCGGCAAGCCGTGATTTCGAGTTCCATCTGGTGGAAAGTCTACACGCGAAGGCGTCTGTGTTTCCCTTCTCAACAAATCCTTATCGCAAGGAGCAATCGGTGAATTCAAGACGAAGCCGACTGACGTTTCACGAAGTCCCATTAGGAAGCAACAAGGGCAGAGAACGCATCAAAAATCGCATTTTGCCCAAAGGAATCACTGAAATGCGTTCACCGACTGCGAAACCTTCGCGATAATCGCGAAAAACTTTAAAAATTTAGTTGCCGCAAATTTACTGGTACGATACACTTTGAGCATTCCGCCAGCCGGAACGCTGGCTTCTTCAAATGGTATTACACTTGTTGGGGGACGTTGTGATGATTGGGACGAGAAAATGTAAAAAAGCCTTCACGCTCGTTGAGCTACTGGTTGTCATTGCAATCATTGGGGTGATGGTGGGACTGCTGCTTCCAGCAGTTCAGGCTGCGCGTGAAGCGGCGCGACGAATGAGTTGCAGCAATAACATGAAGCAACTTGGCCTCGGGATGCACAATTACCATGCAGCCTACAATCAATTGCCTGTGCAGGGTTCAGGTCCAGGAACTAACCTGCCGAATAAGCCGTTCGACTTTCTCCGATTGACCTCGGCGTCGAATCAGCTAAGTGCTCTTGTTGGCTTGACTGCTTTTATCGAACAACAGGCGATCTGGGAACAGATCAGTAGCCCCCTTGCGACGAACGCTGATGGCACTCCAAAGGCCCCGCCGTGGACAGCTTTTGGGCCGCTTCCTTACACCCTGAACTACGGGCCATGGGTTACGGATCTTCCGACACTTCGTTGCCCCAGCGACGGTGCGGTCGGTCAGCCGGCAATGGGAAGAACTAACTACGGCGTCTGTTTGGGCGACTATCCGCACTGGACTAACGTGTACGCGGACTTCGACCCCAACTGGAAAAAGAGTCAGTATTTCGCGGAGCGAACTCGGGCAACCCAGCGGGGTGCCTTTGTCTCCCGGATGAAAACTTCATTTCGGGATATCCTCGACGGCACGTCGAACACCATCGCGATGGGCGAGTTTTTGACGAGCCTAAATGACCGCGATGTGCGAACCACAGCGCCCGCTGGGCTAGGCGACGTTGCCTGGAGTCGGGCTGACTATTGTCAGCAATTTGTTAGCCCAACGCGTCCACGATTTTGGTCTGATGGTACCGATGGAGGGACTGATCCTGGCACACTTTATGGCATTGGTAGCGACGCCGATTGGGCCCGCGGCTTTAGTTGGGCACATTTCTCCCCGCTCGACTCAGCTTTCTACACCACGTTGCCTCCCAACCAGCCGATCTGTCACCCTGACTTTGTTAAGGCGTTCGCCCCGATGGTTGGGCCTAGCAGCAACCATCAGGGAGGCGCTCATGTGGTCATGGCCGATGGAGCGGTTCGCTTCATCACCGATTCGATTGAAGCGGGTAACAAATCGTCTCCCGGGGTAGGTTACGACTTCAACGGAGACATACAGACGGGCAAACTATCGCCCGGCAATATAAGTCCCTACGGTTTGTGGGGTGCCCTCGGCACGCGTGCAACTAAAGAAGTGATCAATACAGAGTTTTGATTGCAATTCAATTTATTCTTGAGGTGTTTATGTTTAATTCAACCGTGTCAGTGATTTTCGTTTTGCTTGCGGTCACTATTGTATTCTCAGCAGGTTGTGGAGAGCCAGCGCCGACTGTCGTTGAATACGATTCCGAATTTAGGGACATGGTGGAACAAAAGCAGGAGCGTCTTAATAAGCTTACGGCGGAAAAAGGTACGCCTGGCAAGGGAAAGTGATTGTAACATTCCACTTATCCACGCAGGTTGTTGAAGCGTTGTCTCGACGTTCAGTTTGTCGGCACAATCGTGAAACCAAGAACTTGGTTTCACGAGAGTAATGGATGGTACTAATCCGCGAAGGAGCAGCGATAATGACAACGACACTAAAATCTAAAAAGGATAGGGCGATCCAGCCGGAAAACCATGCCAAACCTAGTAGCGACAAATCTCAATGGGTCAAATGGACACCCTCATGAACCGTCACCTCCAATTGCGTTGCCGTTCCAGATGGAGCTGCTTCGCAAGCATTTGAACGTACCCCTCCTGTGCGATGCGCTCGATATGGCAGGCTTTCGCAATCAGTCTCCGCGAACGCGACTTATGCCATTAACGAAAAGCGGCCATTTGCTGATGGGCCGGGCCAAGACGACGCTGTGGGCCGATATGGCTCATCAAGACGCAAACCCATACGAGCTTGAGCTTGCAGCCATCGACTCCGTTGAGCCTGATGATGTTATCGTCTGTGCGGCAGGCGGCTCGATGCGTTCTGGGCTGTGGGGCGAGTTGCTTTCAGGTGCAGCGACGAATTGCGGATGTGCTGGGGTGATCGTCGACGGTGCAGTTCGTGATATCGCCAAGATGAGGGCGATGGGCTTTCCCGTGTTTGCCCGAGGCACTTGTCCCTATGACAGCCGCAATCGCCAACGTGTGATCAATTACGATGTAACCGTCGAAATTGAGGGTGTCCAAATCTCTCCTGGTGACATCGTGGCAGCGGACGAGGATGGTGTTGTCGTCATACCGAAATCCGTGGAGGACGTAGTTATTCAAGCGGCTTGGGATAAAGCTCTCGCCGAAAACGAAGTTCGTAAGGCAGTCCAGAGCGGAATGTCGGCTACTGAAGCCTACCGGCGTTTTGGTGTGCTTTAATACTGAGGGATTGCCACTATGAAGATCGCCTATCGAAAAGGGTTTATCTGGTTGATGCTGGTGTTGGTCTCGTCACCGCTCAGCGTTGCGAATGAGCTTGCCACAGAGGCATCAACCGGGATTGCTTCGTCAAATGTGCCTCACTTCGAGAGCGATGTGCGCCCGATCTTGAAAGCGATGTGTTTTCAATGCCATGGCGAAGACAAAGAATTGTCTGGCGGGTTGGACCTTCGCCTGGTGCGCTTAATGAAGCACGGTGGCGACTCGGGCGAAGCGATTGTGGGTAAGCTTCCTGACAAAAGCCCGCTTTGGCTACGCATCGAGTCAGACGAGATGCCTGAAGGTGCGAAGAAACTGACACCGAAAGAAAAAGATACCATTCGGCGCTGGATCGTTGCCGGTTCACCATTACTCCATGATGAACCGGAAAATCCTGAAGATGCCAGGTACACGCCGGAAGAATTGGGCTTTTGGTCGTTTCAAGCAGTCATTAAAGTAGCGGTACCTGAGCCTGCCGGTGGCGTCATCAATAACCCAATCGACGCGTTCGTTTTAGAAAAACTTGCGGCTGAGGGACTTACCCAGTCGGACCGAGCAAGCAAAGAAGTACTGCTCCGCCGGGTGACGTTTGACTTGACCGGACTTCCCCCGACGCCGGAGGAGCTGGATGCGTTTTTGGCGGACGATTCCGACAGCGCGTATGAAACCGTCGTTGACCGGTTGCTGGAATCCAAGTCGTTTGGCATCCGCTGGGGGCGTCATTGGTTGGATATCGCCGGGTTCAGTGAGACCGATGGCTATTTGGCTGATGACGTTCTTCGTCCTAACGCCTGGCGATATCGAGACTATGTGATCGATTCGGTGAATGCCGACAAGCCGTATGATCGATTTATCCATGAGCAACTTGCTGGCGATGAACTGATCGGTGGTGAGCCCGACCCGGATAACGAGCGCGATGTGGAACTCATGACGGCGACCGGCTTTCTTCAGATGGCACCCGATCTCACGAGACGTCAAGAGACCATCAACGATCGCAACCAAGTCGTTGCCGAAACGATCAAAGTGGTGTCTTCCGCCGTGCTGGGTTTGACGGTTGGATGCGCGCAGTGTCACGACCATCGCTACGATCCGATTTCCGCCGAGGATTACTACTCGCTGCGGGCTGTTTTTGATCCTGCGTTTCCGCTGTCCGATTGGTTGAAGCCCGAAGATCGTGTCCTTGATATGACGCCGCGCGGGGATCGCAAAGAGATTGAGAGGCTGAACACGATCGCCAAGCAGCAAGAAGCGGAATTGAAACAAAAACGGATAGATGTCGCGAAGGTGATATACGAGCGATTGGTCCGTGAACTTGCTGACGAGCACCGCGACAAGTTGGTGGAAGTGGTCGAGAAGAGGAACGACGAACGCAGCGAAGAAGAAAAGAAACTGCTCGAACAATTCCCAATGTTCAATTCGATTGAGCGGATCGCAAGTAAGCTCTCGCTCTACGACAAAGACAAGTTTGAGGAATTCTTTCAAGAAGAGAATAAGATCAAATCGCTGCGAGATTCTGGTCCTGCAAGGCGCATCGTGATGTGCGTTCGCGAATCGGATGACAAGCTGCCCGAAAGCGCCGTGCTCTCCCGTGGTGACCCTTTGTCACCAGACAAAAAAGTCTCGCCTTCTGAGGTTTTTGTTTTAGCTCGCAATCGGACGGGTGCCCAGATTCCGCTTGATTCCGATAAGCTGCCATCCACAGGCCGCCGACTCGCGTACGCCCGGCAGCTCACGGATGGCACTCACCCGACGGTATCGCGAGTTGCGGTCAATCGCATTTGGTCTCACCACTTCGGCGCGGGTTTGGTGACGACGACCAGCGATTTCGGATTGTTTGGCGAGCGCCCCAGTCACCCTGAATTGTTGGATTGGTTGGCACAAGACTTCGTTAATAGCGTTTGGCGGATGAAGCGATTGCACAAGATGATTGTGATGTCACATACATTTTGCCAAGTATCAACTCGAACCACTAAGGCCGATGCGAGTGATCCCAATAATCGATTTCTATCGCGGATGAATCTGCGCCGCCTCGACGCGGAGGAAATCCGCGATTCGATCCTGAAGGTCAGTGGGTTGCTTAACGACCAGATCGGCGGACCCTCCGTGCCCGTTGCGCTTGAACCGGACGGTCGAGTCGTGATCGGAAAGGCGATCTTCGATAATGATGAAATGCTGGTCGAGATCGCGGATGTCGGCGAGCAAAAATATCGCCGCAGCATTTTTATCGCCAATGAGCGGATCAATACGCTGACGATGTTAAACACGTTTGATGCGCCGGTGATGGCTCCGAACTGCGAAGGGCGTGAGTGCTCAACGGTTGCGCCTCAATCACTTTGGTTTTTGAACGACAGTTTGATATTGGATGTCACTGAAAAGCTAGCCGATCGAATGTTCAGCGATGATTTTCCGGAGCCGAGAGCGCGAATTTTGGACTTGTATCGCCGCATGTTTTCGTTGGAGCCAACGGAGAGCGAGATGCAAGGATGTCTCGAATACTTAGTGCGGCAAGCGAATCAGTTGCGTCAGTATCAAGGCGAGGAGTGGGTCGAACTAGTTAAGAAATTTAATCATGCACCCGATGTTGCCGCTCATGCGACGCTTTGCCAATCGTTGATGTCGACTAACCGTTTTCTCTATGTGGAGTAAGGAACACCCGATGTCAAATCAACTCTGCTCACGTCGTCACATGCTCGAATCAGCCGGCTTTGGTCTGGCCGGAATCGCGGCAACGATGTTGCTTCAGCAAGAGGGACTGCTTGCTTCTGAGGCCAACTTGTTGAGGCCGCCGACGTTAGAGCCTCAGTCTTATGACCTACTCGCAAAAGCACCACCTAAGCCTGCTCGCGCGAAGGCGATGATCTCGATGTTCATGATCGGCGGTCCAAGTCAGATGGACATGTTCGACCCGAAGGAGGAATTGATTAAACGCGACGGTCAAGATTACACCGCTGACGTCGTGTTCGATAATGCGGCTCAATCGAGCCGCAAATTGATGGGTCCGATGGCAAAATTCCGACCACGCGGCAAGTGTGGTATGGAAATGTCGGACTTGATTCCGTGCATGGGCGAAATTGCCGATGAGATCACGCTGATCCGTTCGATGCACAGCGATGTGAACAATCACTTGCCCGCCATGTATGCGCTGAACACGGGTGCGGGGGTTCGCGGGCGGGCGACGCTGGGAGCCTGGATCACAAAGTCGCTGGGTACGTTGTCGCAAGAGTTGCCCGCGTTTGTGGCGCTAACCGATCCGATCGGGATGCCGCTGATGGGCAGCGAGAACTGGACGAACGGGCCGCTACCGTCGCTCTATCAAGGTACAGTAGTGCGTCCGGCCGAGCCCAGGATGCTTAACCTCGATCCTCCCCCGATGTTTGCCGGCCAGACCCAACGCAACCAACTCGATTTAATTGAAGCCTTGAATCGCAACCACTTGGAAGACCATCCTGGCGAAAACGATCTGGCCGCTCGCATCGTCAGTTATCAATTGGCAGCCCGCATGCAAACGTCGGCAAAAGAGGCGTTCGATATCTCGTCAGAAGATGCCAAGACGATCGAGATGTACGGGATCAATGACAAGGTCACGCGCGACTATGGAACTCGGCTACTGGTCGCCCGAAGATTGGTCGAGCGAGGCGTGCGGTTTATTCAGATTTTCAATGCTGGCCAAAACTGGGATCACCATGATGGCATTCTGACGAAGCTGCCGCAAAAGTGTACCCAGATTGATCGCCCTGCGATGGCATTGGTGAAGGATTTAAAACGGCGGGGGATGCTCGATGAAACGCTGGTGCAGTTCACCGGCGAGATGGGACGATTACCGGTTATTCAAATCCCAACGGGCGAAGAACCGATGAAACGAGTCGGTCGTGACCACAACACTTTCGGGTTCAGCCAATGGGTGGCCGGCGGTGGCGTAAAGGCGGGTTATGTGCTTGGCAAGACAGATGATTTCGCTCACCATGCGATCGAAGATGTCGTCACGCATCACGACTGGCTGGCGACGGTGCTGCATCTATTTGGTCTGGATCATCAGTCTGTCAACTTCCGCAGTGGAACTCGCGATGTCAAGCTGGTCGAGAACCCATCGGCGTCTGTCGTGCAGAAGCTTTTGGCGTAAGACTAGGCTGTTAGAAACTTGGTGTTGACACGCTCTTTTGGGGATTTTAATTGCTTCAAATGTTGTGCCGCATGCATTATCTGGTATCCCGATAGGGATAAAACCTGCGCAGGCCAATACTCGCCACAAGCCCAGATTTTTAACAGTCCAGCGTAAATTTTCCTTCGAAAGCGGATGCCCTCTAGAAACAGCATGATTGAATTCCCGCTTACGCAACCGGTGTTTGAGTATCAGTTTGGTGTTCGCGCGATGCCCGGCGGATCGATTCCTTTTCGGCAAACCGCCGACTTCAGCGACGAGTTACTTGAAAAGCGCAAGCTATTTGAGTCGCGGCGTGATGAGCTTTTCGCGATGGCTGAGGATTCGGAATTGGCCTGCGGTGAAACAGCCGAATGGATGACGCAGATCGTTCCCTGGGTCCAGGATAGCCAATCCGGCGAGCAGCCATTGGTCGGTGCCGGGCTGCAAGTTCAAGAGGACATCGCGGTGTTGAAGAATGATGCCGAGTCTGGTTTTCCTATCATTGGCGGATTGGTTTGTTTTCCCAGCGGCTGGTCCATTCGTGACAAACTCGGCTATTCGATCGGTCACACGCACGAAGAAGTACCTGGCTTTACGGAACAGATGCTGAGGCGAACTGCTAAGTTGTTTGAATCATTAAAACCACTCAAGACGGTCTATCGTCACAACTGGATGATTGCCCCCACGCCAATGCTATCGATGCTGCCCAGCGAGTCGACGAGAAACGTCGAGTTGCGACGTAGCTTGACTCCTTTGACGATAGGGGATCAAGGCTACTTTCGCGTCGAATACCAGACATTGACCCGGCTACCCAAAACAATGGCAATCGTTTTTACGATTTTGACGACCCGCTGCAAACTGAATGATTTAGCTGATGACCAAATAAGAATCTTGTGCGGTGTGATTAGGACAATTCCCGATTCCGTATCAAACTACAAAAGGATCACTCCGATGCGACAGGCATTGCAAGAATACTTGGATGAGCAGGTGAAAATTTAGAATGAGCGCTTAGAGTAAACGTTCGCCTATGTTTTGCTGCAGTGTCTTGGAGATTGATTGTGCGCCCTCGAGCATCAATTCGACCCATTGCTTCTTCGTACCGCCGCCTATCCGAACCGCAGGCGCGGATAGGCTGATTGCTGCTACAACGCCCTCGCTGTCGAAAACCGGAGTACCGATGCACGTGACACCTAAATCCGTTTGGTCCTCTTCGATCGCAAAGCCATCTTTGGCAACTTTCCTCAAAATCTTTTTAATCTCGACCTCTTCGACGACCGTTTTAGGTGTCCGCCGTTCGATTGTCGCGTGCCTAAGCAGAAAATCTTGTCGTTCCGTAGGAAGGAACGCGACGATCGCGCGACCAAGCGCCGTACTGAAGCAGGGATCGCTCATCTGCGCGGACACGGCGCGGCGAAGCGTTTGGGATGTTTCAAGGACGTGCAGATAAAAAATCTTTTCAAACCGTAGTATTCCAAGGTTGATCGTCTCTTTGGTTTGCTTGTTCAATTTTCGCATGACTGGGTCGGCGACCGAGACCCAGTAAGGATCGTTTGCCGCCAGCGCTAACCGCTTCACCATCCCCGTTTGACGATAGGTTCCGCTGCCGCAATTTGCCGTGTACCCAAGTGTGCAAAGTGTCTTGAGCAAGCGGTGAGCCGTCGACTTCGGCAGTCCGACCAAAGTTGCTAATTCGTTAAGCGAGACGCCTTCAGGATGGCCTGCCGTAGCTTCCAAGATCGCAAACACCTTGACTAAGTGAGCCGATTCCATTTCTGGTCACCTTTCGTTGCTGTAGTAGGCATAGGAGCGTTTCGTTTTTGATAAGTAGGTTGGAATGGTCCTGATTTGGCTGAAACAATTCCATGCTGGCGGTGCACCAACAGTTTGATCTACACCGATCGATTTTACCATCCGATCGATCGTTAGAATTGTGTTGTCATGCACACGCGTCCCCTCGAAAGCAACGGGGAATCGCCCGCCGCATGTAATAGCCTCCAGAATAATTGACGTTCCGCTTGACGGAACTTAATGCATCGACTTAACTACAGAAATGCAGCGGTTGAATCGACTGTCGACTTTGGCTGGCTAGTTTCAGAAGGATGATCAATCAATGAATTCGATTTTAGTGTCTTATCCCCTCGACGCCGATACGCCGGTATCGCACTTGCCGTTCAGCCCCTGCGTTGTAGTCGGCAATCTTGTTTTTGTTTCCGGTCAGGCGTCCGTCGACAAGTCTGGGAAAATCATCTCTGGCGATATCGAAAGCGAGTTTCGTCGCTCGATTGAAAATCTGTCTGCGGTGTTGAAATCCGCAGGCACCGACTTGGCTCACGTCGTTCAAACTCGGAATTATGTCGGCAAGGAAAGCGACCTTGACAAGTACAACGAACTGTATCGAGAGTATTTCAAGGACCCGAAACCTGCCCGAACCACCATTGTTAATTGCCTTGGTGACACGTTGCGATATGAGATCGAGTGCATCGCGGTATTGCCTACAAACTAAATTGCGTCATGACCGCTCGGTACAAGATCGACTCGGCAACTTCGGTTCGCTACCGCGTCATCGGTGTTAGCGTGCTAATGGCGTTTATCTTGTATCTGGATCGTGTTTGTCTAGGCGAAATTGTCAAGCTCGATATGTTCCTTGCTGATTTTGCATTAGGCGATTCTGTGGGGGTGGTTGACCGCGATGCGATGCGGGCGAGGATCGGTGACACACTTGGTGCATTCTTTTGGACCTATGCGTCGTTTCAAATTCCCGCTGGTTGGGCAAGCGACCGATTTGGCGCACGAAAGATGCTGGCGATTTATATCGTCGCTTGGTCGTTAATGACAATCTTCATCGGTTTGGCGGCGACGTTGGCCGGGTTGTTTTTTGCAAGATTGGCTTTGGGACTTGCCCAAGCCGGCGCGTATCCGACGTCGGGTGGTATCATTCGCCGTTGGTTTCGGACACAGAATCGATCGATTGCCAGCGGCTGGGTTTCAATGGGTGGGCGGATCGGCGGCGCAGTCGCTCCGGTGCTGACGGTGATTTTGGCAAATCAGCTTGGGTCATGGCGAGTCGTAGTTGTGATTTATGGCGTGATTGGGTTTGCGATCGCAGTAATCTACTACTTCGTCGTGCGGGATCGACCAGCCGATCATCCGGCGGCAAATGCGGCCGAAGTCGAGTTGATCGGGCCGGTAGCTGACGATCATCTTAGCGAGGTCAGCGATATTCTGCCGATGCTCTGGGCTTGCTGCCGAAGTCGTACCTTGTGGCTTAATTCGTTGGTGCAGTTTTCGACCAACGTGGGTTGGGCGTTTCTCATCACCTGGCTTCCCACGTACTTGAAAGATCGAGGCGTCACCGATGTCAGCGGGGGTCTGCTGTTGACGGGGATTCTGGCCGTCGGCATTCCTGCACAATTGATCGGCGGTTGGATCGGTGATTGGACTGTGATCCGATTTGGACTGCGTTGGGGCCGCGTTTTGCCTGTCGCAGTCGGCAGCATGATCGCCGGAATTGCATATATCGCCTGTTTGGGATTCGATGAGGTTTGGATGGTGGTGGTTTGCTTTGCCACTGTTTCGTTTATGACCGACGTTAGCAACCCGCCGTTCTGGGCGTTGATCACTGATATCGGTGGTCGTAACACCTCAAGCATTTTTGCCTGGTCGAATATGTGGGGTAATTATGGGGCGGCGTTGACATCGTCGGTGCTGCCGCGACTGGCGACACTCGGCGCCAGTCTGGGGTACGGCAACGGTGATGCGTTCATGTTTATCTTTCTCGGCGGGGCATTTTTTTTGTCTGGACTCGCCGTGTTGGGGATGGACGCAACCAAACCTGTGCAACCGCCGCGTTAAGGCATCCTGGAGAATTTAACATCATGTATTTGCGAGTCATCGGTTTGTTATGCTGTGCCTTTTTAGCGACATCTTTATTCGCTGAAGAACCGCGCGTTCGCGCTGTCTCTGTGACTGCGATCAACAGTTTCACATCGGGTATCGAAGGCCCGTCTTGCGACCGCGACGGCAATCTTTTTGCGGTCAATTTTGAACGTCGGGGAACGGTTGGTCGCGTCGATCGGGACGGTAACGCCGAGGTCTATTTGACGCTTCCTGAGAATGGCGTTGGCAACGCGACTCGATTTGATCGCCACGGATCGATGTTCATCGCCGACCACGTCAATCACAGAATTTTGAAGGTCGCCCCCGGATCGAGAGAGTGCACCATTTATGCCGAAGAACCGTCGATGTTCCAACCCAACGATTTGACGATCACCGCCGACGGAACCATTTTTGCAAGCGACCCAGACTGGAAACAGGGTGGCGGCAGGATTTGGAGGATTGATCATATCGGTCGATGCGAGATCGTTGTCAACGACTTGAAGCTGCCCAACGGCGTCGAAACTTCGCCTGATGGCCAAAAACTCTATGTGGCACTAACCGAAGCTGCCGAGATAATTGTCTTTGACATCAAAGAGGCGAAGCAATTGTCAAATCAGAAGTCTCTAATTCGATTCGAAACCCATTTGGTTGACGGCATTCGGTGCGATGTCGAAGGTAACCTGTTCGTCGCTCGGTACGGATCCGGAACTATAGCGGTGGTCTCGCCTGACGGAAAACTGCTTCACGAAATCGAGGTACTTGGCGCGGAGCCTTCCAACCTTTGTTTCGGGGGCAAGGATGGGCGCACCGTGTTCGTCACCGAAGTTCAAAATCGCCGAGTCGTAAAATTTGACGCGGCATACCCCGGTGCCGATTGGTCATCTAATCAGTAATCTGCCACTGCGTCTTCGCTCGATCGAAGACATCTGTTTTTGCAAGCTCGTTTGGAGTGTAAGCCGCTTGGCGCTAGCCGCCGGTTCTGATCGATAAACACCAGGCACTAGCGCCCGTCCGCTCACTGAACTTGGCGCTGACCAGTTAGGATCGAGCGTAAGTCGCCGCGATCTCTGGCTGATTTTGTACACATTTCTAAGTAGGCTGTTAGCGTTGAAAAACAATCGAGTTAAAGAACAGCTTGGTCAATGCGGAATCGCCTACGGAGTGATGTGCTTTGGGCTTGCAACGACCGGTCATGCGAGGCTCGCCGCCAACGCGGGTGCTCAATTCGCGGTCTATGACATGGAGCATACGGGCTAGACATTGGAAACGATCAAGATGTTGGTTTCGACCAGCCGAGCGGCTGACCTTGTGCCGATCGTTCGCGTCACTGTCACCGACTATCATCACATTGCTCATGCGATGGACGTTGGCGCATGCGGGATCGTGGTTCCGCTTGTCGAATCGCCGGCGCAAATCAAACGGGCGATCTCTTTCGCTTGCTACCCACCGTTGGGGACACGGGGCTGTGCTTTCGGCCTCAGCCATGATGACATTGAGCAGGGTGATATTGTCGCCAAGATGCGAGCCGCGAATGATTCGCTATTGGTGATCGCACAGATTCAGACGGTCCAAGGAATGAGCAACCTTGACGAAGTCGTCACCGTCGACGGTGTGGATGCGATCTGGGTTGGTCAATACGATTGGAGCATTTCGATGGGGAATCCAGGTCAATTCGATCACGCTGAAATGAAGTCAGCCTAACGACGCGTTGCCGAAGCCTGCCACCGACACAACAAGGTCGCAGTGCTTGCCGACCTTGACCCCGAGCAACTTGCCTGTGGGCCGCAAAACGGTTTTCGACTGTTGGTCTACCTTGGCGACCTCTGGATCTACCAGCAAGCGCTACGGAGTTGCTTAAGTCATGTTCATGCCAAGAATGAAAATAGAACCCGGTCGGCGCGATTTTGACTCGTTGCGTTCTCCCCGAACCCAACGATCTCCGAAATTAGTCTCTACCTGCCCCGTTCCGCAAATGCCTGTCTGGTAACACCTTACGCAGTTCGCGTCCAATCCGGTTGCAATGTTTTTTAGACCTTACCATCATGCGAGAAGTTCACAGCCCATCCGGGTTTATCGTGGTTAGCCCCAGAATTAAAGGTTTTGGAGATATGGCTGCGATGTCCGAAAATGCGGATAGGATGCTGTTCGGCGACAATTAGTTCTTTGCTTTAACGACAATCAGAATTGCCTGTTATGGGTTGTCTTGACGTGCCTCTTCGGTATTGGATTTGCCATTGCTCAACGCTTGCTTGGCATTCTCCACGCGGTAGCTCGGCACGTTCAACTCGATGATCACGCTGTGATACACGAACCGATCGATAGCTGCCGCTGTCGTCATCGCATCCTTGGAGATCTGGTCCCATTTCGAGAACGTCAAGTTGCTCGTCAACAGCACGCTGCTTCGTACGTCGAGAACTGCTTGATCAACTTTGGCAACCGCAAGTCCCGCTTGTCGATCAGCAGTTGTTGCACCAACAAGCTGCACGTCGTGGACAGTACACCGCGACCCGATAGCACCAACTGCTCCGCCAACGCGCTTAACAGGTGGTTCTTCCCGCTGCCCGGTTTGCCGAACAACAGGACGTTCTCCCGTCGATCCAGAAACGTGCCGCTGCGAAGAGTCTCCATTTGTTGGCGTACCTAGCTGATAAGTCCGTGCAGGACATGCGCTTTTTCGACGCCAGTGAGGCGCAGGTCCAGTCCTTTAAATCGGATCGTTAATCGCTCGTGCTGAAGTCCGAGTTGATGCAGTATCGTGGCATGAATGTCTCGCACGTGCGCCGAGTCTTCGATACTTGCAAATCCAAATTCATCGGTTTCGCCGTGGACATATCCCGGCTTAAAACCGCCACCGGCGAACCACATCGTAAACGCATCAATATGGTGATTGCGTCCCGTTGATTCGCGAACCTCACCCATCGGCGTCCGCCCGAACTCACCACCCCAGATGACCAACGTCTCATCCAACAGTCCGCGCTGCTTAAGGTCGCTGACCAATGCCGCCGTTGCTTGATCGATTTCTTTGCAAATGGCGGGAAGATGCGTTTCAAGGTTCTCGGTGGGACCGCCGTGGTGATCCCAATTTGTGTGGTAGAGCTGCACAAAGCGAACGCCCCGTTCGACCAGCCGCCGCGCCAACAGACAATTCCTCGCGTAACTGGTTTCCTGAGCGTCCTTGATGCCATATTGCGATAAAGTGACTGCGCTTTCTTGTTGAGTGTCCATCAACTCCGGGGCGCTCGATTGCATCCGATATGCCATTTCATAAGCTTGAATTCGAGTCGCAATTTCCTGGTCGCCGGTTTCGATCAATCGCTTTAAATTCAATTCACGCACCGCATCGACAAGCTGACGCTGTTGCCCGGCAGTAATCGATTCCGGCGTTGACAAGTTGAGGATTGGATCTACCTGATTTCGCAGCGGCACACCCTGATATGATGACGGCAACGCACCGTTTGACCAATGCATCGCACCACCGCGCGGCCCTCGTGGTCCACTTTGTAAAACAACAAAACCGGGCAAATTGTCACACACGCTGCCAAGCCCATACGTGACCCAGGCACCTAAGCTGGGGCGACCAAATTGACCGCTGCCGGTGTTCATGAACAGCTTTGCCGGTGCATGGTTGAACAAGTCGGTTTTGCAAGTTTTCAAAACACATAGGTCGTCGATGATTTTTGCAGTATGAGGCAAGTAATCACTGACCCAGATACCTGACTTACCGTATTGGTTGAACTGGGGCCGAAATCCCAACAGGTCAACGCGGTGACTACTATCCATGAACGCGAATCGCTTGCCCTCAATAAAACTCGCGGGAATCGGTTGGCCGCTGAGTTCGTTGAGTTTTGGCTTGTAGTCGAAAGTCTCCAATTGCGAGGGGCCACCAGCCATGAACAGGTAGATCACACTCTTAACCTGCGCTGGAAAATGGGCGACTCGCGGTGCCAGCGTATCGGAAGTACCGGATGCGTAGCCCATTTGTACTTCAGCAAGCAATGAAGACAAAGCCAGTGACCCAATCCCCATTGAGCATTGGCTGAAAAAGTGTCGTCGTGTTGACTCTTGTAGTGGATCAACCTTCGCCAATTTCATCACTATTCTCTAGTAATCGTTTCGTCGAGATTGAGCAGCACGCGAGCGGCACCGAGGCTATCGAACCGTGCGAGGATCGCCAGTTCTGTCGCATCGGGTTCGCGACCGGTACAACGCCGAAATGCCAAGACGATTCCGTCCCGATCAATAATTTTTTCCAAACCTTGGGCAAATTCAAAGAACGCCTGATCGTTCATCAGGGTCAGCGCCTGCAACGGAGTGTTGCTGCGCATGCGGCGTGTGCAACTGCTTTGTCCCTCCGGTGCATCGAATACATTAAGCGATGGTGCAGGCGTGTTGCGATAGGTAAAAGTGTAAAGTCCACGGCGATATCGATCGGTGCCGAGGCTTGAAGTCCACTCTCGCTTGACCTGCCCTTGGCTCATCACGCCATCGGGAATCGGGGGGTAAACCGGGGGACCACCGATCTTGGTCGCCAACATGCCGCTGGACGTTAGCGCCACGTCGCGAACAATTTCGGCATCCAAGCGGATGCGGTTCTGTCGCGAAAGCAAACGGTTCAATGGATCGATCTTCCGCAGTTCGGCCGACTCAAAAGAACTTTGTTGGTACGCATGCGAAGTCACGATCAGCCGATGCAACTCCTTAAAGCTCCACCGTCGCTCGATCCACTGAATCGCGAGCCAGTCGTGTAATTCGGGGTGCGTTGGTGAGACGCCTTGCAATCCAAAATCGTTTTCGGTCTCGACGATCCCGAGCCCGAAGTATTGTTGCCAAACTCGGTTGACAATGACACGAGCGGTCAATGGATTGTCTGGATGCATGATCCAAAGTGCCAAGTCGAGCCGATTGAGTGCCCCTTTGGATCGCTCCATGGCATGTAAAACCGATGGCGTTCCGGCGGTCACCTCATCGTCGGGCCGGGTGAAGTCGCCTTTAATGAAAACAGTCGTCGTGCGTGGCTGCTTTCGTTCCTTCAATACCATTGTTTTGACTGTCGCGGCCAGCAAACTTCTTAGCTGCTGATAAGTCTGAATTTCTTGTTCGCTCAACTGATTTTCCGGCAATTGCGAACTGGCTTGCATCAACGCCAGCTTGTGACTGGCAAGTCGCTTATCACCGGGAATCGAAATCGCTTCTCGCACCGACGACCCCAGCGATGCTAGGTGGTCCTTGGAACGCGATTGTTCCCACACATTGATTTCCTTAATACACTCATCAAATAGTCTTTCGATGTGTTTCTCAATTGCCCGAAGCTCGGCTTTGATTAAAACTCCGTCGATTCCCGCAGGATAAAAGTCCAGCGTCGGTTCATCTTGGTTGTTAAAAAATGCGAACAGTCGGTAATATTCTTTCTGGCTGATCGGATCGAACTTATGATCGTGACACTGGGCACATCCGATCGAAAGCCCTAACCAAACGGTGCCCGTTGTCGCGACACGATCGAACACGCTATCGATGCGAAATTGCTCAGGGTCGATACCGCCCTCTTGGTTGATCTGGGTATTGCGATGGAAACCTGTTGCCACGTTGTCGTCGGTAGTTGAGCTTGGCAGAAGATCGCCGGCCAACTGGCGTATCGTAAACTCATCAAAGGGCAGATCGGCATTGAAAGCATTTACTACCCAGTCGCGAAATAGCCAGATTTCCCGTGGGTTATCGATTGAATACCCGTGACTATCGGCATACCGCGCCTGGTCTAACCACCAGCGTCCCCATCGCTCACCGTAATGCGGACTGGCCAGCAGCCTATCGACGGTTTGCCGGTAAGCCGTGTCCGCATTGATATTTGATGCCGCCAAAAAGTCATCGATCTGAGCGATTGTTGGCGGCAATCCAATCAAGTCGAGTGACAGCCGCCTGAGCAATGTTTCGCGGTCTGCTGGAGGTGAGGTTGCTAGGTTGTTCGCCAATAATTTTGCCTGGATAAACCGATCGATCGGATGGTCAACCGAATTGATCGGTGGTGGCGAAGGCATAACAGGCTTTATGAATGCCCAGTGCTGCTCGTACGCTGCGCCTTGTTGAATCCACGCTCTTAGCACATCAATTTGATGCGGTGTTAACGGATGCCCCGAGTCAGGCGGCGGCATTCGATCGTCATCTGCGGTGGATTCAATTCGAGCGATGAGTTCACTGGCTTTGGGATCGCCAGGGATGATCACGCGCGACGCTTTGCCACCGTCATCAGCCACATCTAACCGCAGGTCCGCTTGGCGAGACTCGGCGTCGAAACCGTGGCAGGCAAAGCAGGATTCCGACAGAATCGGTCGAACATCGCGATCGTAACTAATCGCGATGGGTGGCTCTGATCCAGCGCAGCATGGCACTTGCACCAACAGCAAGACGACCATCAAGGAAGCGGTCAAAGTGATGAGAATGGATCGATTCATCTGAAATGGATTGGCAGGAGATAGACAATTCCGACGACACCATTGTAGTGTCATCAGTCAACGATAAGGGTGCATTTTCGTCAGCTAACATTTCTATTTGATCCAATCGAAGCGAGTGTTTGTAGCTTGGCAAAATTGATTTTGTCCCAGTCGTCGCCGCTTTCAGGGTCGATTCCTTTTTCGGTTTCCAAATAGCCGGGAATGGTGCCAAGTGTGCTGCCTCGCACGATTCTTTGAAAGGCATCAGCACCTAGGTGTCCGCGGCCGATGTGCTCATGGCGATCAACGCGGCTGCCCAGCGGCTTCTTGCTGTCGTTTAAATGTACCGCGCGCACCGCATCGGTCGGCAGCAGGTCGCTTAGCTCTTGGCAGAAATCACGTAACCCTGCGGACTGATGGATCGCGTATCCAGCGGCAAAGGCATGACAGGTATCAATGCAAACACCGAGCGATCGTTTGACTGTACGACTTTGTTTGCTGGCCAATTTGAACATTGCCGACAATTGTGAGATCTGGTGGCCGAGGCAGGTGCCTTGGCCGGCGGTATTTTCCAGCAACAATCGGCAACACTTGGGTTTGACTCGCTGGATCGCTTCGACGACGCCATCAGCGATTCGTGCGATGCCGTCTTGCTCGTTGCTCGAAGTGAATGCACCCGGATGAACCACTAAGCCTTCCAAGCCAAGCGTTTCGCAGCGCTGCCATTGTTCGACGAGCGCATCGACCGACTTTTGAAACAACGCATCCGGGGCCGCGAGGTTGATCAGGTAAGACGCGTGCGCAATCGGATGCACCAGCTTTGAAGCGGCCCACGACTGTTGCCACGCATCGATGACGGACTGTTCGAGCGGCTTCGCTTTCCACTGCGATGGACTCGATGTAAAGATCTGGACGGTCGCCATTTTCAACGCAACCGCTGATTCAATCGCCTTGTGCAATCCGCCGGCGACCGACATGTGTGCACCGAAAATTGCCACCGCACACCTCGAATTGAACTAACCGAGAAATCGATAAGCCAACCAGCCTACGATCGAAGACGCCGTCACAAATGCCACTAAAACTCTCACCACCACGGGTTGATCCGAAACCAAACGGTCGGCGAGGCCAATGAGCGACGGTGCAAATAATGCTAATCCGTAGACTCGCGGCGGAATGTCGTCATAACTGTAGAACCGCCCGGCCGCAATCATTACCGCACAAAACAACATTGCCGGAAACACAACCGCCACGGGAACCTTTGTCAAACGAATCGCCGATGCGACTGCGATGACCAACGTTGCCATGGTTGCGGCTAGACAAGTTTGCACGAGCGCCGAGTAGTCCGAGGCTCCGATGATGGTTGGACATGCTAGACTCGCTAAAATTACCAGCGGCAACCAGCGATCCGCTCCCCGATGAGACATCCGGTGCAGCGCCCAGGTGTTGGCGATTGCGGCAATCGTCACGGCCGCGATCCATGGCTGATGCAGCGGCACCATGTCGCTCCAACTTTCGCCCGTCGGCATGCACAGGGCTGCGGCGCACGTCGCAACCATTCCGACGATCACCCATAAGCCGGGTGCATCGCGCAGCGGCATCGCCGCGTGAGGTGAAACCAAGATGACGGCCGCCAACATTGGCCAACTCAGCGCCGCCCAAAATTCATCGGGGTGAAACAATGATAAGTCAAGTGAGTTGCTGGCAAGCAAGCCCAACGACACTGCGATCCACCAAGCTGATGCTAACAAAATTGAACATAAACTTTGGCGATCGACCGCGCCTGTCGACTGCGTTTCAATTTTCCAGCAAACAAGCACGCCTACCAAGGCGATGGCAAGCGGTACCGCTAAGCACCAAACCAGGGTCGGCGTGTCAAAGCTCATCGTTTATTCGATTAGCGATTGTAGATTAGCGACGCGGTGACGTTGACTTCCTTGTTGACCTTGCCTTCGCCGTAGGTCATGCCCCACAGCGTGCGATCGATTACAAACTTGGTTTCGACTTCGATCTTCTTTTCACCAACAGTAACATCGCAGGGTGCCGTGACGGCGACCGTTTTGCCAAGCATGGTCAACTCGCCCTTGATCGTTACCTTGCCTTCTTCTTCGCCGTGTATCAGCCCCGTCGACTTGAACGTGATCTTGGGATACTTCCGCACATCGAAGAAATCGGGATTCTTTAGGTGGTTGGCCAGCTTTTCGTCGTCGGCCCATAAGCTGGCGGCATCGATCTCAATTTCCAACATGCCGTTTTCGGGTTCTTCCATATCGGCAACGGCAACCGACGTGAATTTCTTGAAGCCGCCATCGTGCTGGCCATCAGCCTTCTTGCCAACAAATCCGACCTTGGATGCTTCGGCATCAAGTTCCAATTTTTCAGCGGCCAACGACATCGATGCGGTCATCGACACAACGAGACTCAGCGTAACAAACGTTCGTAAAATCATTTTCGGTTCCTTGAGATTGAAAACAGGTGCCAGAGTGAACAGGTTAGCGGCGCGCCGCCGCATGCTTCAGCGGCAACCAAATGGCGTTCTGCTGGTTGCTGGCGACACATTGCTGGATGAAGTACATGCCTTCTACACCATCATACACATTTGGATAGACCGTATTGCGTCGTTCGATCGCCGCACCACCACCGCGGGTTGCCATCGCATCAAATGCCGCCGCGTAGACATTGGCAAATGCCTCGAAAAACGCCTCGGGGTGGCCGGCGGGCAAGCGACACGCCGCCGCGCCACTGGCATTCATATACGGGGCATTGGGATCGCGGGTGTAGATTTGATGAGGTTTTCCGTTTTGACGGATGAACATTTCGTTGGGGTTTTCTTGACGCCACTGCAGCGACGCCTTCGTGCCATCGATTTCGATCGATAAATCGTTCTCGCGCCCATGGCTAATCTGGCTGGCCGTAACGATCCCCAGCCCACCGTTTTGGTAGCGAATCACGGCGGTTCCGTAGTCATCGAGTTTGCGACCTTCGACAAACGATTTTAGGCTGCAGGACACCGACTCGGGCAACAAGCCGGTCATGTAGCGACCGAGGTTGTAGGCGTGAGTCGCGATGTCACCAAACGCACCGGCAGCGCCACTCTTGGTCGGATCGGTTCTCCATGCCGCTTGCTTTTGGTCCTCGCTTTCCAGTTTGGTCCGCAGCCAACCTTGGATGTATTGCGACCGCACCGCGTTGATCTCGCCCAATTCACCGGCCAAGATCATTTCGCGAGCCATTCGCACCAGCGGGTAGCCCGTGTAGTTATGCGACACGGCGAAGACAACGTCAGAGGCCTCGACGGCTTTGAGCAACTGTTCAGCTTGGGCCAAGTCGAACGTCATCGGTTTATCACAAATGACGTTGAAGCCAGCTTCGACAGCCGCTTTGGCAATTTCGAAGTGGGTGTGATTGGGTGTGGTGATACTAACAAAATCGATGCGATCACCGCCAGGCAATTTGCTTTCGGCGTCAAGCATCGTTTCGTAATTACCATACGCCCGGTTGACGTCAATGTCGTAGCTCGGTGCCGATGCCTTGCTGCGCTCGGCACTGCTGGACAGTGCCCCGGCGACAACCGTGGCACGATTGTCCAAGCAGGCCGCGATGGAATGCACGCGGCCAATGAATGATCCCTGGCCTCCACCAACGAGTCCCATGCGTAATTTTCGATTCAGCGGAGCGTTGACACTCATCGGGTGAAGTTCCAGATTCAAGGGAAGAGACACAATCGAAGAACGGAATCGGAAAATTCGCGTCCGACTTGCAATCGTAAATGTCAAACCGAATGCCTACAATTGGTCCATACCCAATGACACACTTTTCCCCGATCGAAGGCACGACAAGCATGGATAACTTGACCACCCCCGCCACGACAAACCCGATTCCTTTGGCAATGCCAATCACCGCCAACGATCACCGCCAGATTCCGGACATGGAGGCTTGTTGCAGCGTGGGGAGCGTTTGTCGTACAGGCGGCTGCATGCTGCGGCGAACGATTTGGAGCCTGACGGCGGCGATTCTCATCCTGGGGACGCTCGCGCTGGGCTATTGGTTTGGGACCGGATCGCGCACCAGCGATGCGGACCAGTGGAAATTCCCCGCGACAGTCGATGCCACGGCCGCCGCCAGCAGCGATAAGTTCTCGATCGCTACGGGTGCGGTGGGCGATGAAGCCGAAGGTCTGTTTGTGCTGGACCATAACTCGGGGTTGTTGCAGTGCAGCGTGATGTATCCACGCCTGGGTAAATTTTTAGGCATGTTTACCATCAACGTTGGCGAAGCGCTCGCCACCAGCGGTAAAGGCGGAACCTACATCATGGTGACAGGGTTTGCTGATTTCCCACGGGCCAGTAATCGAGCGATCGGTGCCAATACGATTATCTATGTGCTCAACACGGCAACCGGCGACTACGCCGCTTACGCAATTCCATTTGACCGCGTTGCGCAGACCGCCGGACGCGCCCAACAAGGAGCGTTAGTTCTTCTAGCAACGGGCCAAGCGAACCCGGTGATTGACCGCGATAATTTACGCTAGTGTTTCATCTCAGTTTAGATTTCGGGTGACAGAAATAGTAGAACGGTCGTCCCCAACCGGTTGTGCGTTCCCAAACGGTTGGGGACAACCGTTCTACAATCAAGAATAGGTGAGGCACAATTCTTTAAGGTGACGCGAGGACTTCGTCGAGCTTTCGCTTGATCAAGCTACTCCACAGTACGTAGCCGTTGTCGTTTTGGTGCAGTCGGTCGTCACGAAACAATTCGGCACGCGGCTGCTTGTTGGCGGTCAAATAGTTTTGGGCTGTCGCCACAAAGTAAATGTTCGGTGTTGTTAACGCGAGTTGGCGCAGCGCCGAGTTGACACCGCAAATGCGCGGCCAATGCGCAAACCGCAGCGGTGTGGGCGTGACTTCGACAATGAATATCGGTGCGCCGCGTTGGTGCGCCTGCGATACTTCACAGACATAACGCGCAAGCGCCTCGACTTCTTCCGGAGTGCGATCGTCTGGGCTACCGGAAATATCGTTGCCAACAAACACCACCATTGCACGATACGGGTGCGGCTGGATCAATCGCTTGGCAAAAACCGCCAAGTCACTGAATTTCGCCCCTCCATAACCGCGTTTAATCACCTGGTAAGGCTGCATCTGGTCATCAATCTTGTCCCACAATCGGATGCTACTGCTGCCGATGAACAGGATTGCATCGTCGGCATGTGATTCAGCGAGGTCTAGTTTTTCAAGCTCGGCGATGTCATTTTCCCATCGCTTCGTGGCAGTTGCCAGATAGGGTGCGAAGGCTTGGTCGTCGAGTTTCAAGACGGCTACTTCGTCTCGCAGTTTCTGTTTCTGGTCGCCCGCGACCTGGTCGGCGTCTTCGATCGACAAGGCGCTAAACTGAAACGGTGCGACGAATCCGATTGCCTTTCGATACGCAGCGGATCGCGACGAAAATCGTTTGAACAACGCTTCGCGAAATGCCGACTGGGCATCGCTAGCCGTTGACTCGCTTGGCAGCGGCGACTGAATTCCGGTTAATCGAGTTAGCAAGGTGCGCGGTGCCGAAGGCTGGGCTTCGAGCCCGTCGATCAACCCACAGGCCATCGTCAAGTGTCCATCCAGCGGCGGATGAACACCGTCACCGTATTGATAATCGGGCAATGCGTTTTTGACGCGGCGCAAGTATCGATCCGTGACTTCGTGAATGTCAATGACGCGCTCGACGCCTTGGTGATCGGCTAGCGACTTGACGACGTCACCCAGTGCGACGAGTGTCTTGTCATAGTCAACAGTAGGATTCTTATAGCCATAAGGTTCGTCCGCTGCTGCTTGACCAAGTCGCGCTTGAATCGGCTTGACCGAAATATCAAAAGACGGCGGTGTCAATAAGATCACCTTTGCCCCCCGCGCCGCACAATCATCCACTAACTTGATCAAGCCGACTCGGTAGGCGTCAATGATTCGCGGCTCTGCGGGATGATAAATGCCGTCGTTCATGCCATAACAGGCGACCACCCAATTCGGCTTTACCAGATCTAAAGCCCGCGCGAGCCGTTCGTGAACATGCGGACGTGGATACGGATGCACGGGCTCGGTCAAACCCGACGCGGTTTCGCTGCTCAGGCCCGCACCGACAACGTCGATATTTCGCCCTGGGTACTGCGCCCACAGGTACGCTTCGGCCAAGGCAACATAGCGCCCATCCTGTGTAATACTGTCACCGAGAAAAAGCACACGGTCGCCGTCTTGGAATGGAACGTCGGCGTGCACCGTCGTGACCGCCAACAGGATCATTGATCGGATAATTAGTGCGGTGATCGCAGCGAATGGTTTCATCATGGCGCAAGACCTACAGCATTGATTAGAACTTGGTAGCTTCGAGTGCTTCACTATAAACACCGCCTGGCCCATAGATACCCAGCAACATCTTGAGAATCAGCGCCAAGATGCCCAAAGTGACCAGCGCACCGATCAGTCCGCTTGCCAAACCAGCCAGCGTCCGCATTGCCGCCTTGGAACGAGTATCGTATTGCGCGGCCAAATGATGCATCGCTTCGGCATCAGTGCCCGACATTTCGGCGACGCCGACCTCGGTGACGAATTCATCGGGAAACACTCCTGTTGCCAGCATCGCTTCACTCATTGAACTGCCATCGCGAATCGAAGTTTCGACACCCTTTTTGCCTGATCGGTAGTATTCGCTGTCAGTAGCATCAAGGCTCATTTGTAGAGCACGAATCGGATCGATCCCGGCTTCGAGCGATAGCGCCAAGGTCCAAGCAAATCGCGCCAAAGTAATCGTTTGCAACGCCGCGCCAGCAACGGGAATTTTGTAAAGAAGGGGAATTAGATTTTGTACGCCAGCAACGTTCTTGCGAAATGCGGTGATCAAAACGGCAATCACCAACCCAACTGCAAAAACAAATCCATACAGCCGCAGTACGCCCGCACCACCGCGCAGTCCGAGTCCCGTAAAGTCGACGACGCGGTCGCCCAAGATACCGAGGATATAGATCAGCAGTGCCAAGATGTTGATTGCCATGAAGAGTTGGATCATCGGCCCGACAATGCGGCGGACGAACTCGCGGTAAATCTTGACCCGTTCTTCGTAGTAGTCGGCCAGGGCGAGGAGCGTTCGATCAAGCGTACCGGTTGTCTCACCGGCGCGAGTCATCGCAATCATCAAAGGCGGAAAGAATTTGGGATGGTCGTTCATCGCCGCATGAAGTTGATTTCCATCGCGTAGTGACTGGGCCACATCCGACATGATGCCACGCTGTCGAGTCGTACCGTGCCGCGACTCGCTGGCGATCGCGCGAAGGATATCGACGCCGGCCTTAAAGCCGGTGCCGACGCGTCGACAGAAGTTCGCGCTGGCCTGAAAACTCATACGACGAGAAAACACGATTGAACAACCACTTAGATAGTATTGAAAGAGCGTCAATCCGTAACAGGTTCCCGTAGCGTACCGCCAGCGGCTAGAATCTCCAATTGCTCGGCCAATTCTTTTTCGAGCAACCCAAGACTTGCGAAGCCGACATGGACCATGGCGACACGCCCGTCTTTGCCAATGATAACCGTTTGGGGAATCGCGTCGACTTTAAATGCGTCGGCGACTTTGCCTTCGGGGTCCATCAAGACTATTGGTTTGGCCGACGCGGTTTGCAGGAACCCTGTCACCTCGGCTTCAGTCTGGCCGATATTCACGGCGTAAAACACAACGCCGCGATTACGAAACTGATCCGCAACCTTGGCGATAACAGGCGTCGCTTCGATGCATTGACCGCACCAACTTGTCCAAAAATCGAGAATCACGATCTTGCCTCTAAGCTCGCTTGCATCGAGCATTTGCGTTTCGACGTTTCCGTCGGCATCGATTTTCGCGGGGTCGATGATTTCCCCGACAACGTTTGGCGCTGGCCGTCCTACCAATTCGCGCCGCACGTCGGCTTCGGCGCTGGATTGATAAAAATTTTCGAGCGATTCATAAGCAACTGCGTCTTGTGGCGGTGTAAAAACAAACAATCGATCATCGAGTTCGACATTCAATCGCCAAAGGGTGAAGTCGAGTTCAATCTCATAAACAAAGTTCTCGGGCAGTTCCGCATTCGCTTCTCCGCCAACTACGGTTGTCAAATCGATAATCATCTTGAGCGGCTGAACTTTTTCTTTCTCCGTGCCGATCCATAAGTCCCAACTGACACCGTCAACTTGAGTACCCTGCAGATGAACCGCTGGCGTTTTGTCGAGTGGCTCGTGGTCAACAATTGCGAGACTTCGCATATCACCGAGAAGCGTTTGAGCGGGGTCAATGCCGCAAAGCGCCAGCGCCATAATTGGCTCGGGATAGGGCCCTAGCGGCGCAGGCAAGTTCATCACCGCTGCTGAGAAAGAAGGTGACGCTTGTGCCTCGTAGTATGCCGTGGGACTGACCAAAACATAGCACTGGTCGGCATTACTAAAAACCCTCAATGATTGCTCCGGTGCTTTCAAATAAGCAGTAAATTGATTTGGGGCGCGGGCCGCGATTTGGTAGATCGCAGACTCCTCCGAAAGCACTTCGTCGGCGACCCGGCTGCGAGTGGTCATCGCAACGGTCACGCGCGATGACGTAGCCTTGCTAAGCAGCGAACCGATCGAATCGATCTCAGCGGCCACCTTCTTTTTTGCTTCTGCAACGTCCGCATCGGCCGCGTCCTGGGCGAACGAATTCAATGAAGATGTCGTCAACGTGGTCAGTAATAACCACGCTAATCCTTGGTAACGCTGTAGTGGTTTAGTCATGGGGAATCGAGGGTTTAGGTGGCGGTCGGCGTGATCACTATTGGCTGCGTATTTTCATCAATTCAGCAACGCGAATCTCGGCGAAATTGTTTACCAAATGCGGCCTCGGCGGAGTCACCGATACGCTGAGATAAAGTTCCAGTGCGCGGCCGGGCTGAGCCGCTAATTCCAATCGCTGCGCTAACAAAATCGCTGGGCCGGAGTATAACGTGGTGGGATAGTTTTCTAGCCGACGCTGCCAATCGGACGACAACCGTACCAACTCCGGCGGTGGCGATTTTTTCCATAACAATGCGGCGGCAAGTCTGGCAATCGCCGGACGCTCGTTCTGCGTAACAAGTTGGTTGAGAGTCGCGACCGCTTGAGGATCGCTGGAGCCGCCGATGAGCCAGCTTGCCGCGACCAGCCTTGCTGCGGGCGGACTACCCTCCCGCGACAACTCGCTCATCGCCGCGTCGATTGCGGCCACAGGCAGATTTTCGTTGATCCAATGGATCGGCAATCCGCCGAGGATTAAATCGGGCAGCGGACGGGCAGCGATCTGGCTGACCACGGCAAGCGTTGCGGCGAATCGCTGCGATGCGTAGGTCGCATTCCAAAGATGCAGACTCAACCACTGCGCGCGCCAAACCGGCGGTCCTTGTTCGATCGCCGACAACAGCGGCTGGATCGATTCCTTGAACATACCTGACGTGTAAAGTTTCAGCGCCGCTTCGATTTCGGAGTCATCAAAACTTGGCTCGATCCAAATCACCTGAGCGCTCGATGCTTTTTGAACAACACCATCTCTGTGATAGACGATCACTGCGTCGTCAATCGATTCGACATCGCAATCAACAACGCGGATTCGTTGCGGCAGGAAACCAGTGCGGTTGTTCGTCGGCGGGCGGTGCTCGAGCCAAATGCGATCCGCTGTGCGACGGTCCAGCTCGGCTGCATTCGCCGTTTGGAAAGCGACGCTTAAAATGACGAGAACAACTGCCTTCATGGTGTCGCCTGAACATCTTGCGGGTCAAGAGAGTCCCAGCCGCCTGCGCCCAGTTGTCCGACGGCGATGTATCGATATTGGCCAACGTTGTCAGCGGCAAGCTGGCGCAAAAAACTTTCCGCTGGTGCGAATGATTCCTCACCAAACTCGATCGTGTGAATCGTGGTGCCGGCGCGCTCGGCAAGGCGTTTGACTTCGGATAATTGGGCTCGGCTAAGCTGGGGAACGCGCGCGTCGGTGAGGAAAAAAATCACGTCGGGCCCCATCCTGAGCGCCATGCGAAGTGCGTCATAGTGTTTTGTCGCGCCGTAGGCTTTGATCGAATCAATGTAACGTATGGCGCGCTGGATCACAGGCTCTTCGCCCACCAACAACCTTAGACCCGATCCCGCCGGAACGAAGGCGCGGGGCTCGTCGTTATAGAAAATCAGTTGAAATTGTTGACGCTCGGACAACGTTTGCAAACTGCGTTTCAGCTCCGCTTTGGCGGCTCGCAGCGGCTTGCCGTCGAACCCATTCATACTGTCGGAGCGATCGAAAACGTAGACAAACCGCGAGCCCGATCCCGAGATGCCGAACACCATCGCGGTGGTTTTGTTGCCGTCGGTGGCCGCACGAATGCCGGCTTGTCCTGTCGCGCCGGACGTGCCCTGTAGCGTTCCTTGAACATCGCCCGTGAGCATCGTGGGCAGGTCGCCGGAAAGCATTTCGGCGAGCGCACCGTCGAGGTCGATGGGCGGACTAGTCGGCGCTGCGGCCGCATTAACGGCAGCCGCAAGGCTGGTATCAGTCGTCTCACTTGGTTGCGCTGGGGACTGCGGTGGTGTGTATTGATCGCGATCGGGCAATCGTGAAACCATCGCAATTCCGACCGGTCGATCGGCGGTTTCACCGGTGCCGCGCTGACCGCGACTGGCCGTCCATCCCAGGAACGTCAACAAAATGACATGGAAAATTAACGAGCCAACCCACGCTGGGACGCGATGGGGCGCTGGGTCGCGGCAGGATTCGGGGTCAATCGTCATGGCGGCTGCGTTGACCGGATTATTCGTCAAAGTCGATTGTGTGTTTTTGTGGTGAAACGGCAATCACCGGTGGCGAAAAACGCGTGCTCGAATTACGCTCAATGTCCGTTGGTCGTGAATTTAACCCGCTTCAGAGTCTCTGGCAGAGTGAGTTGGTCCGTGAAAGGTGAAAACAATCGTTATCTATTTACGAGCGAATCCGTCAGTATGGGCCACCCCGACAAGCTGGCTGACCGAATTTCGGACAGCGTCTTGGACGCCCTGCTGGCCCAAGATCCGCTTAGCCGCGTCGCCTGTGAAACGTTGGTAACGACGGGACTGGCGGTTATCGCTGGTGAAATCACGACCAAGGCGATCGTCAATTACCAACAAATTGTTCGCAACGCCATTAACGAAGCGGGCTACACCGACGACGAAATGGGCATCTGCGGAAAGACCTGTGCCGTCATGGTCACGCTCGATTCACAAAGCCCCGATATCGCCCAAGGCGTTGACAGCGACGATGCATCGGGCAAAGACGTCGGTGCCGGTGATCAAGGTTTGATGTTTGGTTTTGCTTGTCGTGATACCGAAGAACTTATGCCGTTGCCGATCGCCCTGGCACACCGCATCATCAATCGATTGACCGAAGCTCGTCAAAACAAAGAAGTCGATTGGTTGCGTCCCGATAGTAAGAGCCAAGTCACCGTCGAGTACGACGGCTTCACGCCGATTCGGATTGACGCCGTTGTTGTCAGCACGCAGCACGCACCGGATGTTGATAATGAAACGCTGCGGAAGTTTGTTCGCGATGAAGTCATCATTCCTTGCTTGCCGCCGAATTTGATCAAGGGCGAAATCAAGTATCACATCAATCCCACCGGCAAGTTCGTCGTCGGCGGACCGCATGGCGATTGTGGATTGACCGGTCGCAAGATCATCGTCGACACCTACGGCGGCTGGGGCCGACATGGTGGTGGTGCATTCAGCGGCAAGGACGCAACCAAGGTCGACCGCTCGGCTGCCTACATGGCCCGCTACGTGGCCAAGAATATTGTCGCCTCGGGTTTGGCCGATCGCTGCGAAGTCCAATTGGCATACGCGATTGGTGTGGCCGCGCCGGTCAGTGTCCGCGTCGATACGCAGGGCAGCGGTAAGATTGAAGATGCGAAACTTTGCGAACTCGTTCGCGAGCATTTTCCGTTGACGCCAGCGGGCATCATCAACCATTTGAAGCTGCGACGTCCCGTGTTTGTCGTGACCACGTCAGGCGGCCATTTTGGTCGCGATGGCGACACGTTCACGTGGGAAAAAACCGACAAGGCCGAAGCGCTTGCCGAAGCCGCCGGCTTGCTCGCCGAAGCCGCTTCCTGAGCGCGGAGAAGCGACACCAATGCGGATCGCCTGGGTCACTGATCCGCATTTGAACCATTGCTCGCTCCCGGTTTGGGAGCGATTGGTTGCCGAGATTGTCGCCAGCGGCTGCGACCGCGTTTTGATCACCGGCGATATCTCCGAAGGCGAAGACGTTGTTTTTCAATTGCTTCGATTCGCCGACGTGGTGAGCCGGCCAATCGACTTTGTGCTGGGCAATCACGACTTCTATCACAGCTCGATCGATGGTACGCGAACCGCGGTTGCCCAGGCCGCCAGCGGACATCCGTGGCTTTGTTACCTGCGCGATGAGTCCGTGATTTCGTTTAACGCAAGCGTGTCGATCGTCGGCGAAGATGGTTGGGGCGATGCGACCGAGGGCGACTATGATCGCTCGCGCGTGCTGTTAAATGACTTCCGTTTGATCGATGATTTTTACTCGTCCGACCCGCAGCGCTGGCGACGGATGCTGCGCGAGCTGGGCGCTGATGCGGCGGTCCGCTTGGCGGCGAAGCTACGCGCCGCGGCGTTGCAAAGTAATTCCGTGCTGGTCGCGACTCACGTTCCTCCGTTTCGCGAAGCGTGTTGGTATGACGGCCATACGACTGACGACAATTGGGCTCCGTTTTTTGTGTGTGGCCAGGTTGGTACACAACTACGCGTTGTCGCGTCCGAGTTTCCCGAGACCGACTTTCAAGTGGTTTGCGGACATACGCACCACGGTGGGTTTGCAAAACTGGCACCGAATCTATCCGTCACCACTGGCCCCGCGACGTACGCCGCACCGTCAGTCACGGAGATCATCGATGTCGATGACGGGATCAAGTTTGAGGATCACTGAGCCGCTGATTCGCGATTGCCACAGGCGCGAACTTGGCTGCCGGTTTGGTTGGACAGCGAATCACCAAGTGTCTGGCGACCCTCCTCGGCGATCGCCAGCAACCGCGCCACAACATCGGGCTGCGACGAGGCAACATCGGTTGACTCATTGGGGTCGCTGACGAGGTTGAAAAGTGCCAGCGATTGTTGTTCGATCCGATAGCCATGACGGCTGGCGATCCCCGCCACGCCGCTTTGCGTAATCGATTTGGGCACCAATCGTCCATAGCCGGCCGGCTTTCCATCGCGTCCCGGCTCGCCATCAACCGTTATGTAGCTATGTGGAAGATGTAGTTTCCAATCGCCGGCGCGAACCGCTTGCAGCTCGGTGCCGGAATAAAGCAGTATGTGGTCGTGCGGCGAGCGGCACGCGCCCGACGCAAACAAGCAGTCTGAAATGTCTTTGCCATCGATGGGTGATTGCGGTGGTGCCGCGCCAACCCAGGCCGACACGGTGGGCAACAAGTCAATCGTCATCAGCGGCTGGTCGCATTGTCGCTGTGCCGCGATCTTACCAGGCCAACGCATCACACACGGCACACGAATGCCGCCTTCGTAGACCGTCAATTTTCCTTCGCGAAGGCCGCCGGTTGTTCCGGCATGGGTTCCGTAGCTGAGGAACGGACCGTTGTCGCTGGTGAAAATCACGAGTGTATTTTTGCTCAATCCCGCTTGGTCGATCGCGGCCACAATTTCACCGACCGACCAATCAATTTCCTCGACCACGTCGGCATACAGTCCATGCTCGGAGCGTCCCCGAAAATCGCCCGATGCAAAAATTGGCACGTGTGGCATGACATGGGGAACGTAAAGAAAAAACGGTTCGTCGCGATGGGCGTTGATGAAGCCGACGGCTCGTTCGGTGAATCGCTTGGTGAACAACGCTTGATCGGGATCGGTTTCAATCACTTCGTCGCCGTCATAAAGTGGCAACGGTGGCATTTCTGCTGCGAGGGATGGGTGGTACTTCGTATTGTCGTTGGAATACGGAATACCAAGGTACTCATCGAAGCCGTTACGCAGCGGGCTGAAATAGGGTGACAAACCGAGGTGCCATTTGCCAAAGATCCCGGTTGCATAGCCGTGCTGTTTCAGCATTTCGGGCAATAGTTGTTCGTTGGGATTGATACCTTGCGGACTTGTGTGGTTGAGCGCGCCTTCCATGCCGACACGGTTGGCATAACATCCGGTCATCAGCGACGCGCGCGAGGCGCTGCAGACAGCTTGAGAAACATAAAATTGCGTGAACTTGGTCCCGCTGGTCGCCAGCGCATCAATGTTCGGTGTGCGGATGGTCGTCGAACCAAAGCACGAAAGATCGCCGTACCCAAGGTCATCGGCAAAGATCAATACAATGTTTGGTGGCCGATCAAGTGATTGAGCCCGCAGCGGTGAGAGCGATACGCACGCTAATAGGGTCATGCCGATCAGCCTGGGCAACGACAACGTGGAAACATGCCGGTCTGAATTCATCTCAATCATTTAGCTCAGCTTGTCAAAATCGTCGGGTGCATTGGAATTGAACAGGACCACGGTCGCCCAAATCCCAAACGGTATTTGCAGCACGGCACAAACCCCACAGGGAATGATGCCGACGATCGCACCAATTCTCGCCATCGCCAGCGAGCGACGCTGCGTCATCTTTAAGCCGGCATAAAAAGTGAGGCCGTGCGCCAACAACGATGTTGTAACCCAGCCGAACATCATTATGACACCGCCAATGTCGCCTTGGTTGTTTCCCGGAGCCAGCAAGCCAATCGTCATGAACGTGCCCCACAGGATGTCCATGGCGAGATTCAGCGACGACATGACCAGTAGAAACCGACCCGGTATCGCATAATTGGTTTGTGCCGCATACGAACCCGGTGTCATTGGTGCTTCGTACGGCCCCGCGCCGCGCCGCATCGTGGGTTGCGGCGGCGTAGACAATAACTCAAACCCGGGCTGTGCTTCGGCTGAGGATTGAGTCGTTGTGCGGCCATCGCGGCTCATCTCACTGGCCGTCGGCATACGCACGCGTCGCGAGCAGCTTGGACAAATGATTACCTGGCCCGCCGTCGTTTGTCCAAACGCCAATCGTCGATCGCAACCCGGACACGAAACCGCATCGGTTCGGTCGGCGGAGACGATCGCTGGCTCGGGCGCGATCGGCCCCGCCGCAACCAAAAACACCGCCTGGCAACTCGGGCATTGTGCCTTGCGGCCGACGGCATCATCGGGCAGTGCCAGCGACAAGCGACAGGACGGACAAGGAATTTGCAACGTACAGCTCTTTGATTCTCTACAAAGGTTTAATTGAGAATATCATTTTTTAGCAGAGTCGATTGGTTTGTGAGCGGATCGGCGCTAGCCGCCGGTTTCGATCGGGAATACCGGTGGCTAGCGCCAATCCGCTCACCGAACGCGGCGCTGTACGGTTAGGCCCAAACCAACCCGAGAAAGGGCGCGAGCGCACCGTTTTCGTTAGGACCAGCCACTCACAGGAGCCCGAGTTTAGCAGATGCGATAAACGCATAGAAAGAGAACTAGCCGCAACAAAACTGGCCGCTGGATACTACGAACTCATCGCGTGTGATGATTGGTCGGACTCGAAAAAGCCATCGTGATTGCTCGAATCGTCGGCTGATTCCAAGCATGCCTCATTCAGCGTCGGATTGACATCAACGACGGTACGAATGTTCGCCGGATGGTTGACCGGAGATTGTACCTCGACTGCGCTCGCCGGCATGGTTTTTCGCGTCGGAGCAAGCTTCTCCAGCGATAACTCGGCTTCGTGATCGGGCAGCACCTGAATAATCTCTTCGATCGTTGTAATTCCCAGCGCGGCGCGAAGTTGAGCCGTGATCGGCAATGGTACCGAGCCGGCCGCAATCGCAATCTGCTGCAGCCGATCGGTCGAGATCTCGTCGGCGATCGCGCGACGCAATGTGGCATCAACCTTGATGACTTCGGGAATGCAGGTCAATTGGTCGTAGCCATCCAAGCAACAATCGCAATTGCCCGGATAGAAAAACGATGGCCGAAAGTGCTTCGGAACAAATGCTCGCAGTGCCGAGTGAAAGTTTGAAAAGTCAGCGACATCGATTTCGGTTCGGCACTTTGCGCATAATCGCCGCACCAATCGCTGGCCAATCACACCGATCAGACTGCCCGCCAAAAAGTGCGAATTCACGCCGTAGGCGCGCATCGTCTGGATTGCTCCGACGCCGGTTTGCGAATGCACACTGGCCAAGACCAATTGTCCACTGCCGCCGGCTCGAACGGCAATATCAGCGGTTCGAGAATCGCGAATCTCGCCAATCATGATCACATCGGGTGCGTGGCGCAAGACGGCGGGCAACAAGTTTGAAAAATCAATCCCGGCGCGGACGTTGATTTGTGTTTGAACGATACCTGGCAACAAGTATTCGACCGGCTCTTCAAGCGTGTGGATCTTGCGGTCACCACGATTCAGGTACTTCAAGAACGCGTACAACGAGTTCGTCTTGCCGCTGCCGGTCGGACCCGCGACCAGCAACAATCCGCCGGGCAGGTCAAGCAGTTCGATGACCGCGTCCTTCTCAGCGGGCAGATAACCGAGCCCATCGAGTTGCACAAGTTCATCTGATCTTCCGAATAATCTTATTGCGAGGTCTTGGCCATAGACCGATGGCATCGCATTGATGCGAATATCAATCCATTGGTCGTCGTCGATTTGCACCATGTTGCGACCTTCAACCGGCTTGAGCTGGTCGGTCACATCGGCACCGCTGACGGCACGAAAGTGATTCTGCAATCTGCGGCCGGCACCGCGCGGCAATTTTTGAATCACGCGAAGCTTGCCCATCTGGCGCATCCGAACCGAAACATGGTCCGCTTCATCGGTCAAAAATACGTCTGATGCTCCCAAGTCGACGGCGTATCTCAACAGGTCGCGCACAGCCGCTTCGGGCACAAATGCTTCCGTCGCGTCGAACTCTTCAAACGTAATTTCATCGCGACGCGGTGCGCGGTCTGAAAGGCCTTGGCTCATCTTTCCACTAACTCCGAAAGAAACAGTTGGCTGTAATCGCGACTGCGGGCAACGCCCAGCCCCAACTCGTCGGCAATGCCAAGTCGCGTTGCCATTTGGGTCAGTAATCGCGGTGGCGAGCTGATTGTCATCATGTAATTCAATTCCAGGCAACGTCGACGCAAGTAAACCAACAAGGCAAACATGCGTGAATCGACGTCATGCCAGCCGCTGAAGTCCAGTTCGATCATCGGCGACGCGGTCTCGTCCGGTAACGTTCCCGCCAGCGCAACGGACAGCTCTTCCGCCGCAACGACGGGTTCTTCGCTAAGGATTGAGGGCAACAGTTTGACGACTCGCAAATGCGGTCGCGGCTGTGCGATCGTCCAAGGATTGTTCATGGCGCGGTGCTCGTGGCTTGGGAAGAGGTTGTGGTTTGAATGACGCCGCCAGAGGATCGAAGCTGACTCAGCTTCTGTGCCGCCGCCCAGCCAACCAAAATGGCGCAGAACGCCGCGACCACCGCTGCGGGCCATTCGCCGACCTTGGCATACAGACTGTCGCGTGGATCGATCATCGCCGAGAACGAGACCAGATCGCTGGCCGAACCCGATACCGAACTGGCTTGGTGTTGTGACCCATCGCCGGCCGCCGCAAAGCTGTCTTTATCCGGCACGATGGCGATTACCGGACAACGATTCGAAGCCGCCGCAACGACCACTGCGCGGGCCATCAGCCGCGGCCAGCCACCACCATCGAGTGTGCTTGGTTCCATCACCACGACCGCCGCATCAATAGACTTGCCGCGATTCAGATACTTGCGCATCGAATCGTTGACGCTTTGTTCAATCGTCGCACCGTAGGCCAACAGCGGCAAGACGCGAATCTTCACATCCGTCTCGTCGCGCGGAAAAACGACGGGGATCGCCGCGAGCGGACGCCGCAGGGTAAACCATCGCGCCGCACCAATCGTCGAGCCGAGATCGTAATTGGCAAATTGGCCCGACAACCGGCGCAGCGTCGCCGTCCAACGCGACCCGTCTTTGTCATCAACCACACCCGATCGTGATTTTGGCGCGATTGCCAAGACGGAATGGCGGATGGTGTCGCGAAAGTCTTTCTTGGTATCGGTCGAGGCGTACACAATCATCCCGCGCGACGATGACTCCGCGACGGCTGCCGCGAATGATTCTTGATTGACTTGGCCCCCGATCACGCTGACAACGTAACGATACCCCTCGAACATTTTCCAAGTCGTCGTCTCGCCCACGCGTCCGACTGCATAGAAGGAAGCCAGTACGATCGTCGTCGCGATCATCAAGATCGAGAATGCGGCAGTCGTCAAATCGCGTTCGCGTGCGGTATCACGGTTGCGGCGCACCGCGTCGGTCATCGATTTTTGACTATCGAACGAAGTCTTTTTTCGCCTCACGCGCGCCCCACCGCCAGTCGCCGCAAGCGGACGCATCGCCGCGCGAAAGCGACCTGCTGACGTGAAGCCTCGTTCATCATCGATCAAAGTCTGGGCATCGACCGCCGGCGGTGTGGTGGCCGCATCATCGCCGGGCGTGGTGCCAACCTTATTCTCGAGCCACCGCACGCGGCGCATCGTCCACAACAACTGGACCACGGCGGCGCTGCACGCGACCATCCAGCTTCCCAGTCCATAGCTGCCCTGTAGATCCGCAACCTGCACCACTTCGGGCATGTAGGCCACGGCGTGCGCGATCGAACCCAGCGCGAAGCCACCGAATAGATTGCAGCGGACCCATTCCAGCCCGCACCAAACCAGCGGCAACAGAATCACGATTGGCAATCGCAACGACTCGCGACCACAGCGAGAAATCAGTACGAACAGTGGAACGTACAACGCAAGGTACACTGCCAACCATGGATCGCCCGCGTTGACGAACAAGCCTTGACTACTACTCGCAATCGTTCGCAGCCCAATCCACAACACAACCCCGCAACCGTAGACGGCGACATAAGCACGAAACAACATCGGTCGTGCGTCGATGATCATCCAACCCAGAGGCGCAAAGGCGAAAAAGCCAAAGTATCCCGCATAGGGAATGCTGAATGCCAACCAATACATCGCCACAAACAGCGACGACAAAAGTAACACACTGGCCAACGGCTGCGTCGGCAATGCTGGTTTCGGCAACGCTTCGGGTTGCAGTTGTACCGGCGGAACGTCATCGCCGAGGCGTGTGCCTTCTTCCCGCCGCGAGGATTGGTTTCCCCACGTGATCGGTGGCGCAAGCGATGAAATGGATTTGGCCATGCATAAAACTCGACGATTTTCCGGCGACTTGAAATTGCGTTATCGCTGACCTGAACAACACCGCAAAGCACGACGGGGCTGAATTAGCGCCAGCTTCATCGTTTCTTCACTGCTAAGGGCATTTCGCGGTATGCCTGGCCAAATTCACAGTGGATTGGCTTACACTAGCTGCATGTCGGACCCGCTCATCGAACTGCAAACTCATTTTCGCGAACGTCTGTTGACCACGGCGGCGGCGCTCGCCGTGTTCCAGTCCGATGGCGTCACGGCGCTGTCGGCAAAACCGCGCGGCGTCGTCGTCGCGACCAATGAAGCCGACGTTGCCTTTGCGGTGCGTTGGTGTTTTCGCCACAACGTGCCCTGGGTCGCGCGCGGCAGCGGAACCAGCCTTTCGGGCGGCAGCGTACCAATCGCCGATGGCATCGTGATCGCGATGAATCGCATGAACCGGGTGCTCAAGCTCGACGCTGAAAACCGCATTGCCGTCGTCGAACCGGGATTGATAACGGGGCGGTTGGTGCGGGCCGCCGCCAGCATCGGTTTGCACTATGCACCGGACCCCAGCAGTCTGCAGGTTTGTTCAATCGGCGGCAACTTGGCATTCAACTCCGGTGGAGCGCATTGCTTGAAGTATGGCATGTCAAGCAACCACATTTTGGGTGCGCGAGTCGTATTGGCCGATGGCGAGATCGTGACGCTGGGCGGCGAGAGTCTCGAAGGCGAAGGTGCCGACCTGATGGGTTTGTTTTGTGGTAGCGAAGGAACCATGGGCGTGGCGACACAGATCACCGTCCGCCTGGTGCCGCCGCCGGAAACGTATCACTGCGTATTGGCCGGCTACGCGACCATCGAGCAAGCCGGCAATGCGGTCGCCTTGGTCATTGCTGCTGGATTGCTTCCCGGTGCGATGGAAATCATGGACGCGGTTTCGATGAAGGCCGCCCACGAAGCCGTTGGTGCTGATTACCCACAAGGTTGCGAAGCGGTGTTGATCGTTGAGCTCGACGGAGCGATCGAATCGGTCAACGCCGACAAGCCAAAGCTTGATGAACTGATCCAGCAAAGCGGTGCAGTGTCGATCGAGGTCGCCAAAGACGCGCCGACGCGAAACGCGATCTGGACCGGACGCAAAAGTGTGTTCTCGGCGGTCGGTCGGATCAGTCCCGATTTTATTGTCCAAGACGGCGTCGTGCCACGCGGGAAGCTCGGCTTTGCGCTGCGGCGGATCAGCGATATCAGTAAACAGTCAGGCATCTTGATTGCCAATGTGTTTCATGCCGGCGATGGCAACCTGCATCCGCTGATTATGTACGACGGACGCATCGACGGAGCGCTGCATCGCGCCGAACTCGTGGCCGCCGAGATCGTGAGATTGTGCATCGAGCTGGGCGGTTCAATCACCGGCGAACACGGCGTTGGTTTGGAGAAGCGCGAGTTCCTTGATGAGATGTACGACGCAGCCAGTATCGATTTGATGCGGCGTTTGCGCGATACAATCGATCCCCAGACGTTGGCCAATCGCGGCAAAATGTTTCCCACCGGCCAAGCGGAACCGACGGGCCTGTACGGGCTTCATCCGCTTGAGAAAGCCGGCGTGATCTCGCGAATGTAATGTCGCAATCAACATGAACAATGCCACGATCACGCCGATTCTGCGCCCCGCGTCCATCGACGAGGTAAGTCAGATTGTCCGCGAGCATCCGCGCTTGCATGTTATCGGTGCGACGACGAAATCGGCGTTGGCCGGCTGCCATTCGCAGGTTCCTAAATGCGTGATAACCGGATTGAGCGGCATTGTCGAACATGACCCAGCGGAGTTCTTGATCACCGCGCTCGCCGGAACGCCCGTCGGTGAACTGCAAACGGCGCTGGCGGCTCATGGTCAATACCTGCCGTTTGATCCGCCGTTTGTGTCAAAGGGTGCGACGATCGGCGGTACCGTCGCGGCGGGACTCAGCGGTGCCGGTCGGTTGCGATTCGGTGGCTTGCGCGACTTCATCGTCGGCATTCGGATCATCGATGGGCTGGGCAACGTGTCGACCGGTGGCGGTCGCGTGGTCAAAAATGCGGCGGGCTACGATTTACCAAAATTGATGGTCGGCAGCGGCGGTTTTTTGGGCGCGATTGTCGAAGTCACGCTCAAAGTTTTTCCGCGACCAACGCATTCACGCACTTTGCATTTGCAAACCGACTCGTTGGTGGCGGGCTTAGAAGTGCAATCGATTCTGTCGCGAATGGCGATCGATATCGCGGCGATGGATCTAACGCCCGAGGGCAGCCTTTGGCTGCGCATCGAGGGTGCCGAGCCAGCGCTTGACCCGACGACGAACCGGATTGAACAAACCATTCGTCAACGTGAGCATCGCGCGTCCGTAGCGATCGTTGACAATGCCGCCGCCGTTTGGCAACCGTTAGCCGACGGCAGCTTCGGCGCGAATGACGATCGCTTGGTGCGCGTGCCGATTAGTCCAACGCGCATCGCTTTGTTTGACACGGGGCTCGGAGAATTGACCGTGCGACGGCGATACAGCGTTGCCGGAAATGTGACCTGGATCGCATGGCCTGCAGCGCGGCCGCTGCAGCAACTCGACGAAACGCTGCGTCACCACGAACTTGGCGGCACGGTGCTGATAGGCGAAGCGGTCAAACCACGCATCGGTATCCGCCCCAGTGCAATTATGTCGCAGCGAGTCAAACAAGCAATCGATCCCGAGAACCGCTTCGTCGGCAGCTTTTGAATTGGTCTTGATCGCGCGGGCTCGCTAAATCTACTCTCCGGTTCCAATCGCCAACCGTGGCGGCGCTACGCCGCAAATGTATGCGAACCCGGAGAACCACCACGTGAAGCATTCGGCATTACGACCGACTGAAAAAACTCGACAATGCGACGCGAATCCGCGTCGGTGTGGTTTTCGTGATAGCCGATTCTTGGTTGTGTCGTGGTTTGTCGTCGGACTTGCTGGCTGTACCGGCAACCCGTATTTGTCCGTTCCCGGTGGAACCGCGTGGCAACCGCCTGGCGCTCCGGCGACGATTGATCCGGGCCAGGCACAGCTTGCCGAGTTGAATCGTCGCGTTCGTCTGCTCGATGACAACAATCGCCAATTGCACACTCAATTGGCTCAAAGCGAACAACAATCCCAGGTCTATCGCGACGAACTCAATCTCGTCCGCCAACAACTTTCCGATACCACGAACCGACTCGATTCAACGGCCATCGCGGCAAACGAAGCCAAGGACCGGTTGCAGGGATTGCAGGCATCGACTCAGCTTCGCGGCGGGGCAACGATTCGTGCCAACACGAATTTGCAGCAAATTGCCAGCCAAATGAACCTTGGCGGGCTGACCGTGATTCCCGATGGCGACACGATGCGAATCATTGTGCCCGCCGACCAATTGTTCCAGCCCGGCACGGCGGCGCTTTTGCCCAGCGCCGCACCGATTTTGGATAACCTCGCCGCACAAATTCGTTCGTCGCTGCCACGCCAACGCATTGCCATCGAAGGCTACACCGACAACGCACCGTTGTATGGCGGCCAGTTTGCCACCAGCCATCAATTGACCAGCGCCCAGGTTTCCAGCGCGCTGGAAATGTTGACGCGCCGCAGCGGGCTTCCCGCCGCGCAGTTGTTCACCATCGCCCAAGGGTCGAATCATCCGCGGGCCGCCAATGAAGACGCGGTCGGACGATCGGCGAATCGCCGCGTCGAATTTGTGGTTTACCCGGATACGTTTTAGCCTGACGGTTCACGTCATCGCAGCGACCAGCCGCAATAGTGTCTCGCGAACAAGCTGGGGATTGGCATTGGCATTACGCTTCTTGGCTTGGCCAACGAGCGAACCGATAGCTTGCATCTTGCCGGCTTGAACATCGGCGACCACCGCAGGATTGGCCGCCAATAATTCGTTACATAACGATTCCAATTCCGAATGATCGACCGCTTTGATTCCCAACTCGGCGATCGCGCCGGCAACGCTGATTGGCGACTCGAGCATTTTTGCGAACACGTCGCGAGCGCGTGCATTGTCGAGTTCGCCGGCGGCAACACGCTTCAATAAATCGCCCAGCGACGCAGCCGTCACCGGAAACGCATCAATCGTGATGACTCGTTCCTTCATCGTTCGCATCACGTCTTGTTGCAACCAACTGCTGGCCCGGCGACCGTCGCCGCTGGCCTCTGCCACGGACTCAAAATAGCCAATCATTGCCGGACCTTGGTTGACGATCACATCGGCATCATAAGCCTTGATATCGAATTGTGTTTCCAACCGTCTGCGCGCCGCAGCGGGCAATTCGCCGAGCGCCTCGCGCGCGGCATCAACCTGCGACTGCGGAATCGCCACGGGCAATAAATCGGGATCGGGAAAGTATCGATAGTCAGCCGACAATTCCTTTTCGCGCTGCGGAAAAGTTTGCTCGCGAGTGTCGTCCCAGCCGCGCGTCGTCTTGGGATTGTTGTCGATCGTTGTTCCGGTTTCTTCCCACGCAACGTACTGGCGCTCGACTTCGTAAACGATCGCGCGCTCGACGGCGCGAAAACTGTTCATGTTCTTGATCTCGACGATCGGAGTTACGGCCCACTGGCCATCACGATCAATCCGCAGATTGACGTTTGCGTCCACTCGCAAACTGCCTTCTTGCATTTCACAATCCGAGACATCAAGGTGGGTAAGCAGCAGCTTGAGTTCCGTCAAGAATGCCTTGGCCTGGGCCGCCGAACGCATGTCCGGTTGCGTCACGATTTCCAGCAGAGGAGTGCCGCAGCGATTCAAATCGATCCGTGAATCGCCGCTGCCGGCGGTTTCGTCATGCAAGCTTTTGCCGGCGTCTTCCTCGAGGTGGGCACGAATGATGCCGACGCGAAACCCATCTTCGCCGCCCGCAGGGTCGGCGATCTCCAAAAAACCATCGGCGCAAATTGGCAGATCGAATTGGCTGATCTGATAACCCTTGGGCAAGTCAGGATAGAAGTATTGCTTGCGATCCCATTTGGTCAGCGGCGGAATCGAACAATTGATCGCGAGTCCAGTGCGAATCGCCAATTCGATCGCGCGCCGGTTCAACACCGGCAATGCACCGGGCAACCCCAAGCATATTGGACAGACCTGAGTGTTGGGTTGGGCACCAAAGGCCGTGTCGCAGCGACAAAACAACTTCGTGCGAGTTTTTAATTGAACGTGAACTTCGAGTCCGATGATGGTTTCAAATTCACAACGGTTCATGGCAGCAGCATTCATGCGCGGGAATTCCTGTCGTTGGCAACGCGTTCAATTTGTGAGCGGATCGGCGCTAGCCGCCGGTTCCGATCGGGAAATGCCGAGGGCTAGCACCCGCCCGCGCACCGCACTTGGCGCAGTCCAGCTAGGTTTTACATAAAATTCTTCGGGCGGGCCGTGTGATAATCGGTTTGGTTTTGGAACCATGCTGCGGCGCGAATCAGTGCAGTCTCACGCAGCGGCGGCGCTTGCAATTGAATCCCGATCGGCAAACCGCTGGCCGAAAATCCACCGGGAATCGAGATCGCCGGAATGCCCGCCAAGTTCGCGCCGACGGTGAACAAGTCGCACAGATACATTTGAATCGGATCATCAATCTTGTCGCCCAAACGAAACGCCGGTGACGGTGTTACGGGCCCAAGCAACAAATCGACTTGCTCGAACGCCGCGTCGTAGTCACCGCGAATCAATCGCCGTGCCTTGAGCGCCTTGAGATAATATGCGTCAAAGTAACCGGTACTCAACGCATAGGTTCCGATCATAATGCGGCGCTTCACCTCGGGACCGAATCCTTCGGCGCGGCTGCGACTGTACATCGACACCAGCGACTTTTTTGCCTCGGCGTGGGACGTTCGATATCCGTAATGCGCACCATCGTAACGAGAAAGATTGCTGCTGGCCTCACACGGTGCGATCACATAGTAGGTCGGCACACCGTAACGACTGTGTGACAACGTCACATCGACAATCGTTGCACCGGAGTCGCGATAGACCGCCAGCGCCGCGGTAACGGCGGCGCGGACTTCGGGATCAAGTCCGGTGTGGTCGATGGCATCGCGGATCACGCCGATCCGCAGACCGCGAACCGTTTTTTCTTTCGCCGCGCCAACATAGTCGTCCGCTGGCAAGTCAAGTGAAGTCGAATCACGACGCTCGTGACCGCCGATGAATTGCATCAGCAGCGCCGCATCCTCGACCGACCATGCCATCGGTCCGACTTGGTCAAGGCTGCTGGCAAAGGCGACCAATCCATAGCGGCTGACGCGACCGTACGTCGGCTTCATTCCCGTGATCCCACAGAACGCGGCGGGTTGGCGAATCGAGCCGCCGGTGTCGGTTCCCAGGCTAAGCGGCACATGGCCCGCCGCCACCGTTGCCGCCGCTCCTCCGCTACTGCCGCCCGGAGTGAATGCAATGTCCCACGGATTGCGAGTCACACCGAAGGCGCTGTTCTCGGTGCTCGCCCCCATCGCGAACTCGTCCATGTTTGTTTTGCCGACGATCACCGCGTCGGCGGCGCGAAGTCGCCCGACCACGGTCGCATCGTAAGGTGGGCGGAAATATTCCAGCATCTTGGACGAACAAGTCGTCGGCATGTCGCGGGTGCAAAGCACATCTTTCACCGCCACCGGAATACCCGCTAACGGTCCCAGCGTCTGGCCGGCGCGGCGTCGTTTGTCGATTTCGGCAGCGACGGCCATTGCCCGCTCGCCGGCGACGTGCGTGTAGGCATTGATGATCGGCTGCGACTGTTCAATCGATGCGATCGCAGCGGCAGTGATTTGCACCGCGGTCAGTTCGCCGGCAGCTTGAAGTCGTAATAATGCCGAAGCGGAATCGAGGGGAATCAAAGGGTCCACGGGCCGGTGCGGGGGCTAGCGAAAGGATTGAACAGGGCAATCATTGTAGAACAATTGTCCCCATTTTTCAGCCAGCGGCGCTGGCCTGGCGCGTTAAACGATTGGGGCCATCGTTGTACCATGCGAATAGCGTACAACTACCGCGTCGGTAGCCACAGCCTAGCGACGCAGCCGACCATGCCGGATTGCAACGACACACCGCCACCATGCAGCGCCGCGATTCGCTCGACCCGGCACAATCCGACGCCCAATCCTCGTCCGGCCTCGCGACCGCTGAAGTACGGATCAAAGGCATGGCGGCGAGCTTCTGCGGACAAACCGGGGCCGCTATCGCGAACCAACACGGTGACGCGGTCGGTCGGTTGCTGGGAATGTGTGGCAACCAGCTCAATCCGGCCACCGCAACCGATCGCTTCGATCGAATTTCGCACCAGCGCTCGCACCGCCTCGAGCAACATCGAACGATCGGCACGCAAGGGAATCGGCGCTGCTGAATCAATCACAACGATTTCAATGTCGCGCCCGACAATACCGCCAACGCTTTGCTCCGCAACGTCGGCAAAAATTTCGGCGAAGTCAAAAGAAGTGAGTTGCGGCACCGGCGGGTGAGCATAAAACATCAGATCGGCAACCATTTCATGGGCGCGCAACGATTGGTCAATGATTCGCTGTAGCGAAACATGCCGCTGCGAATCGGTTTCGTCGCGCATCAATCCCTGCGCACGCGCCGAAATATTGGCCAGCGGATTGTTGATCTCGTGGCTTAACCCATAGGCAAACTGTTTGAGCGCCGCCGATTTTGCGTTACGGAGCGAATGGTCAAACGTTTTTGCCAGCGTGTCGGCTCGCCGCAGCTTGCGGACCAATAACGGAATGTCAATGCTCGATCTCGCGTAGTTGGTATCCTCGCGAATGATCAGCGGAGTTGAATCTTCGATTCGGGCTGGCCAATGTGCCAGCGCCGATTCGGGTACTGGCGGACCGGTTAAACTTAGCCATTGGTCGGCAGCACGAAGCCATTGTGACCTTGGCATCCGCAAGAACGCGGTCCGCAAATACTCCCAGCGCTGGGCGAAGGGTTCTTGGCATGTTGGCGCACCGAGAAATGCGTCGCCACGAGCAAACACGACATCAAGGTTGGCCGACAAATGATTCGCCAGCGTTGCCAAGCTGACGTTTTGATCTGGCCCGCAAAGCGATGCGGCGAAAATTGCCAGCGGCGGGTCGTCGTGCAGCAGTGCAAGCAAAGACGAATCGTCGTCGCGGCGACCTGAACCGGCCAACCGCGCCACGATCCAATCGGCTGCCGTAACAGACAACGGCAACCACCATCGATACTCGGCAAAGCGAACGGCGGGCAACCAACTCATCGGTCAATGCTCCCGCCCATCGCTTTTAACTCAGATTCGCTTTAGACGACGCTGCTGCGTTCGATATCAAGCAAATCGCAGGATCGATCGAGCAAATCCTCGACCGCAAACGGCTTTTGCATGAAGTCAGTCGCACCGGATTCCTTCAATGCCTCGACTTTGTCTTGTTCGACCATGCCCGAAATACAGAGTATCTTGACCATATCGAGCGACGAATCGGAGCGAACTCGCTGGCAAACTTCTTTGCCATTGATGTCCGGCAGCATGACATCGAGAATCACCAAGTCAGGTCGAAATTCCTTCACGCCCATGCCGGCATCAAAGCCGTTATTGACCGAGCGGATCTCGAATCGTCCATCGCGGAAAAAGCCTTCGCTGATCAATTCGACCAAATCGGGGTCGTCGTCAACGATCAGCAACTTCTTCTTGCCGCTTTCCAACGCGTCGGTCGGGATTCCGTTGTCCTTCATAAATGAATACAACTGGTCTCGCGGGATCCGCCGAAAGCGGCTGCCCGGGACGCGAAATCCCTTCAACGTTCCATTGTCAAAACACCGGATGATCGTTTGCTGGCTAACTTTGCAGATTTTGGCTGCTTCACCGGTGGTAAAAACCGTTTTTGTGCTCATTTCAGAAGTCGTCCTCCCTGCTTGGCGAGCCCGTATGTGTCTTACAATTCGCTGCGTTGTGACTAGATAGCCAATCTTGCCACGTCCGCAGAATATACCCATCTTGCGCAGCGGGTCAATGTCGATTCTTCGGCTTTAACATTTGTGTAACCTCATTGGGGCAAAGGGCTTGGCGCATTAGACTTGGCGGCCCGGCCAGAATACTCTGTTCATTTTTCCCCAAGATCACCCCCAGCGACGAAATCTTGAACGCACTGATCGTGGTCGATTTGCACAGTGATTCGGCGGCCATCGCTGTCGCCAATCAAATCCAACCGTTTTTTCCGCTGGTCGTTGCGATTTATGATGCCCGATCGCCGAAGATTCCGAGCGAGTTACACTCCAGGTCGATCGCCAAGATGTTCACCAGTCGCGGCAGCGGTGACTTGGAAAATTGGTCCAGCGTTTCCAGCGACGCATCAATGCCACCGACGGATTTAGTTGGTTACCTCCGTGCCAATCACATTAGCGACGTTTACTTGGTCGGCCAAATGACCGCAGCGACGCTACTCCGGATCGCCACCGACGCAAAACGACTTGGCTTTCGAGTTTGGCTGGTCGAGGACGGCTGGCAATGCCTTGATGTTTCCGCAATCGACCGCACCAAACTTAACCGCGAACTGGAAACAGTGGGTGCCACATTGGTGCCGTCTAGCCGCTGGCTAAATCATCACCGCGATGAAGTTGACTATGCCGCCCGAATTGAACTCGCCAGCGGGAAGTTTTTACGGCTGATGCGTTCGGGGCGGTGGGAATATGCCCAACGCCATAACGCCACCGCGGTCGTCGTCATTGTCGCAATCACGGACGACGACGAGGTTGTGTTGATCCAGCAATATCGCGAACCGCTTGGCCGTCGCTGCATCGAGTTGCCGGCGGGGCTTGTCGGTGACGTGGTCGGCCAAGAAAACGAGCCGACGATCGAAGCCGTCCGCCGCGAATTGCTCGAAGAGACGGGTTTTGAAGCCAGCGATATCTGCTTTCTCGCTCACAGCTCCACGACGGGTGGATTGTCCAGCGAAATCGCCTCGATCTACCTGGCCACGGGTTTAAAGCGGATCTCCGCCGGCGGCGGTGCCGATGGGGAGATGATCCAAGTTCACCTGGTGCCTCGTCGCGGGATTGAAGCTTGGCTGTCGCAGCGGCGACGGGAAGGACTCGACATTGCGATGCTGCTTTACGGTAGCCTGTGGTTGGCAGCGTCAAGCCTGCCGCCAATCGCGCAGCAAGCCGACTGAACCCATTGTCACATTGGTTAAACGAAATTGAAATGATGCAATCCTCCAGCCGAACCATCGGATGGGTCGTTTTGACGTTGTCTTTCGTGGGCGTTTTAGCGGCCGAGGATTGGCCTCAATGGCGAGGCGTCGATCGCGATGGGGTTTGGCACGGCGACGGCCTGGTCGACGAATTGCCTGCGAACCAAATTCCGTTGGTGTGGTCAGTGCCGATCGGTGCGGGATACAGCGGCCCCACGGTCGCCGATGGCCGGGTTTATGTTTCCGATCGTCAAGTCGATGGCACTAACCAAACCGAGCGTGTGCTTTGTTTTGATTCGGCGACGGGCAAGTCGCTTTGGGTTCACGAGTACGACGCACCCTATACGGTCAGCTATGCCGCCGGGCCGCGGGCCAGCGTTACGATCGATAGCGGCCGCGCTTACTCAGTCGGTGCGATGGGCAATTTTTATTGTTTTAACGCAAAGACAGGCGAAGTGATTTGGGAACATGATCTCAATACCGAGTATCGGATTGAAATGCCGATCTGGGGCATTGCCGCATCGCCGCTGGTCTACCGCGACCTGGTGATCCAACAAGTCGTTGGCGAAGACGCCTGCATGGTCGCGTTTGACAAAGCGACGGGCAAAGAGGTTTGGCAAGCGATCGACGAGCGCGGTGGCTACTCGTCACCGATCTTGATTAAGCAAGCGGGTAAGGATGTCTTGGTCTGCTGGACGGGCGAAAGTGTGACGGCATTGGAACCTTCGAACGGCCAGCTACTGTGGTCACATGCCATGCCGCCGTCGCGCAACCCAATTGGGATTGCCACGCCTGTCATCAATGGTGACTTGATCTACGTCAGCAGTTTCTATGATGGGTCGATGATGATTCGCCTATCTCAAGCAAGTCTTACCGCCGAAGTGTTATGGCGCACAGTCGGACGCGACGAGAAAAACACCGAGTCTTTACACACAATGATCGGCACCGCCATCCTGCGCGACGGATACGTCTACGGGTTCGATAGCTATGGAGAAATGCGATGCTTGGATGCGTCCACTGGCAATCGAGTTTGGGAAGACTTGAACGCCGTTCCGAAAGCTCGCTGGTCGACGGTACATATGGTTCAGGAAGGCCAACGCGTGTGGATGTTCAATGAGCGCGGTGAACTATTGATCGCGAAGTTATCTCCCCAAGGACTAACGATTGTCGACCGCGCAGCGTTGATCGAACCGACGACGACTCAATTGCGCCAACGCGGAGGAGTTTGTTGGTCACACCCTGCGTTCGCCGAAAAAAGTGTCTTCGCCAGAAACGACGAGCGCTTAGTGAAAGCCTCGTTGGCCAAGTAAGTCGCACGAGAAAATCTATTCCAGCGGTGCGTCACCTTTGGGCGGGGCGTCGATCGATTGGCCGGGCAAGTCGCCGCGGTAACGCGCCGCTTCGAGGAATGATTCCAATAACACTTGCGCCGCCACGGCATCGACCAAGCGGGCTCGTGACTTTTTGTTGCCCGCTTGACCACGTATCCGTGCTTGGGCATCGGCAGTGGTGAATCGTTCGTCAAAGAGTCGGACGGGCAGTCCCGTGGTGTCACGTAGCCACTTCGCAAATGTTCTGACTTGGCGACTTTTCTCGCTCTCGCGGCCATCGCAATGAATCGGCAGGCCAACGACAAAACCATCGGCTCGCTCGCTCTTGGCCAGTTGAGCAAAATAGACTCCGTCGGCTTCAGGCGTGCCGACGGTGCGAATCTCCAGCGGGCTGACCAAGATTCTCAGCGGATCACAGACGGCAACGCCGATGCGAACGGTGCCATAGTCAATGCCCAGCAATCGCCCCGTCGGTGGAAACGTGATCTCGGAAACCGGCGGTGACGAGCGATCGGTCATTGCTTGCGTGGTGTCGGCAAAGTACCAAGTTGAAAGCTTCCATGCTCGATATTCTCAATGTCCATCGTCCGCGTGTTGCCGACCAGCCGCTCGAACACCCAATTCATGCCTGGTTGGCCCGTTGGCAAAGTTTGGTTCATCACGGCCGAGCGGCCGGGACTGCCTTCGATCACAAACAAGTCCTTGGCGGCGGTAAACGCTGCGCGATCGGCGGTGCCGTTGAACAACCCTTTGTCATTTCGCGTTTGAAACACAATGCTGCCACGCGATTCTAACTCCCAGGGCGCGGAGGTTGGCGAAGTTGACGGCATCCACGATCGTGATTTATCGATTGCCAATCGCAATTGGTCGCAATCGAGCGTCGATTCACCGAGGCGCAGACCCTGCATTTGAGATACGTCGATCACATCGTCCCAAGACGTGACCGCCTTGGATGCAATTCGCACGCCGCGGACAAAGCTGAGCACCTGGTTATTCAAGTCGGCGTCGAGGGTTTCTTGATAGACCAAGTGAACGCCGACCATGGACGCGAGAACCCGCTCTTGGCCGAGTGCCATTTGCCCAAATTTGGGTACCGGATCGGTGTCAAGCCATGCGCGATACCAACCAGGTCCGGGGCCGCGCAGCATTCCTTGTTGCGGATGCATTATCAATTCCGGTGCAGCCAAAACATGCCGCGCCTTCCGCATGCCTTCGGTCGTCAATTGGTTCGCCGTCACCAACAATGGATGCGCCGCGGAGCTGGTGATCTTGATGTGATCGATCGTTGCGGCGCGCATCGATTCAACGTCGCCGACGTTGACTTGGCCGGCCAACAGCAATCGCAATTGATCGCCGGCAAGTCGCAAATCCCAGACCTCGCGTTGGGCACCGGCAACCATCGTGGCACTGATTTCAATTCCGTCGGTCAAAGTCAATTGCGCCGAGCGGCCATCAAATTCCATCTCGCCGTTCCAGCGACAACGCGGTGGCGAAACCCACTGGATCGCTGTGGCGGTTGATGGCGAGGGATCGTCAATGATGCTAGTCATTTGAGTTTGTACGGCCATCGAACTGAGCGAAGGCAAGACCTGCGTCGGCATTTGGAATTCACCAGCGTCATTGATCCACACGACGTTGTCGGCCAAGCGAACTTGGATGCGCGGGCCGATGAAATAACCATCACCTAGGGTAAATCGCGCCGGTCGATCCAGTCCGCTTTCGATCTGCAGGATATCGCTGACGCCGCCATCGCGCAGGATCAATCGTTCGCCAGTCAGTACGGCATCGAGTGGTCCGCTTTTAGTTTGAATCTCGTGCCGCAGCGACACGTTGCCGGCGACGAGCAGATCGCGCGCGGTCACGTCGCCATCGCTGAGGCTTAACTTGGCGTTGATGGCGTCGCCGTGAATGCTGGGTCGCGGCCGCGCGATCGGCGTTGATTTCGAGGCCAAAGCGGCACTCGCCGGATCATCTTGAGGTTGTTTGATCCAACTGCGCAGCGATGCACTGGAGGATGAGATCGAGTTTGGGTTTGTTGCCGCAAGTGCGTCCGTGGTTGGCGGACCGGGCCCAGCCGCAGCAACTTCAAAGTAGATCTGTAGCAGCCGCGTTGCGACGGCGATCACCGGCGTGTCGAGATTCACTTGGCCGCTGGCTTGCAACCGCTTGGGGAGCAGGCGAGTCTTCGCGACGCCGTCATCGATCTGCTGCAGCACCACCAACGCGGTATCGCAGCGAAACGATCCGCCATCGGTCATCGTCGCGCGCAATTCGCCGTCGACACCGAGTGACATTTCGCCCGGTTGGTCGCCACGCTGTAGTTTGACGCCATTGCTCCACGTCACTCGCTCAATCGGAATCGCCAAGTGCGATGCGACCTCCATCGACCCAGCTCCAATTGCGTCGAAAGTGCCGATCGATTTTGGATCGGCTTGATTGATGAGGTAATTGACTTGGTCGAATTGCCAACGGCTGCCCGCGTAGGAAACTTGGACACCGCTGTGCCCACCCATTCGCAATTTCCCGGCGCGAACGTCGAATTCAATTTGCTCGGCGGCCAGATTGGCCTGGAATGTTGGCAGCTCAGCTTGCGCAGGTCGTCCCGTTGCCGTCAGCGAAAGCAGATAGTTTTGCAGCTTGTCGCCGCGCTGGCGTTTGGCCGTCAAATCGGCGAATCGCAATCGCAGTGTGTCACATTGAAACGTATCGACAACGGGCGACGCGATGGAAGCTTGGTGTAACAGTTCGACGCGATCTTGCAGAGTCAGTTCGCCGGTTGCGAATTGAAACACAACGCGGCCACCGCAGCGCAGCGACGCCAGACCGGGCGACGGAACTTGGCTCGTAACCGCTTGTGGCGCGGCCGCACCTGCGAGCGTTCGCTGGCCAATCGACTTGGGGCGCTCAGCCAACGGTGTTGCGATCGTGTTGTTCGTTGCTTGTTCGCCCCACAAACCTCCGGGTTCGAGCGGCACCGTCAACTCGTCGAGATAAATCAATTCCAAGTGATCTAAGACCGACATCGCATTTTCGTTGGCCGCGATCAAGCCTCCGGCGGTGGCCAGGTGCAACGTCAAGTCGCGACCGACCAACACGGCGTCGCCCAATTGCAAACGAAACGGCTGCGTCGTCCAAACTTTGCGGTGATCGATGCCAACTTCAAAAGCCTGCAGATTGATTTGCCGCGACCGCAGTTTCTTGATCTCAACGTTGGACCGGGTTGCGCTGACGCGCGGTGGCGCGTTACGAATCTTCACGGCTCCAACAAGACGCCCGCGTTCAATCGGCGGTGCTCCACCGCTCATCACATCGAGCGACTGCGTAAACTTGATTTCGGCACCCTCTTGCGATTCCAAAACCAAAGGAGAATCGCTGTCCATGCCGATGACGACCGTGACGGGCCAGAGCTTCCATTGGTCTTCGCTCATTTGACGCCAATTCTCAAACAGCAACACGCCATCGCGAGTTTGCAACCGTTTGCAGTTTCCCAATTGCCAAGAATCGGCCGCGAATAACGATTCAAGTCCGGTGTCGTTTCGTAATACCGGTGAACCCGCCATTACGATTCCCGGCAATGGGTCGGGTTCGATCCACGGTACGAACGTGCATTGATAGATCACACATGCCAAGCCGAGCACGGTGATGGAGAACAGGTAGTTAGCGACTGAGTTCCGCATGAGGTCGCGAGCGAGTCGGCCGCGTAGGCTACGGCCGCGTATGCTCCTCCCAGCGAGACTTTGCGCGCAGCAGCCGCTCGATCAATTCGCGGACGCAGCCCGCACCGCCACCGGCCAACGTGACCCACGAGGCGGCTTGCTTGACATCAACACATGCGTCCACCGGAGCAACCGCCAAACCGATCGCTCGCATTACCGGCAAGTCGGGTAAATCATCACCGATGTAACAAACTTGCGCCGCTGCAACGCCCAGTTGACCCATGATTTCTAACGCGGCAGGCAGCTTTTCATCGAATCCTTGGCGAACGTGATGAATGCCAAGCTCGGCGGCGCGCAAGCGGACAATCTGGCTGGTTCGTGACGTGACAATGCCAAAATGAAAGCCGCTGCGTTGCCACAACTTGATCCCCAATCCGTCGCGCACATGAAATACCTTGGTCTCGACTCCGGCGTTATCAAAAATGATTCGGCCATCAGTCATCACGCCATCGACGTCCGACAATATCAATTGAATCGGTTCAGCGATGCGGCGATCGGAATCGTTAGGTGAGTTGGTCAACGGTGGACTCAGGCTCGGCGGCGAAGCGGGGATGTGTTGGGGGTTGATGACGCACATGCGACCGCCGAGGCGTCGAGCGAAATCACGTCGGTGATGTCAAGTAATCCAAGCGGTCGTTCGCGATCGTCGATAACTGGCAATTCGCTGATCCGCCTGCTGGCCAATAACTCGATCGCCTCGCCGAGCAACGTGCCCGAACGAACACGCTGCATCGATTTTGTCATCACGCGATCGATCGGTCCATCGAGCAAATCGTCGCGGCGATTTTCCAGCATCCGTGCCAGGTCGCTGTCGGTAAAAATGCCGACCAAACGATCTTCGTTGTCCAGTAACATGACGGCACCGCTGCGCCGTCCGTTCTTGGCCGTCACAACCATCGATTGGCGAACCGTTCCGCTGGCGCTGGCGGTGCGACACGATTCCAGTGGACGCATGAAGCGATCGACCGGGGTGAGCTTTTGGCCGAGGCTGCCGCCGGGATGAAAGCGGGCGAAATCGCTGGCAACGAATCCAACCAGGCGGCTGGCCAGTAATGCAATCGCGTCACCGACAGCCATCAGCACGGTCGTCGATGTCGTCGGTGCCAATCCCAAGGGGTCCGCTTCGTCGTGTTTTCCCGTTGCCACGACCACGTCAGCTAGCTTGGCCAGCGGGTTGTCTTCGGTTGCCGTCAACGCAATCAAACCGCATGAATGCTCGCGCAGGTGCGGAGCAATCCGCAGGACTTCTTCGGAGCGTCCGCTATTGGAAATAGCCCACACCAAATCGTCGGGACCGACGCGGCCCAAATCACCATGGATCGCTTCGCTGGGGTGCAAAAAATGGGCTCGATTGCCAGTGCTGCACAGCGTCGCGACCAACTTTTGGCCGACAAGTCCAGCTTTGCCCACGCCGGTAATCACGACTGCTCCGGTGCAATGGGCCGTGCGCTCGGCTGCCTCGACCGCAGCGGCCGAAAGCGTGTCGGCAACGGTGCGCAGCGCC
>JBGSVE010000070.1:0-8670 GCA_041753075.1 Pirellulaceae bacterium
GGTCGAGATCGACGTCAACAACTTTCCAGTCGTCGCCAAGTCCAAGAAGTTGTCGGTAATGGGTATTGAGATCGTTCATCACCCCAGAATACAAAATCAACGTGCTTCAAGCGATCAGCCACTAAATTCCCCGAAGAACCCATTTTTGGAACAAGTTGTCGGGTTATCACGCAGAGTAGCGTTGGCAACAGTGACAACTCTCGTTGTGATGTCATTATCGCCGATGTCGGTATTAAATTCTCCTCCCATGATTGTATTCGACAAGCCGTCAAGCACATCGCTAAAGCGAGATATCTTTCGAGGAATGAACATCCCGCGCAAGGCCGCGTTGGCAGCGACGGCCCCGGCTGCATTGGGCGGCGTTCCATTCGCATTCGCATAGCCATTATTGTTCTGCCAATGGCTGTCCCCTAAACAGACTCCATAGTTTGTCCGCCCCGTTGCTGGAAGGCCCACTCCTGGGTCGCTGGGGCAACGGAAAGTAGGAATATTTGACAACCAGGGATCATACTGCGCATTGGCATGGTCGGCGACTGACATGTTGGGATCTGGCCCCATCGCGGCCCATTTTAATCCCGCCCCGGTTGTACCTGACGTGCATTGCATTGGACTGCTGATCTGCTCCCACAACGCCTGCTGTTCCACAAACGGCAAAACTCCCACCAAGGCACCCAGGTCATGCTGATTAAAACCACCACCACCTTGAGAAGCGTTTGGATTTTTCGCCAAGGCTGTCACGCCGTTCTTGTAGGTTCCGCCTCGACCCTTGGGCAGTTGATTGTAGGTCGCGTGATAATTGTGAAACCCAAGACCAAGTTGCTTGATATTATTGCCGCAACTCATGCGGCGGGCGGCCTCGCGAGCCGCTTGCACGGCGGGCAAAAGCAATCCCACCATTACGCCAATAATGGCGATTACCACTAATAGCTCTACAAGCGTAAAGCCGTCCAATCGTCGTCTCTGAACCATCGAATATTTTCCTATCGTAACCAAAAAAAGAAACACACCAAATTTGAATTAGATTATTAGTTTATGGATTAGCGGACGGTCCCTTACTATCGCTCAGCAGTGGCGCTCTCGGCCGCTTCGGGGTGATCAATCATGTATTGCTCCAGTTCGCTTCGATTCGTGACGGTGGGCTCCGATGAGCCGCCACAGCCAATAATGGCACAACCGAGTAAAAGGCCGAATAGAAGATGCGGAAGTATTCGTTTCATTTGGGTCCGTTTCTAACAAAAGGTAGCAGTGCTGTCTGTGCATCAAGGCGTGAATGCTCGCCGGAATTAAGACGTAGTCGCACGTCAGGTCTCAGCGAGTAAGCCTTCTGCAGCTTTAACATTTCCTGCAGTCGTTCGGAATTCTCATTGGCCAAGTCGCGCGTTTCGGTTCGGTCGTTTGACAGGTCATACAGTTGCCATGGCTGGTCATAGGCAGTCACCATCCGCCAACCACCATCGACAATCGCCATGTTGTTGAACAGCGAAAAATATAACGGCTTGGGCGGCAGTAACTCACCGTCGGTGAGCACCTTAGCAAACGAACGGCCTGGCAGCGGCGGATGCTGCTTTCCGCCGAAGGATCGTGGATATTCGGTGTCGGCGAGTTGCATCAGGGTTGGTAAAATATCCGTAATGTGCAACGGTTGATCGTTGAACTTGGCCTCCGCCTGAATGCCGTTTGGCCAGCTTGCGATGAAAGGCGTGGTGACTCCGCCGCTGTGTTGTGTACGCTTGTAATATTTAAGTGGCGTATTGGACGTCTGGGCCCACGCGACACCGACATTCCAAGTCGTCTCCGGCTCGCCAAAATTACCACGTCGAACGCGATCATTCGGACTGGCCCCGTTGTCGTTCATGAAGATAACAAGTGTGTTTTCGGCGATCCCGAGTTCTTCGAGCGTCTTTGTAATTCGCCCGACCCCTTGGTCAACACAATCGACCATCGCCGCATAAGTTGACATGCGCAGGTCTTCGAAGTCGCGAGATTTCTCATCGAGTGAATCCCATGCAGGAATGTTCTCGGGCCGCGGGGGGAAATTCCAACCCGGACCAGCAAGCCCAATCGCTTGTTGCTTGGCAAAGCGTTCTTGGCGGATCGCATCCCAACCTTTGAGATACTTGCCGCGATACTTGGCAACTTGATCTGCGGGTGCCTGGATCGGCGCGTGCGGCGCGTTGTACGCCAAGTACATGAAGAACGGCTTGTCGGGATGCGCGGTGTGTTCTTCGCGAATGAATTTTTCAGCGTAGTCCGACAGTGCCGTTGTAACGTAGAAGTCTTTCTTAGGAATTGGCCAAGGTTTTCCGTCGAGCGTGAACGAGTCATCGCCGAGGAAGAAGTTCGTGCCGCCGCCCATGAACCCAAAATGACGATCGAAACCGCGCTCAAATGGCACGCCCGCACAATGCCATTTGCCGATCATCATCGTTCGGTAACCGGCCGCTTGGACAACCTCGCCAAAGTTCGGACTATCCTTTCGGACTGCGACGTTCTCATCGTGTGTCCAAAATTGATGGCCCGTCGTCAGTGCGGCGCGACTCGGTTCGCACTTGCCGCAGTTATAAAACTGGGAGAACTTCACGCCCTGGCGAGCGAGCGAATCGAGATGCGGTGTATCGATTTCTCCACCATAGCAACCGACATCGGAAAACCCCAGGTCGTCGGTAATGATCAACACGATATTGGGTTTGGGACTATCGGCGCGAGTCGGTGAGGCCCAAAACGCAAGCAACGGGCCAATGGTTAATAGCAGAAATCGAAGACGCATCGAAATTCTCATGTTCTTTAGTTTTTTCGTTCAGGCTTCAAATGACCTTCCATCAACACAATGCTGCAATTCTTTTCTGACTGAGCGCAGCGAGTTATAGACTGCATGGATATTCGAATTCCACTGCTTTGCCACCGCCGCCGCCGAGATGCCGTTGCCATAAAAATCTTTGATTAAGTCACGCTGGCGGCAGGTAAGTTGCCCAATGCATTCCCGCAACGCCTGCAGGCGATCAGTATCACTGCACAATACCGCCAACGTTTCATCGGCAAGGTCGTTGATCAACGCTTCGCTGAACACGAGTCGCTCGCGGCGTTTTGATCGCCAATGTTTCAAAACTTGGTGGCGGGCTACACCAAACGCCCAACTGGCGAACTCGCGATCCCGATCATACTGCGGGAAGCTGCGCCACAACTCCAGACTGGTTTCCTGCAGCACATCGCCTGCGTCAGCGGGGTCAACGACCAGCGATCGCACAAAACCAGCGATTCGAAACTGGTCGCGCGTGTAGAGTCTCAGAAATTCTTCCGAGATCGCGTGGTTATCTGGGATGTCGGGGTCCATGGAACACCGGCCAGTGAGCTATACATTGAGAAGGTAACGTTTCGACGAGGCGGTAGGGTAGTAAGCAATGGCCCGATTCATTGCGGTTTTGTAGAAAATTCCCAGAATAATCTCGGAATGGGCTTAAATCAGGACCTGGTCTTCGAGCAACCGAACGTCATCGTTGTCGCTCCATTGGCTGAACGCTTTGTCAAGCTCGTCGATCACCGGGGCGAACAACGCCGCAGGGGATGGGCCCGGTCCAAAATTCAGCGGACCGGGGTCATTGATGGGCAATGATTGATTGAAATTAGCGGCAAACGGCCCCAGGTCAGCACCGTTTATCGAGCCGTCGGAATTCCAATCCGCGCGGGCATTGTAGAGTAGCCCACCAACGCTTTGATTGAACGCCGCGCCAAATGTGCCCAAGTCACCGCCGTTGACGTTTCCATCATTGTCGCCGTCGCCGATGAGCATGTTGAAGCGAAAATCAAACACGCCACCGGCGGTTGAGTCCGCGTTGCCGTCCAGCGCGTTCATCGACGTGTCTTTTACCGCGTCGGAGACACCGACGCGCAACTTGTCGTTGCCAATGCTGGTTGAGAATGAAACCACGCCGCGATTGTTGGCCGAGTCGTACGATACGGTAACCAGTCCGCTGACAAGTTCGTAGTCTGGAGTATTAACACCCAACAACGCCAAGTTCGCCGCATTGAAGCCGGTGACCGGTTCGCTGAATTGAATATGAATGCGATCGATGCCGCTGTTGGGTAACGATTGGCCCGGAGTGAGTTCGTATCCGCGTCCATTGCCGCCGCCGATACCACCGCCATCGACGCCGTCGATAAACGGTTGAATCCAAGCCGAGCCGAACGCGATGATGCTGGTAATGGTCGGTGGAATCGATTCACCGCCGAGCAACGCACTGGCGCTGGGCAAGGTCCAGGCACCACGACCCAGCGTACCGGCGACCAACACGTCGTCCGCCGCGTTGTATTTCAAGTCATAGACCAGCACGTTGGGCAGCGCACTGCCGACTTCGGTCCAGGTGCCAAGCGTCGTTAGTGGCGACGTGAAGACGCCGAGATTGCCGCCGACCACGAGTGCACCGATCGGCCCCGGAATGAACTCGATTGATTGCAACGATTCGCCGGCAAGCGACATCAGGTTGCCGGTAATGTCGGTCCAGGAAACGCCCGAGTTCGTGGTGCGGAACACCTGGTTGCCATCCACCGCATACGCCGTCATCCAATTGTCCGAGTTCATCACGACATCAAGAATGTCGCCAAAGCTTGCCGGATCGGGATCGACCGTCGAGACCACACCGCCGGTCGCGGTACGGAAAACGATGTCGTCACGCATTCCGGCGTAAAACACGCCAAGGTTAGGCACACCATTGAGGAACCCGCCATAGTCCACGGCGTCCTGCAAAAATCCTAGCGGGGCGGTGCTGACTTGAGTGATCGAGGAGCCGGAGTTGGTCGATTCGTAGATGCCATTATTGCCGATGATCAAAATTCGTTGCGGATCTACCGCGTTGAGTTCGACCGGAGTCTTGAACGACGGAGAAAACGCCGCGCCGCTGAGCAGAGTCAACACTGGAAACGTGTTGCTCACCAGATTGTTGCTGGCACCCCACACCGAACGCCGAAACCCGCCAAGATTTTGCGAACTGCTGTAGCGAATCGATTGATTACTGGCCGCCAACGTGACGTTATCGACGGCCACATCGCCACCGTCCCCGCCCGACAAGAAATCCCATTCCTTGCCACCCGGGGTGACCTGAAAATGCGTGCCGTTGTCTTGTGTCCCGCCGATCAGCACATTCGAAAGACTGTCATAGGCGATGTCGTGAAATTCGATCACGCCAAGGTTTCCCGCGACCGAGAACCAATCGCCGGTGTTGTTGCGTGGACTGGTGCGGCGATAAATTCCGCCGTCGTCGGTTTCGATCAAATTGCCATTGGCGTCAAAGGTTAGCTCGCGCGAATCGGCGTGTGGTGACGTGCCATTGGCGGTCCCGGCGGGCGGATCAAAACCGACTATGTCATGGGTGATGTGGTCCCACTGGGGTGAGGGCACGACGTTGGGGTTGCGGGCAATCGATGCATTGCCACGGAAGACCGCACCGCCGAACACATTGTCACCAATCAAGTTGGGTTGTTCTTGGCGATCGCCGCCGATGTAGATAATGTTGTCGTCGGTCGGATCAACCACAATCGAGAAGTGGATGCGCCCCTGGCCGCCTGCTTTGTCGATGTCCTTTGGATTGGGATTCGGGGTCGTAACCCGCGTCCAAGTGCCGCCGCCGGTGTAGGTTCCGTTGCCGCTGCTGGTGTCGAGTGAAAACGTGTTCGCATCAATCCGAGTGATGCGGAAAAAACCGTTGGCCGCCGTATTGCCGGTCGCACCGCTGACAATCACGAAGTTGCCGGACTGCAAATTATGCGAGTTCGAGGTAATTTGAATTGGACTGGTATTGCTGGCCGCCGCAATCGAGACGCCTGCGGCGACGGGCAGGATGGGAATGTCCATCTGGGTCCAGGTCGGCGTCGCTGCGGTTGGATTGGCGACATGGAACACGCCGCGCGGTTGGCCGCTGACGAGCGTTGCGACGTATAGCCGACCAGTCGTGGGATGAACGGCCATTTCGATGTTGTTGGAAGATACGATCAAGTTGTGCATCGCCGAATTGATCGTCGGACCACTGATCTTGGTCCAGTTGAGTCCAAAATTATCCGAGCGGTAGATGCCGGCGGAGCCGCCGACGCCAACCGATGCGGCGTAGAGCCGCTGCGACGTCGGATCCGTCGGGTCATGGATTAGGTCGGTGAAATCGTGCAGCGGCGAGGTGAAATCGGCGGCCGAGATCGGCGTGAAGCTGGCACCGCCATTGGTGCTGCGAAAAACACCGCCAGAGTTCGATGACGAAGTTACGACGATCGTATTGCCACGCGCCGCGATTCCCGAAATGTTCTCGCCGGTGATCCCGGTACTAGCCGGCGATGTCCAGGTCGTACCGCCGTCGGTCGTTCGATAAACCGCACCGCGAGTGCCACCGAAACTGGCGAAGCTGCTGTATTTGGCGGTCCCGGCTACCAGCGTGTTACGGGTCGCGTCGGTGGGGTCAAACGACAAGGCACCAATCGCCAACGAGTTCAAAAAATCGGTCTGCGGAACCCACGTCGGCAGCGTCGCCGTTGCGTTGGTTGTCTTCCAAATCCCACCGTTGACTCCGCCGATGTAAAGGATGTCGGGATTCGTCGGATGAGCCAGTACCGTATGAATCGCGCCGGTAATGCGTCGGTTCGGTTGAGTGTTCGGTTCGAGTTGGCCGTTGATCGTGCCGGCGGGGCCCTGGTCAGCCCAAGCACCCGGCGTCACCAGCGACACAACGTAGTCTTCGACCTCGCCGTTTGAGGCCGGGCCCGTCACGCCCAAGCCGCTGGTCGTACTGAGCCGAAACCGCGCGAACGTCGCACCGGTGGCGGCGTTACCAGGCACATTGAGGACCAGTGTATTGAGGCCGGCGACAAGCGGCTGGTTAACAGAAACCTGTTCGCCGGCGTCGGTCCAATCGCCGTCGGCGTTCCAATCAATCCAACCATTGAGCAGTCCACCGGACTGCGATGCGGTGACTTGAACGTTGGTCGAGCCGCCGGCAAACAACGTGTTGGCAATCACGACGCCGTCTTCATCGCTACCGTCACCCGTCGCCCCGGCGCTATGAATTCCATCGGACTCAACATCGACCGTCGCGCCCAAAAACAGCGCTCCCGGCGTATGCCGCGCACCGTTTTCAGCAAGCGTCACCGGATATGGCAACGGTGCATCACCGTAGTCGTCCGTCGGCAAACTGTTGAGCGAAATGGTGTCGATGCGCCAGCCTGTCGCATTGACGCTTTCATCGGATCCTAGTCGCCAACGTAACACTACGTTCTGGTTGAATGCCGTAGCCGGCAGGTTGACTTCGGTCGTGATGTAGCCACCGGAGTTGCCATGCCAAGCGGCGCGATTGGCCAGCGGGTTACCGCTGGAATTCAGCGGCCCCAAGTATCCACCGGCGGTGAAGCTACCGCCGGCAACAAGGATGTCATTGAACGCGCCGTCGTTGATCGCAATCTCCAACACACCGCCGTCCCAGTTTTGCTCGGTGTTGTAAAAGTTTCGGAAGCTCAGCCGTGGTGTCGTGGGCGAAAGCACAAAGCTTGATGAGATCAGGCGACTGTCGCTAACAACGCTCAGGTTGGCGACAAATGCATGATTCGGCGCGGTGTCGCTGTTCGCACCCGCAACCGTGGTCCATGGATTGGTGCTGGTCGTGGTTTGTGTCCAGCCAGCCGGAAGGCTCGGTGCCGTCACCAAATCAAACTGCTCCAGCACCGCAAACAACCGACGGTCTTCCAGCGGCTCAAAGCGAAACAATCGAGATCGATTCACGCGGCGGACGTTTTTTTGGTGCAAATGACTGCGGCGACGAGTTTGCATGATGGACCCTGAAGTGGCACGACAAAAAAGGGGTGAGCACCTAACAGCAAGGGGTAGGCTATCATCCCCTGTTGGGAAATGCCACCGAATAATCCAAAGATTCCTCACAACCGGCAAAACGTCGGTTGGTTACGCCTTGCTCGAGCGATTGACGTGCAGCGCCAATATTGTTCCGCAGATCGCGCCGACGAGGATCACGGCGACGATTGGCCAAGGCGGCGGTACGGCCTCGAAACCGTTTTGCAGGTTGGTTCCCAAGACTCCGGCCAAGGTTCCCAGCGGAAAGAAGAACGCGACGAGCAAATTGAACCGGCTGGCCGCAATCGCTGACTTCTCGCTCGCTACGGCTTGCTGTTCGGCGCGGCGGATGATGGCGACTTCCATGCCATTCTTAGCGTCGGTGTAAAGCAGATCAGCCGTGCGGGCCAAATCGTACGCCTGGTCGCGAAAGTCGATCAATTGGCGATCCTCGGGAACCAACTTGCGTGCTTCCTGCATGACCAATTCAAGGTTTCGCGCCGCCCGCATCACCGGTGCCAAGCCTTCGAGCAGCGGCAGATAGGCATCAGCGGTGACTGCCGCCGCTTCGACTTTTTCGTACTCTTCGAGTTCGGTTGCGAACTGGTCCGGTAGGTCCCTTGCCTCCCCCCCGTATCGGAGAGTATCTTCAATCACCAGTTTACGGTGCACTCGCTCATTCTCCGGATGAAAGGTTGGTAAGGTGTTGATGACCCCACGTAGAGCGCTCTCAGCGGCCCTGGCTTCTCTCGTCCTTTCGGCCTGCTTCTGCACCCCTCCGTCGGTTACCGCGCCGCCGGTGCTGCCCTCTGCCGACCTCCCACTTCAGGGTTTTGTGCCGGCTCCATCGGTGA
>JBGSVE010000071.1:0-13842 GCA_041753075.1 Pirellulaceae bacterium
GCACGGCGCGCCGCACTGCGGCTGGCCGGGTCGCGCCCCGCAAGCCCTTTACCGGATGAAACACCAGCCGAAATTCGGTGTAAATGCTCGGCGCGAAAACCGGAGGCCAGCATTGTTTGATGAACTGTCGCGCGCGAAACGACCAAGCCGCTGGCGGACTGAAGCGCGGTCAGTAATCGCGTTCGATGCCGCGTCGATCCTGGGTAAAGCGTGTCTGAATTGACACCCGATCCACCGTGATGCACCACTGAAAAACAACCGCAACGCTTCGCGGCCTCGACGACCAACATCGCTTCCTCACGCATCGTTGCGCTGTAGATCACGTCGTAGTGCCGCGCATGATCTTTCAACCAACTTTCCACATGGCGTAAGTAGCGGCCCATTGACCACTCGCTTCGCGGCGCAGCGGCGGGCCGATAAACCACCAACTCGCGATGATAAATTTGGTCGGGCCATGACGAACCGTATCGCGGTGTCAGCACTTCGACCTTGATACCGCTGCGAGCCAAACCGTCCGCCAATTTCACCGTTCGGCTCGCCACATCGTCCCAAAGGTGCGGCCAGTAATGCCTGCCGACCATCAATATACTCGCGGGTACAGCGGGCACGATCAAGCAAATCCGCTTTGCAAGTCACTCTCTTCCAACACACCCAGGTAAGGAAGATTGCGATAATGATCTTGGTAATCCAATCCGTAACCGACGACGAATTCATCGGGGATCTCGAACGCCACAAAGTCCGGTCGCATCTTGACATCGTGATCGCGTCGCTTGTGCAACAGGACCGCCGACTTGACCGATAGCGCACCCATGTCGGCGACTTCGCTCGTCAATCGATCAAGCGTCCGACCAGTATCAAAAATATCATCGACCAACAACACATCGCGACCCGCAACATCAATCATCATCCGCGTATCGATTGCCAACTCGCCCGCCGTCATCGCCCCACGATAGCTGCTGGCTTGGATCACGCCCACGCGCAGCGGCATCGACAGCATTCGGATCAGGTCGGCAAACAAAACCAGTGAACCGGTCATTACCGCCACGACGGTTAACGATTGGCTTCCATAGTGGGCGTCGATCTTCGCCGCCAATTCCTGGACGCCGGCGTGGAGTTGTTTTTCGTCGAGCAGGATTCGCATGACACTTTTTGAATTTGCATAAGTTGGGGGCCTTCTACCGCAATCATCGCTTTTTCCGTTCGCGTCGTCGCCCCCTGGTCGATACCAAAATTAGTTCGGTGTGTCGCGCTCTGGTCGCGACGCAACAGCGTCAACTTTAGACTGGATTCTGTTTCGCGATGACAAATTCGCAGCGGCTCGCCGCAGTTCGCCGATGCCTTGATCGTTGGATCGAGGAGCAACAAAGTGACGGTGACATTGAAATTCGCGATTCAATCCTCATTCGTGATGGTTTTTTCGTCGGACGGCGCTTTCAACTTGGCCGCTATCACGCGGTTTGGTTCATGGAAGAAGACGAGGTCAAGGTGCACGACCAATCCGGCTCGTTGGTCGCGAGACTGGATTCTTTCGACATTAATCGTTCATCGCAAAATGCTAGCTCATCCCCAGTAGCGGGAGCGATCGACGCCACGCCGGAGCATTTGGGGCACGCGATCACGATTCCGATGAACCGACCGCACGCCGGCGAAGCCCGCCGCGCCGCGTAAATCGTCGTGTTTTGTTACACCTGAAAGCTGCCGTTAATAGTGTGAGCGGATCGGCGCTAGCCGCCGGTAAGTTGCGCTGCCGGTGGCTAGCGCCATTCCGCTCACGATTCAAAAGCTAAGTTGAATGCACCAATAGACTGGCAGCAGGTTCGGTTATGGCGTTACAGTGCATGGCACGGGAGGTCTCTGTGTCATGCGTCGCTTATGGTCCGATTTTCAACACGTCGTCGCGGCACCTGATGCCGAACTGACAAGTATCCAGAAACGATTGCGATATGCAATTGAGCTGGTATCGCATTGCCGCAGCGAAATGCACCGCGTCCGCGCCGAAGGTTTGGCTGCGGAGTTGACCTACCGCACAATCTTTTCTTTGATTCCGGTGCTAGTGCTGGCATTGGTAATGTTTCGTGTGGTCGGCGGCTTGGCGGAAGTTCAATCCAAGGTCGAAGACCAGCTCTATTCATATTTTGGCGTGCCCGACATCCCTTTCGCATACGACGCCAATGAAGCGGCGGCGTCCGATGAGTTGCCGACTCAATTCTCGCCACTTTCGCGCAAGCTAGATTCACTCGACAGCGTACCGCCTGCGACCGATCCGGCGCTCGCCCAGGACGTGGACCCGAGCACGCGCTCCATCACCGCCGAGAGCAAACAAGAGGTCCGCGCCAGCATTCGCCGCGCATTACAAGACGCCACCGAAAAGGTGGCCAATCTAGATTTCGCCTCGATCGGTACCATCGGTTTGGCGCTGTTTGTTTACACCGCCGTCACGCTGGCCAATGCGGTCGAGCGACTGTTCAACATCGTTTACGAAGCTCCTTCGCAGCGGCCCATTCATCTGCGGATGGCGATTCATTGGTCGATCATCACGCTTGGTGGTGCGCTGTTGATGATGAGTCTTTACATGTCCAGCCAATTTGTCGACTACATGGGCGGCGTTGTCGGCAGTTCCAACTTCAATCGCTTGCTCAATCATGGCGTTTCGACGTTGGCGAGCTGGGTGATTTTGTTTTTGCTCTACACATTGATGCCCAACACACAAGTCTCGTTGCACGCCGCCGCGATTGGCGCGTCGGTTAGCGCAGTCTTGTGGGAAGCGGCCAAATTTGGTTTCCAGATCTATGTTGCCAAGGCAGTCCCGTACTCGGCGCTCTACGGATCACTGGGCTTGATTCCGTTGTTCCTGTTTTGGATTCACCTAACATGGATGCTCGTACTATTTGGATTGATCCTGACACGAACGCTGCAAACATTGCACGGTCGCAGCCCGACTCGATTGCGAATCTCGACCGAAGATTTGCCCAATGGTGACCCCGATTGGATGTTGCCGATTATGACCGAGGTTGCCAAAGCTTTCGCCGCCGGACATGCAATCGACCACCAAGAGATTGTCGAACGCTTGCAACTACCCGGCACCGTGGTTCACCCGATGCTGCATAAGCTTGAACTTGCCGGCATGGTATGCCACATCAGCACGCCAACGGGTCGCGAAGATCGCGTGACCTTGGCCAGGCCAGCCGACAAGATTTCGATCACGGAGATTTTGCGAGTGGCCCACGAACGTCCCGCGGGTATGGACGATGGCAGATGGGAATTGCTCGATAGCCTCAACCAAGCGCAACTTGCCGCCGCAGGCAACCGCACACTTGCCGCCGCAGTCGCCGCATTACCGCGACGCGTTCCGGCAGATGCCCAATCGCCGATCGCAGTGGGCTCATGCTAAAAGATCTCTTGGCGAGAAATTGGGTGCTTGTGATTGGACTCGCGTCTGCGGCATCAATCGCCAACGGGCAACCTGTTGCGGCGATTGACGCCGGAGCCAACCAAGCTAATCACAAGGCACTATTTCCCCATGAGTTTGAACATTGGAAGACTTCTTCAGCTCAGCGGATCGAGGGTATCGAAAAAGCGAATGGCCTCCGCATCCAACTGCTCGCCGACCGCGACGGCGACTTGCCGTACGGCGATCAAATTTGCCAAGTCGTCGAGCAATTTCAACTCGCCGCCGCAAATGTAAAAGACCTTGGCGTTCGCATCGATAAATTTAATATGCCCGCATCGCGGTTTCGACGGCAACTGCTTGGCGAAGAGTCAATGGACATCGCCGCCTTCAATGCGTTCAAGGGAACGTGGTTTGGCACGTGGGACCAAATCGAAGTGAATCACAATTGGCACGCGGCGGAGCTTTATCAACCACCTCAATCTTGGGCCAAAGACCAACCGATTGTTTGTGCATCGCAATATGCCTGGATCGGCAATGGCTTTGGTTGGAACTATCTGGTCGGCTCCGCAGATGATCCGAAGCAGCATTTCGTGATAGGCATGGTCTACTACTTGGATTCGGCCAACTTGCGATCGGTAACCGGCGAAAAAGCCCACGTGGGATTTGTCGATTCGCCAACGCGTCTAGTTTGGATCACCGACAGTAACGTCTATCTCGAAGAATCATTCACCGGCACCGAGAACCCGGACCAATACGCCATCACCGCGATCGAGCATCGATTGTTCAGCGACAAACCATCGGTCTCCAGTCAAGCGATTCAAGCCATCTACACTCGCGACCCGAACAATCGCCCCGCGTTTCGTCAATTCACTTGGAGACCTACGCAATGAACGCTTTGTTACTGCGCAACCCAAACCTAAAGCTCGAATCAACCGTAATGGAACTTGTTAAAGATCCTCAAGGCCGAGGAAGTTTAACACCTTGCATGATGTTTAGAAAAAGTGGGGGCACAGCACTAGGCGGCCTGTTTTTGATGGTCGCGTTCTGGTTTCCGTTAATCATGTTTACCGCGTCGGTTGCATTTGGCGACGACATCGTTCTTGGACGCGTTGTGCCTAAGTCCGAGCAAGTCGCCAGGAGCGAAATCGACCATTCGTCGTGGGATCGCTTGCTCAAGACGCACGTTGACTCGCGCGGGTTCGTTGCCTACCAATCTTGGAAGTCAAGCGAAACCGAATTGGTCGCCTTGGATACCTATATCAACGACCTATCACGCGCTCGCATCGCACCAACCGACGACAAAGCGGTTCAACTTGCATTTTGGATCAACGCATACAATGCAGTCACCGTGCGGGGCATCTTGCGCGAGTATCCAACGACCAGTATTCGCAATCATACGGCCAAACTTTGGGGCTATAACATCTGGAAAAACCTCAAACTGCAAGTCGACGGGCGCCAATTCTCCCTTGACGATATGGAACATCAAGTATTGCGAAAGCTGGGTGAACCGCGAATTCACTTTGCCGTCGTGTGTGCTTCAATCGGCTGTCCGCGATTATTGAACGAGGCTTACAGGCCGATGCAGATCGATGAACAACTAACTCGCAATGCAGTGGACTTTTTTGCCAATCCAATCAAGTTTTCCAGCGACGTGAAACGCAAAAAACTATCACTTTCGCCACTGCTGGATTGGTACAAGGAAGACTTTGGCAAGGATCAAACTTCGCGATTGGATCGGCTTCGTTCTTTTATGCCAATCGCTGCCCAATCGCTTGCTGTCGATCCACGGGTGACAGTTCGTTACCTCGACTACGACTGGGGACTGAACGACCAAAAAGCCACCTCGCCCGGGTCACGTTAAAACTTTCGTCAATCGTCATTTTAAGTGTTCAACGCAGATCGGCAAAATTCTTCCGGCTTAACAGCTTTCTGGCTCCCTTCTCCCCCGGCTTTGCGGGGGAGAAGGAAGCCAAACCGTCTCTAATGTACTTAATCACTCCTGCTGACAGCGCTCCGTCGTTGTAACGATACGACGACGGAGCATCGTAGAACACTATTTAAGCGATCAAGTCGCCGATCACCTTGCCGCCGAATTGGCTGAGCTGTTTAAATCGTCCGGCGTGATAATACGTGAGCTTGTTGTCGTCGAGTCCCAATAAGCGCAGCAGCGTGACGTGGAAGTCGCGAATATGCGCCTTGCCTTCGACCGCTTCCATGCCGGTTTCATCGGTGGCTCCGATGGTGTGTCCCGCTCTGCATCCGCCACCGGCCAACCAAATCGTCATCGCGTTAGGATTGTGGTCGCGACCATACGCCGTGCCGCCACGGACGCCGTTGTCCGGTGTGCGACCAAATTCACCGCACCATACGATCAGTGTGCTGGCCAACAGCCCACGCTGTTTCAAATCAGCAATGAGCGCCGCAATCGGTTGGTCTACGCCGCGCACCAGGTTACCGTGAGCACGTTCGATGTAGTCATGGCTGTCCCACGAGCCATTGTAAAGTTGCACGAACCTGACCCCTTTTTCGACCAGCTTGCGAGCCAACAAACACTTGCGTCCGAACGAATCGGTGACATCGTTACCGATTCCATACATCGCCTGCGTCTTGCCATCTTCATTTGACAAATCAAGCACATCGGGAACCTGCATCTGCATCCGGAACGCGAGTTCGTAGTTGTCCATCCGCGCGGCCAATTCATCATGACCGGGATGACGGGCAGCATGATCGGCGTTCAGCTCGGCGATCAGGTCGAGGTTCTTGCGTTGCCGGGCCTTGGTCACGCCCGGTGGCGGTTGCAGGTCAAGGATCGGCGAGCCTTTGGGTCGCAGCGGGGTACCCTGGAATTGAGCGGGAAGGTAGCCATTGCTCCAGTTCGCTGCGCCGCCTTGCGGATAACTGACTTCGGGTAAAACGATAAAACCGGGCAGGTCTTGATTGACTGTACCCAACCCATAGTTGACCCAAGCACCAATCCCTGGGTCGCCGCCAAAGCGATTGCCGCAGTTCATTTGATACATTGCCGTGGGATGATTCACGCTATCGACCGTGCAGCCACGAAAGAAACAAATCTCGTCCGCCACGCCCGCCAAGTGCGTCCAGTTTTCGGCCATGTCGGCCCCACTGTTTCCCGCCTTAATGAATTTAAATGGGCTTTGCACGTAGTATCGCTTGCCACTTTCCATCGCCGACTTTTGTTGACCGCCGCGAACAAATTCATTGAGGTGCAGTTTGTTGAGTGTCGGCTTCGGATCGAAAGTATCAATGTGCGATGGCCCGCCCTCCATCATCAGAAAGATGACATTTTTTGCTTTGGCGGTAGTCGGCGTTTCGAGTCGTTCCTCGGCCTGCAACATCGCTCCGAACGCCACGCTGCCGAGACTTGCGCCAAGACCGTAAACAAAATCGCGTCGCGTCGGCGCGTGAAGCGCTCGTCCACCGGCACAGGGAAAGTATCGATTCTTCATGATTGCTGCGCAGTCGAATAAACGATCAATACAGATACGCGAATTCGTTGGAGTTAAAGAGTGCTAAACAAACATCGGCCAATGCGCGAACATGCAGCGTCACTTCGGCGGGTTGGAGATCGGCAACGAAGTCGGCATTGGCGTCGAGCCGTTCTTGAAACGAGAATTTTTCACCGGTATTTTCCTCGACGGCATCGCGTGTGATTTCCAGTGGCGGCATGATGGTGTTGGGCACGTCGCTGGCGATCATGGCTTCGATCTCGTGCCAATGTGCGACACATTGTGTGATTTCGGAATGCGTAGCCGATCGACCCAGGGTCAGCAAAAAGCATCGCCGAATGGCATCTTCGTCGGTGTGCGTTTCGCGCCAGACACGATGCGCTAGCACCAACGCCCGGCCATGCGTTTGAACTCCGTTGAACAGGTTGAATACTTGTGGCGTTACCGTCGAAGCCTCGCGTCGTTCACATGAAAAATCGGGCCCCGGTTGGTTAAAGACTTCCATTTGTGGATCGGGCAGCCCACGAACTTTGAGCGAGTAGAGCGAACGCCGGTGCCGTTGTCGCGGCATTGGATTAGGAACCCAAGCGGCCGCGAATGTCCCCATCACCTGACGCGGTTGCAGCGCGGCTTCGAGATTGATCTCGGGCCGATTGGGAATACCGCCGGGAGTCGTATTCAGTTCTCCCGATGTCGCCAGCATGGCGTCTCGAAGTTCCTCAGCGCTAAGTCTGCGTGGCTTAAATACGGCTAGGCTTGAACCGTTTGGGTCCAGCTCCGCGAGCATCTCCGGGTCGGTGTGATTGGTGCCACGGCGATAGGCTTCACTCGTCATGATTCTCCGGTGCAGCGACTTGACTGACCAACCATCTTCAACAAACGTGGCCGCCAGCCAATCAAGTAGCGCCGGATGCGTGGGACGTTTGCCGGTGCTGCCAAAGTTATTCGGATTACCGGCCAGCGGCTCGTTAAAATGCCACAGCCAGATTCGATTGACGATTGCGCGACTGGTCAGCGGGTTATTGCGATTGGCGATCCAGTTTGCCAAACCAAAGCGTCGTCCGTCGATCGTGTCAGGAATCGGCGGCGAGGAGACTCCATCCAGTACGCTAAGTGCCGCCGGCATGACCACGAGAGTCGGAGAAAACGGGTCGCCACCGCCCAGGATTGCCGTTTGCTCCAGCTCGCCGACCGTCATCCGATCGGGTGGCATGCGTAGCGGTTGGGTGACGGAGGTAAGCGACGGCGTTCGACCACCATAAACAGCGAAGGCAATCGGATCATATCGCTCGAATTCCCAACGCAATCGTTCTAGGCCTTTGCGTGCGACGCGCTCGTTGCCAAAGTCGTCGGGCTTGAAACCAACTAGCTTAGGTGGATAGCGATCTTCGTTGGGCTCGCGCTTCTGCATCGCGGAGCGCGCGACATCGAAGATGCTGGTAAAGTTACGACCTTTGCCTTGCGACCTGCCGCCGCTCCGGACAAACGTTGTCGCCGACGCAACGGCTTGGTCCCAATCGGTACGGTCGAGATGTTGATCTTTGTACCAACTGATGGCGTTGGCGAGCAGTTTCGCATCGAGTCGCTGCAGGACTTCCAAGTGTTCGGCCGCACGCGAGTCCAAATATTTTCGTTCGTCAAACCCAATCTTATTTTCTTTGTCCAAGAAAGACGCTGGGCGTTCGGTCAATTGAGTGGTACTAAAGCAAGCTTGGAAAGCGTAATAGTCTTGAGTCGGTATCGGATCAAACTTGTGGTCGTGGCAGCGCGCGCACTGCAGCGAATGCGCCAGGAATGTTTCGCCCACAGCGTTGGTAACGTCGTCGAGGAACCGCTGGCGCGCGACCTTGGCGACTTCCATGCTTGTCAACTCCCACGGCCCCATCCTCAAAAAACCAGTCGCCACCAATAGTTCGGGGTCGTTAGCATTGATCTCATCACCGGCGATCTGTTCGCGGATGAATTGGTCGTAAGGTTTGTTGCAATTAAAGGAGCGAACGACATAGTCACGATAGCGCCAAGCATTTCCGCGATCGTAGTCATTGGCAAAACCGGACGTGTCGGCGTAGCGAACAACATCCAACCAATGCTGTGCCATCCGTTCGCCGTAATGAGGTGAATCAAGCAGTCGATTGACTAGCGTCGCCACTGCGGTCCGCGGATTGAATCGCGATAGCGCCTCGAATTTGGCAATCTCTTCGGGCGTAGGTGGCAATCCGGTTAGGTCGAATGTGACACGACGAATAAACGTTCGTGGGTCAACCGGCGGTGCTACCGGCAATCCAACGGGTATCGCGGCGGCAATAAACGCGTCGATCGGCTGAATCGAAGTGGGAAGTTTCTCCCCGGCGGAGTTCGCTGTGGGTGGTAGCGGCTTGACGACGGGTTGATACGCCCACAATCCTTCTGGTTTGTATCGCCGATTGGTCCACTCGGGCGACAGGCCGCCGCTGGTTTTAACAATGACACCGTCTTCGGCGGACCAGGCCGAAGCGTTTGCGATCTCAATCTCGCGTGAGCGGGAATCGTCGGGCCAAGGTGCTCCCGAAGCGATCCAGACTTTTAACCAAGCGATTTGATCGGCGTAAAGTTTGTCGGCTTCTTTCGGCGGCATGTCGCTCCAGTCGCTGGAGGCTCGTGTTGCCGCCAAGAAGATTGGACTTTCATCCGGCTTGCCGCTGACGATACCAGCCAGCCCGCTATCGCCACCAGCAACGAGTCCACCGCGACTTCGCATATCCAGCCCGCCGGCGATGTCATCAGGATCATTGCCGTGACAAGCCAAGCATTTTTCATGAATGAGCGGTGCGATTCGGCGGACGAACAATACCTCAGCATCCGGTTCGGTGGCATTGCCAATTGACCCCACAGCGACGCACAACGTCGCGATGATAGTCATCGCTATTGTTCTCATGTCTTGCCTGTTCTTCGCCGTAAAATTCATACTACATCAATTTTAAACTGCGACCGTCTCAATTGCATCTCTAATCGTTAAACGATCCCACTGGTCCGCGACGTGCTTCGCCGGAGCGGCGTCCGAGATTGCCATAACGATGATAGTCATGAGAAATACTCTGCTCGTATAAGTACCAAAGTGGCTCGATATCGAGGCCCGCACGGACGTTTTGCCTAACAACCGGCGCAAACGCTTCGATGCAGGCTGATTGAACGGTGGGACTTAACGCCGTGCTGCCGAGCACACGCAGGCGATCAACACCTCCCCCGACAATCACCGCTGCCAACTCCTCGTCGGTCTCACTAATCGTTTCAATCGAACCAGCCCAATTTTCCGTCACATGATGAAGCGTATCAATCAACTCCTGAACCAACGGATCGCCAGCATAAGAAAACACGGCGCGACATCTGGTTAGCACCGCCGCCGAGGCAGCAATCAAAACGTCATCGATCGAATCTTGGCGGCCCAGTCGAATCCGCAAATGCGAAACCGGTACGTAACGCCTCAGGTTGTCTTGGCCCAACAGTTTGGTCGGATCGTCAATTCGCAAGTACTGCGTTTCGGTGGCCTCCTCGAAGCGCTTGATTGCAGTTTCCACTCGTTGTACCCGAACCGCATCGATTCGATAGCCGCGAGCGCCAGATTCGTCGCTCGCATTAACACGGCAACGTCGGAGCATCTCGGCAAGCAGCGGATTGCGTGGCGGATACATCGGACTTGGTGACTGGTTCGGCTCGCTAAACTTCATCAATGGCAGCACATAGTTAGGTCCGCCGGCCTTGAGCCCAGGACCGTAGCTGCTCTTGCCAATGCCGCCAAACGGTTGGCGCAAGACGATCGCGCCGGTGGTGCTGCGATTGATATAGAGGTTGCCTGCGGCGATCGATTCACGCCACACTTCATGCTCACGGTCATCAAGACTTTCCAAACCACTGGTCAAGCCGAACCCGGTCGCGTTGACAATCGCGATCGCTTCAGTGAGCTTGCGAAATGGCATCACTGATAACATAGGGCCAAACAACTCGGTGAGGTGCGAAAAGCTACCGGGCGAGACATTCCATTTTACGCCGGGTCGATAGAGCTGCGGATTCGTGTCGTCTTGTTCCGGCAAAACCAGCCACGATTCATCACCCTCAAGCTCTTTGAGTCCGCGGGCCAAATCACCGCGCGGGGGCCGAATTAAAGGCCCGATTTTCGTCGACAAGTCCCACGCCGAACCAACCCGCAGACTCGTTACCGCATCAGCCAGCATGTCGCGAAAACGGTCGTCCTCAAAGACTTCTTGCTCGAGCAACAACAGCGACGTGGCACTGCATTTCTGGCCAGCGTGTCCGAAGGCCGAATGCAAAACGTGCTTGATTGCTTGTTCTCGATCGGCCAGCGACGTCACGATCGTGGCGTTCTTGCCGCCGGTTTCGGCAATCAAATCCAGCGTCGGTTTGGCACGCAGAATGGATCGCGCGGTTTCAGTGCCACCGGTCAAGATCACCGAGTCGATGGCGTCGTGACTGGCCAGCCGGCTGGCCATCTTTACGGAATCACAAACGACGAATTGTAGCGCCTCGCGAGGCATACCCGCTTGCCAAAAACATTCGCAGATCAGGTACGCCGGCAACACCGCATCGATCGATGGCTTGAGAATCACCGTGTTGCCCGCCGCCAGCGCCGCCGCCACACCACCGCAGGGAATGGCGATCGGAAAATTCCATGGGCTGACCACGACAATTGCCTCGCGGCCAACCGCTGATCCATTCTCCGGTGCAATGAATGGTTTGACTGTTAGCGGATAAAATTCGGTAAAGTCAATCGCCTCGCTGACCTCGGGGTCCGCTTCGGGAACCGTTTTGCCCGCGTCAGCGACTGCGGCACCAATTAAGTCGCCGCGCCGCCGGCGCATCTCCTGCGCAGCGGCGCGCAGAATCGAATGTCGATGATCGATCGACGAGGATCGCCAGCCTGAAGGATCGCTCTGGGCACATATCGCCGCCGCATCAATGTCCGCTGCTTCGGCCAAGGCAAATCGGCACGAGATGATACCTGGACGTGACGGATCAAACGAAACACCAACACGTCGCTGTGAACATTCGATCGATTCCCCGCCAATGACCAGCGGCACCATCGTCGCTTGGTCACCGCAGCGTGATTGCCAAGACTGCAACACCGATTCAATCCACCTGACGTTTACACTCAGCGCCCAATCGGTATCGGGTTCGTTGCGATAGTCATGCCAATTCGTCGCGGCGGTCGGTTGGATCGGCTCGTCGGCTCGATTTTGGGTGCGACGCGGCAGCACGGAAACGTTGGCCCGGGCGGCGAATGATTCGCGAAACCCGTCGGCAAGCAAGTTCCACTGGTCGCTTTCAGGAACCAGCCGAAAAGTGTGGCGCAGAAAGTTCGCCGGGCCGGTGTTCTCGTCCAGTCGCCGGATCAAATATCCGATCGCGTTGAGAAAGTCTTCGCGGCGGCACGCGGGCGCATACAGCAGCATCGATTGGGTTGCTTCGAAGACAGCTCGTCGTTGGTGGTTGGCCATTCCTTCGAGCATCTCGAATTGGATGCGATCACTTTGACCGGCGCGATCGCCCCAGAGCATGGCGAGCGAGATGTCAAACAAATTGTGCGAAGCGACGCCGATGCGAATGCCCTGGATCGCATCGGCTGCAAAGAGTCGCCCGAGCATCCGTTTGAAGTTGGCGTCGGTCTGGAGTTTATTGTTGTAGGGAGCTTGCGGCCAACCAGCAATTGCCGCTTCGACACGTTCCATTTCGAGATTGGCACCTTTGACGATGCGGATTGTCAAAGGAGTTCCACCAAGCGCGACGCGCTTGGCAGCCCAAGTGACTAGCTCTTCGAGGATGCCGTAGCTGTCCGGCAGATAAGCCTGCAGCGCGATCCCAGCACGCACATCACTCAGACCATCGCGATCCAAGGTTCGCATCAACACGTCGGCGGTCAATCGCAGGTCACGATACTCTTCCATATCGAGATAAACGAACTTCGACGCACTCGCCCCGTCGGCAGTGCGAAAGCGATAATGTGCCGCCGTGCGATACAGCGACTCCATTCGGTCGCACAGCACCTTGACGCTATGCGCTCGACCGATCGAAGCTATTTGCGAATAGATAGTCGAGATCTTGACGCTGATACACTCGATAGCGGGGTTTCGTAGCGAATGAGAATAGTGATCCAGGCGGCGTTTTGCTTCGACTTCGCCAAGTAATGACTCGCCGAGAAAGTTGACGTTCATACGAATGCCTTCCCGATGGCGGGCTTGCAAATGCTCGGCAAGCAATTCGTCCTCGGCGGGCAAAATCACATTCGCGGTTTCGCGTCGCATTTTGTTCTTGACCATCGGCACCGCGACACCGGGCAGGTAGCCACCGAATGTCTGGAACCCGCGCAACAACGCCTGGTCCAGCGAGCTAAAAAATCGCGGCACACCTTGGACATCAAGAATATGCGTCAATTGATCGGCAACTCGTGCCGGCGTTTGCGTGCGGAACGCTTGATCGGTCCACTGCACCAGCGTGGCTTTGTCGTCGGGATGCTGAATCATCCGATCAAGTTCAGCTTGCTGGCGTTTCTCTTCGGCGGTCTGCAGCAAACGCGAGCGGACGAGCAATTCGCGGGCGATTGCGACCGCCAACTCTGCGGTGGGCTCATCAGGGTGCGATTGATCAAGCATGACTTGTCAATTCAGCGGTTTGTAAATCGCGTTTGCGATTTCGATCTCAACTTTTCCTAAGACGCCGAGAATCGGCACGACGCAGGTGTATTCGTTCCCGTCGGCGAGGCTGCTGTTGGCCAACGTGATGCGATCCGCCGCGCCCAGGCCGCCGGTTGTCGGATCCAATGCAACCCAGCGCTGGTCAATCCAGGCCAGCGTCCACATGTGATACGCCATCGTTGGTTGGTCGGCTGAACCGACATAGACCAACCCGGCCGCGACTCGCGCGGGGATGCTGCGCGAGCGCAGCATGGCGGCCAACAGCACCGCGCGCTCGGTGCAGTCGCCGACACCATCACGC
>JBGSVE010000072.1:0-4551 GCA_041753075.1 Pirellulaceae bacterium
TTCCCGAGCCAAACCGGTGGCTAGCGCCGTGCCGCTCACAAAACGATCGAGGCCAATTGTAGAACGATTGTCCCAATCGTTTGGGCGGGCTTTGTCGGCTGTTCTCCCAAACGATTGGGGCAATCGTTCTACTCTGGGGCAACTTGGCTTTCTAGTCGCTTGAGGTATGGCGCGTAGGCGGCGTCGTCGGCCCATTGCCGTGGCTGGGGTTCGCCGTCGTTGACCTTGCCCTCGGGGTAATCCTCACCGGCAATGCTTTGCTCGACCGTTTCGTTCCACGCCGTCCAACGCCCGCGCATCTGCTTGGCGATATCGGGATGACTCGCCGCCAGGTTCTTTGTTTCCGCCGGATCGGACAGCAAATCGTACAACTCGAATTGGCCCTTGGTGTAGTCCGTGGTCAACAATTTGTATTGGTTGTCGGTCCAGGCACCACGGCCTTGTTGGCGAAATGGAATCGGTTTGTCGCGTGCGGCAAGTTCTTCGCTGAACAACGGCAACAGGCTTCGTCCATCTTGCGGTTGTTGCATCACCGCATCTGGCAACCCAACGATCTCGGCAATCGTGGGAAAGATATCCATCGTGCAGGACGGGTAGTTGGAAACTCGCGGCGCCTTGATTCCGCCTGGCCACTGCACGATTGCCGGAACGCGCAGCCCGCCTTCGTAGATCGTGCCTTTGTTGCCGCGCAGTCCGCCCGTTGTGCTCGGCATGATCTTGGGCAGCCCACCGTTGTCGCTGCAAAACCACAGCAGCGTGTTGTCGGCAAGTTGTAAATCATCGAGTCCCTTGCGCAGCGTCCCGATACTTCGGTCCATCGCAACCAACTCGCCGTGATGATCTCGGTCCGTTGGCTTCAACGAGGCGAAGTCAGCGATATCGTCGGCGGTCGCGTCAAACGGACTGTGCGGCGATCCATACCAGATCACGACAAACAGCGGTTGGCCGCCGGTGGGCTGTTGTTTGATGAACTCGATGGCCTGATCGACGATGATCTCCGACGAGTCGCCGCGAAACGATTCCCACCGTCCCATGCGGCTGAGCCACGGATCGCGATCAAAAAAATTGGTGACCGACAGCCAATGCGTAAAGCCGAAGTGGCCGGGGTGGTGCGTGTCGGTGTCCAAGATGGGCACGCCGGGGCCACGATAGCCGTTGAGATGCCATTTGCCGAAATGCGCCGTCATATATCCAGCGGACTGCAGCGCGGTGGCTAACGTTTTTTCTTGCAATCGCAGCGCATAACCATGGTCACGAACGTTCGCGCGATCGTTGGAGCGACCGGTTAAGACGGTGGCGCGTGTCGGTGAACAGGTCGCTGCGCCGGCATAAAACCGGTCCAATCGCAAACCCTTCGCAGCCATAGCGTCCAGGTTCGGAGTCTTCAAAACCGGATGCCCACGATAGCCCGTTTGGCCCCAACCCATGTCATCGGCCATCACCAAAATAATGTGTGGGTGGTCAACGGACTGTGCTGTGGCGCGAGTCTGAAAACCAGTGAGCCCAATCACGGCCACAAGCGAAACCGACTTGATGAGTACGTGCCACATTATGGATGCGCTGCCTTGGAATCTTTTAAAGAATTTTATTTCTGAGGTAATGGATCTTGTTACCAGATCCAGCAGCATGGGGTTCTCAAACTAGATCTACAACTTGCTAACGATCCATCATAGTCACGCAGCGCTACTTGTTCTATGTCGTTACAATGAAGCTTGTCGCTAGGCTTCGATGCGATGCGTTTTCTGCATACAAAACATCACCGGAATGCATTAGCCGAATGACCTAAAATCGGGATACTAACTGAATTAGTCCGTTGCGACGGTGCAGTCCCCACTGTGCTCGCCGCGTTTCCAAACCTCCCCAGGAAAGATACATGACCTCCACGAAACATCTCGCTCGGGCAATGACGAGCTTGGCATTGTTGTGCCTCACCACTGCGGTTCGCGCCGAAGATTCACCACTAGTCGCCACGCGACCCGAAGCCAGCGACGCCATGGCCAAATGTCCGGTCATGGGCGCGACCAACGATCCATCCGCACGCGTCACTGCCGCCGGTATGTATTCAAACGGCGATTGGTGGCCCAACCGACTGAACCTCAGCATCCTGCACCAGAATTCGCCCATGGGCAATCCGATGGGCGAGGAGTTCGACTATGCCGCCGAGTTCAAGAAACTCGACCTCGTTGCATTGACCAAAGACGTCGACGCTTTGTTGACCACATCGCAAGATTGGTGGCCAGCGGACTACGGCACCTACGGCGGATTGTTCATTCGCATGGCCTGGCACAGTGCCGGAACCTATCGCGTCGAAGACGGTCGGGGCGGCGCGGGCTACGGCACACAACGCTTCGCACCGCTAAACAGTTGGCCTGATAACGCCAACCTTGACAAGGCGCGGCGGTTGCTTTGGCCAATCAAACAAAAGTACGGCAAACAAATCTCCTGGGCCGACTTGATGGTCTTCGCCGGCAATCGAGCCCTCGAAACGATGGGCTTCAAGACAATCGGATTCGCCGGTGGCCGCGTTGATGTTTGGCAACCGCAGGAAGATATCTACTGGGGACCGGAAACCAAATGGCTTGGGGATAAGCGTTACACCGGAGATCGCGACCTTGAAACGCCACTGGCCGCTGTCCAAATGGGATTGATCTATGTAAACCCCGAAGGCCCCAACGCCAATCACGATCCCCTATCTGCGGCGCGTGATACGCGTGAGACGTTTTCTCGCATGGCGATGAATGACGAAGAAACCGTGGCGTTGATCGCCGGTGGACACACGTTCGGTAAAGCTCACGGTGCTGCGCCGCCGAACGGTAACGTTGGTGCCGAACCTGAAGGTGCCGGCTTGGTCGAGCAAGGTCTTGGTTGGAAGAATTCGTTTGGAACAGGCAACGCCGGCGACACGATCACCAGCGGTCTTGAAGGGGCTTGGACTTCGACACCAACACAATGGTCCCATGGCTACTTCGATAATCTGTTTGGCTTCGAGTGGGAGTTGACCAAGAGTCCCGCCGGTGCCGGCCAATGGATTCCCAAGAATGGTGCCGCCAAGGATATGGTGCCCGATGCTCACGATCCGGCGAAAAAGCATGCACCGATCATGTTTACGACTGACCTGGCGTTGAAAATGGACCCAGTCTATGGACCGATCGCAAAACGTTTCCACGAACACCCTGAACAGTTTGCCGACGCGTTTGCCAAGGCGTGGTACAAGCTGACTCACCGCGACATGGGCCCGGTTTCGCGTTGCCTTGGTCCACTCGTGGCTGAACCGCAGTTGTTCCAAGACCCGGTGCCGGCGGTTGATCATCCGCTCGTTGGTGAGCAAGACATCGCGTTATTGAAGCGCAAACTGCTCGCATCGGGGCTAACCAATTCGCAATTGGTTTCGACCGCGTGGGCTTCGGCTTCGACGTTCCGTGGAACCGACAAGCGTGGTGGCGCTAATGGCGCTCGCATTCGCTTGGCACCACAAAAAGACTGGGCCGTCAACAAGCCCGGCGATCTGGCCAAGACGTTGGAAACATTGACCAAGGTGCAAACCGAGTTCAATCAATCGCAGTCCAGCGGTAAGCGAGTTTCGCTCGCTGATGTGATCGTGCTGGGCGGTTGCGCCGCAGTCGAAGCCGCCGCGAAGAAAGCGGGACATGATGTTAAAGTGCCGTTTTCGCCTGGTCGCACCGACGCGTCGCAAGAACAAACCGACGTGGAATCATTCGCCGTGATGGAGCCGAAGACGGATGGTTTCCGCAACTACTTCGGTCACATGATGGACCGACCGGCCGAAGAGTTGCTGGTCGACCGAGCCCATAAGCTGACCCTGTCTGCACCGGAGATGGCGGTTTTGGTCGGTGGCCTGCGGGTGCTGGAGACCAACGTTGCGATGCCCGAGCTTGGCGTCTTCACGAAGCGATCAGGAACGTTGACCAACGACTTCTTTGTGAACCTGCTCGACATGGGCACCGTGTGGCAAACATCACCAGTCTGCGATCACTTCTTTGAAGGACTCGATCGCGAGACCGGCGATGTCAAATGGACGGCCACTTCGGTTGATCTCGTGTTTGGATCGAACTCGCAACTGCGTGCCATCGCCGAGGTGTATGCCAGCGACGATTCGCAAGCGAAGTTTGTCAACGACTTCGTCGCGGTGTGGCACAAGGTGATGAATCTGGATCGCTTTGATCTCGAGTAACTCACTCGTCTCTGACTTCAAAAAGCTCGGCCGTGTTGAGCGCGGCGAGCGGACGGCAACGGGGTGCTAGCGGTGTTGGCGGAAGTACGATTTCGATACGGCGATAGGTTTTGCCATCGCCATCGGTCATGACGTGGATGCGTGACGCCGGAACGTCAACAACCCAGTATTCCGCGACGCCGCTTTGGGCATACAAGTCAGCCTTCTCACGCAAGTCCGATCCGAGGCTGCTGTCCGAAACTTCGATCAATAGCAACACATCAGCGGCGGTAGGGCGTATATGACCGTAGCGACGCGGTTTTAACCACAATACATCCGGCTCCGGTCGATTGTCGTCACAAACGAATCCGCATTGAACG
>JBGSVE010000073.1:0-38890 GCA_041753075.1 Pirellulaceae bacterium
CCAAAGGGAAACCAAAGAAGGTTGCGCTCGTAGCCGTGATGCGCAAACTACTGATCACGCTCAACATCATGCTCAAAGAAAAGAAATCATGGCGCGAGCCAACACTCGCTAATGTCCAAAACTAAGACAGCCGATGGCACCTATCGCAGTTCCCTATCGCAGTTCCCGCACCTATCGCAGTTCCCCAAATCGCAGTTCCCTGGGGAATTCCGACCGGAGAAGCGAACGGCGCTGACTGCAATTGATCGCGAAACATCGATTTGACCCGGAAGAGAATGAGAAGTCCCCTTCCTGAGGGCGGCAAGCTATCACCGGATGTGTTCCGTTGAGGTCAAGATAGCGATCAATCTTGAAGAGGTTTTGCACACCAAAACGACTCCTTTGGCAATCTGGAATGGCAATCAGTGGGGCCGACGTTTTTCTGCTGTGACGGCGCAATACTTCGAATCGACCTTTTCCTCTCGTAGCGAAACTTCTTACAAGCAACATCGTGGTGCGGTCCGATTTTGGACCGGAGTGGACTTTTTTATTGACGGGGAACGGATGACTCAGGCCAAAGATGCGACGCTGCGGCGAATCGCCATCGTTTTGGCGAGTTTGCCGGAATCTGTTTCACGGCGACTGCTCGGTTCCCTGAAAGGTGATAGCCAACGGCATGTTCGCGTCGCAATTTCAACACTAAGCGATGTTGATCCGCTGGAACGACGCCGGGCGCTCGACGGGTTTGCCAATTCGCTGCGCCAAACGCAGTCCAAAAAATCAACCAGCAACGATGCCGCCGAAGTCGTGTTTTCACGGGCGGCTTTGCGAACACTCGATGATTCGCCGCCAACGGTTGAGCCCGCGCCGCGGTCGGTTGAGCGGCAACATCCGCTTTCGTTTTTGCTTGATGTCGAGGATGAAGCCCTGATCTCGCATCTGGGCGGCGAACTGCCGCAAACGTTGGCGATCATTTTGTCGTCAATTCCACCGACGCAAGCGGCCCGGGTGTTGCCGCGCCTGGACGTGACTGCTCGCGCCGAAACGATGCGCCGGATGGCAAAACTTGGCGACGTACCGTCGGACGTCGTCGAGGATATTGCCAGCCAACTTCGCACTCGTTTCGCCTCGACATCGAGAAGCTCGGGCCAAGGACGTCGCGCGCTCGACGCCATCTTGGCTGAAATGCCGCAGGCTCCGGTTGTGCCTCCAACGCTAAAACCAACGCCTCCACCTGGGCCCGTTGTGATGGCGACGAAGCCGATCAAACCAGCCGATAAACCAGCGGCCGACACCGACGGAACGCTCAATATCCGCTTGGCACCGGGAACGTTTCAGCCAAGCGATGAGAAAGTTCCCGCCGAATTGCGATCGACCGATTTGATTCATCAATTCCTGGTCAAGTTACCTGCTGAAAGACTGCGTGACACGTTGGCGCTCGTGCCGCTTCGCCAGGCTTTATTGGCGTTATGTGGTCTGCCCAATTCGGCAGCCGAAGCGGTCTTTGCTTCGTTGCCACGGAGTCAGGCCAAACAGGTGCGCCAGCAACTCGGTGAACTCGGCACGCTCGAGCTGCGAGAAATCGACGATGCCAAGGAACTGCTTGCCAAGACCGCGCTGCGTTCAGCAATTAACAATGAGTCCACTGGTTCCGTTCGTGCAGTCGTCGCTGCGTAGCGCCGTAACCCTTCGCAGGACACTTCATCATCGCCACGGTACTTAAACCTCATGCTGCTCATACGATGCAAAAAACGGCGTCGCCATCGGGGTTGGCGGGCTTCAACTTTGAAGACCTGTCGCGGCAGGCCCAGCAGCGATTGATCGACTGTCGTGAGGAGGTCGCGCGCCAGCTTGCCGACGCCGAGACCGAGGCCAAGCGAATTCGCGAGCAGGCACAGCAAGCCGGTCTGGCTGCGGGCCGTGCACAAGCCGAACAAGAGGCCGAGCAAAAACTGCAACACGCCATTCTTGAACGCATGGGGCAACATTCTCAGGCGGTTCGCGTGATGGTCACGCAACTTGCCGACCAACACCAAGCGTGGATGGTGCAATACAGCGAATCGTTGACGAGTTTGGCGATTGAAATTGCCGAGCGGATCGTTCGCGCCAAGCTACCGGGCGATCACACGATTTTGGTTCGTTGGGCCGAAGACGCCGTCATGGCATCACGTTCGGCACAGCGTTTGACCGTTGCGGTTCACCCCGAGACATTGGCCGAAGTCGGTGCGGCGCTCGACGAATTGTTGCGCACTCCTGGATTGCCCGATGACACGATACTGGTTCCCGATGAATCGGTCGAATTGGCGGGCGTGGTTGTGCGACAACTAGGCGGCGACGTCGATGCGAGCTTGATTGCACAACTGCAAACGCTGCGCGAATTGCTGGAGGCCGGGTCATGAACACATTGCAATTGCCGCCTGCGCCACCGCTTCCGGACATGGCCAACTGTCGGCGCTTGATTCAAACCACACCGCCGCATCGTGTTACCGGGCGCGTCGCGGCGGTCGTTGGTGCGACCGTCGTCGTCGAAGGCATGATGGTGCCGATCGGTTCGGTTTGTCGCATCGAAACTGCCAATCACGAACCGGCGATTGCCCGCGTAATCGGTTTCAATGCGACGCGTCCCATCTTAGCACCGTTAACCGACAATCATGCCTTCGCAGCGGGCGACCGCGTGCAACTAGCCAGCTATTCGCTGCGCGTCCCCATTGGTCCGGCGATGCTGGGCCGCGTGGTCAATGCGTTGGGCCAGCCGATTGATGGCAAACCGCTGCCGCGTGGCTTGACAATGATAAACGTTGACCGCGCCGCACCGGAGTCGCTGCAACGGCCACCGATCGATCAACCGTTGCCAACCGGCGTGAAAGCAATCGATACTCTTTTGACGATTGGCCAAGGGCAACGCGTCGGCATTTTTGCGGGCTCGGGTGTTGGCAAGAGTACGTTGCTTGGCATGCTCGCACGCGGCACCGCAGCCGACGCGATTGTGATTGGAATGGTCGGCGAGCGAGGTCGCGAAGTTCGCGAATTCATCGAACGCACCCTCGGTATCGAAGGCACGCGGCGCAGCGTGATGGTCGTTGCAACCAGCGATCAACCTGCTTCGTTGCGCATGCAAGCCGCGTGGACCGCAACCGCGATCGCTGAAGCGATTCGTGACACGGGAAAAAATGTGTTGTTGTTAATCGATTCGGTGACGCGGTTCGCGATGGCGCAGCGTGAATTGTCGCTAGCGGCCGGTGAGCCGCCGACGACGCGCGGTTATACACCGAGCGTGTTTGCGTCGTTGCCGCGATTGGTCGAGCGTGCCGGGCGAACGCAACATGGATCCATCACCGCGTTCTACTCGGTGCTGGTCGAAGGCGACGATAACAACGAACCGATTGCCGACACGATGCGCGGTTTGCTCGATGGCCACTTTGTTCTGTCGCGGGCACTGGCGGGCGAGTCGCATTGGCCCGCGATCGATGTTCTGCAAAGCCTCAGTCGATTACAGCCGCATCTCGTCAGCGCCAACGTCAAGAACGCTGCGGATCAATTGCGTCGTTGGTTGTCGGAGTATCGCAAGCACGCCGACCTGATTTCGATCGGAGCCTATCGCAGCGGTACAAACGCAATGCTTGATCGCGCGATCGCGCTGCGCGAACCGGCGCGGATGTTGTTGACGCAAGAGTCAAGTGAGTCGATAGCGATTGATCAATCACACGCGATGATGGTGGCGCTGACATCGATGGCCGAGAATTTAATTGCACAGCCGGCGAATTAGTGTCTGATTACAACTACGTATTAGGATTCGTAAGGTAGCTGGAGTCGCCAGACTGCAGAGAATTGCTGAACCAACCGAATTCTGGCGAATCCGGCTACACCAAAATTCGGCTGCGACCAAGCTGTTGTTTTATGTTTCGATTTCGCTTTCAACCACTGATCCAATTGCGTGAAAACGAGCGCGATGCTGCGCGTTCAGCGCTTGCCGATGCGTTCACGGCGCTGGCGCAGCTCGAACATCGATTGGCGGAACTCGAAGATGAACGCAAGTCGCTTGACCAACAAAGCAGCAAACAAAGAACCGGCGCGATTTCGGTCGATCGGCTGTTGTCGCACGGACGCTACGAACGCCAATTGGCTGCCGAGATTGTGCAGGTACGTACAACGATTGAAAAGGTTGAAGCCGAGATCGTACGTCGCCAGTTAGTTCTTACTGAGGCTAACAGCGGAGTGCGACAAATGGAGCTGCTCAAACAGCGCGAACTCGAAGCTTGGCAATTTGCGGTGGCCAAGACCGAGCAAGCCAGTATGGACGAGTTTGCGTCCCAAGCTCATCGGCGTCGTTCAGTCGGCACCAACGCAAAGCAGATTGCCGCCAACGAAATGGAGACATCATGATTGGGTTGCTGTTACGAGTCTTCGGCGCGTTTTGTGTCGGGACCGTCCTTACGCAGTTAATCTTGATGGGCTATTTCGCCACGCGTGGCACGCTTAGCGCGGACACCACGACCAAGATTGTCGCACTGCTCAACGGCATTGATATCACCGGCGATCGACTGCTGCGGATTATGTCCAAGGCCGATGCTAGCGAGCAGCCCGACTATGAAGAAATCCTTGCGGCGCGAAGAATGGATACCCTGGATATGGATTTGCGACTTCGCAGTCAAAAAATGTTTGACGACGAATTGACGAAGATGCAAGCCGACCTGCGAGACTCCCAAGCACGCTTTGATCAACGTCGCGAAGCGTTTGAACGAAAGCTCGATGAGGTGCGAAAAGGTGCACAAAACGAGGGTCTGCAGGAAGTTCAACGTACTTTGCAGTCGTTAGCAGCGGACCAAGCCAAAACGCTGATCTTGAAAATCTATGACGATCAGCGAGTTGATGACGTCGTTAATATTATTCAAGGTATCCCAATCGATAAACGAAAAGAGATATTAGCGGAGTTTACATCACCCGATGACACTGAGAAGTTACACGAGATTCTCACACGGATCGCTGACGGACTCCCTACGACTTCATTGATCGATCAAGCTCGAAAGGGTCGCTAGCATATCCGCTGGCGGACGTCGCTTCCGGGGGGATGCGAAAGCGATGCAAATTCAGCCAAGCCAACCAAGCGTTTACGCGAGCGACACTTCGGCGCAGTCACGATCAACGGCCTACACCGTGACGGGACTCTCCTTGGACACGTCATTCGATTTGTTCGCCGAGATTTTTAGCTCGATCGCGAACTCGACCAGCACACCCGCCAGCGCCGGACCAAAGCGTGTTGGCGACGAAAGCGTGCCACCGCCGTTTGATCCTCGCGCCGCCGACCAGACGGACGAGGATTCCGAAGAAGTCGACGACGTTGACGATACGGGGTCGAGCCAATTGGCGATCGCGGCGCTAACGCCTGCGGCTGTTGCGAGCGCGCCGATTGCGAACGTTGACGAAGTTGTCGTCAATGAAAAAATTGAGCTGAACGTAACGGAGGCGAATCCAGTCAATCGATCAACGACCGAGGAATTCGATACGGATAATATTTTGGCAACCGACGGTGGTAAATTGGAAGTTGATGAGAGCGAAGTTCCTCTCACCGCCGACGAAGCACTAGCACAAACCGACGTGACGAGAAACCGTCGCTTGCGCGAGCCTGTTGCGATTGACAACCAGTCTACCGCAATCGCCAACGCAACCGATTCACGGCAAACGACCGAAGCCGTAGAATCAAATGTCGAACCAAGCGCCGATAAGTTGGCAAATAAGTCCGCAGGCCTCGCAGACGAAATTTCCGAACCAACGGAGCTTTCGGGTCGGCGCGATCGAGGCGAGCGACGAAATCAAGATGGTAAGACCGGCCAGCGAAAAACGGAGTCGATCGCAGCCTCTCAACGCGACGGTGAATCATCGCAAATTCAATCCGCGGGTTCAAAGCTAGCAGAACAATTCGCTGCACCGGAGCTCACCCAAGCGGTTGCGTCATCGCCGCAGCTTGAGCAGACGGCAACGGCCAGCAGTGCGAGCATTGCCAATGCGGCATTAGCCAGCGTTGGCACAACGTCAAAGATCGCCGCGGAAAGTACCGCAAGGCAAGCGGCGCAAGCGCCAACAACGACCGCGATCGGAGGTGTATCCGGTCGCAACGACGCAGCGCTGGGATCGTCCCGCAGTTCGGAACCAATAGAACAATCGCGTCAGGGCGAATTGGCCGATCGAGCGCGCTTGGTTCATCGTGTTGCCAAGGCGTTCCAACGTTTAGGGCTTGATGGCGGACAAGTACGTTTACGGATGCACCCCGAAGAACTGGGTGGGATTCAATTGGCGATGAACGTGAGTGGTCGCAACGTCGAAGTCACGGTCACCGCCGACAACGCCCAAGCCGCTTCACTGTTGCAAGAACATTTGCCGGAACTGCGTCAGCGATTGGAAAGCCAAGGTTTGAATGTTGAGCGGATCGACGTGCGAACGCAAAACGACGACCAAGGGCGACCATCGGGACAAAATGCGTTTGACCAGCAACAGCACCACGGCCAAGAGCAATCATCCGGTCGCGATGGTGTTTGGACTCGCCGCGACGCCGTTGCTACCAAGGCGACCCTGCCAGCCGCGACCGCTAGTACGCCGCCGATGCGAAGCAATCGTGCGCTCGATTTGCGATTGTAAAACAAATCGACCTAGTGTTTAGGTGCGTTTAAAAGTTATGGTTCATATTGTGAGCGGATCGGAGCTAGCAACCGGTAATTCGCGCAGCCGGTGGCTAGCGCCATTCCGCTTACGATCCTACAACGAAGCACCCACCACGGATCAAGATCATGTCGCGAATTGGTGAACTGGCCAGCACGGCAACGCAGGCCAACCCACAGAGCCAGAGCAGCGGCTTCAACAGCCTCGACACCGATCAATTCCTCACGCTGCTGATCACTGAACTTCAAAACCAAGATCCGCTTGATCCAACCGAGAACGCCGAGTTGATCCAGCAGATTGGTCAGATTCGCGAGATCGGCTCGACCGATGATTTGACCAGGACGCTTTCGACGCTCCGCGAAAGCCAGGATTTGGTCACCGCTAGCGGGCTTATTGGCCAAAGCATCCAGGGACTCTCCGATGCCGCTACCGAGGTAGATGGCGTTGTGGATCGAGTCACGGTCGAGGCCGATGCCGAAAATTCAACCCGGAAAGTCAAAGTTCACGTTGGTGAGCAGACGATTGATATTAAGAATATACGGACGATTCTGACTGGGTAAGCATTGCCAGTTAAATAGTGTCCGGTGATGAGCTTATTCTTACCGGGATGTCGCAATGGGCTTGGCTTCGGCACTGACGACGGCGCTAACTGGATTGAGCGCCGCAGAAACGCAGATTGATGTCGTCGGCAACAACCTCGCGAACGCCCAAACCGTCGGCTTCAAGTCATCGACGGCTGTGTTCGCGACCCAATTCTTGCAAACGCTAAGTCTCGGTGCCGGTCCAACCGCCGACAACGGGGGAACCAACCCGCGTCAGATCGGTTTGGGTGTGCAGGTCGCCGAAATCGCCGCCAACCACAATCAAGGTACGATCGAAATCAGCAACAGCCCGTCGGACTTGGCGATTCAAGGCGATGGGTTCTTTATTGTCGAAGCCGCCGACGGCGAACAACTTTTCACTCGCAACGGCGTGTTCAAGCTGAACGCCGCAGGTGAGTTGGTCAATTCGACGGGCCAACGGTTGATTGGCTACGGCATTGACGAGCAATTTCGTTTGCAAGAATCAACGCTGACGTCGCTGCGAATTCCACTCGGTGCCGAATCGGTTGCGAAGGCGACTGAGATCGTCACGTTTGAGGGCACGCTGACACCTCAAGGCGACGTCGCCGACACCGCCGAAGTGATCGAAAGCTTGGTGCTGGGCGATGCGAAAGTGCCAAGACCCGATTCGACCGGTGTCAATTTGCGGACCTCGCCGATCATTGACACCACCACGATTGGAGTCAATTCGCTTGGTGCCGGATCGTTGGCCGCTGGCGTTTACCAATATCGATTCGCACTGGTCGATTCATCGGGCAACGAATCGACACCCAGCGCCGCGATCGACGCGACCGTGGGTGCCAGCGGCCGCGTTGACTTTACCAACCTGCCGGTCGACGCCGATGGTGGCGATTACAACTCGGTCAACATTTATCGCACCGGTGCCGGTGGCAGTAATTTCTTCTTGTTGAATTCCGCCACACCCGGTGGTGGCTTTACGGATAACGGCACCAGTCCGCTAAGCACCACGGCGCTCAATTCGACCGTGTTATCTGGCAACTATACCTACGTTGTGACCTACGGTCGCGCCGGCGAGCCAGACAGCCGTCCGAGTGTTTTAATCGGCCCGCGAAATATCGTCAGCGGACGTCCGGCGCTGGAAAATCTGCCCATTCCACCGGTGCCGCCAGTCGGTGGTGGATTCCCCGCTTATGACGAGGTTCATATCTATCGCAACTTGGCAGGCGATCAAAACAACTTTTACCTGGTCGATTCTGTCGCCCCAGGCCAGACCTACACCGACCGTCGCAGCGATGCCGAAATCGCAAACTTGGCAACGCCGGGAAATCGTCTGCTCAATCTTGATGGTCCGACAGTTAACAGCAACACGCTGCTAACCGACGTGCTTAAACGCGAAGGCAACACGTACCAGAGTTTGTTCAGCGAAGGCACACTTTCCTACACTGGTCGCAAGGGTGGTCGCGCGCTGGGTACTAAGGATTTTGAAATCTCCAGCACCTCGACCATCCAAGACTTGATCGACTTCATCGAGAACTCGTCAGGAATCCAGACGGTCCAGCTCGACGCACAGAATCCAGTTCCGACTTCGGTCAACCGTATCGTTGGCGAGACCGGCAACCTCGTTCCCGGCGGATCGATTCGCAATGGTGCGCTTCGATTCGTCAGCAACAACGGTGAACTCAATGCACTCGATATCGACTTGACCGCATTTCGATTGCGCACCGCCGACGGTACCGTCGCGACACCGAATCTCGCGTTTGGTACCCGCCAAGCAGCGCTCGGCCAAAGTGCAGCGAGTGATTTCATCGTCTACGATTCGCTTGGCATTCCCGTTTCCGTGCGCGTGACCGCGACGCTGGAAAGCCGCAACAGTGGCGAGACGGTATACCGTTGGTACGCCGATAGCCCCGACAATCAACCCTTGACCGGAACCGATGTATCCATTGGTACGGGGCTGATTCGTTTCGATGGAAACGGCAACTTTATCTCGACAACGAACGACCGGATTGCGATTAATCGTACCGATGTGCCAAGCGTGACGCCGTTGCAATTCAACGTCGACTTCAGTTCGGTCTCGGGCCTCGCTGGCCAAACCGCATCACTCGCCGCGACGCGTCAAGACGGCAGCGAGCCCGGTGTGCTGAACAGCTACATCGTCGGCGAAGACGGCCGTATCCGCGGCGTGTTCAGCAACGGTATCACCCGCGATCTCGGCCAATTGCGACTCGCAAGATTCGCCAACCCCGCTGGCCTCGAAGCTCGCGGTTTGAACCTCTACGCCGCCGGAATCAACACCGGCTTGCCGATCCAAGGTGGACCAGGCCAAAACGGGATTGGTACCGTGGTGGGTGGTGCGCTGGAACTCAGCAACACCGACATTGGCCGCGATTTGATTCGCCTTGTTTTGGCCAGCACGCAGTATCGCGGTAACAGCCGCGTGATCACGACGAGCCAACAATTGATCGACGAGCTGCTCAATCTGCGCCGCTAGAATTTTTCGTTACAATGCCGCCGCTCGCGGCGATACTTCAACTTCGCCGCGATTCCAGCGGCAACGGGAAAGGGGTCAGCCCCCGTTTCCCAAACAAGAAAGAAGATATCGATCCATGGCGAAAGCCCCGCAAACGGCCATTACTCCCACTCGCGAGCAAGACTATCCCGAGTGGTACCAGCAGGTTATCAAGGCAGCGGACTTGGCGGAAAATTCGCCTGTTCGCGGTTGCATGGTCATCAAACCTTGGGGCTACCAACTTTGGGAAAACATGCAGCGTGCGCTCGACGACATGTTCAAAGCGACGGGCCACCAAAACGCTTACTTCCCGCTTTTCATCCCGCTGAGTTTCTTCGAAAAAGAGGCCGAGCACGTCGAGGGTTTTGCCAAGGAATGTGCCGTCGTGACACACCATCGGCTCGAGCCCAAGCCCGGCGGCGGTCTGCACCCCGCCGGTGAACTCGACGAGCCGCGGATCATCCGGCCGACCAGCGAAATGATCATTGGTGCGACTTATGCCAAGTGGGTCAAAAGCTATCGCGACCTACCGATTTTGATCAACCAGTGGGCCAACGTCGTGCGATGGGAAATGCGAACCCGCATGTTCCTTCGCACCGCCGAGTTCCTGTGGCAAGAAGGGCACACCGTGCACGCAACGGCAGCCGAAGCGATCGAAGAAACCGAACGCATGATCGATGTGTACGCCGACTTTGCCGAGAACTGGATGGCAATGCCGGTCACGATCGGCGCGAAGACCGCGGACGAGCGTTTTCCTGGTGCCGTCGAAACGCTTTCGATCGAAGCGATGATGCAAGATCATAAAGCGTTACAGGCCGGCACCAGCCACTTCCTTGGCCAAAATTTTGCTCGCGCACAAGAGATTCAATTTCAAGATCAAAACGGTGATTTGCAAGTCGCTTGGACAACTAGCTGGGGCGTTTCGACACGCTTGGTCGGTGCGCTCATTATGACGCACAGCGACGACGATGGATTCGTCCTGCCACCGCGGTTGGCCCCGACACAGATCGTGTTTCTGCCGATCTATCGCGACGACGAAACTCGCGCCGCCGTGTTGGCTTATGTTCGCGAATTGCAAACCGAATTGCGTTCGCATATCTACGGCGGACTTGCCGTGCGCGTCGATATCGATGACCGTGACGTTCGTGGCGGCGAAAAGAAATGGCACCATGTCAAACGTGGCGTACCGATTCGAATCGAAGTCGGACCAAAGGACATTGAATCACAAGCTATGTTTGTTGGTCGTCGTGACCAACCCAAGAGCTTTGCCTTGCCGCGCGTCGGTGCCGCCGAGGCGCTGGTTACGATGTTGGGCGAGATCCAGCAAGGCTTGTTCGATCGTGCCCTGGCGCTGCGTGAAGCCAACACCCGCGTCATCAAAAACGAGCAAGACTTTCGCGCCTACTTCACGCCCAAGAAGGCGGAGAATCCCGAAATTCACGCCGGGTTCGCGCTATGTCATTTCGCCGACGTACACGATCTGCAACCGTTGCTCAAGGAACTGAAGGTCACGACGCGTTGTATCCCTCGCGATAACAATAACACGCCGGGCGTCTGTTTCTTGACCGGTAAACCGGCGGCAAAGCAAGCGATTTTTGCCAAGTCGTATTAACGCTTCGTTTCCTAGGATCGTGAGCGGAATGGCGCTAGCCGCCGGCCTCGTAAACCTAGCGCCGTACCGCCCACCTCGCTGTTAATCCAAAACATGAACACCGAGTTGCCACCGGAACTGTATCCGCTTGACCAATACAACGAGCAACTTCGCGATGCCGTTGCACCGGAACAGTGGACCAATCCCGTTCCGGCAGATTCATATAACTTGGTTGTTATCGGTGGCGGCACGGCGGGACTTGTCGCCGCTGCGGGTGCCGCCGGTGTTGGGGCGAAGGTTGCATTGATCGAACGTCACCTGCTCGGAGGCGATTGTCTCAACAGCGGCTGCGTTCCCAGTAAAGCGTTGATTGCGTCGGCGCGGTGTATCGCTGCGATTAAGCAAGCGGACTCACTTGGCGTCACGATCGGTTCGACACCCACCGTGCGGTTTGACGAAGTGATGCAGCGGATGCGGAGGCTGCGCGCCGGGATCAGCCCGCATGATTCGGCCAAGCGATTCAAGGAACTTGGTGTTGACGTTTTCCTGGGCTGGGGACGATTCATCGCAGACCGAAAGATCGAGATTGATGGGCCCTGGGGAAACGCTTCGCTGCGTTTTGCCAAGGCGATCATCGCAACGGGCAGCACCGCCGCCGTGCCCAAGTTACCTGGTCTGGATACGGTAAATTATCTGACCAATCAAACGCTGTTTTCATTGACGCAGCTACCCGAATCGATGGCCGTTATTGGCGGCGGTGCGATCGGTTGCGAAATGGCTCAAACGTTCGCGCGATTCGGTTGCCGCGTGACTTTGTTTGAGCGCGGCAGAAACGTGCTCGCACGCGAAGACACCATCGCAGTAACTATGGTTCAGAACAACATGCTCGCCGATGGCGTCGACATAGTGACCGAAGCCACAATTGATCGTGTGGCCCACATCGACCCATCGCAGCAGATCGAAGTCAACTTTCATCGTCAAACTGACCCGGGGTCAATCAGCGTCGCTGCACTGCTGGTCGCCACCGGACGAACTCCACGCACCAGCGGTCTTGGACTGGACCTCGTCGGCGTCAAATTCGATGACCGTAGTGGAATCCAAGTTGACGATTCGCTACGAACCTCAAACCGCCGCATTTACGCCTCGGGAGACGTCTGTTCGCGATTCAAATTCACTCACGCTGCGGACTTCATGTCACGGATGGCGATTCAGAACGCGCTGTTCTTTGGTCGCAAAAAAACCAGCCAGTTAATCATTCCTCGTTGCACTTATACCTCACCTGAAATTGCCCAAGTTGGCCTGACCCAGCGCGAAGCTGCGGACGCGGGCATTGACGTTGATTGCTACGAAGTGCCATTGTCTCGCGTCGATCGAGCGATCCTTGACGGCGAAGAGAACGGAGTGGTGCGAATCCTGTGCGGCAAGGGTGGCGACGAAATTGTCGGTGCGACGATCGTTGCCGAAGGTGCTGGGGATATGATTGGCGAAATCGTATTGGCGATGACCCAACGTATCGGTCTGGGAAAGATTGCCAACGCGATTCATCCCTATCCAACACGCGCCGAGGCAATTCGCAAAGCCGGCGATCTGTACCAGCGAACTCGACTGACTCCAATGATCGCGGGTCTGCTAAAAACTTGGCTGCGATATAGTCGATAGTGATCAAAGGACCAATAATATTGGCAAAGCCACGACATCAAAAACAAGCGAAGAAACCTCGCAATCCAAAAGTCTATAAGCCGTTCGAGCAACGCGCTGACGTGGGCGGATTGCCTGGCCACGTTCAAGCCAGCGGGCCAACACATCCAACCAGCGTCCACGTTTTTACGTTTGACCATTCGACCTACAACGAACACAACAACGTCAATCAATTATTCATCGACAAACTTGTCGACAAGCCCGGCCAAATCACCTGGATCGATGTCTGCGGTCTTGCCGATTCAGCGTTTATTGAATGCCTTGGCAAACGTTTCCAAATCCATCCATTGTTGCTTGAAGACATTGTTCACACGCACCAACGGCCCAAAGTTGAAATCTATGACGATCGCGTGGCGCTGATCCTGCGTCTTGTCGAATCGACCGCACCGCTTGCTTGGGAACAGGTCAGTTTTGTGCTGTGCGGTGCAACCGTTTTGACGTTTCAAGAACGACCCGGTGACGCCTTCGATCCAATCCGCAAGCGAATACGCAATCGGCTCGGCAGCATCGGATCATTGGGCGCCGACTACACGATGTATTCGTTAATCGACGTCTCAATCGACAGTTTCTTTCCTCTGATGGAAGATTACGGCAAGACTTTGGAAGACCTTGAAGATGCCATCGAACAGGGCATTGGCATCGAGGTACAAAACAGAGTCCATTCGATCCGCACCGAATTGTCGCAATTGAGAAAAATAAGTTGGGCCCAACGCGAAGCCATTCAGCGATTGATCGCCGATGCGGATGATTTATTCCAGCCCGCGACCCTCCCATTTTTGCGTGATTGCCTTGACCATACCGGACAATTGCTCGACGTTTCCGAAACGTTTCGCGATATGGCGGGCGATCTGCGGGATCATTATTTTACCCAGCTCAGCCAACGCACCAACGATGTGATGAAATTGCTCACCATCATCTCGACCGTCTTCATGCCACTATCGTTTATCGCCGGTGTGTATGGCATGAATTTCAACAGCGAGATCAGTCGCTATAACATGCCGGAAACACAGTGGTATCTGGGTTATCCGGTCGTCATGTTGTTGATGATGGCAATCGCGGCAATGATGCTGTTTTACTTCTATCGCAAAGGCTGGCTGCCGGGGCGTTAGCGATGCACCTTTACTACAGCGATCACTTCGAATTGCCGTTGCCGCCGGGCCATCGTTTTCCGATGGACAAGTATCGACGGCTTCGCCAACGCATTGCCGCCAGCGATCTTCATCGTTGCGATCCGCTGCTGATTCCGCCCGCGGCTACTGAACAAATGTTGGCTCTTGCGCACTGCACTGATTACATCCAACGTGTGCATTCCGGCTCGCTGTCGCCAGCGGAGATTAGGCGCATCGGCTTTCCCTGGTCGCCGCAAATGGTGGAGCGTTCGCGACGCAGTTCCGGTGCCACCATCGCGGCGTCCAAGGCCGCGTTGACGGACGGATTTGCCGCCAATCTCGCCGGCGGCACACACCACGCATTCGCCGATTGCGGCGAAGGCTACTGCGTCTTCAATGACGCGGCGGTGGCGATTCGCACTTTGCAACATGAAGGTCTGATACGCCGCGCCTGCGTGATCGACCTCGATGTTCATCAAGGAAATGGTACCGCATCAATTTTTGCCGGTGACGCGTCGGTGTTCACACTAAGCATTCACGGCGCCAAGAATTTCCCGCTGCGAAAATTTCCTTCGACTCTCGACATTGAACACGCCGATCGCACCTCCGACGACGAATACCTGCAATCCCTCGACTGGGCACTCAATCAAGTATTTGCTCGTGGCCCCTATGATTTGGCAATCTATTTAGCCGGAGCCGATCCGTATGAGGGTGATCGGTTGGGCAGGCTATCATTAACAAAGTCGGGTCTGTCCGCGCGCGATGCAGTGGTGCTGGATCGTTGCCAATCGCTGCGTCTGCCCGTTGCCATCGCCATGGCCGGCGGATACGCACCGAACATTGACGACATCGTTGACATCCACGCCGCGACGCTTGCCGCTGCCTCGACGCGTTGTCCAGTATAGTGGATCTTGGTAAAAATACTCGGTGCTTGCCTTCCGCATTGACACGATTAGCCCGTCTTCCGCCCCGTAATCGTCGGCTTGCAAACGCGGATGTATTCCGCCAGCGACCAAGCTTGAAATGGGCACCCACCGGGAAGGTGAGGCTGATCGCCACTGGCAACTTCAGTCACGTGTCCCAAACCAAACTCATGCATGTGCTGCTCGATCGGTTTCCAAAAACGAGTATTCGCTTCACGCACCGCTTCCGGTGAATTGCCACGAACTCGCACCCACGCATCGACGAACGGTCCCAACAACCACGGCCAAACGGTGCCTTGATGATAGGCTCCGTCACGATCAAGAATTCCGCCTCCAAAAGTGCCGCGATATCGTGAATCATCGGGTGCAAGCGTTCGCAGGCCCAGCGGCGTCCACAACCGTTGTTCGATACTGTCAACCATCGACCGGGCTCGCTTGCCATCGATCAATACGCAAGGCAATCCGCCGACCGCCAACAATTGGTTGGGTCGAAAGCTCGAATCGATCGTGCCCAACGCATGGTCGACATCGATGATGTCATGGAGCCCCCCAGTGGCTTCGTTCCAAAATTTCTTGCGAAACGTCGGTAGCGCCGCGTCGTAAATCTCGGACCACTTCTTCTTCCGTTTACCGGCTAAAAAAAGGCAATTCAACCACAACGCTTGAATCTCGACCGGCTTACCAATTCGTGGCGTCACAACCCAGTCGCCGACCTTTGCGTCCATCCACGTGAGCTGAACACCGGGTTCACCGGCGGCAATCAAGCCATCGTCGTCCATGCGAATTCCGTGGCGAGTCCCTTGGCGATAACCGTTTAGGATCGCATTTGTCGCCGCAGTAATCTTCGACTCGTCCGCCGGTGTGACTAAGCCTGAGTAGTCGGCTGCGAGCGATAAAAACTCACTTGCCGCGATCACGTACCACAGTGATGCATCGACCGAATTATATTCCGGCGGTTGGTCTCCATCGGGAAAACGATTGGGAAGCATCCCTTCGGAAACGGTATCGGCCCAGGCCAACAGAATCTTCTTTGCAATCTCCAACTCACCAGCGGCCAAACACAAGCCACGCAATGAGATAAACGTATCTCGTCCCCAATCAGTGAACCAAGGGTACCCAGCGATAATCGTGTCACGTCCATCACGACAAACGACATATTGTTTAGCCGCATGTTTGAGTGGCGTCAGGTCTTTGCGGCGAGTCACCTCAGCGGCAAACTGATTTGCGGCCTGCGATAGCGGTTCGTCAACACTCAAAGACAGCGTGGCCGCAGAATCGTTGGTGAGCTCAAGATGAAACTCGCCCGGCGATGCCAAATCTTCTAAGAAATCCAGCCCGCGTTGTTGCTCGGCGTGATAATAAAAATTGTGGAACCACTTTGGTGCGTGTTCATAACTGCCGCCGGTGGTTGCGACCAATCGAGGCAAATCCTGATACGGTTGCCAGGCGACAGTAATTTGATCACCTTCGCCAAGTTCATGCGGCGTCGCGGCAAAATCAAAGCCACCATTTTCATGATGCAAGCCGTGATAGTCGCGACAGCCCAGCAGCGGACGAACGTGCAAAGTTACCGGTTCGCCGTCCACCAGATCCCAGCGAATGATGACCGCTTCGCGCCTCGCCGGCGTCACGACGCTCTGGGTGATTCGCGTGTTACCGGACAACAAGAATGTCCACTTTGGATAGGGAAACGAATCAAACCGCTCGATCATCGACAAGTTATCAGGAAACCGAATGCCGCCATCATAAATTTGTGTCGATAAGGGAAACGTGGCGCCGGCCGTCTGAGCCCAAACCTCAAGCCCGTTGACCATCACAGTACGGCGTTGCAGCCGATCGATCATCAGCAGATTGTGATATCGGCGTGTTCGCTCGCCGGTCGCGGTGCCCATCGCGAAACCGCCCAGGCCATTGGTTTCGAGCCACTCGGACGTGTAATCAATCTTCGTCACTGTGTATCCTCGAGTAATTTAGCGACCAGCGCGGTCCAACCGGTTTGATGGCTCGCACCGACGCCGCGCCCGGTGTCGCCGTGGAAATACTCATAGAACAAGACAAGGTCACGCCAATGAGGATCATTGGCATATCGTTCGTCGCCACCGTGACAGGGTCGATTGCCGCTGGATTCCTCTGGCAAGAAAATTGATACCAGCCGCCGCGAAATCTCTTTGGCCACTTCACCCAAATTCATCATCACGCCCGAACCAGTCGGACATTCGACTTGAAACGTATCACCATAAAAGCGGTGGTATCGTTCCAACGATTCAACCACCAAATAATTCACCGGAAACCATACCGGTCCGCGCCAATTGGAATTGCCGCCGAACATACCCGAGGTCGACTCGGCGGGAACGTATTGAACGCAATGCTCTTGGCCTCCAAAGCGAAACACAAACGGATCGTTCTCATGCACTTTGGAAAGCGCACGAATGCCGTGGTCCGATAAAAACTCGTTCTCATCAAGAATGTATTTCAGCATTCGCTCAAGTCGCTGCCGCGACGGAATGGCGAGCAATCGATGCGACGGATCGGCATCAGCCCCAAGAGCATCACTTTGATCCAGATAAGAAATTTGCTTGGTCAGGTCTTGGCGATTACGCAAGAACCATTCAAGCCGCTTCGTAAAGCCCGGCATTTTCTCCATCGTGTCTTGGTCGAGCACTTCGACGGCGAACATTGGGATAATGCCGACCATCGATCGAATCCGCAGCGGCATGGTGCTGTCGTTGGCATTGAGCACGTCATAGTAGAAACCGTCTTGTTCATCCCATAAGCCGGTTCCGCCAATCCCGTTCATTGCGTCGGTAATTGCTAGAAAATGCTCAAAGAATTTCGAGGCGATGTCTTCATAAGATTCGTCTTCCGCCGCCAACTCGATCGAGATCGACAGCATCGTGGCGCAATAAAAAGCCATCCAAGCCGTGCCGTCGGCCTGCTCCAGATGTCCACCCGTGGGCAACGGTTGCGACCGATCGAAGACTCCGATGTTGTCGAGCCCAAGAAATCCACCAGCAAACAGATTTTTGCCGCGCGGGTCTTTGCGATTAACCCACCAATTGAAATTCAAAAGCAACTTGTGGAAAGCACGTTTCAGGAATTTGGTATCGCGGTGACCCGTGGCCCCTGAAATCTTATAGACGCGCCAAACGGCCCACGCATGAACCGGCGGATTGACGTCGCCAAACGCAAACTCATAAGCCGGCAATTGGCCGTTGGGGTGCATGTACCATTCACGCAAGAACAGCAGCAATTGATCTTTGGCAAAGTCGGGGTCAACCGTCGCCATGGGAATCATGTGAAACGCCAAATCCCACGCCGCGTACCATGGATATTCCCATTTGTCGGGCATTGAAATGATGTCACGATTGAACAGGTGACGCCATTCTTGATTGCGCCCCTGTCGGTGGCCGTCCGGAGGCGTCGGTTGCGACGGATCGCCATCGAGCCATTGATTGATGACATAGTGATAAAACTGTTTGCCCATCAACAGCCCGGCGTAGGCTTGCCGCGCGACCAAGCGACGTTGCTCGTCGACACCGCGAGGCATTAGCGTTTCGTAGAATGCATCGGTCTCGGCGGTCCGCTGATCGAAAATGGCGTCGCGCGTGTTCTCTAACGTTCCGCCGATCGCGGCGGCATCTTTGACCAAACGCAGGTGAACGGTTTGCGATTCGCCCGGAGCAAGATTGAGCACATAACGCGCGGCGACCTTGGTGCCATGACGTTTTGGATTGACCGCCTTGGTTTCGCCCTGGATCACATACCGGTGGAAGGCGTCTTTGACGTACAGCGACTCATTTTTGACGCCAAACAATCGCTCGCTGTTGGTTTCGTTCTCGGTGTACAGCATCTCCGGTGCAACACCGTGTGAATCTTTGTCACAGAAAAAACGAAAGCGTCCAAGCGAACCATGATCGGCAATCGCCTCGTTGTCACCAGCGGCGCGCAGTCTTGGTTTGACCTCGCAGCCATCGTGCGTACAACCCCAGCTCCATGAATTGCGAAACCAAGCGGTCGGTAGCAGTTGCAACGTTGCCGCCTCGGGCCCACGATTGCTGACGGTGATGCGGATCAACGTGTCATCGGATGATTGCTTGGCGTATTCCGTGACGACGTCAAAGTAGCGGTTGTCATTGAACACCCCGGTATCGATTAATTCAAACTCGGGGTCGGCTTTGCCGCGCTGACGGTTCTCGTGTACCAGGTGGGCATAAGGAAACTCGGCTTGAGGATACTTGTAAAGCATCTTCATATAAGAATGCGTTGGCGATGAATCGAGGTAGTAGTAACACTCCTTGACGTCCTCGCCGTGGTTACCTTCGGGACCGGTCAGTCCGAACAAGCGCTCCTTGAGAATTGGGTCGCGTCCGTTCCAGAGTGCCACGGCGAAACACAGCCGACATTCTCGATCGGTGATCCCCATCAAGCCGTCTTCGCCCCAGCGGTACGCGCGGCTGCGAGATTGGTCGTGCGAAAGATAGTCCCAACATTCACCGGTTGACGAATAGTCTTCGCGAACCGTGCCCCATTGGCGTTCCGATAAATAGGGTCCCCAGCGTTTCCAATTCTGTACCCGTGATTCGGATTCGTGCAGGCGAGTCAGCTCGGCAAGCTGCAATGCCGATGCCTTTTGCTCAGCCGTGGCTTTCGCCGGTGTTTGGCGGGGCCCAGGACCTGGGGTCACGATTGACATTTCGATGGTTCCTCACGAATCCGTTACAAAACCGCCGGCACGGCGGTGGGGGTGGACAAGACAGCACAAGCGGGTGCCGCAAGTATAACTCGCCGCAGTCCAGTTGTTGGGACTAGGCGGTCTGGATTGGCGATAAACCCTCCTAGCGGCGGATTCTCTCGAATAATCGCGTCGATCGGCACCGGATCAAGCTGTGGCTTTCATTTACAATGATCCACGCACCGCCGTCGTTAAATTACGACGGCGGAGCGTCGTAGAACACTTTGCGCGGGCCCTAATTTTCATGCCTGCCAAACCACTAGTTGGACTTTCGATTGCAAAAACGAATTGGAATTTCTGTCGGCGACCCTGCCGGGATCGGTCCCGAGTTGGCGCTGAGGGTTGCCAGTGATTGGCCAAAGACTGAAGCCGCATTGTTGATTGTGGCCGATGACGCGTTGCTTCGCCGTGTAGCGAACGAAGTGCATTTGCCTTGTCCGCCAACAATCGATCGCCACCGAATCAACGAACTGACTAACGGCGTGGCGGTGTTGAATATTGCCGCCGAGTCGATGGCGACGATCAATCCGGGAACGTGGTCGGCGGCCACGGGCAGGGCGTCTTACCAATGGGTATGTGCCGCAGTCGAGTTGGCGATAGCCGGTGATTTGCATGGAATCGTCACGGGGCCGATCCAAAAGGAAGCCTGGCACGCCGCCGGAATCGAGTACCCCGGCCATACCGAGTTGCTCGCCGCCATGACCGAAACCTCGGACTACCGCATGATGCTGACATCGCCGGAGATCAGTTGCGTGTTGGCGACGATTCATATTCCGCTGGCCGATGTGGCGGATCAATTGACCAGTGACGATGTCTATTCATCGATCCGCTTGGGCAGTGAAGCATTGTCACGTCGCCATCGACGCCCGGCGCGGGTGACGGTTTGCGGCCTGAATCCGCACGCCGGCGAAAACGGTTTGTTTAGCCATGGCGAGGAACAGCGAATCATCGCACCGGCGATTGCCCGCGCAATGGTCGCAGGGATTCAGGTTACCGGTCCGGTCTCACCCGATACTGCGTTCACACCGGCGAAGCGGAACCAGACCGATGTCTACGTTTGTATGTATCACGACCAAGGGTTGATTCCGCTCAAGGCAATTTCTTTTGATGACGCGGTCAACGTGACACTCGGTTTACCAATCGTTCGAACTTCGGTCGATCACGGCACGGCGATGGACATTGCCTGGCGTGGCGTGGCGAGTGACAAAAGCCTTCGAGCGGCAATTCAATTGGCGATTGATCTATCGTGAATGAATCTGCGTCTTCTGTGCTGCGAGAGTTTTGCTGGGCCTGTTTGGAGATGCTGTTGCTCGTCGGATTGTATTTTGCCGTCGCCGGAATGGCTCCGCCGGGTATCAACGAAGCGCACTATTTCGCCAAAAGCAAAAACTACTGGGACCCGGCGTGGTGCGCGCGTGATTTGTTCGCGTCATCGGGCAATCCCCATTGGTTGTTTCACGTTACCTTCGGCTCGTTGACCCAGTGGTTTTCGCTCGAGACGACGGCATGGATTGGTCGGTTCGTTGGCTGGACGCTGCTTGCCGCGGGCCTGCGCTCGGTCACGCGTGCGCTCACGGCGCAGCGATTTGCCTCGTTGATCGTCGCGATGATTTGGATCGCGGGTGTGCAGTATTTTAATTTGGCCGGCGAATGGGTGATCGGCGGCATCGAAGGCAAGGTTCCCGCGTATGCACTGGTTCTGTTTGCCCTGCGAATGATGATCGTGGGACGTTGGCAATGGGCGTGGCTACTGCTCGGGTCCGCCAGTGCGTTTCACGTGCTCGTTGGTGGGTGGTCCGTCGTCGCCGCGATGATTGCATTTGCCTGCACCGGAGATTGTCTACGACGAATGCCCAGCCAACTTCTACCGCTGTTTGCCGGTTGCATTATCGCAATGGTCGGAATCTATCCCTCGATTTTGTTGACCCATGGTGTTGATGATGCGGTTGCAAGTCAGGCCGCCAGGATCTATTCGTACCAACGACTGACCCATCATTTATTGCCGGTTGCGTTTGAGTCGAGTTGGTATGTTCGGCACGGGGTTGTTTGTGCGGCAGCCGGACTGGCGTTCTGGTTGCTGCGCGGCGATCGCGAATTTGCACCGATCAAGTGGTTTGCAATTGGCTCGATGTTGATTGCTGCGATGGGGTTTCTCGTGGGTGCGTTGCCAGTGGTCGCACCGGAGATCGCAGCCGGGCTGCTGCGTTTTTATTGGTTTCGCATGACCGATGCGGTGGTTCCATTGGCGTTGGGATTGGCCTGGGCGAGGGTACCACGCGATGTCCAAATCGACTCGGGGAGTTCGTGGCGATGGTTGCTCGGCGTCTCAGCCTTAGCGTTGAACATCGCCCTGGCGATCGATACGGTCAGCATGTCAACCAAAACAGACTCGAGCGAAGTTGTTTCGGTGATTGGAATGGCGGCCAATGACAACAATCGCGGCCAAGTCGCGTCCGACTGGATCGCGGCGTGTCGTTGGATCGATCACACGCTGCCACAATACGAAGTGCTGCTCAGCCCGCGCAATCAACAAACGTTCAAGTGGTACGCCAACCGAGCGGAAGTTGCCAATTGGAAAGATGTGCCACAGGACGCGGGGAAATTAGTCCAGTGGTCCGAGCGATTCTTCGATGTTTTTCCACGTCGTTTAGGCACAGTCCGGGTCACGATTCACTATGACGACTTGCTCCGCTTTCGGCATGAATACGGAGCAAGGTTTATGGTGGTTGATCGCCGCTACAGCGGCCAGTCGCTGCCGCTGGTTCAGGTCTATCCGCAGGCGACCGATCCGCCAAACGCAACCTATGCCGTCTATCGTTTACCGTGATTCCAATCGATATCGATGTCACGTAATAGCCTACAACTCAGCCGAGACAGTCTCCTTGCTCGCGCGGGTGCCGAGCGAGCCCCAAAGTCCATAGGGGCTGATCGAACCTGGCACACGATTGCCCGTACCGAAGTAATAGACCGTCCCGTTGCGGGAATTACCCGCCTCGATGCTGTCGGTCAGGAATTTTACCGCGCCATCGGAGATGAGTATGTGTACGCCGCCTTGATGTCGACTGCTTGGCGGAATCATGCCCTGACCGGTGTCTGAAAACGTCACACAGACTTCCGAATTCGGTGGCAGAATAGTGTTCATGCTGCTGTAGGTCGCCGTGCCGCTTGCCCATCTGAATCCACGACCTTGATTGCTGGCAGCCACAGTTAAAGGGGGCGCTTTCCAAAAACCAGGACGCAGTGGATCAACATTCGCACGACAAAACAGCGGATTGTCCCGAGGACCGTTGAAGCCCGTTCCGGATCGCGGAAGTGTTCGCTTATCACGATCGCCTAGGTCGGTTGCAATTTCACCAGCGGCGATGGTGTTCGCAGTACCATCGAGAATGTCTCGGAAGCCGAGCGCTTGGCGTGTAACAAAAACCCCGCGCCCGGAAGCTCTTGTAAACTCGGATCGGGAAGGCGAACTGCGATTAAGAATTTGATCACGATTGTAGGCACCGTCGGCCAGAAAATCGTTAGCATCTCCCAAGCAAGCTGCATAGTTTGTGCGCCCCATGGCGGGCAAGCCGACACCGGGATCGCTGGGACAGCGAAGCGTTGCAACTTCCGTCATCCAGGGCTGATAAGCAGTGTTTCGTGTATTGACGATAACCGGCACATTGTTTTCGTCCGTAATCGTGGGCCCCATCGCTGGCCAAGGACGTGTCCGCGGAATGCCCGGGGTGGACAGATCGACGGAGTTCGGATTGCTTATTTGCTCCCAAAGTGCTTGTTGTTCGATGAACGGGATCAGTCCGACCAACCAACCGAGAGACAATTGGTTGGAAGTTTCATTGGCCGTATACCAGTCAAAACCTGGCCGCACGGTTCCGCCCATTTGCATCGGTAGCTTGTTGTAAGCGGCATGGTAATTGTGCAGACCCAAACCGATTTGCTTGAAATTATTTCCGCAGCTCATGCGCCGCGCCGCTTCTCTGGCCGCCTGGACTGCGGGGAGCAATAGTCCGACCATCACGCCGATAATCGCAATGACGACCAGCAACTCAACCAATGTAAATCCACGCTTCATACGATCATTCATTTAATTTCCTTCCTGACGCATCGCGTCTTCAATGGCCTTGTTTGCCTGTTCCTCTTCAGTCAATTGATAGTCCGCGCCAGGAGTGATTACTTGATTGTCTTCTTTGCCGCAACCGACGCTGCACGCCAGCACGACACTGAGACAGAAGAAACAACTCTGCCAGCTAAAACAACCACAAGTAATCATCAATCACTCCCTTAAATCCACGACGCAAAAATTAAATTGATCCTCAGGTTAACAATGATTTGCTTGTTGCCTAGCATCAAAATAATAGCGGTCAGCAGCAGACCTTTAATTCGGCGTATAGCGAGAAAACGCGTTGATAAGTTGCTCGGCAACACATGCTTCGCAACTGGGACGCTGGGCAGTTTGACCCTTTGCCCGCAGTAAAACGATGCAGCGCGGTTTTACCGCACCACCGTTGGTCGTGACAACTGTTCTCAACGCGAAAACAAAGGATCACATAGCGTCACGTCGCTTATTCGTTAGAATATTTAGGTGACATACCTCCCGCTCAACTTATCGATGGCCCTTTTGATGCGAATTCGACTCACGTTCGTGCTGGCTTCGCTCGCTGCTGTGCTGGCGACAATATCTGCCGCCAGCCCGCCCAACATCGTTGTTATCTTGGTTGACGATATGGGGTTTGCCGACACCGGCCCCTATGGAAGCGAAATACCGACGCCGCATCTGGATGCACTCGCTGCCGGCGGTGTTCGCTTTTCGCAGTTCTACAACACCGGTCGATGCTGTCCCACGCGGGCGTCGTTGCTGACGGGATTGTATTCACACCAAGCGGGTATCGGACACATGACCGAGGACCAAGGTGTGCCAGGCTACCGAGGACAATTGACCAATGACTGCGTCACGACCGCCGAGGTTTTATCAACGGCCGGTTACTTTACGGCGATGACCGGCAAGTGGCATGTTGGTTTTAATGACGAAGTCTCGCCGCCGACTCGCGGGTTCCAACGAAGCCTCAACTTGCCGGCCGGGGGTGTTCACTTCTCGAACCAAACCGGTTCCAAGGGCGGCTCGGAAATTTTTCTTAATGGCGAGCAGGTTTCGCGCGATGATCCCCAGTTCAATCCACCTTGGTACGCATGTGATCTTTGGACCGACCAGGGAATTCAATTCATGGACGAGGCGATTGCCGAGCAGAAACCGTTTTATTGGTATCTGGCGCACACCGCACCGCACTTTCCCTGCATGGCACCCGAAGAAACGATCGCCAAGTATCGCGGCAAGTTCATGCAAGGTTGGGACAAACTTCGCGAACTGCGTTACGCACGTCAAATCGAATCGGGATTGATCGACAAAGATTGGCAACTCGAACCGCGACCTGACGAAATCCCAGCCTGGGATTCGCTCACGCCCGCAGAACAAAAACGTTATGACGACATGATGGCGATCTACGCCGCGATGATTGAGGAAATTGATAACAACATCGGCAAGTTGATGGCGGCATTAAAGCAGCGCGACCAACTCGACAACACGCTGATCTTGTTTATGTCGGACAACGGCGGCAACGCTGAATCGGGTGTTCAGGGCAAGTACGATGGTGACCAGCCCGGCGATGCTCATTCGGACGTGTTCATTGGGCGATGCTGGGCTCATTTGAACAACACTCCGTTTCGCAAATACAAGCACTACAACCATGAAGGCGGCATCGCCACACCGCTGATCGCGCATTGGCCCGCTGCGATCAAACCGCGAACCGGTGCCGATGGTTGGATCACGACTCCGACCCACTTGATCGACGTCATGGCGACTTGTGTTGACATCAGCGGTGCGACTTACCCAGCGGAGCACAACGGTCATACGATTGTGCCAATGCAGGGCCAAAGTCTTCGGCCGCTGCTAACCGGTGAGGGCACCTTCACCGCGCGATCACTTTTCTGGGAGCACGAAGGCAACGCGGCGATTCGTGTTGGCGACAATAAACTGGTGCGAGAGGGAATCAATGGGCCGTGGGAATTGTTTCAACTGGTCACCGACCGCACTGAACAACATGACCTGGCTTCCGAAGACCCTGATCAAGCAATGATGCTGCGTCGACAATGGTCGGCCTGGGCCAAGGAAGCTCATGTGCTTCCCAAGCCAGGTGCGAAGGTAAACAGGGGGTACAAGAAAAAACAAAAGCAGCAACGATGAGCGCTAAAAGACCAATTTTTCATTGCCTCTGGATCGTGATTCTTTGCTTGGCAAGCACGATGTTTGCCAGCGGCCAGAATGCGAATTCCAAAGATCCGGCGCAATTTCCCGACTCGGCTTTCGAGCAAGAGAAATCAGACCACAAGCCGGGCCCAGTGATGGATGCCGACACGATTCGCGCGGGATTGAAGAGCCACGATCGCGCGCTCTACATCAAAGCGGGTTGGATCCGTGATCCTTACATCACACTTGCCCCCGACGGTTATTACTATTTGACCGGAACCCAACCCAACAAAGATGACCCGCGCGAAGCGACCGATCCCTATAACATTGGCTTGGCTGACGGGAGCATTGTTGGTGACCAAGTTCGCGTCTACCGCAGTCGCGACTTGATCCAGTGGGAATCGCTCGGCGAACCGTTCACGATTGACGACACCTACCACGTTGCTGTCCAAAATAAGAAGGTTCAAAAACGATACATCTGGGCTCCGGAGGTTCATTGGCTGGGCGATCGTTGGGCGCTGGTTCATTGTCCTCGCAGCTTGGCAAGTTTGGCGGTTACGTCGGGTCCCGAATTGGCTGGTCCTTGGTCGCATCCGATGGGCATGAACCTGGGTGAACGCCACGACCCTTCGCTGTTTCAAGATGACGATGGCTCGCGGTACTTGTTATGGCAAAACACGATGATCGCACCCTTGAACGGCGAGTTGACCAACTATACGGCCAAGCCAGTACGCATTGATCCCTCCGGCATACGCCCTGGCCCTGATGGAAACATGATTAGCTACATCGGTCACGAAGGGGCAACGATGATCAAGGTCGGCGGCAAGTATGTTCACCTGGGCACGGCGTGGTCAACGGACCAAGGGCGCAAAGGCTCCTACAACCTTTACTATTGTGTTTCCGACAATATCACCGGTCCCTATGGTCCCCGGAAATTCGCCGGGCGTTTTCTCGGCCATGGAACCCCTTTCAAAGACAAAGACGGCAAATGGTGGTGTACCGCGTTTTTCAATGCCAATGTACCGCCGTTGTCACGCGACGCAGTCCAGCAACGCGATATCGGCTCCAATGCTCATACGATCAACGAGCAGGGCCTGACCATCGTGCCGCTTGATGTCCACGTACTCGACGATGGCGACATCTTTATCCGCGCGATCGATGCTGATTATGCGACGCCTGGTCCTGACGAAGTTCAGAAATTTGACGATTAAGCCCCTTTTCAAACAGAACCTAGGATAGATGCCAGATTGAGCGATTGTGAATGTCGTTTGTCAAAGGTGCGTTTGCTGTTGGTGATCGCTGCGATACTCGCTGCGGCGGGTTGTGATCGAATCGCGGCCTGGACGAATCCCCAGCCGACTTTGCCGCCGCTGCAAGCCATGAACGATTTGATTCGTCGCGGTCAGTGGTTTGAAGCTTGGCAGTATTGCGACGAAGTTCGTACACAGCATCCCGATGACGCGAAGGTGTTGGCGAAAATTGCTCGTGTGGCGCACGAGAGCGAGCATTTCGACGAGGCGGCAACGTGGCTGATGGCAGCCTGCCAAGCCGAATCGTTCGCCGATGAGACTCGCAACTCGCAAGCCGTCGTCGCGGCAATTGCGGTCGGCCGACTGTTCGATGCCATCGACAGTTTGACCGCTGCGGTCGCCGCCCAGCCGGAACAACTCGAAACCAGACGTTTGCTCTTTGACCTGTTGATCGGAACGGAGAATCGCAGCACGGCGCTGCAACATGGTCATTATCTCATTCGCAAACGTCGCTTTGACCTTGAACTGCTTATGTCGCAGAGCAACACCGAACACCGCACACTCGATTCATTGCCGTTGGAGGAAATGGTAAAGCGAAATCCGTCCGATAAGCGGCCATTGATTGGCAATGCCAAGAGCGCGTTCGATGAGGGTTTGTATCCCGAGGCGATCGAGCTCTTGGATCAAATCTTGGCGCTGCATGAAAACAACGTGACGGCACAGGTGATGTTGGGCCAAGCGTTGGCCGCCGCTGGTAAATTCGAACGATTGGATGCTTGGGCGATCCAGCGACGGCTTGATTCGGAGCGCGAAGCGGGCTACTGGCTGGCGATTGGTGATTGGGAGCAACATCGTGGCAACGCGCGACCGGCGCTGCGTGCTTATTGGGAAGCGACGCGGCGCGACCCTGACGTTTTGGAAGCATGGGTGCGACTTCGCAACTCGATCAACCAAACGTCGGAAAAGGTGTCTGACCGCGAATCGGCTAATCACAGCTTAGCGGAGATTGACAAGCGAATTGAGTTACTCAGTCGTCTGCATCAATTGAAGCATCGGTTCGTTCGCACCGGCAGTATTTCTCGCGCCTCGGCGATCGAGATCGTCAAAACGCTGGCGAACCTGGGGCGACTTTGGGAAGCCGAAGCTTGGGCGGCAATTGCGCTTACGTTTCCCGAAGATCCAGCCACGAATGTTGCGGCGGCGCGCCAGGAGGTGGTGGCGCAATTGAGTCAAGACACGCCGTGGCAGGTAATCGCTGGGTACGGCGAACTGCAACTTGATCTATCAACGATCGAACTTCCCTTGATTGCGAGATCAAGTCTTGATTCGTTTCCAACCGATGACCTAGCCTCGCGCCAGCAGGTCGACACCAATCGCTTGCCGGCGGTTGTACTGACGCTCGATGATGAAGCGGACAAGCGTGGCTTGCACTTCTTCGGCCGACCGGGCGAGTGGGTGTTCAAACCGGGCGTGCCGTTTTATCAAACGCTTGGTTGCGGCGGCGGTGCCATCGATTTTGATCGCGATGGCTGGACCGATTTGTATTTGATCACCGCCGGAGGCACTCCGCCTGGCGAAGATTCGGCCGCCAACGGATTGATGCGAAATGTTGCTGGAACGTTCATCGATGTTACAGCTCAATCGCAAACTGGCGATCGAGGCTTCGGCCATGGCGTCGCGGTCGGTGACATCAATGAAGATGGATTCTGCGATTTATTGGTGCTCAACTACGGTCCTAACAAAGTGTTCATCAACAACGGCGACGGGACCTTTAGTAACCAAACGGCCCGTTGGCTCGACCCTCATGATTCACGATGGTCAACCAGCGCCGCGATCGCGGACCTGGACGCTGATGGAATAGCCGATGTGGTGATCGTCAATTATTGCGCGGGACTCGAAGGTGTAACTAAGGTTTGCGATGATCCCCAATCGTCGCCGGGAACCGTCGCGCGGTCATGCTCGCCGCTGGCCTTCGCAGCCGAAGCGGACCAATTTCTGCAAGGCCAGCCCGATGGATCATGGGTCGATCGTTCGGAGTCTTGGGTCACTATCCCGAGCGTTGTCGGTCGTGGCTTGGGAATTACGGTCGGCCAATTTGATCAATTGCCAGGTATCGATTTGCTGATTGCCAACGACATGACCAACAACCATTACTGGAGCCCGCGGCCGGGTAATGAATTTGGTTTGGTTGAGTCGGCGATTCCGCGGGGGCTGGCGGGCAACGGCCGATCGTTGCCCCAGGGATCGATGGGAATTGCGACTGCCGACATGGATCGCGACGGTGACATCGATTTTCTGATCAGCAACTTCATGGGTGAATACAACACTTACCATTCGCAGCAGCAACTTGGAAACTGGGCGGATTTGACAACGGCCGCCGGATTGGTTGCCGACTCATTACCGCTGGTTGGTTTTGGCACTCATGCGATCGACGTCGATAACGATGGCAGCTTGGAGCTTGTCGTCGCCAATGGGCACGTCGAAAATTTTGAAGACATTTCGGACGACACTAAATATGCCCAACCGATGCAATTGTTCCGCCAAACCGAGGCGGGCAGTTTCCTGTCGGTGGCCGATCAGGTCGCTGGGGAATACATGAGTAAGCTTCACGTGGGACGGGCGCTATGGTTGCTCGACGCCAATCGCGACGGCCGTACCGATTTTGCCGTCACTCACCAAACCGAACCGGTGGCATTAGTGATGAACCAAACAAAGACACCATTTCATTTTGTTGATGTGCGTTTGGTTGGTCGATCATGCGGACGCGATGCCATTGGCGCGGTCGTTGAAATCAATACCGGCGACGAGCGCTGGATGGCAACGCTCACGTCCGGTGATGGGTATCTTTGCAGTAACGACGGTGTGCTGCATTTCGGCTTAGGTCAAACATCAGGTCTGCTTCAAGTGACCGTTCATTGGCCCAGCGGCGAGTCTACGATTGGCGAATTGAGCGTTGACGCCGAATGGTTGATCGTCGAGGGATCGCCACCGTTCGCGCTTGCAACCTTCGTTGTCGACTCACCCTGATTGTGCCAGATTGTAAAGTCAGGGAAGCCCGTTTCACCGGCTCGAAAAAAATTACCGACTGCGATGTCAATGCGACCATCCAAGTCAAAATCGCCGACTTCGATGGTGCCGTGATGCGATTGAGACGTTTCGATTCGCGTTCGTTTGAATTTACCGACTGCGGCTTGTTCCAAGATCACAATCGATTCCACTCCGGCGGCTTCGAGCGCCGGATCTAATTTCATCGGCATCATCGCACCGGCGACGATATCCAAATCGCCATCGCGATCGAAGTCGGCAACCTTAATCGCCAAGACGCCTGGCATGTTCGTCAAATGATGGTGCGTGAACGGAAACTCGCCACGATTCTCCAACCACTGCACCGAGTGATACGGCTTGGTGCCATGGTCAAAGGAATCACCGTTTGAATAGATGACGTCGGTGTCGCCATCGTTATCGAGATCTGCGAGTTCAATGCCGCTAGAGCCGTAGGTTGGATCGGGCGCGGACCAAATTCGCTGCAGTTGAAAATTGCCGCTGCCATCGTTGATGAACGCCTCGACGACTTCATGTTCCTGGCTAATCAGCGCCACGAAATCAAGATGTCCGTCTTGATTTAGATCAACCGGCGGTAAATGGATCGTGCCGTGCCGTTTGTCGATGACACGCGTTTCAAATTGTGGAATCCCTTGATCGACGACGCCAGTGTTGTCCAACATTAGAATCCGTCCGGTTTTGCGATAGCCGAACTCGGCAACCAAAAGATCGATGTCACCATCACCGTCGAAGTCAGCCGGCCGTACATCGGCGACGCGGCCCAAACCTTCGGCGATAACAATTGCTTCAAAGTCTTCGCCGGCGTCGCTCCGTCTTAGCCAGACGACCCGGCCCAAGTCGCTGTCCGCTGGAAAGAACTCGCCCAGGTCCGCGACAATCAAGTCCATGCGTGCGTCGCGATCAAGGTCGCAGGGCTCCGCATGAACAGGTTGATAAAGCACCGCGAGGCGCTTGGTCATTCGATTCATCGACCGGGGCCAATGCGCGTACACTCCGCCGGTTCCTAAATCGCAGTAGACGAGCGCCGTTTCGTTTTCATTCAACGAGATCAGGCGCAAGTGGCTAATGCAAGGCGGCCGAGCCGGGGCCATCACGTCGTTCGACTTCGTGACCGCAAGTGGCTTAAAACGAACCTTCGACGGCGGATTATTTACAATCGACGCTGGCATCACTAACTGCTCCGCTGCCTGCTCGACGAAGTAGCGAGTCACCTGCTCCTGCGATGGCACCGCCAGATCACTGCGACCTGAACTTCGATAAAAGCCAAACCCTTGAGCGACTTCGCGCGGCCAGTCGGCTTTGACGATGTTCGCGGGTGACGGATTGGCATGGCAATTACCACAGAACGTCGCGACCGGCTCACGCATCGCGTCGACTAAACCATGGTTCGGTTTAACCGCATCGGACCTTGGACTGACCAATCGCGTTGCGTTGTTGTCGGAGCAACCACCGATGACGACAATAGCAAGTGCCGTTGTCGCGACCAAGGTTAACTGTAAGGCAACTTTGAGCATTGGGTATCTGATTCTCCTACCGCTACTGTCCGCAAAGCATCCTTCACATTAACCTACAGTATGGCGATGCCGGACCTCCAGCGTCGATAATGTCAGTTATTTACGCATACCGAAAAGTTGTTGCGATGAAGAAGCGAATCGGATTATTGGGCGCTACCTGTTTATTGGCAATTAGCACCATCGGCTGCGGCGGACGCGAGACCGGGAACATTGCGGAGAATGCCGAGGCCGACAAGATTGCCGAATACGAACGCATGATCGCTGAAGAAGAGGCAAAAGCGAACGCCGAAAACGGCGACGCGAACTAAAGAATTTTACCTTGAAAATGGCAACGACCGTGATTCGACAAATCGAACCACGGTCGCTTGTGACCAATCAAATTATATTTAGCAGCGCCAAAGCGCCGCGAACCTAACGGTCTGAGACAACTTCATTTTCGCGTCGTTGATCTTATTAAAGTTCCTGCACTCTGAGGATTCTTAACAAAATCCTCTACCTCAAACACGAAATCGTTTTCCAAAGGATCAGACCGCTTTTCAACCAGCGCCTTTTTTAGAAGTCTCCCGAGATCACTTCCTTGGTCGCGCGAGTACCAAGCGACCCCCACAGACCGTACGGGCTGGTGCTGCCGGGCGGATTGACGCTGGCAGGATAAACATTTGGTGCATTGCCGTTGCCGGCCTCGATCGAGTCGGTAATGAACTTGACCGCACCGTCGGCCATCAGCACGTGCACGCCGCCTTGGTGTCGGCTCGACGGGGGAGCAATCAAACTGTTGCCAGGATTATTAAGTCCACAGATCGGTTTATTCGGCGGCACGATCGTGGACATTCCAGAGAATGCAATTTGCACACCGGCCCAACGAAAACCACGCGCATTGACAGCCGCAGCAAACGTCACACCAGCCGGTGCTGCCAGCCAAAATCGAGGTCTCAGCGGATCAATTTCCTCACGCTCGCAGCGCTGCGGATCATCAACGATGGGAAACCGACCGTTCTCGCTCGCATGCTGCGTTTGAATTGTGCGGTTGTCTTTATCTCCCAGGTCGGAAGCGATCTCACCCATCGCAATTGTGTTGGCGGTCCCGTCGAGAATGTCGCGAAAACCGGTCGATCGATAAAGCACAAACACACCGCGATCGGCCGCGCGAGACTCCGTTGCAAACGCCGGTGGTGAATTCTCGCCGCCTGGACCGCTGGGTGGACCTGCTGCGGACGTCCCGCCGGCTGCGAATCTTGCAGTCGCTCCACGAATTTGTTGAAACGCCGAATCACCTAGGCAAGCGGCATAGTTCGTGCGGCCAAGCGACGGCAGGCCGACACCGGGATCACTCGGGCAGCGCAGTGTCGAGACGTCGGTTGCCCACGGCGGATACTGAATCTGCTCAGGCGTAGGTCCCATCGCCGGCCAAGGCATCATCGCATTGCCGCCGAAAGCAGTAGCACTACCATCGGTTCGACCAACCGAAGGTGACGAGATTTTTTCCCACAGCGCCTGCTGTTCGATAAACGGCGTCAACCCAACCAGCATGCTCAGACGCCAATTTGACGTGTCATTGCGATTGGTCCACCAATTGTAAACCATCGGGCTTTTGGTCCCTGTGCCGTGAATTGGCAACTTGTTGTAGGCGGCATGGTAATTATGCAATCCCAAGCCGATCTGTTTGAAATTGTTGCCACAGCTCATTCGCCGAGCCGCTTCGCGCGCCGCCTGGACGGCCGGCAACAACAACCCAACCATCACACCAATAATGGCAATCACCACCAGAAGTTCGACCAGTGTAAAACCAGTCCGCACGCTTCGAATCATTATCAAATGCCTCGGTGAGAAGAAACCGTTTGCGAAAAAACTGAGCAAATCAATCAACTGGTATTTTCGCTCAAGCAATCGCAAAATAAGGTCCATCCGGGTTTATCGTGGATAGGCAGGATGTACTGTTGGATTTTTTGAGGGATGGCTCCCGTGTCCAAAGTGACTGAAGGACGATCCTGTGCCGTACAATTGACGTGCCGGGTGGAGCGGACTGAAGCTCTGCGGGGACGCAACATTGGAAGGAATAGCCCGGTCGACCGTGCGCCAAAGGTGCTCGTCGGTCGCCGGCGGGATACCCGCCGCCGACTTTCTCAAATCTTCCATCGCGACGACTTTTGGACACGGGAGCCATGCCTCCAAAATCCGGGTTCCTAGGCAAATCCACGACAAATTCTGATGGACCCAAAATAACGGGTTGGCGAGGTGAATGAAACTTAAATGCGGAAAAAAAGTTGGTTTCGCCGACGGAAAAACCTCCACCAATCACAGCGGGCGTTTCGGTCCCTCGATCGCGTCGCTCTCAATTCGTAGAGTCGATCAATTGTCGCATTTGTTTGTTACCCAGAGCCAGCGATGCTGGCTGAACAATTGAGACAATTGTTCTACTCTGGGCGGCTTCTTGGTATGGAATGCGCGAATTTAGGCCGCTGTGGTTGCGTCGGCCAGCGAACCGACAAGCTCAGCAAAGCGGCGTTCGGCTTCTTTTCGCCGAGCCACTCGTTCCTCAACCGACCAGCCAGCACGAATGCGCAATATACGCTGAGACACCTCTTCGTCCGTCAGCGGAATGTCGTTGGCAACGGAGTCTTCCCAAGTCGAGACTTCATCTTCACAGCTATAGGCAGTCAACATTTTGAATATCCTCCTGACTCAACCCCGATCTACTAAACACAAACCGTCAAGCAAGCTGCCGGTTTGACATTGAAAAAATGAACAATGCAACGCTCGTGCCAATGTTTAACTTGGACGATACAAACCGACGTTTTGTTCACAATTCCGCGAAATATCAGAGAAATTTCGTTGCCCGGCGGCGAATCGTGTGCTGCGTGCTCCGTCCGTTAACCGAAAAACATTTCAAACGATTGCAAATCGTACAATTCTCCGCCCGGAATTCTCACAATGCGAACCGCGTCGGCGCGGTTGGTGACAGCGTCGAAAATCGCCCGCAATTCGGCACCCGGGCAATCGCCCTTCAAGTCAACATATCGCAACCATTCATCGCGGTCGTACATCATGCCGTCGAGCTGCCAATCGCCCCCCCGCCAAACGAATGAACCATCGAGTTCCAAATGCAGACGCTGGAGCCGCGATAACGCGTCACAGGCGGCATCAAACGTGACGCCCAGATGTTCCCCATCAATGGCCACCATTTGTATGTGAAAGTGGATCACGCTACGTCATGCTTCGCTGCGGCAACCGACTGAATCACCCACTGGCAATACAAATCGGACGCATCAATCACTGGGGTCACAATCCACTGTGGCAATTGATACGGGTGTAGCGAATCGACCAATTGCTTCAGCGGCGTCAATGCATTCGCCGTAGTTTTCAGCGACAGTCGCCATTCCTGATCGCAACAGACCTGGCCATTCCAACGGTAGTGACTTTCAATGGGGCCATCGATCTGGGCACACGCGGCCAGACTCGCGTTGATTGACGCCTGGGCAACCGCCGTTGCCGTGGTTTTGTCGGCGAAAGTCGTGGTAACGATAACAAGTGTTTCCGCGATCATGCAATCGATCCAATCAGACCCATTGGCACCGGCAGCGACAGGTTTGGCAATGTCGAAACATACCGCCGGCGCTTCCCAAGCTCGACCTGACTACTATAACACCTCGGTCTAAAAGGTTCTCCCATGATGCGATTTTCAATGCCCCAGCCATTCCAGCCGGTCACCGTGGTGGCGGCCTGTTGCATGCTATTTCTAATCGTTGTCTCGACGACAACCGCCGGCCAGCCGTCGGTGCCTCCGTCCCAGGCTAACGCATCGACTAAGGTCCTGAGCACCCAGGCACAAGTCAGTCTGATTACCAACGTTACCATCGCGGCCAACGTCGATGGCGAGGTGTCGCTCATTGACGTTGTGGAAGGCACCGAGGTCAAACTTGGAACCAGGCTGATTCAGCTCGAAGATTCCCTTGCGCGGGCCGAGTTGGCATCCAGCCATAGCGCCCTCGAAGCTGCCCAACTGCAGGCAAGTAGCGACGTCGATGCGCGGTATGCGCAGCGAACGCTTGAAGTGGGTTTGCGCGAATATGAACAAAGCCATTCGGCCAACCAACAGTATCGTGGAACCGTCAGCGAGACGGAACTGGCGCAAATGAATCTCGTTGTCGATCAATCACGCTTGGCGATCGAGCAAGCGATACTGGACCAACGCGTCGCCGCCGCGAATGCTGCCGAGCAAAAAGCGGTTGTCGATGCGGCCGAGGTGAGGTTGCGAAAACACCGTGTGACAGCGCCACATTCGGGATTGATTGCCGAGGTAATGGTTCAAGTTGGCCAGTACGTCGAGCTTGGCCAACCGATGATTCGTCTCATCGTTTTAGATCCAATGAAGGTCGAATGTCTGATTGCCGCCGACCAGGTCAGTGAAATCGCCAAGGGATCGCCGGTGATCTATCGTTGGGGTGAGGGCTACGTGTCAAGCGGCGAGATCACTTACGTTTCACCGGAAATTCACCCCGTCACTGGCCAAGTGCGTTTGACCGCGACGGTCCGCAATCCAAACGGCAAACTAAGGCCCGGGACGCGCGGCCAATTGGAAACCAGCGGTCACTAATGAACCCCCTTGGCTCGGCTTTCGCAGAGTAGAACAATTGTCTCAATTGTTTGGGACGCGGTGCCACCGGTGCCGGATAAACAATTGGGACAATTGTTCTACAATGGGTGACTCAAGATTAATTGGAATGTCCACGTACCTTTTTTTGGATAGCCGTTGATGATTTATGATGTGTTCGGTGTTGGTAATGCGCTTGTCGATATCCAGGTTCGCGTGACCGACGCGTTGATCGAGGAACTGCTGCTCGACAAAGGGATCATGACGCTTGTTGATGACCAACAACAACGGGCCGTATTAACGCGTCTCGCCGGTCTGCCGCTGAATCGTTGTGCCGGCGGATCGGCTGCCAACACGATCGTTGGCCTGGCTGACCTGGGCGGCTCGGCGGCATTTGTGGGCAAGGTTGCCAATGATGAAATTGGCGACTTTTTTTTGGCCGACATGCAAAATCTGGGAGTCGCGTTTCAGGCCAACAAAGCCGACACCGGCCAGACCGGAACCTGTGCCGTGTTGATCACGCCGGACGCCCAGCGAACCATGCTGACGAACCTTTCGGCATCGACGCTACTGACCGAGGCCGACATCGACGAATCAATGATCGGCAAGTCGAAATATCTGTATGTCGAAGGCTATCTTTTGACCGGTGAAACGACCAAGCAAGCCGCCTACCATGCGATGCACTCGGCGAAACGCCAAGGCGTCAAGGTTGCATTTACGGCGTCGGATCCATTCCTAATCAATCTGCTGCGTGATGAAATTTGGGACCTGATCACCGGCCCCGTCGACTTGTTCTTTTGTAACGAGGAAGAAGCTAAGAGCCTAACCGGACTGGACGATCCAATCGCTGCCGCCGCCGCGATCCACAAACATGCCGAGAACGTGGCGCTCACGCTCGGTGACAAGGGTTCGATTCTGATGCACGGCGGCCAGACGATTCCCATCGAAGGCGTCACCTGCCAAGCCATCGATACCACGGGTGCCGGAGACATGTACGCCGGCGCCCTGCTGTATGGCATCACCTCCGGTTTGTCGTGGCGACAATCCGGGCACTTGGCATCACATGCCGCCGCCCGCGTGGTCGCCCAATTGGGTGCGCGTCTGGGGAAAAAGTTTACGCCCGCTGAGGTCACGGCGATTGTCGCCGACTTGACATAGCGATACACTCAAAACATTCCAACGGAAAGCGGGTGGAACTGTCTGCAAGGCGTGGGTGAACATGGACGAGTAGCGTCTCCAGGACGGAGTAATCAACTTCATGTTGGATTCCGACTTAGCCCACCGGTATGAATTTATTTGCATTGAGATTTGATAACCCTCATCACCGTGTTGTCCGCAAGCCGGTTTTAGAAAACACAGAATACGCTCCCGGTGCGGGTGATCTGGTGATCGTCCGCTGGGATGCTGGCGTGGTCATCGTTAGACCCCAATTTGATCGGTCTCAAAGCGTTGCAAAATGGTTCCAGCAGGGGCAACAATTGGCACAATTGCTCGACGACCCAGAATTGCGGCTCTTGAAAATTGATCTAAGCAATATAGGCTGGATTCGCAGCGAGTTAGTCTCTCAGTTAACAAAATTGCACTGCTGTGCCAGTCGTTTGGGCAAGGAGGTTGTGCTCATCAACGTAAGTGAATCGGTCAGCGAGATCTTCCACCTCACACGCGTTGATCGGCTATTGCAGTTTTCGACAGTTGGCTGATCGCTGTCAACGTTCTCATCGATTCACTATGTCACGCCTATTAGCCTCGTGGTATTTTCCATCTCTGCCGGACGAGTTCTTGAACGAATGTCCCACTCGCCACTTGAAACTTGGAACGCGCTGCGAACCATCCCCAGCGATACCGCTATCGGTGCCCAATTAGCGGAGGAAGTCGCGCGGGAAATGGTCCGGCGCGATTGGCCTCGGGCGGATGTCTTTCGCGTTCAACTTGCCTTCGACGAGGCGATCGTCAACGCGATCCGTCATGGCAATCGCTTTGATCCCAACAAAACTGTTGATGTCGAGATTCAATGCAATTGCGAATCGATCCACATTCGGATCGCGGACCAAGGCAAAGGCTTCGATCCACGATCGATCCCTGATCCACGCGAAACCGATAATTTAGAATTGCCCGGCGGCCGCGGCGTGCTGTTGATCAGCGAGTTAATGAGCGATGTCCAATACAACGAACGCTGTAGCGAAATTCGCATGACAAAAATCAAGAGCACCGACCCAGATGAGGACGATCGATAATCCGATTGCGTTGCTAGGGATTGAGCCTTCGGCGTAATCGCTCGCGCAGCGGTATTCGGCTCGGCGTGTCAGCGGCAGTTTCGGGTGTCGGGCTATCGCTTGCCGCGACCTGTCCGCCGGAGTCCGCTTCAAGCCGACGCGTTCGCAGATCGCGCAGCGTTCCCAACAAGTCGGCGGTCGCGCGGATCGCATCGTCGCCGCGGCCGCTGGCAATCCCTTCGAGCGCGCCGACCATCGCC
>JBGSVE010000074.1:0-16289 GCA_041753075.1 Pirellulaceae bacterium
GTCCCCGCAGAGCTTCAGTCCGCTTCACCCGGCACGTCAATTGTACGGCACAGGATCGTCCTTCAGTCACTTTGGACAGGGGAGCCATCCCTCAAAAAATCCAACAGCACATCCTGCCTATCCACGATAAACCCGGATGGACCTTTATTTCGATCCGGACATCATGGCGTGCGATTGGTGCGTTTCAGTTGAACATCCGCCGAATCAGACCGCTTCTGTTTTTGCACTTCGAACCCACAAGTAATCTGAAATCTGCCGATGAAACGATTTGCGATCGCTCTTTTTTGCTCAGCATGGATGATTGGAGTTGTCGCTGCGGCAGATGGTCAAGCCGCAGTGAAGCCACCGAACTTTATCGTCGTCGCCAGCGATAACCTCGGTTACGGTGATATCGAACCGTTTGGGTCGACTTTGCATCGCACGCCGCAATTGAATCGAATGGCAGCCGAAGGCCGCAAGTTCACCCATTTTTATGTGTCCGCTTGCGTCTGTACCCCCTCGCGAGCCAGCTTGATGACAGGTTGCTACGCCCAGCGAGTCGGTCTGCACACGAACCCGCGCGACGGCCAGGTTTTGAGGCCTGTTTCGCCTTACGGGCTAAGTCCCGATGAAACCACGATTGCTGAGGTGCTCAAGGGTCAAGGGTACGCGACGGCCTGCATCGGCAAATGGCACCTTGGCGACCAGCCTGAATTTTTGCCGACGCGTCAAGGTTTCGATTGGTACTTCGGCATCCCTTACTCCGACGATATGACCGAGCGAGTTTGGGACGTCGATGGGTCGAAGTGGCCGCCACTTCCGCTGATGGAAAACGAAACGGTAGTCGAAGCACCATGCGATCGTAATACGTTGACTAAACGCTATACCGAACGGGCGATGGAGTGGATTGAAGAACATAAAGACGGTCCATTCTTTCTCTATTTGCCTCATGCAATGCCAGGCAGCACACCGGCCCCGTTCGCCAGCGATGACTTTCGCGGCAAAAGCGGCAACGGTCCCTGGGGTGATTCGATTAAAGAACTTGATTGGTCGATCGGCGCGATGATGGATCAATTGGTCAAGCTTCGGTTGGCCGAGAACACGCTTCTTATCTGGACATCCGACAACGGAGCACCGGCCAACCGTGAGCCAGGCGACTACAAGCGAGGTTCCAACTTTCCTCTACAAGGTCGCCTCGGTTCGACGGACGAAGGTGCGTTTCGCGTGCCCATGATCGCTTGGCAACCAAGCAAAGTTCCCGCAGGCACTGTATGCGATCAGTTGACGACAACGATGGACCTGTTGCCAACGCTTGCCAATCTGGCTGGTGGCAGTCTGCCACTGGACCGCAAAACCGATGGTCACGACATCCAGGGCTTGCTCTTTGGTCAACCCAATGCGAAGTCGCCGTACGAAGCGTTTTACTATTATCAAGAATCGCAGTTGCAGGCGGTGCGGAGCGGCCCATGGAAACTGTTTATGGAGATCGACCCGTTTCTTAAGCATCCTCACTTTGGCCCGAACAATCCGCCGCGTGACATGTTATTCAATGTCGTCGATGATCCGGCTAACGAACATGATCTCGCTGCGGAACGTCCGCATATCGTTGCTAAGCTCAACTCATTGGCTGAGCAAGCTCGTGCCGACCTGGGCGATTTGGGTCGACCAGGCGCGGGGCAGCGGCCGGCAGGAAAAATCATTGACAACGCCACCGCGGCACCGCAAACACTCGCCGCCAATGCACTCAACGTGATCGAGTCCGAACGTGGTGGCCGACATTGGGCGGATGCGAAAACGATGCCACCAAAATCACCGAGCGAATCGTTGGCGGCGATTCAAATCGAAGCCGGCTTTGAAATTCAATTGTTCGCCGCCGAGCCGTTGGTGATTGATCCTGTCGCGATCGATTTTGATGAACAAGGTCGGATGTTTGTCGTTGAATACAGTGATTATCCGATTGGTCCCGCGGAGGGTGGCGAACCGCTTTCCAAGATTGTGATGCTGGAAGATTCTGACCACGACGGCGCGGCGGATGTTCGGCATGTCTTTGCCGACAAGCTTGATTTCGCGCATAGCTTGATGGCACACGACGGCGGCCTCTTGGTCGGTGCCAAGACCAAGGTTTTGTTTCTCAAAGATACCGACGGCGATCACGTAGCCGATGTTCGGGAGGTTTGGTTCGATGGATTTGTACCCGGACACCCACAGATGCAAATCGGCAATCCTCGCTGGGGCATCGACAATTGGATTTATTTGAATTACGGCCCGGGGAAAGTTTCTTCTAAGGCCGATCCTGATCACTTCATCGAGATGCCGCGTCAAGATTGCCGCTTCAATCCGCGCACGCTGGAGCTCCAACCGGATACCGGCTTGGGCCAGTACGGCAATACGATTGATCGATGGGGACATCGTTTCTATTGCTCCAATCGCAACCCGATTATGACGACGTTCTTGTCGCCGCAACGGATCGCACGAAACCCGTTCCACGTCGTCACCAAGGGGCATTATGATGTGGGCGATGCCAGCGGAGACACAAAGGTTTTTCCGTTGGTGCAGATGAACAGCAACTACCTTGCCCACGCCGGAACCCACACCGCAGCCTGCGGAACAACTGCTTACACCGGAGATTTATCGGACGGAGACTTGCTCGACAGTGTGATGGTGTGTGAACCGATCGGCCACTTGGTGACGCGATCAATCGTCAATCCGCAGGGCTTGAAATTGCGGGCCGAGCGTGCTCAACCCGCAGCCGATTTCATCGCCTCGACCGACACGTGGTTTCGTCCATCAAGTTTGGCCAACGGTCCCGACGGGGCGCTTTATTTGGCGGATATGTATCGCTTGTGGGTCGAGCATCCGAAGTTTTTACCACCGGAGATTGCGGCAAAGCTGGATTGGCGGGCTGGCGATGATCGCGGACGGATCTATCGAATCGCACCGACGACTGGGCCAAAGCGCACACCGTTTCGTACACCCGAGTCAAACGCCGCTGCGGTCGCTTTACTGACCGATTCTAATGGTTGGCGACAGTTTTTGGGTCAGCGGTTGCTCGTCGAGAAACAAGCGATCGAGCAGTCAGCGGAAATTCGTAGTTTGCTGATCGATTTTCCTCAAGCGACGACTCGACTACATGCGTTGTGGACTCTCGACGGATTGTCGGAATTGGACTCGGCGGATGTTGTCGCCGCGCTTGGTGACGAGAACGTGCATGTGCAAACGGCGGCTTTGCAGCTGTCACAGTCGCGAATCGAGGATCGTAATGTGCGTGATTCAGTACTCGCACTGGCGGGCTCCACTGATATTCGCTTGCGATTTGGTACGGCGATGGCATTGTCAAACTGCGACGAAACTGCGGCGACCGAGGTATTGGCAAGGCTGGCAATGCGCGATGGCGATGATGCTTGGTTTGTTGAGGGGCTGATGACTTCGCTGAAGGATCGTTCTGGCGAAGTGCTGTCGCGGCTTGTCGAGAATGATGAATTTGTCGCGGACGCCAGCAGTCAGCGAATTCAATTGATTAAGAGTATGGCGGCGACTGTTGGTGCGCGGGGAGACTTGAAAGAGTTATCAAAACTGTTTGCACTGTTAGCCGCAGAGAAGCCTGTGGGCGATTGGTGGCGAGCTGCGGCGGTCAGCGGCTTAGGTGAAGGCTTGCCGCGACATCACGGCGAGCTGGGGCGCATCACGATGGTCGGTTTGTTTGCCCGGCCTCCCGAACCGTTGGCGTCTTCGGCGATGAAGCTCAAGGAGTTCTTCACGCGAATTCGCGCCGTTTCGACGGACCCAAATCGCTCGTTGGTCGACCGTGTATCCGCCGTTGAATTACTCGCTTATCAACCGCTTGGTCAAGTTCGAGCGGAGTTAATTCAATTGATTCGCGCTGATCAGCCAGTCGAGATTCAAACGGCATCCATCGGTGCTTTATCATCCAGTCGATCGACTGCGGCGGCGTCAATTGTTTTGGATCATTGGTCATCGCTCGGTCCGGCAGTTCGTGGCCCGGGTCTCCAGTGGATGCTTAATCGTCCCGAGACGACTCGATTGGCATTGGCAGCAATCGAGTCCGGAAAAATGCGGGTGTCGTCGCTGAGCATCGACCAACGCGTCGTTCTGTTGAAACACTCGGACGAGGAGATTCGCGATACCGCGGTGCGTTTGTTTGGTGGCGTGGTATCGGCAAACAGATCGCAAGTCGCCAAGGACTATGAGAAGTGTTTAACACTGTCAGCATCAGCGGGCGAAGGAGCCAAGGTTTTCGCTCGCACCTGCGCCACCTGCCATCGATTTGATGGGAACGGACACAGCGTGGGTCCCGACCTCGGTGATTTGAGAAATCGATCGAAGCCGACCATTCTGTATGAGATCCTGGACCCCAATTCGAAAGTCGAGCCACGCTTTACCGCGTATTCGGTTCTCACCGTCGATGGAGCCGTCTACAACGGTTTGATTGACTCCGAGACGCCTGAATCAATTGTTTTAAATATGGCCGAGGGCAAAAAGCAATCGATCGGACGAGCCGAGATTGAGCAATTGAAAGTTAACGATGTGTCGCTCATGCCTGAAGGGATCGAGAAGGATATTCGGCTGCAGGAGATGGCCGACTTGCTCGAGTACTTGGCTTCGCCACGTCGATGACGCTTTTTTTCGTCATTGCATCGCGGAATCTCGCTCGCATTGACGCCATGGTTCCGGCATAATGTGACGCGTTGAGAGCCGCTTGTTTTTCGAGAATTCGGAGTTGACGATGCCAGCCGTTGATCATTCATTGTCGATCGAATCATTTCTGCAGCCGATCTGTCGCCGTCTCCGATCGCGCTCGATCGCCCAATTTGGCACTATCGGATTGACGGTTGGTTGTTTTGCGGTTTTCGTCTTAACGTGCCTGAGTCTCGCCGAGATATCGATCTCCTGGTACGCCTACGCGATCAGTCTGACTGCGTGCGCGGGACTGGGCGCGATAGTCGGAGCGCTCGTGCCGGTGTCGTTGAGGCAATCGGCGACACTCGTCGACCATTTTTATCGCTTGAAAGATCGCGCGTTGACCGCGCTGCAGTTTGAAGATGACACCGATCCGATGCGCCAAATGCAAGTTGCCGATACACGGGCACACTTGCGCCAAGTTCGCGCGGCCGATTGTGTCTCGATTCAGGTCAATCGCCCGTTGCTGACCTGCTGTGGATCTTTCTTGGCAATGTCATTGGCGGCGATGCTTTTTTCGAGCCTCGAGCAGCGTGGCCAATTGGTTACGCCGGTGGTTTTGGCCAGCCAGCAAGCCGTCTCGTTGCGCCAGACTATGATCGAGGAACTCGAACAATTGAAATCGGAACTGCCTGAGCTTGAGTCGTTGGTTGAAAAACTTGATGAGCTGATCGATGAGTTAGCAAATGAATCGATCGATGAGCGCGACATGATGGCGACGTTGTCCGAAATGGAACAAGCAATCAACGAGGCCCGTGAGTCACTGCAATTGGAAATGACCGATGCACAATTGAAAGGCCTGGCGGAGGCGCTGCTGCCATCGGACCTGATGAAACAAGCTGTGGCTGCGATTGAAGGCGGTGAATATGACAAGGCGGGTGAAAAACTCGAGTCGATTGACCCCAACAAGTTGAACGATAAAGAGCGTCGCGCCGTCGCGGACAATTTGAAGAAGTTCCTGGCCAAGTTGTCGCCGGGCCAACAAGGCGAACTGTCTAACGCCGCGGGCGAGTTGCAGGAAGGTCTCGAAAAGAAAAATGATTCGCAGTGCAAAAGCGGGTTGTGCAAATTGGCGGGAGTTTGCAGGCAGCAAAGCAATTGCGAAAAGATTGGCCAATGCATGGCTTGCCAACTCAATCGCTTGGCCCAGTGCAAATGCGAATGTCGTGGTTCCTGCTCCAGTGACAAGGTGGCCAAATCGACTTCGCCATCGACAACGTTTGGCCTCGGCGCAACCGGTGCGGCGAATGATGGCGAAGCAACCAAGCTCGACTCGGTGCGTCGCGAAGAATCGTTGACGGGCGCGCAAGGTGATGGACCCAGCGAATCCGAATTGATCGAGGCTCCTGAAGGCGATCAAGAGGCGGCTCGCCAGTTTGTCAAACGATATGAAAAATTCCGTAACCAAGCCGAAGCGGTTTTGGAAACCGAGTCGCTGCCGTTGGGTCATCGCGAGACGGTGCGCCAATACTTCGAGAACATTCGACCGGCGAATGCCGATCAATAGGGCATGCCAAACGTTGCTTGTCCATTCCATTCCATGACTTGAAGCTGAAAGCTGTTTTTTCACATGAGTGCTGCTGAATCGATCTCCCGCGCGATCGCGTCTGTGCCCGACGATCGCGGCCGATTTGGTGACTTCGGGGGTCGTTTCGTACCTGAAACGCTGACCCGCGCCTTGGATCAGTTGGCCGAAGAATACGAAAAGGCCAAACGCGACCCTGAGTTTCGGCGCGAGCTTAATGGTTTGTTGAAAACCTTCGTCGGCCGCCCCAGCCCGCTTTATCATGCAAAACGGATGAGCCAATCGCTCGGGGGTGCTCAGATTTGGTTGAAGCGAGAAGATCTGAATCACACCGGTGCCCATAAGATCAACAACACGATCGGTCAAGCGTTGTTGACGCTGCGAATGGGCAAGACGCGAGTGATTGCCGAAACGGGCGCGGGCCAACACGGCGTCGCATCGGCCACAGCGTGTGCACACTTTGGGTTGCCGTGTACGGTTTACATGGGAGCCGAAGATATTCGTCGCCAGAAACCCAATGTGTTCAGCATGAGGTTGTTGGGCGCGACGATCAGTCCCGTTGAATCCGGGTCACGAACGCTTCGAGACGCGGTGAACGAAGCGATGCGAGATTGGATGTCATCGGTCGAAACGACGCATTACATCATTGGCAGCGTGATTGGTCCGCACCCATTTCCGATGATGGTGCGTGATTTTCAATCGGTCATTGGGCGAGAAACACGCGAGCAGTGCGTGGACTCCTTTGGCCGATTGCCCGATTACGTCGTCGCCTGCGTTGGCGGGGGCAGCAACGCCGCGGGCATGTTTTATCCGTTTGTCGAGGACGACGGCGTGCGGATGGTTGGCGTCGAAGCGGGTGGTCGTGGCTCGAATCCCGGTGACCATGCTTCGCCATTGTCGTACGGACGGCCCGGCGTGTTGCACGGTAGTTTCAGCTACGTGATGCAAGACGATGATGGCCAAACCTGTGACGTGCACTCGATGAGTGCCGGGCTAGATTATCCCGGTGTCGGCCCCGAGCACAGTTATTGGAAAGATACCGGGCGCGTTGACTACACGGCGTGCCGCGACGACGAGGCGTTGATTGCGTTTGACAAATTGGCTCGCAGCGAAGGGATCTTGGCGGCGCTCGAAACGTCACATGCGGTTGCCAAGGCGATGCAGATTGCAAGCGAAATGTCGCCCGATGAACACTTGGTCGTATGCTTGTCGGGCCGTGGTGATAAGGATGCGATGGAGTTGGCACGGCTCCGCGGTCAATCGTGGGAGTAAGCCAAATGCCAATTCAATTGACGAACGAGACAAAGGTGCCAGGAGTCATTACAGAAATGACCCCTGACATGAATGGCACCTATGTTTCTGCCGAAAGTCATCGTGACAAGCGAGGTGAATGTGCCTGTCAGTTTTTGCCCTCCGTTGGTTTGTCCCGACACCATTGCATCCGTTGACCAAAGTAAACTTAGCAACCGGCTGAGCGAAAGTTTAGATCGACCCAGTCCCGGCTCCTCAGTGATTCGTCGCCGTCCAGGTACATTCGGCGATAGGTTCCCTGACGCTTATTGATAACGCTGATGAACAAGAGCAGTTGCCATGTTTTCACGAAAGTATCTGCGATTATCATTGGAGATTTCAGCCGTTTTCTAGTCGGTCCCGTCGGGCCATTTCATCATCGTGGGCTAAGTCGATCATGTTGAGGACTGAATCGACGTCGGCTGCCTTGGTTGAGAATTTGAATTTGCCGGTCAGTTTCAGATTGGGGGACAGTTCACTCTTTTCGTGCAGTTCCCACATCTCTTCGGCGTAGTGGGTTTCCGCTAACTTTGGAGCGTATTGTGCGTAGTATTGGGTGATATTGCGCACGTCACGCAACAACATCGACTTCGCATTGTTGTTCCCCGATGCATTGACCACTTGTGGGAAGTCGATAATGACAGGGCCCGCTGCGTCTTGCAGGACATTGAATTCCGAAAGATCGCCATGTACTAATCCGGCACATAACATGCGCAACACATAGGTCATAACGGTGGCGTGATCTTTCACGGCTTGCTGGGCCGACATGGTGATGTCGTTTAGCCGCGGTGCAGCGCCGCCGTCTGAATCGGTGATCATCTCCATCAGCAACACGCCATCATAGAAGCCGTATGTCTTGGGGACTCGGACACCCGCAGCGGCGAGTTTAACCAACGCGTCCGCTTCGGCCCGTTGCCAAACGACTTCTTGTTCATCTCGGCCAAATTTAGAACGCTTGTCGATTGCCCTTTGTCGGCGGCTGTTCCGAATTGTCCGGCCTTCCTGGTACTGTATCGCGTTCTTGAAACTGCGTTTGGCCACATCCTTGTAGACCTTGGCACAGCGAGTCTCGTCGCCGCAACGAACAAGGAAGACCTGGGCCTCTTTGCCGCTCATCAATGAGCCCAAGACTTCGTCGACGAGCCCGTCTTCGATCAGTGGTTTGATTCGCTCAGGTACTTTCAAGATGCTGCCGATTCGGAAAGCATGGAAGCTTCCGTAGGAAAGGATGGGTGGATAATCGTCCGGGATGTAACGTAGCATGACGCGTCAATTGCCGCACTGCGGCTCCCGTTGGGCCCCGCGAAGTACCTGGTCAGCTTGCACGTATAAAGTTGCGCGCGAATTTTGTAAATTCGCCAAGGAGAATGTACTGACGCCGACGAATCGTTAGTTTTGCGATTCCGCTGCGATCACTCTCGCGACGGATCCGCCGGTGCCAGCGACCGCAAAGCTGCCGTCAGCCGAAGCGGTGACTTCGAAAATCCAGCCCTCGATGCCGTCGAGTGTCTGTTCGATCTCGACAGTATCGGGGTTAAGGATTCTCAGTTTGCCGTCGGAGCAGCCCACGGCCAGCCGCTGGCCATCGCGGCTCCAAGCGATCGAACCTGGCTCGACGGGGAGGCGTGCAAATCGCACGAGTCGACCAATCGTTGGCTGCCAGAACCGAACCGTTTTGTCGACGCTTGCCGAGGCAAGATAAGGAATCAAATGACGACCCGGCCTAACAGCAAGATCGCAGACAGTCCCGGTGTGGTTATCCAGATTTCGAATTGGATGATCCGCGACGATACCCTCGTTGCAATTCCACACTCTCAAAACTTGATCGATGCCGGCCGACACCATGAGATGCTGCTCACTTATCGATTCGACGCACAACACACGACGAGAGTGCTCATGGACGACGCGCAACACCTCGACTTCGCCACTGGACAGTCGCCACTGAATCAAATCCTTGTCGGCACCGCCGGTCACGAACAGGCTGTCGGATAACCAAGCTGCCGAATGAATCACATCGCTGTGCGAATTTCGAGTTGCGATCACTTCAAATTCTGGCCACGAAACAAGTTCCCACGCTCCGTTATCACCCGCAGCGCCGCCAACGATGAGTAGCAGCGAGCCGTTAGGAGAGAACTTCAAGTCGTGAATCTGTCGGAAACCTATTTCGCGAACGACCGCGCGTTCAAGCGTCGGCCAAGACGCGACCTGAACCCCCAACTGCGATCCCGAAACCAGCGACGTGTCGTCAGGCGAAAATGTCAGCGCCGTGATCGGTGGCTGGGCCTGACAACAGAGCGACAAGCCAATCATTTCAAACATCACCACCGCAATCATTACGGCGCTTCGACGCGGCCAGGCGGCGGTGTGCAGGCAGGCAACGAGCCGAGGCCATCGCGTGTTGCGAGTGAATCGGTTCATCCAACCAACTCGTTCAGCACGATGCCACTTGCGCTCACCTGCACCGGACGACCGTCGTTTGTATAAAGCGTCGTTGCGGGATCGATACCGAGCAATCGATAGATTGTTGCGGCCAGATCGGCCGGCGTGACAGGCCGAGAATTAGGACTTTCGCCCATCTCGTCGCTGGAGCCGATGACTTGACCTCCAGGCACACCGCCGCCCGCCATCATCACGCTGAATACGCGTGGCCAATGGTCGCGTCCAGATTGTGTATTCAGTTTAGGCGTGCGGCCAAACTCACCCATCACGACGACCAGTGTGTCGTCAAGCAAACGTCGCTCGGACAAGTCCGTGATCAGCGCGGCGTAAGCCACATCGAGCGAAGGCACCAATCCGACCGGTATCTTCGCACCGGTATAGCCTTCCTTCAGTCGTGTTACAAGGTCGTTGTGAGTATCCCAGCCACGATTGTTGACGGTGACAAACGGAACACCGGCTTCGACCAGTCGGCGCGCTAGCAGACAGCATTGTCCGATTGATTTGCCTCCATAGCGGCGATGCGTGTCGTCACTTTCCGCTGACAGATCAAAGGCTTGCTTAGCCGACTGCGACGTCATCAACCGATAAGCTTGCTCGAAGGCGGCATCTTTGGGCGGATTGATTTGAGCTGCTTCCTGGACACCGTTGAGCATTTGCAAATAGCTGCGGCGGCGCTCCAACCGCTCGTCGACAATGCCAGGGAACGGATCGAGATCGCGAACGCGAAAGTTGGGGCTGGCAGGATCGCCGCCAACTTCAAACGGGGCGACACTCGGCGGCAGATATCCAGCGGCGACGAACCGCCCACCGCCCACTCGTAAATCGGGAACAGCCACATGCGATGGAATTTCACCGGGACGCCGATTCAGATGCGACACCACGGAACCGATGGCGGGGTAGTTCAGTGCAGGCGTTGGTTTGTAGCCTGTGAGCAAATAGTGAGTGCCGAAATTGTGCTCGCCAAGCGGTGAAGTCATCGAGCGAATGATGGCGGTGTGTTGCATGGCGGCTGCCGTATGCGGCATCAACTCGCTGATCTCGATACCCGGTACGGAAGTCGAGATGGCTTGGAACGGGCCGCGAATTTCCTTTGTCGCATGGGGCTTTGGATCAAGCGTTTCGAGATGACTTGGGCCACCGTCTAACCAGATGAGGATGCACGACTTGGCTGGCGCGGACGCAACAGCCGCATTCACTCGATTGCAGTAGCTGCCAAGACCGAGTCCCAACGCCGTGAGTCCACCAACGTGGAGAAAATCTCGCCGACAGACGGTGTTGTGATCGGTGGCGTGCTGCCACTTAGTTGTTGGTTGAGAATTCATGGCAGTTCAAAAGTGCCCATAGAAAATCTTCAAGGCGAGCCGTTCGCTCTTGCTCGTCAGCGGTCGAGCCGATTCGATCTAACCACCCAGCGAGTTCATTCTTGGTGGGCGACCGACCCAACGCAACCAAGTAAAACGTGTTGATGATCTCGTCCGTCGAGACTTCTTGGTCAATGAGTGATTGCAGTCGGCCATTGGAGTCGCGAATTTTGTCATTGATGAGACCACCGTTCATCAGCTGGAGATGCGAGGCGATTCCCCGGTCAATACCCTTGGCATCGGAGCACTGTTCGCCCGGCAGACATTGACCCAGGAACTCCAGTTTGGCGGCCGAGACCGTTCGATCGACCACATTGATTGCCCTGCGAACCCCGTCATACTCATCCGCCACGCCGGTGACATCGCTGATTGCATCCGCCAAGACTTCCGCCGAGAGTTGTTTCGTGAGGGCATGAGAATAGAAACGATCGTCAACTTTATCACCGCCAATTGCACGGCTTGCACGGTTATAAGCGGCCGACGTACAGATCAGCCGGATCAAGGGACGCAGCTTGTAGTCATTTTCGGAAAAATAATGAGACAGTCGGTCCAGTAACTCGGGATGCGATGGTGGATTGGTAGCGCGGATGTCATCCACCGGGCTGACTAGCCCACGTCCCATGAGCGCCTCCCAAATTCTGCCAGCCATCGCCTTGGCAAAGTAGGGGTTGTTACCCGGTGAGATCAGCCAGTCGGCAAACGTTTTTCGCGGGTCAACATCGGTGGGAATGGATGGTTGACCAGGAATCTTCGCAACCGCTGGTTCGCCCGTTCGCGGATGTGTGATCTCGCCGCGCCCCGTGAATCGCACCACTTGGCCACGATCGAGTCCCACAAAAACCGCTGCCAATCCGTGGTAGTCGTCCTGCGTCCAGCGATCCAGTGGATGATTGTGACAATTTGCGCAGCGTAGCCGCACGCCCATCAGCACTTCACTCATGTATTCAGCTTCTTCGCGGGCGGTTGCGAAATATCGATGCACCGTTGCCGCACCGGGTTGGTGAGAGTCGCCTTGCGAAAGGACCAGCGAGTCGGCAATCGAATTCCAACCCACATCGTCGGCAACCTGTTCATGCAACCAACCATAAAACGCGTTGGCTGCCAAACTATCGGTCCCCGGTTTTTGTAAACGGAGCTGAGTCGCCAACCGATGCGTCCAGTAGTCCGTGAGTTCGTCCGAACTCAGCAAATCGTCGATAAGCTCAGGTCGATTGATGGGAGCTGAGCCAGACGCAAGACGCTCCATTAGCGCGAGCGAGGGCAAGCGACCAGCAAGATCAAGTGATACGCGCCGCACAAACTCCGGATCACCGCATTGCTCGCCAGGTGCGAGACGAAGCGAGAGAAGCTTTGCATTGATTTCGTCGTCGATCCAACTCACTCGCGCCGATTTCGGTAGCGTTGGGATCACCGATCCGATGGGGGACGTGACCAAAATGGAAGTCACCTGGTCGCCGAATCGAACAGTGACTGCATGTTGTCCGGCAAGTTTCACTATCGCTGCGCCGGCCTCGTCGATGGTGATCGCCGAGTCATCTTGGCTGACATAGACGGCCGTCTTTGTCACGTCACGCCGTAACCCATCGCTAAAAACCGCCGTCACTTCGATTTGCAACTCAGCCGGAAGCGAGGTTGCGGCGAATGCAGTTGGCGTAACGATCAGCCGATCTAAATGTCGCAGCCTTTTTCTTTGCGCGCCTGCTGCAATCCATTGCGCTATCACTTCCGCGGCTGCGGAATCCGAATCAATCAACTCGCCACCACCGTGATCCACCTGTCCCGTAGGTTTGGTCAAAAAGAGACTTCTTTCGGGCATCACGTAGTTGACGCGTCGTCCTTCCAGTTCGTTGACAATCGAACGGTAGTCGAATCCCGGATCTCCTCCGAACAGCGACAAGCGAAAATCTGCCTGGCCAGCCGAACTGCCATGACAACTCGCTGCGTTACAGCCCGCCTTCGAAAGCACCGGCACCACGTCGGTATCAAAATCGATATCGTCGGCAGTGCAAATCGAAGCACCGAGCAAGCACGTGTAAAAGAGGAAGCAGATACTTCGCATGGCTATTCTTCGTCGGCTACTTCCTTGGCCTCGTTCGCGGATGGTTCGGCTACGTTGACTTGGTCTCTCGGCTCGTCATCTTGCGGTGCAAACTCCTTCGCCCATCTACTAAGATATTCTTGAGCTTCGGGTGTTCCGTAGACTTTCAGTCGGGAACCCTCGGAGATAAGGCGAGCCGCTTGGTAAACCCGCTGGCGGAACCAGCGATTCTTGGCCGCGAAGTTTTCTACCTCCGTCGCGGCCGCGGCGACATCTTCGGGAGTGGCATTCTTTTGGATGACGGGCACCATCTTTTGACGATAGATGGCATCCTGCTCAGGCTGAAGTCTCGCCTGATTCATTGCCATCGCAGGTTCTTTGTACCCCATGTCCCGTAAGGTCGGCGTGTCGGTGCCACCCAAGACCTTCAAAATCTCGTGACCGATTCTCGGCGCGTCGGCCTGCACACTCGGTTGCACCAGAGCAAAGTTGGCCGTCACAACCCCCTTTGAGCCAACAAGCACCGTTAAGGTCATCTTTCGATTCAGACCATACGAACCCGGGCCTTCGATTCCATCGGTCGAAATCAGAGGCGTGGCACCTTGAGGAAGCGCATGACGTGCTCGCGCGAGGTAGGCCGTGGTTTCGGTTGCGTCGTCAGTAAGAAAGACCACACACGACTTCAATCCATTCTGTTCTTTGCTGGTCGCAAACTCCATCAGCAAACGCATCAGTCCTACGGAAGGCCGAGTTATCTGGTGGACGAATATGACCAATATTGGCGAATCGTTTGTACCGTCTAAAGCATTGACGGCGCCAGTGTTGCCAAACGCGGCGATCGCCTCGAAGGAACGAAGTTCCTCGCCAACCTGTGGACCCGAAAAGAGTGGTTCGTCCGCGCCAGCGACGGCGACAAGGAGAAGCGTGAACACGGTCGCTCGTAAGATCGCCTGCATCGTGTGTAACCGCGTAGATAGGTGCGAGAAATTCAGATTCAAATATGATATCAACCCCGTGCGACTTTAGCGGCATCAAAATTTCGGCGAGAGCAGTTAACGAACGACCCAAAAACAAGTGACGCAACTGTTCTTCTCACCTGTGATGCCAAGCAAAAGATTCCGGTTAACAAGCGTGAACGTAAGATCGAAACGTCGCGGCAGTGTGAAGCAATCGAAATGCAAAGTCAGCGTGAATCGCTAGAAAATCGCGGGTCGATTCATGTCGTGTGGTTCAAGCGTGATCTCCGACTGGATGATCATCGGCCGATCTGGGAAGCATCACAGTCCGGTCAGGTCGTCGCTTTGTACGTCTTTGAACCGAACCTATGGTCCATGCCCGAGATGGATCGATCCCATTTCGACTTCATCGTCGAGTCTCTCAACGAATTATCTTTCAGGCTCGAATCAATTGGAGGCCGACTTGCCATTCGCGTGGGCGAGTCACCTGAAGTGTTCAACGCGATTGCAGAGAAATTCGATATTACGGCACTTCATTCGCACGAAGAGACTGGCAACGGCTTCACTTATGATCGCGATCGGCGCGTCGCCAGATGGGCTCGCACGATGGGAATTCCATGGAACCAGTCGCCGCAAAATGGTGTTGTTCGTCCATTGAAGTCTCGCAATGGTTGGGCGGCACTTTGGCAACAGCAGATGGCACAGCCGCCAGCGCCAACAGCTGAGCAGATTCAAATTCCGTCAAGTTTCGATTGGGGGCGAATGCCGACCGGCGAAGAACTTGGATTGCCTAAGACATCAAAAAGTAGCCTTCAGATCGGTGGCTCGGCGAAAGCGGAGGAAACGCTTCAGTCGTTTCTTGCCATTCGCGGGGTGGATTATCGCAAAGGCATGTCGAGTCCCGTCACGGCGTGGAACAACTGCAGTCGCCTGAGTCCCTATCTGGCCTGGGGATCGATTTCCATCAAGTCCGTCCACCGGCAACTCCAATTACGTCGAGCAGAAATTCGAGAATCATCACGCGGTTCTGTTGATGCACGCTGGGCCGCGTCATTAAGTTCGTTCGCGTCGCGTTTATCTTGGCATTGTCACTTCATGCAAAAATTAGAGGACGAGCCTCAACTGGAATTTCAAAATCTGAGCCGCGTTTACGATGGGCTTCGCGAGAACGATTTTGACCAAGCGAAATTTGAAGCGTGGCAGGCGGGCAGAACTGGTTATCCAATGATCGATGCCTGTATGCGAGCACTCCACGCTCACAGTTGGATAAACTTTCGTATGCGGGCCATGTTGATGTCGTTCGCCTCGAATCACCTTTGGTTGCATTGGCGACCAACCTCTGTATACCTCGCGAAACAGTTTCTCGACTTCGAACCAGGTATTCATTTCTCACAAGCGCAGATGCAGTCAGGAACGACGGGGATCAACACCGTTCGCATCTACTCCCCAGCCAAGCAGGTGATTGACCACGATCCGCAAGGAATTTTCATTCGAAAGTTCGTTCCCGAATTGGCCGACGTTCCAAACAATTACCTTCCCGAACCGCATCGAATGCCTTTGGACAGGCAAGTGCAAGTTGGCTGTATCATCGGCAAAGACTATCCCTCACCCATCGTCGACCATCGTGTCGCGTATCGTTCCGCTCGAGAAAAAATCTTTGCGATCAGACAAACCGAATCGGCTGTTTCTGAAGCCAAACGCGTGTTTGTGAAACATGGGTCACGGAAACGACGTGATCCGATGCCGAGAGTTAAGAATAATGATCAAGTCAACTCGAAGCAATTGACACTATTTGACGAAGACGCTGAATGAGCAGTCAAGTTGCAGCGATTGTCTATCTGTCATGGTAAAACCATCTCCATCGATATTGCTCACCGGGGCAACTGAGGTGGCCCAGGTTTCACGGACACGGTTGTCTCTAACTCTGGACGGCCAGTTCGAAGCTGGTAGGTGATTTGTAATCCAATGATGAATGTCGGCGGATTGCGTTGTAATAATTTATG
>JBGSVE010000075.1:0-24800 GCA_041753075.1 Pirellulaceae bacterium
CGCGAGATCGCTTCGGACGCGGCGCGCGACGCCGCACGAGCCCTCGCTGCCGCAATGATTCGTGCCACGATTGAATCGGCAACCGATCGATTGTTATTCATCCATTGTTCAAGGATCGGGCGCAGCGTCGACTCGACCGAACTCGCCGCCTCGGGGTTGTTCAATCGATCCTTCGTTTGTCCTTGGAACTGTGGCTCGGAGATGAAGATCGATAGGATTGCGACCAACCCTTCGCGGACATCTTCGTTGGTGATCTTCACACCGCGCGGCGTCAAATCGTGAGTGTCGATGTAATCGCGAACGGCCTTGCTCAAGCCCGCACGAAACCCGGTCTCGTGTGTTCCGCCATCGCCAGTGGGAATGCCGTTGACGTAACTTTTGACGTGTTCGTCGGTCGACTCCGTCCACTGCAGCGCCACCTCGACGCGATCGCCCTCTTCCTTTCGCAACGAGAACGGCGAATCATGGATCGGTCGTGCTTGGCGCGCCGCCAGCACCTTGGCCAAGTAATCGACGATCCCTTGCTCGTGCAAAAAATGGTCCGTCGTACCCTTGGTGTCGTCGCTGAACGAAACCTTCAAGCCGCGATGCAGAAAGCTGGCCGTTTCCAAACGCAAGCGAATCGTCTCGGCATCAAACTCAGTCTTAGGAAAAATCGTTGGGTCGGGCGTGAACGTGATCGACGTCCCCGTGCCGCGAATCGCACCCGGCAGCTTCTTTAGCGGACCAGTGACAATGCCCTTGGAAAACGTCATCTGGTATTGCACGCCATCGCGCTTCACCACGGCGATCAATTCCTTTGATAACGCATTGACCACCGACGCGCCGACACCGTGCAAACCGCCGGCGGTCTTATAACTGCTATCGTCGAATTTTCCCCCAGCGTGCAGAATCGTCAGCACCATTTCGAGTGCCGACTTCTTTGTTTTGGGATGTTTGTCGACCGGAATGCCGCGCCCGTTATCGACGACGCTGATCGTGCGTCCGTCCTTATGCAACGTCACTTTGATTTCGGTCGCGTGGCCGTTCATCGCCTCGTCAACACTGTTATCGACAACTTCCCAAACCAAGTGATGCAAGCCGGCGGACCCAACGCCGCCGATATACATACCGGGACGTTTGCGAACGGGTTCGAGCCCTTCGAGAGCAACGATGTCTTTTGCGGTGTATTCGCTCATGGCTTATTCGTCACTGTCCAGCGGCGGTGGCGCACCGGGTGGCAGCGCGACGATCTCCGCAATTTTGCCGTTCTTTTGAATTTCGGTACCGCGTCCGCCACGGCCAGTCGTCCGGTACTTTGCGGTCGAAATGGTTTTCTTGGCACCGCGATTGGTCATCACCACCATCAAATCGCGATCGCCCGTCGAGGCCTTGAAGCCCAACACGCGATCGCCCGCCCCCAGTCGAATCAGCGTGACGCCTTTGCCCGGTCCCGACAAGTAGTTGATCTCGCTGGCCGCACATACCATCGCGCGACAAGCTTCGGTCACCGCCAGAATCGTCTCGTCGCCATGAATCATGACAACGTCCAAGACCGAAGCCGTACCCGCAGGCCGCGCGAACCGCCGTCCGCTGCGCGTCGAAGGCTCGACATAGGGAGCCAACCCAAACCGCATCGCAAAACCATCCGTCGTCACGCTCAAGGCATGAGTCGGCGGACACAAATCCGGCTTCTTCGGATTCTCTTCGTAGTCCGCCAACACTCGCGGGTCACACGAAATCGCGGTCACGATCCGCTCGCCGTCCTTGAGCTTGAACAATTTTTGAATCGGTTCGCCAAACCCGGTCGAGGCGGGAATGTCGATCATTCGCGTCGTGTAACAAACGCCCAACGACGAGAAGAACGCGATTGTTGAACGTGTTGATCCCGCCAAACAATCCAGCACCGCATCGCCTTGCCGCAAGCGACTTTTGCTCGGATCGGCAATCTGCTTTTGACGCTTTACCCAACCGTCCGTCGTTATCATCACGTTGCAATCTTCGGCAACGATGAAATCCTCTTCGGTGTATTCCGGTTCTTCAGCGACGGTCTCGATCACGCTGCGACGGCGACCGGCAGGGTCGGCCGTCGTGATCGCCAACAGTTGCTCGATCTCTTCGCGAACCATTTGCCAGCGGCCCGATGAATTCGTATCGCTGACGTCTTCGGCCAGCAGTTTGCGAATCTCGCGAGCGCGTTTTTGTTTGTCCTTCAATTCATCGCGAATCAGGTTGATTTCCAACCGCGCCAAACGATACAGCTTCAGTTCCAGGATCGCCTCGGTCTGGTCAGCATCGAGTCCACCAGAACCATTTTTCGCTGGCGCAAAGCGTCGCATGATTTTATCCGCGGCGTCGGCTTTGCCATCGCTTTGGCGGATGATGCGAATGATTTCGTCGAGGGCGTCGAAGATGATCGCGAAACCGTTAAGGATATGAATCCGTCGCTCGAGCGCCGCCAGTTCATGGGCCAATCGCCGCGTGATCACGTCCAAACGGAAGTGCAAAAAATGCCAGAGGATTTCTTTCAACCCCAGCCGCACCGGCGCGCCGACTTCGGGCTTTTCGGTCGGCACAAGGCAAGTCAAATTGACGTTGAAGTTCGATTGCAATTGCGTGTGCTTGAACAAGTAAGCCAACACTTTGCCCGGATCAGCACCTTTCTTGAGCAACAAGTCAACGCGGATTTCGGCGGTCGATAGATCGCGAACTTCTTCGACCAACGGCAGCTTGCCGCCATAGACCAATTCCGACATCCGCTCGACCATCAGCGCCTTGTTGACGCCAAACGGAATCGATGTGATCTGCAACACATCGCCGCCGCCGGGCTCGCCACGCTTGCCGGCGGCTTCGGCGGCGCTGACCAATTTCGTCGTGCCGCGCAGCTTGATGGTGCCTTGGCCGATTGCATATATATCGCGAAGCTCTTCCTTGGTGTTAATGATCTGGCCGCCGGTCGGAAAGTCGGGACCTTGGACCGCGTCGCCGGCGACCAGTTGATAATCTTTGATCTCCGGATCGCGGATCAATTTCAATAAGGCGTTACAAACTTCTTTCAGGTTATGCGGCGGGATATTCGTCGCCATGCCGACGGCGATTCCGGTGGCACCGTTGACCAACAGGTTCGGCACGCGACTGGGCAAGACCACGGGTTCTTGTTGGCTGCCGTCGTAGTTCGACTTGAAATCGACGGTGTCGGAGTTGATGTCGCGCAGCACTTCGCCGGCGATCGCCGTCATGCGGCATTCGGTGTAACGCATTGCCGCGGCGTTGTCGCCATCAACGCTGCCGAAGTTGCCGCTGCCATCGACCAGCGGCATGCGCAGCGAAAATGGCTGGGCCATTCGCACCAGCGCGTCATAGATCGAATTGTCACCATGCGGATGAAAGTTGCCCATCACATCGCCAACCACTTTGGCGCACTTGCGATGCTTGGCTGTGGCATTTAGCCCCTGTTGGCTCATCGTGTACAGAATGCGTCGCTGGACCGGTTTCAATCCGTCGCGCACATCGGGCAGCGCACGACTGGTGATCACCGACAAGGAGTAGTTCAGATAGCGCGTTTGGGCTTCGAGGCGCAGCGGTGCCGACAGGATTACTTCTTCGCGAAGTAGCAACTGCGTCGTGCCACGACCGCGTGATTTCGACGCGGAATCAGAACTGCCATTGGATGAGGGACGCTTCGCCACAGATGTACCAACCCTGGATTTTGAAAAAGGACATTCCGTTTATGCCACCTGGCTTCCGCTTCGTGAGCGGAATGGCGTTAGCCACCGGCCGCTCGGCGACCCGGAGCCTCGAGGAACCGGCGGCTAGCGCCGATCCGCTCACTTAATAAATTTCGCCCGTTACGGAGCGGCAACCGTTGTCACCGGCTCGTCGACCACCGGAATGAACGACGGTGAATTCAACTTCGCGTCGAACAATGTGAACATGATAAACAACGCCACGAACACAAACGAGGACAAGAAGATGATCATGTTGAACGGCTTGTCAAACGCCAAGTGCATGAAGAACAACATCACCAAGGTGGCCTTGATCGTCGCAATCACCATCGTGACGATGACGTCGTAGCTGCCCAGATCATAACTGGCCTGGGCCACCGTGATGATCGTCAATACGGTCAGCGCGACAAACACCGCCAACAACATCCAAATCGGCAGCGGGTGCGCAAAGTCGTTGGGATCATGTCCGTGATCGGCAACCGCGTGAGCGTGAGAGCTTGTCATGAGTTTTTTTAGCGAATCAGGTAAAGCAATGGGAACAGGTAAATCCAGATCAAGTCGACGATGTGCCAATACAGTCCGACATAATCGACGGGCCCAAAATAGTGGCGGTTGAAGTCTTGGCGGACACTGCGAACCAGCAACCACGTCATCACGCCAATCCCGGCCAAAATGTGAATCGCGTGAATGCCGGTCATGCAGTAATAAATTGCAAAGAATACGCCCGCTTGGGTTTTCGTATTGATGACGCCAGGCACCGATTCGATCGGCTGCGAAATTTCACTTTTATCAGCAACCACGCTTGTTCCAGCGACTTCGGTTTGGCGTTCGCGAGCGGTGATGTCGTCGCGAATCCCGGTATTGCCATCGTCGGTCGCCAAGCGTTCGAGCACGGGGGAGATTCCCGCTGCCGCTGGCGACGATGTCGCGGCCAGCGCATGCTCACCCGCCATTTCACCAGCGTGCGCTCCGTCGTGCGATTCGCCGTCATGACCTGCCGCCGCGTGAGCCGCATCCTCGTGTTTGGCTTCACCTGATTCGAGAATCGTCCCCAAACCGACACCGACGAAGAAAAACGCAAAGACCACGACCATCGGTTTGGCCACATTCACCGCGAACGTGTTGCCGGTGGCCAGTGATTTTAGCAACCAAGCGACCAACCCCACCAACCCGATCGCAAACGGTATGCACATGTAAATGAGATACCACGAAATGCCCTCGTGGTGCGGTGCGTTGGGGTCGTAGCTGTACGCAAACGGTGGCAGCAGACCGAGTTCCCACTTGTGCGAATATTCGATCGACTTGACGCCGAGAAAAACCATCGCACACGACAACGTTGCCGCCAACATGCCGGTGCAACCTTTGTGGTCCTCGATCTGGGCACAGCGAACCGCCCAAGCCATCGTCAAAGAACTGAACAACAGCACGCCAGTGTTGATCGCACCCAGTTTAGTATTCAAAAATTGGCTGCAGCCCTCAAACACGTCCGGACGCAGACTGCGGAAGATCGCGTAGGCGCAGAACAGACCGCTGAAGAACAAAATTTCGGTGACCAGAAACAGCCACATGCCGAGTTTCCCCGAGTCAAATTGCTGTTCGGGGGTGTCAAAATGGTGAGCGAGGAACGACGGATGAGCGTGGTCATGTCCGTGCCCGTGATCGTCGTGAGTTTCCGGCAGGACAGCGTCAGTGGTGGCCATTGCGTGGGTCAGCTCGAGCCTTCGGCAAACGTGGAAGCGGTCGCGTCGCACTCGACAACGCGCTGGAACAAGTTATAGCGAAATTCTTGGATTGCACACGGCCAGAAAAGTGCGTCAAATCGCCGCCCTGGCATCCAAGCCGCAGCCTCGCGTCGCTCCATACGCACCATGCAAATTTGAACAGCCTAGGGTGGAAGACGGGACTCGAACCCGCGACATCCGGAACCACAATCCGGCGCTCTAACCAACTGAGCTACAACCACCGTGTACCAAGAAACGACCGTCTACCAAAACAGGCCGATTTTTAAAAAAACCACTGAGTACCGAAAATTTAGCTGCCCCCCAGTCGCCGGTCAACGCCTGCTCTGACCGCCTGGGCGCGGACGCTACGGTGCATCGCGCGCTTGCGTAGCCGTTGACTTTAGATTCGTCAGCAACGCTATCGAGTCAGCGCGAAATCGCACATATCCAATTGTGGTCGTCAACAGACAGTAGAGCACTATCGACGCCGGGTGGACACCGCTGGCGAGCATTCGCGGCGTGTCAAGAAAGCGGTCGCCGGTGACCCAAGCCACGGCGAGGTAGCTGCCGTTGGCGATCAAACAAAAATCGGCGATGAACCATGCCCAACGACGGCGAATGATTGCGGCGATTAAAGATGGAACAACGACACCTACCAGCGGCCCAGCCCAGAGCGTGAGCCTGGGGTGCGGGTCAGGTTGATGAAGCGAGTATGGCAATCGCCAGGGTGCGACCTCAAAATCGGTCAATGTCGCGCCCCCGATCCATCCGCCGATGATGTGCCCAATTTCGTGCGTCGTCGTCATCACGATCCAGGCGGCAATCAACAGCACAGCGAATTTTGCGATCGACAACAATTGTCTCAAGGTTGGAAGTGACTTTGTCAGTGCGAAGCTGGTTATGAATTATAATGGCGAGTTCGTTCAGGATAACATCTCAACTCTGACCCATCGTTTCTCTTGATTCATCCGAATATACGTTTGGCGGTTTGGCTGCTGATTCCGCTGCACTTCGTGGTTGTCGGATTGTCGTATCTCAGTCTCGTCGCGCCGTCGAATTTGCATACGCAGGTGGTTGATGTGGCGCGGCCGTATTTGATGTTGCTGCACCTCGATGCGGAAGGCTCGATCTTGTCGTTTTCGACCGACGCCAAGGCCGAGAAGACTCACCGCTTACAACAAACCGAATCGACGCCAGCGGACCGCGAGTCGATATGGACCGATGTCCTCGAGCCGGGCTTTGTGGGAGCTGACCGCCAACGTCGCTGGCAACGGTTGCTCGTCACGATCGCGCAAGTTAGCGAAGCGGACCAAGCGGCGCTCGCCGGTCGTTTGATCGAACCGATTGCGATGATGAATCCAGCGGCGGGGGCGCTGCGTATCGTTCGCGAGCCGGACCTGATGACCAACGTGGTCGACGACGCGGCGGAGCCACCTTATACCGTCGCGATTTTGCGCTCTGATGATAGCGCGGTGCGTTTGGTTCGCGTCCCCTCGCGGCGAATGGCGGCAGAGTCGGTGCGTGGTGACGATGAATAATCCCAAGTCACCGAACGACTCGCAAAGCGATTTCTGGTTCGGTGCTGCCGTGCCGGTGGTCTGGTTTCGCCGCGTGCAATCGGGCATGGCACTACTTGCCATTTGGTACTTCGCCAGCCACTGGGCCGATGTCGAATTGTGGTTTTCCGCCGGCGGTATTTTGGCCACGAAGCAATTGGCCGAGTTTATCGATGTGGGTGATTTGGCAGCCACAGTCCGGTGGCGTTTATCACCGTTGTACCTAGTCGACTCGCCGTTGATTTACCGAGCGTTTCTGCTCATTGGAATCGCGTTGGCCGTCGCAGTGATTTGGTTTCGCCGATCGCGGATCGTCGCGGTGATGTTGTGGTTAGGGGTCGTTTGGCTGGCCAATCGCAGTTTGCTAATCAGCGGTCCCGAAGAGTTGGTCTTGGCTTATGGGCTGGGTTATTTGGCCGTTGCAAGACCCGGCGGCGAGCGTGATTGGTCGACGTCGCTGAGTTCGCGATTGATCCAAGTTCACACGACGTTGTTGATTGCCGCGACGGCGCTGACAATGTTGTCAGCAGAAATCTGGTGGAACGGAACCGGAGCGGCTGCCGTCGCAGCGCCAATCGGCCGCCGCATCTTTGACTTATCAAGCTTGTTGGGAATCGAATCGTTATATGAACTGATTACCCATGGAATTGTCGTCGTTGGTTTGGCGGGCGTGATTGCTTTGTGGGTGCAAAGGCTACGAACAACGGCGACAGTTGTTTTGATGGTGTGGTGCGGCGTGCTGGGAATCCTATCGAGCCAATGGATGTATGTAGCCGGGATAGCGGTTTTGTTAATGACGTTTTTCACTGAGAACACTCAACACCGCGAAATCAATTAGTGGGATAGGTCATTGTCACTTGCGGACGCGGTACTGCGATGGCGTAAGGCCGGTCTCACGCTTGAATGCCGATGCCATGTATTCGCTGTGCTCGAAGCCCGCGCGCACGGCGATTTGCGAAATCGTTAGATCGGTCTCGGACAATAATTCTTTGACCCGATTGATGCGAACTCGCAGAATTTCCTCGTGAGGCGTGCGTCCGATCGCTTTGTGGAACCGGTTCTCCAGCACGCGGCGCGACAGCGAAACGTGCCGCACCAGGTCCGTAACCTGGATGTTGGCGGAAGCGTTTTTGCGAATGAATTGCAACGCCAACGCGACGCATTGGTCCTCAATGGCCGAGATATCGGTGGACTCGCGAGTTCGAATGCCAAGCGGTTTGGTCATCAACGGGACCGCGGGATCGACCGCTTCACCCGACATCATCCGGTCCAGCAGCTCAGCCGCCTCGTAACCGGTGCGGTGCGTGTCGGGCATGACACTCGACAACCGCGGTTCAGCTAATTCGCAAATCAAGTGATCGTTATCGACGCCCAACACGGCGACTTCTTCGGGCACGGCAATCGATAATTGGCGACATACATCGAGCACTTGTTGGGCCTTGAAGTCATAACACGCCATCACGGCGACGGGCCGAGGCAATTGTTGCAACCAATCTGCCAAACGTGCCTTTTCGGAATCCCAACTGAACGCTTTGTCGTAACGCGACAACGATTGGTGCTCGTAGAACAACTTGCCCGACGCGAGTGCCAGCCGCTTAAAATGCTCACCGCGTGCTTGCGACCATTTGAACCCTGGGTCACCGCAAAAGGCCAAATGCCGAAAGCCACGTTCAACGAAATGTTCGACACCAAGCCGCGCGATCGCTTCGTCGTGAGTATCGGCCCACGGCACGTCCGCCACATATTGTGCGGCGCTGAGATCAACGATCGGCACGCCGAATTTCTTCAGCCGTTTGCCAATCGCATCGGTTTCAATTCTCGCGATGATGCCATCACCACACCAACCACCAAGCCACTGGGGCGGCAGCGCACCGCGTTCTTGTTCGCTCAAATAGATCGACCAATCGGCACGCTGTTTCGTGTAAGCAATAATGCCTTCGAGCAACCCGCGACAATAGCCGTTTGATGTTTCAATCAATAAAGCAACGGAACGTCGTGGCATTGAATCATGCCCGCAGGTTTGCGGCGGGTGAAACGAGGTCGCATAGAGTAGAACAATTGTCCCAATTGTTCCGCCAGCATGCCTGGCTCAGCATTCCAAACAATGGGACAATTGTTCTGCTCGGCGAAAGCCTAAACGCAAGCGCGATCGCGAGCCGCTTGCGGTCCGGCGGCGAGGGTGCGGACATCAACATAGTCCATTGCCGCGCGGCAGGCGGCTTCAATTCCGATGTCGGTATCCTCGAATACTAAACACTGATGCGGTGCGACGCCAATGCGACGCGCCGCTTCGAGAAAAACGTCGGGATTCGGTTTGTGCAGCACCGTGTCTTCGGCGCCCACGATTGTTGGGAACTGTTCGCCCATGCCGATCGATCGCAATTGGTCCATCACAATCGCTCGCGAGCCACCACTGGCCACCGCCATCGGCAAGATTCCGTGGTATCGCGAGGCGATATCGCAAACCGGTTGATTGGGACCGACACCCGACAGGTTGTCCAGGAATAACTCTTCTTTCTCCTGGCCAACCTTGGCGACATCGACATTGATTTTCTGTTCGGCGGCAAGAATCTCGATGATCTTGCCCGTCGGCACGCCGCCCATTGCATAGAATCGAGCTTCGGGGAACTCGATCCCGTAGCGTGACAAGGCCTTGACCCAGGCAACAAAATGCAGTGGCATCGAATCGGTCAACGTTCCGTCGCAGTCGAAAATCAGTCCGGCGTAGTGTTCGGCAAGGTTCATGTTCATTGGAAGAAAGCGAGTTGGGGACGATTGTGGCTTTGTGCGATCAAGGATACTTATGCTCGGTTTGTGGAGAAGACGTGGCTTGCTTAACGGACAGCGAGTTGTACTTGCGCTACATCATTGGCGAAATCGACCCCGAAGTGTTGCACACCACGCCCGAACGGCATCTTCGCTGCGTCCCCGCTTTGGCACAATTCATCGTCGATCCAGGTTTCGCGCGGGTGTCGATCGGCGGTGATTTTGATTGTCGCCAACTTGATCGCGAATTTGTCGAGCAGCGATGCGAATTGGTTTCGCGTGGCTACCGCCGGTTGGCCGAGCTGGAAAGTCTCGGCGGTGATGTCGATGTGACAACGTATCCGTTGGCCGAAGTCATTGCAAAATGGTGATGGGAAACATGTTTGGATTGGGTGTCAGTTTCGATCAACCGCGCTACCTGCTGTTGGCATTGTTGTTGCCAATTTTTTGGTGGTTGAGTTTTCGTTCGCTCGGTGCGCTGGGCAACCTGCGGCGGCTGTTGGCAATTTTTCTGCGCACCTCAGTGTTGCTTGGCATTGTCGCGGCGTTGGCCGGTGTCCAGTGGGTGTGGACGACTCAGCGGGTCACGGTGATGTATGTGCTGGACCAATCCGAGAGCATTCCGGCGGAGCGGCGGTTGCAGATGCTCGATTTTGTGTCGGCCAGCGTCAAGGCGCACCGCAATGCCGATCGCGAAGATCGCGCCGGTGTGATTGTCTTTGGTCGCAACGCCGCGATCGAAGTTCCGCCGTATGAGGATGATGTCCCGCCGCTGCGCCAAGTCGCGACCGACGTGGGCCGCACCGATGCGACCAATCTTGAAGAGGCGCTCGAGTTAGCACTGGCATCGATGGCCGAAGACACGCGGCGACGAATCGTCATCGTCACTGACGGCAACGAAACACTCGGTGACGCCAAGGCCGTTGCCGCACGATTGTCCGCTGCGGGCATAGGTATCGATGTCGTCCCCGCTCCGCTGGGCAGCGGTGCGGATGTGTTGGTCGAGAAGATTGACATACCAGCGGACATTCGTACCGGCCAACCGTTTGAAGCTCGCGTCGTGTTGTCCAATTATCGCAGCGGCAAATCGAGTGAGCCGACGGTCGGGCGATTGACCGTCACGCGCAGCAGTGGTGGTGAAGAACAATTGTTGTTCGATGACGAAATCGAGTTGCCGCCAGGTAAGACCGTGATTCCGCTGCGGACAACGATCGATCGACCGGCGGCGTTCACGTTCGATGCGAAGTTTGCGGCGAACGCGAAGACCGACGATTCGCAGGCGCTCAACAATCAAGCCGCTGCGTACACCTACGTGCGCGGCAAGGGACGGGTGCTGTGGATTGAAACGCCCGATGCGTCCGGTGACTTTGCGCTGATCGTCGAGCAATTAGAAAAATCGGACATCGAGGTCGTCGTGCAACCGACCAACGCACTGTTTGGTTCACTCGCCGAATTGCAGGCGTTTGATGCGGTGATCTTGGCCGGCGTACCACGAACCGGCGGTGATTCGCTCGATTCCGTGACGCATTTTTCTGATGACCAATTGCAAATGCTCGTGCGCAACACCCAACAACTCGGTGCCGGATTGTTGATGATCGGCGGGCCTGATTCACTGGGTGCCGGTGGTTGGCAAGATTCACCGATCGAGGCCGCGATGCCGGTTGACTTTGAGATCAAGAATACAAAAGTCGTCGCGGTCAGCGCGTTGATGTTGGTGATTGATAGTTCGGGATCGATGGACGGCGAGAAGATGACGCTGAGCAAGACCGCGGCGCGCGCAGCGGTCAAGGCACTCGGCCCCGCGGATTCAATTGGCGTCATTACTTTCGACGGCGAATCGCGCGAAGTCGTGCCGCTGCAGCCGATCGGCGGACGGTCACATATCTATCCGTTGATTTCGCGAATCCAACCGGGCGGCGGTACGGTGATGTATCCGGCGATGCAGATGGGCTACAACTCGCTGCGGCGATCCGATGCTTCGGTCAAGCACATGATTATTTTGACCGATGGCCAAACGGCACCCGATGATTTTCAAGGCTTGACCCGCGAAATGAAAATGGCTGGGATCACGGTCACCGCCGTCGCGATCGGCACCGACGCCGATGTGAATTTGTTGCGGCAAGTTTCGACCGCCGGCGGAGGCAAGCTGTTTCATGTGTTGTCGCCGCGAGCGATTCCTCAAGTCGTGATGCGCGAGGCGCGGCGCGTTGCCCGCCCGCTGATTTACGAAAACGAAACCGGCTTCCGTCCCAAGGTTGATTATCCCCATGCGATCTTGACTGGTCTCGATCCGGTGTTGCCGCCGCTGACCGGCTACGTGATGTCCACGCCCAAGGACAGTCCGTTGGTGCAACAATTGCTCAGCTCACCGTTGCCGACCGGCCAGGCGAACCCGGTGTTGTCGGTTTGGCAATATGGACTCGGACGGACGGCGGTGTTGGCAACCGATGGCGGCAAACGTTGGTCATCGTCGTGGTCAACATGGTCGGGTCACGAGAAATTTTATTCGCAATTGGTCCGCTGGTTGATGAGGCCAACTGGCGACACGGGCAAGTTCACGATCGCAACGCAACAACGCGGCGGCGAGGTCCAGGTCATCGTCAATGCGCTCGACAAAGATGATGCGTATCTGAATTTCCTCAGGCTCAGCGGTTCGGTTTTGGATCCCGAGTTGAATCCGTTGCCGCTGGAAATGCGGCAAACTGCACCGGGGCGTTACGTCGGTTCGTTTCGCGCCGAGGGATCGGGCAGTTATTTTGTGAACGTCGTGCCGGAAGGTGAAGCGACGATGTTGGCAACGGGTTTGAACGTGCCGTTTGGTGACGAGTTTCGCGTGCGCGAGCTTAATGATTCGTTGCTGCAAACGCTTGCCGCCGGACAGCCGCGCGACGGCGAAGCGGGCCGCGTGACGGCACCGCTGGCCGATGGCGATCTGCAGAAACCCCTGCTCGACAATCCATTTCGTGGCGGCTTGGCGTCGGCAGGAACGATTCAAGACATTTGGCCGTGGTTGGTGTTGGCAGCGTGTTGTTTGTTCTTGGGCGATGTGTTTGTCCGCCGCGTTTCGATCGGCGTCGGTTGGATCGCGACGGCGTGGCAAGCGATTCGCGGCGACAAGAGCAAAGACGCCGTCGCGGTCCAGCGGCTTGATACGCTATTGAAAAACAAGGAACGTTTGGCGTCGCAGCAAGAACGCGAGCGTGCCGCGACGCGATTTGAATTCGACGCGACGGGCGATGCGGTGGCCGCCGATCCGGTTGACCTGCCAAGCCCTGCACAAATCAATGCACCGGAGTCGAGTCAAGCCGATGCGGGCATGAGTTATACCGAGCGGTTGCTCGAAGCTAAACGTCGCGCCAAGCGAAATCCTTAATACCTGGGCACCTGCGGATTGATCAATTCACTCCACTGGTCAATGCCACCGGCCATGCTTTGGGCTCCCGCAAAACCCAATTGTCGCAAACCCATCGCGGCCCGCAGGCTGCGACCACCGTGGTGGCAATGGCAAACGATCCGTTTGTCGCGATACGGTTCGAGCTGGGTCAAGCTGGTTTGCAATTGACCCAGCGGAATTAGCACCGCACCGCCGATCGATGCGGTCGCGAACTCATCCGGTTCGCGGACATCGATCAACAGAAAGTCTTCACCGGACTGCGTGATCGAGTTGACTTCCTGAACATCAAGCTCGATCGGATAATCTTGACTCATGGTTTACCTCAGCTACAAATTGTATTCCATAAAATGACTAGGTTCGGATTCCCGGCGTTTTCCGAAGTCTGGTGACATCGGCTACGATTAGGTCCGTCACTTATTTTCCGCTCGCTCCTAAACCGCGTGTTACCGTACCGGGTTGACCAGCGAGCGTATCGCGACGAACCAACTTTGACAATCAAGCGCAACGGACCGAAGCCATGTGTGGACGATTTTTGCTGCGTAGTCCTCCGGAAAGTTGGCCGGCCGATTTGTTCGGTGATCTTAGCGAGCTGAATACATCAAGCGACTTCGTTCCGCGAAAAAATATTTGTCCGACGCAAGACGTTCTTGGTTTTGTGCAGACTGATGTTGGCCAAACGCCCGAGTTGCGATCGTTTCGTTGGGGACTGATTCCGCATTGGGCCAAGGATCGATCGATCGGTGCTAAAATGATCAACGCGCGGGCCGAAACCGTTGACGAGAAGCCATCGTTTCGCGTGCCATTTTCGCGCCGGCGATGCCTTGTTGTTGCCGATGGATATTACGAATGGGTCAAGACGCCCGGCGGCAAACAACCGATGTTGATCGAGCGACCCGAGCAACAATTGTTTCTGTTCGCGGGGTTGTGGGACCGCAATGTGCAAGTTGGTGACGAGCCGACGGTGTCTTGTACGATTATCACCACGGCGGCGAATGAATCGATGGCGGCAATGCATGATCGCATGCCCGTCGTGATCCAACCGACGGAGGTTCAACGTTGGCTTGATCCTGGATTTCGCGACACGTCCGCCCTGAAGTCGTTATTGCAGGCGGCCGATGACGGCTACTTCAAGGTCACGCCGGTTGATCGTGTGCCTCCGGGCTCGGCTTGATACAATCTCGGTTTTCCTGCCTACCGAATACGAAACTTAACTATGTCGCATCGACATCTATACTGTGCTTGCCAATCGCTTGCGTTTCTGGTCGCGATTCTCCCCGGCATACTGCTCGCTGAGGACATCGTTACCGTCGATCCGGCGCGGGCTGCGGAATTGGAAACGCAGTGGATGACCCAACCGCGACAAATCACGTTCGACGGACTACGCGCCGGCGAAGGTTACTTCAGCCGCGATGGCAGCCAGATGGTTTTCCAAAGCGAACGTGACCCGGCCAATCCGTTCTACCAGATTTTCTTGATGGATCTCGAAACCGGTGATCTGTCGCAAGTTTCAACCGGCAGCGGCAAAACAACGTGTGGCTGGATTCATCCCGATGGTGACGAAGTGTTGTTCGCCAGCACTCACGCCGACGATCAAACCCAAGCCCAACAGACCGCGGAACTGGAGTTTCGCGCCAGCGGTAAGGAACGACGATACGCCTGGGATTACGATCCGCAGTTCGACTTGTTTGTCAAATCAATGAGCACGGGTGAGTTGGCGCAGGTCACACGCGAGCGCGGTTATGACGCCGAGGGCTCGTTCAGTCCCGATGGCGAGACGATTTTGTTTGCTTCCAATCGATCGGCTTATGAACGAACGATGTCACCGCGCGAGCAGACGTTGTTTGACCTCGACCCGGCGTCGATGAACGAAATCTACAAAATGAATCGCGATGGGTCGGATGTTGTGCGATTAACCGACACATTGGGCTACGACGGCGGACCGTTCTTCGCGCCCGATGGCGAGCGGTTTTGTTGGCGTCGGTTCAGCGAGGATGGTGCGACGGCCGAGATTCACACGATGGGCCTGGACGGTAGCAAACCGACCCAGGTGACTCACATGGGCGCGATGAGTTGGGCCCCGTTCTATCATCCCAGCGGCGAGTATTTGGTGTTCACAACCAATCGTCATGGGTTTGCGAATTTCGAATTGTATTTGGTCCGCACCGATGGAAAATCCGAGCCGGTGCGTGTCACCTACACCGATGGATTCGATGGGTTGCCCGTGTTTTTGCCCGATGGAAAATCGATTTCGTGGACGTCGACTCGTGGTGCGAACAAGCGGTCGCAAATCTACAGGGCCGATTGGAATCACGAAGCCGCTCGCGCGTCGCTCGGCTATGGCGCGGAAACTACCAAAACCGCAAACGAAGATATCGCTGCGGCGCTGGCTGCGGCCAGGTCGTCGGTGCCTCAGTTCACCGCGGCTGACATTGGCCGACACGTCGATTATTTGACTCGGCCCGAACTCGGTGGCCGCTTGACGGGCACGGAAGGCGAACGCCGCGCGACGGCTTATGTTGCCGCGTATTTGGAAAGTCTCGGCTTCGAGCCGGCTGGGCGCGATGGCACATCGTTTCACGAATTTGACTTTCCCGCTGGGGCCGAGATTGGTGCAAAGAATTCGTTGACCGCGTCCGTTAGCGCAACACAAACGGACCTCACGCTAGACGAAAATTGGCGACCGTTATCGTTTTCGGGCAATGGCGAGTTCGCTGCGGCACCGGTCGTATTCGCGGGCTACGGTTTGGTCGCACCGAAAAGCGAATCGATCCCCGAGTACGACAGCTATGTGCATTTGGATGTGACCAACAAATGGGTCATCGTGCTCCGCGATTTGCCTCAAGACATCGCGCCGGAATTGCGTCAACATTGGGCTCGCTACAGCGCACCGCGGCGCAAGGCATCGGTCGCGCGCGACTTGGGAGCTTGTGGCATCATCTTTGTGGCGGGTCCGACGAGCGAAGTCAAACAACCGCTGATTCGGTTTGATCGCGATGCGTCCCAAGCTGGTGTCAGCATGGCGGTGGTCTCGGTTGACAACGAAACGGCGGCCGCGTGGATGACGGCGGCGGGCCAAACTCTTGGCGAAGAGCAACGCGGACTGGACAAGGGCGAGATGGCGATGGGCTACGAGTTGGCGGGAGTAAAATTGAGCGCCAACATCGAAATTGATCGCAAAACGGGAATCGGTCGCAACGTGATCGCGCGATTGCGTGCCACGGAGCCGACGACGCCGCAACCAATGGTGATCGTCGGGGCCCACATCGACCATCTTGGCAAAGGTGGCGGCGGCAGTTCGCTGGCGCGCGACGATGAACGTGACAGCATTCACGTTGGTGCCGACGATAACGCCAGCGGTGTCGCGGCGATGTTGGAGATCGCACAATACATCGCCGCCGAACGACGCAAGGGAACCTTGCCGGCAAATCGTGATTTGGTCGTTGCCGCATGGTCGGGCGAAGAGCTTGGCCTGTTCGGCTCGCAGGCATTTGTCAAGGAGTTTCGCGAATTGTTCCCTGACGCGCCGCAGGTGAAACTTGACGCTGAAGCCCAAGCCGCCGCCCAGACGCATGCCGCCATGCTTGCCGCACATGGCGCTGCACCGGAGGACGAACCGTTGACCGCAGCGATCGCTGCGTATTTGAATTTGGACATGGTGGGTCGGTTGCGCGAGAAGTTGGTGATCCAGGGTTTGGGTTCATCGCCGACTTGGGAAGGCGAAGTCCAACGACGTAATGTGCCCGTCGGGCTGACGTTGCAATTGGACAAAACGTCAACGCGATTACCTACGGATGCGGCGGCGCTGGTCGCTCGGCGCGTGCCAATCTTGTCGGCGTTCACCGGAGCGCACGAGGACTACCACACGCCCCGTGATACGCCTGACAAATTGAACTACGAAGGTGCCGCCAAGATCGCCAACCTATTTGCACTGATCACTCGCGGCTTATTGACGGCCCAGACCGTTCCTGAGTTTAAGTTGGATGAGGGCGAACAGACCAATGAAATGCCGCGAGCGAACTTGACGGCTTATTTGGGCACGATTCCCGACTATGCAGCCGGCGACATCAAGGGTTTGAAATTGTCTGGAGTCGGCCAAGACGGCCCGGCGGCCAAAGCGGGCGTCAAAGGTGGTGATGTCATCATCGAGTTGGCCGGTCGCAAGATCGAAAATATCTACGACTACACCTACGCCATCGAAGCGCTAAAGATCGGCGAAGCGGTCAAAATCATCGTGACAAGGGACGGCAACCCCGTCGAATTGCAAATCACACCCGCATCACGCGAGTAGTTAAATTCCCCTGGATTCGCCGTGCCTCGATTCGGTATACAGGAACCAATCGAATACCCCCGACGCCCGGCGATGCAGGCGTGCGAGCTTGTTTGACACGGATGACTGGGCGAAATGAAGGATTTTCTGCGCGTTTTACGGATCGCCGCCAGGCAACGCTTGGCGCTGGTCGGATGCTTGCTCACGTCGCTGTTGATCGCGCTGCTGTGGGGCATGAATATCGGCGTGCTCTACCCTGTGGTCAAAGTCGTTTTCCAAGGCGAAGGGTTTTCCAACTACGTCGACCGCGAGTTGATTGAATCGCGCGGTAAGCTCGTCGAGCAGGATGCCCGCGTCGACAAACTACGCCAAAAAGTGGCTGCGGCAACCGGCGAAACGCAGTCCAAGTTGGCGATGGAATTGCAATACAAATTGATGGAGCGCGAGGCCACGTCGCAATCGATCCAGTGGCTCGCTTGGGCGCAGCCTGTCGTCAAAAAATATGCTCCCAAGACACCCTATGCGACGTTGTTATGGATCGTCGGAGTGTTGATGATTGGCACGGTCATTAAACTGCTCGCCTTGGCCGCAAATTTATTGATTGTCCAACAAATTACCGAGCGGACGACGATGGCGTTGCGAGCATTGTTCTTTCGCCATGCCCTGCACCTCGACCTGGATGATTTCGGCGACACCGGTTCGGCGAAATTGACTAGCCGATTGACCAATGATGTGGGACATATCAGCAACGGCATCAACACACTGCTGGGACGATTGGTTCGCGAGCCGCTGAAGATGCTCGTTTGTATCGGCGGCGCGGCATTCATTTGTTGGCGACTGTTTGTGTTCGTGCTGGTCGTGTTGCCGATCGTTGCCTTGATAACCCATCATCTCTCGCGAGCCATTCGCCGCGCCAGTAAGCGAGTGATGGACGAGATGAGCCAGATGTATGGCATGTTGAACGAAGCGTTCGCGGGGATTCGCTTGGTCAAAGCGTCGAACACCCAGGCAATGGAACGCGCCAAATTCAATCGTGGGCTCAACACGTATTATCGACGATCGATGAAAATGGCGATTTACAATACCGCCGCGCGCGGTGCCTCGGAGTTTCTTGGCACGGCGGTTGTTTGCTTGGCGATCCTTGCCGGTGGCTATTTGGTTGTCAACCAGAAAACTCATTTGCTCGGCTTTCGCATGACGGTTCGGCCGCTCGAGGTCAGCGAGATCTTGTTGTTCTTTGCATTTCTACTTGGTGCATCCGATCCAGCCCGCAAGCTTGCCGAAGTGTGGAGCAATCTGCAACGCGGCATGGCCGCTTCGGAGCGATTGTTCGAAGTGATTGATCGCCCGGTGCGAGTTCAGAACCCAATTAACTCGCAGGAAGTGGCACGTCCGCATCGTCTGATTCGCTTCGAGAATGTTCACTTCCGATATCCCGCCGGTCCGGCCGTTTTACAAGGTGTCGATCTTTCCGTTCGGCATGGCGAGACGATCGCGGTCGTTGGTCCCAACGGTTCGGGCAAGAGCACGATCGTCGGTTTGTTGTGTCGATTTGACGATCCGCAGCAAGGTGAAGTCAAGTTTGACGACGTGTCGCTGAAGCACATGCGAATTCGTGACGTTCGCCGGCGTATCGGTTTGGTGACCCAGCGGACGACGTTGTTCGATGATTCAATCGCTAACAACATTCGCTACGGCAGTCGCGCCGCCAGTCAGTCCGCAGTGGTGCGGGCCGCGAAGATGGCTTTCGCCGACGATTTCATTTTGACCAAGACGCCCGATGGTTACGAAACCGTTTTGGGCAATCGGGGAACGCGATTGTCCGGTGGCCAAATGCAACGCGTCGCGCTAGCCCGAGCGTTCTTGCGCGATCCAGACATTTTGATTTTGGACGAGGCGACGAGTCAGATTGATCTTGAGAGCGAGCAATTGATTCATCAAGCGCTGAGCAAGTTTCTCATCAATCGCACCGGCATTTTGATCACGCACCGCGCCTCGACCTTGGCGATGGCGGACCGAATCATCGTGATGGAAGCCGGTATCATCGCGGACAGCGGACGGCATGACGAGTTGTTGTCGCGAAACCGGTTCTACCAAAGCCTCTGCGGCACCAGCGTCAAACAAGCCGCGTAAGACCGCTACTGCTTTTTCCCACCTCCCATTTCGGGCGACAAAAATTGTAGAACGGTCGTCCCCAAACGGCTGGGGACAGCCGTTCTACAATCGCCTCAACGCGATCAAGAGTCGACTAAGTCGTCTGTAGACAGACGCATTGTTGACATCGATAATGCAACTCAGTGGTCTAACGCACCTCAACTTGCGCCTGACAAAAATTAGATGCAATGCAATACGAGCGAGTTGGCCGCAGCGGGCTGTCTCCGCACCTTTTTCGACTGAGTTTCACAATGAAATCATTGCCTCTGTTGGTTTGTTGCTTCTTCACGAGCTTCGGTCTAAGTTCCGCTTCACTCGCCGAAGAGTCAAACCCGGATGTTTATCCGTTTGCGGGAATTGATGCGAACGCGGCGGCGGCGGCGATGAAGTTGCCAGCGGGCTTTTCGGTCACCGTCGGTGCGTCCGAACCCGAAGTCACTCAACCGATCGCGATGGCGCTAGACCATCGTGGTCGCCTTTGGATTGCCGAAGCGTTCGAGTATCCGATTCGCGGCGAGGGCGACAAGGGTCGTGATCGCGTGTTGGTGTTCGAGGATACCGATGGCAACGGTTCGCTCGACAAACGAACGGTTTTCTTCGAGGGGCTAAATCTGGTCAGCGGTCTCGAAGTTGGTTTCGGTGGCGTTTGGGTTGGTGCGGCACCCTATTTCATGTTCATCCCCGACCGCGATGGCGACGACGTGCCTGATGGCCCGCCGCAGATTCTGCTGGACGGTTGGGCCTACCAAGATACCCACGAAACGCTCAACACATTTATTTGGGGACCCGATGGTTGGCTGTATGGTTGTCACGGCGTGTTCACTCATTCGCGCGTCGGCAAACCAGGGACTGCTGAGAACGAACGTTTACCGATCAACGCGGGCGTGTGGCGTTACCATCCGACCAAGCACCAATTTGAAGTCTTCGCTCACGGGTCCAGCAACCCCTGGGGCGTCGACTTCAACGACCACGGCCAAGCATTTATTACCGCCTGCGTAATCCCTCACCTTTATCATGTGATCCAGGGAGCCCGTTACTTTCGCCAAGCGGGCCAGCACTTCAATCGTTATACCTATGACGATATCCCGACCATCGCCGAGCATCGACATTATGTCGGCGAAAATCCATTCAGCGGTCGGACAAAATCCGATTCCGCCGGCGGCGGTCACGCACACGCCGGAGCGATGATTTATTTGGGCGGTCGTTGGCCCAAAGTTTATCGCAACCAATTGTTTATGAACAACATCCACGGCCAGCGTTTGAATGTTGACATGTTGACCGCTGCGGGTTCGGGTTATGTCGGCAATCGCACCCCCGACTTTTTACTTGCCCAAGACGTCGCGTCGCAGATTTTGAATTTGCGCTATGGCCCCGACGGCAATGCGTGGATGATCGATTGGTATGACATGCAAGCTTGCCACCATGTTGGTGTTGATGTCCACGACCGCAGCAACGGGCGAATTTACAAGATCAATTATGGCGCGCCGGTAACGCCGACGGGCAAACCCGAGCTGGCATCGAAGTCTGATCTGGAATTAGCGGAGCTTAGTTTGGACAACAACGATTGGTACGTTCGCCACGGTCGCCGGATGCTGCAGGAACGGTCCACGTCGCGACAAATCGAACAAAATGCAATTGATCGTCTGGTCGCGATTGTGACTAAAAACAGCGACGAAACGCGACGTCTGCGGGCCGCTTGGGCATTGCATGTAACGGGCCAGCTTTCTCGCCAGCTCATTGACCGAATGCTTGCTGACCCGAACCCGTATGTTCGCGGCTGGGCGATTCAATTGGCGATGGAGCAGTGTGAAAATCGTCCGGCAATCGAACTGGTTGGCCGTTTTACCGCAATGGCAAAGTCTGATGATTCGCCGATCGTTCGATTGTACCTCGCATCGGCTGCACAGCACGTTGCACCGGAGCAGCGTTGGAAATTGGTCTCGTCGCTTATTTCACACAAGGAAGATGAGGGCGACCATAATCTGCCGCTGATGTATTGGTACGCCGCCGAACCACTCGGCGACGTTGATCCGCAGCGCGCGATGCAGTTGGCGATTGACTCGTGCAATTCGATGCCTTCGATCTGCGACTTTATGCTGCGGCGAATCGCCAGCGGTGATGCGGGCGAAAGGATGTCGCTGTTGGTCAAAGGGCTTGGTGATGCCTCGAATCCGCAGTTGCAACTTAGCTTCTTGCGGGCGATTCGTGTGGCGCTGCGTGGTCAACGACAAGTCGCTGCACCGGAGCAATGGAACCGCGTCGCGCTGGCTATTGCCAAGAGCAGCGATACCGACGTCAAGTTGGAGGCGATAGCGCTGGGCGTTACGTTTGGTGACGCCGAGGCGCGAGCTGCGATGCGCCGCCGTGTTGCCGACAATCAGATCGCCGTTGAGACACGATTGGTTGCGCTAGAATCGTTGCTCAATGTCAAAGACGTTGAATTAGTACCGGTGTTAGTTTTATTGCTCAATGCGAACGCGAAATTATCGCAGGCCGCGATCCTGGGATTGGCACAGTACGACGATCCCAGCATTGGTTCGGCGATTTTGGCGGTTTACGACAAACTTCCTGACCCGGCAAGGCGCGCGGCGCTGAGCACGTTATCGTCACGCGTCGGCTGGACGAAGGAATTGCTTGGTGCGATCGAGTCCAAACAAATTGCCGCCAGCGACCTGGGTGCGGACCTAGTGCGACAAATGCAATTCCACAACGATCCGCAAGTTGAATCGATGTTGGCGTCGGTTTGGGGAACGGTGCGTCAATCGCCGGCCGATAAGTTAGCAACGATTCAAAACTACACGCAGTTAATCAACTCGACGACTCATCCCAAACCGGATGCAGTGTTGGGTCGAAGCGTCTACGAGCGAACGTGTATGAAGTGCCACATGTTGTTTGGCTCCGGCAACAAGATTGGACCCGACTTGACGGGTTCGAACCGCGCGAACCTGGATTACTTGCTCAGCAATATCGTTGACCCCAGCGCCGTGATGGCCAAAGAGTATCGGGCAACGATGTTGCTGATGGATGACGGGCGCGTCACCACGGGCTTGGCAAAGGGCGAAGACGGCAAGTCAATCACGCTGCAAACCGCTGACGCATTGGTGGTCATGCCGCTGGATGAAGTTGAGCGGCGAGTTGAAGCCGAGACTTCAATGATGCCCGATGACCAACTGCGTCAATTCAGCGAGCACGAGGTTCGCTCGCTGGTGATGTACCTGCAAGGAAAAGGTCCGTGAGCGGATCGGCGCTAATGCCAAAAACCTTAAGTTCCGTCCTGCCCCAAACCCGCAAGTTGCCTGTTTGAAAGTGATTAAAACGCCCATCGAAGGTCTGATGAGAAATTGGAAACAGATCATTCGCAGCCGACTCAATGGCTCCGCGACGGTCCAGCGGGGCCCAATGCGTGTTATTTGCGTATCAGAAACAGCGATGCACCGACATCTCACCCATCCTAGGACTCTCCGCCAAAGCCGTCTCACGTTGGGTAAGACGATTTCGCGACTCGCTCGACGCACTCAAACACGTTGAAAGCAATGGAGTCAAAGCGGTTCTGCGGCGGCAAGTTGTCGATTGCCTTCGCAGCGTCAGGTCGATGAAGTCTGCCAAGCGTACCTGGATGCACCGCGTCTGCGATTGGATGAAAACATTCGCACGGTTTGTATGGACGAAATGACAAGCTTACAGGCCAATGAAAAGCGAGCTCCTGGAAAACGACCATCGCCCGGCCAGTGTGGTGAGGAAGAATGCCAATACACCCGCCATGGCATGGTCTGTTTGGCTGGCAACCGGGACGTTACCGAGGGTCCGTTCTTGCTGCCCACGATCCAAGAGACTCGCAACAATCAAGACTTCGCTCGGCATGTTGGTGGACCTACGCGGGCCGTCCAAGGGAAAAAAATCGGTGGAGCAGCCGAAAACCCGGCGGAAGCTGTGGCCGTTTGGCAAGAAGTCAACGGCCAAACCGAAACAGAACGGAACTTAAGGGTTTTGGCACTAGCGCCCGCCCGCTCACTGAACTCTATCGTGGGCGGCGGGCGACAATCGATCGCGCTTGGCCCAGCAACCGAACGACTTCGCTCGCCGTTGGATCCAGCGGTGCGTGGACGAAATAGTCATCGTCGATTCCCAGCAATTTTCGGCGCATTTGGGCCGACGCCGGTTCAGCGTCCATGAATCCCTCGGCCAGCTCGAAGTCGCGGTCCCAGAGAATCGCGGAGACAAGTGATTCGATTGCCGATTCCCATGCCTCGTACGAAACTTCGGCGGCGAGCGACGGCAACCCGTCGAGCAATCCCGCATCCCAGTCCTCGCCCGACTCTTGCGACTGGCGATTCATTACTTGCCGCAGTGCATCGAGGACCAGCGATCGCCAATGACGACTGGGCGGCAGCTCGACGGCCTCGCCAGCCCGCAGGCCGCGGCGGTCCATCAATTCGATGTCGATCTCGATCGTCACTTGATCTTGGACTTCCGAAAAAATCGCCGCGATCGTGGCATCGTCGACTGCCGAGCTGATTGGCGGCTGGGCCTCGGCGGCGGTCAACAGATGCTTGGCGACATGGTGCAGCGTGGCGATTTGTTGTGACACCGATAACGAGTCGAAAACCGCAATGCCGAACTGCATCTCCGCGAAATTCGCATTGCCAGCCGTTTCGTCCTCGTCGTCGTTGAGCTGCTCGTCGAGCGAATCGAGCATGACGGCGATTGCCGCTGCGATTAACAACGACTCCGCACCATTGAGCGTTCGATCTCCGTGATTAGTTGGCCACATCGTTGAATCCTTGGCGAATTGGGCCAGAATCAGTCCCGGCGTCCATGACGGCAATCATACTTCGCCGTGACGAAGTTCAAAGCGATCGGTCGATGGCAAATTGTCACCAGCAAAATTTTTGGCAGTTGCAAACGAAAACCGCGAATTACGTGGAAATATATTTTGACAAAACCAAAAGTTTTTATTCGATTTATATATCACCCCCACGTTGGAAATTGTGTAGACTTCGACCCCGGTAACACGTGTTGCCGATGCATTTCTACGTCGGGGATTGATTTGCTTGCAATTCAGTTTTGCGGCGGTGCGCTGTGGTGTTTGTTCGAATTGAATGCCCAGCGTGAGTTTGACCTTTTGGGATGGGCCTTAAACTGAGGCTCGAGGATTGAGAGATGGGTAAGAGAATCTATGTTGGGAACCTTTCGTTCAACACCACGTCGGACGATCTCCGCGAGACGTTTGGTGAGTTT
>JBGSVE010000076.1:0-30449 GCA_041753075.1 Pirellulaceae bacterium
GAGCGCCATCCCACAAATGGGCAGCAAACGCGAAAGCAACTGGAAAGACATCATTTGAAAAGCACTCACAACATCGAGCGTGACGGAGAGAAACGGTCCATTAGCATCATAGTCGCCGACCGCCAGCATTTCAAAGCAGAAGGCACGATTTTGTGCCAAACGCAGAGCACTAGCCCGGACTGTTCAAAAGCTGGGGTTGCGGATCATTCAGTTTGCGCGGGTTTGGTTCCAAAGTAATCGTTTCCGCTTCCGCCGGGGCAAGCCCGACGGAAATCAATCATTGCTCGTCATGCACACACGAGCGATGGTTTTGAGACAAAAATGGATGCGATAAATGGGTCTCAACACCAAAGTTTGAACAGCCCACCACTGGCCCGCGTTAATCCTGCGAGCGAACAAACCAGAACCAAAGAATGCCGCTGGCCGGGATCACAATCGCCAAGACGACAAGTGCGATGAGCATTGAAATCATCGTGAAACTTCAATAAAAAAGGGTCGGTTTGGCTTGCACCAAACGGACCCCGAGGAGACTACATCTTACTGATGACTTAGAGCGCTTCGCCCTGCATCACATACTCGCGGAACGGAACCAGACTGCTCTTTCCGCGGGGAGTCATCAATGCTTGGTACAAGCGATAATCGATGCTATCAACGATGTAACGGCTCGAGCCATCAGCGAAGCCCATGTTGACACCATCGTTGTGGGCTGAGGACGGTCGAGCGACATCGGCCGCGTTGCCAATCGTCATTCGCGTGATGAAAATATCCTCATTATTGAGCAGCTTGTTGATACCATGGGCCCGGTTTTCACTAACCATCGGAGCACCGTTGAAGCCGTTAATGTCCTCATAGTGCCACACAAAACCTTGAGAAAATCGGCTGTAAAGCGGATAAGTCACTTCGCCGCCGGCACTCGCGGCTGCAAGACCCGTGTAGGATTCGGTTTCGCGCGGATCGAGGCGATGCCAAGGAATTGCTTGCAGGCTTTCGGTGAATAGCACCGTATTTCCCTGGCCGTCCTTCATGTCATCGATTCGCACCGCTGGACCAACCGAAACAGGACCAGTTCCGGCGTATTTGTTGACAAATACTCCGTTTTCCTTGCCCATGGAATCAGCGAAGTTGATCGTCGTAGTGGGCGTGCCGCCGGCGACATTGTTATTATTGCTACGCACGACCGGGGCTGCGGACGTGCCAACGCCGTCCAAGTGGTACATGCCATTATTCGCGACATAGCTGTTTCGCCCCGTTGCACTATCGAGCGTCGTACTGCTGGGGCACTGCAAAATTGCCAAGTTTGGAGCAGAGTTTACCGTGAAGCCTGTGGTCGAACCCTTCGTCGTGACCAATGGATACTTGTCCTGGGTCCAAACCTCGTAGGTCGGTTGGGCATCCAACGACGGCAGCAGTCCCACAACCCAACCGCCCAGTTTCTTATGGTTTACTGCGGTGGCCGTCGTGTCCTCAGGATCGCTAGGGTCAACCACTCCAGAGGACGGCGGTGTATAATCGCCAAAATCGGTACACCAACCGCCGAATGCCTTCTTCGACATTTCAAACTGGAAAGCGGCCTTGGCCAAGTTGTTCAGTTGCGTCGCACACTGGTTTCGCCGCGCTGCCTCGCGGGCTGCATTCACGGCTGGGATCAGCAGTCCCATCAAAATTCCGATGATTGTGATCACCACCAATAACTCGACGAGTGTAAACCCGCTCCGAGCCAAGGATCTGCTGCTGTTTGCCCGTGCCATGTTTACCACTCCGAGAGTCAAGAAGAGAAGTGTCGACCAATTAACAGTATTATTGTCCGCGAACCGAAAGACGAAGTCCAGTCTGTCCGGGGATGATAGCGACAATTTTTAACAAATCGAACCAGTGTTCTACGACGCTCCGTCGTCGTGACATGATGACACCGGAGCGGCGTATGACAATGGAAGATCACTACTGCAGGCAAAAAAATGGCGTGTTCAACCAAACTGCTCGATTAAATTCCCACTGGAGTCCCACTGGATGGGGGCCGGCGTGCTGATCGCTTCGAGGTCTGGCTTGCTCGCCGATTCGATCCAATAGGCCTCGCTGCAGAGCACTTCGCTGCAATGCAGGGTGTCGCGAATCCACAGCCATCGCAATTCGCTGGCGTCGCGGCGGCCCGCTTGGTCGCTGGCGATTTGAAGCACTTCGCGGTCGGTTTCCCAGTGCGCAGGAATCGCCGCGGCGTTAATATGCAGCGCTGTCAGGCAATTGACTTGCGTCACATTGACATCCATCTGCCTCACGATCTGCGTGCGGCAATACTCGGCGATTCCAATCCCCGAGGCGTTGCCTTTGCTTTCGGGCGTCAACCCGCGGACGTAGATTTGGTGAACCTTGGGCCACTCGTCGGGCCCGGCGACTTTGTCGTTCGTTTTGCGTCCGACGATGTTGGTGTCCATGCCCGTGCCACTGATGTTCTTGCCAAAACGATCGATGATGACGAGGTCGGCATCGGCGAATGGCAGCCGCGGCATGTTGGCTCGAGCGCTGTCGAGTAGCTTGGGTTCTTCGCTCAAGATTTTTTCGGCGGCGACCCACTGGACACTTGCGACTTCATCAAACGCGTTCTCGACAATCGCCACGCCGCCTAACACCTTTAAGCGGGACATCACGATCGGTATCGCTGCGGCAGCAATGTCGTCGAACAACAACCCCGTCATCGCGCGATGGTATTCGGCGGCACCGCGATGCTTGCCAAGTCCGATCAACATCATCTTGACCAGACCGCTTTCGTATTGGCCGCTGATTCTCGTGTGGGGCTTGATGCGATTGACCAAAATCACATGATCGGCTGCGGCGGCATTTGCGTCACAGTGAACGATCGTGCCGGCGGCGGTGGTTCCCGAAACGACGGTGTCCATCGAGGATCGCAGCTCGCATTGCATCGACTCGGGCGTAATGCTGTAAGAAGCCAACAGACCCAACTGGCCCGCCGCGGTTCCGCCGCCGTGGCTGCCCATCGCGGGAACAATAAACGGAGTACCACCCGCACGCCGAACTGCCTCGACCACCGTTTTGGCAATCGTCGCGATTTGAGCAATCCCGCGGCTGCCGATCGCGATGGCGACTTCAGCACCGGGTTTGAATCGTAGCGCCGCCGGTTCAAGCGAATTCTCAACCGCCTTGCGAACGTCATCGATTCGCGTGGAATCGAATCGTTGTCGAACTCGAAACATGCGTGGTAACTCGAACGTCATTGTGCCGTCACTTGCAGCGGGTTGATCTTCAATTGCGGTCGCGCGGCGCGCAACCGCGCGATGCCGGACTCGGTGACCTGGGTTTGTTGCAGGTCAACTTGCTGTAGCGTTGGAATTGCGGCAATACGATTGATCGACGAGTCGCTTACCCGTGAACCGGTCAGCCACAGCGTCTTGATCGGCGCTGCGGACGGCAACATGTCAATCACCAAATCGCCGGCCGATGTGCTGCTCAGATCAAGCTCGGCTAATGATTTAGCCGTCGCAATCCAAGTGCGAATGGAGTCGTCGATCGCCGTCGCTTCGAGACTGAGTTGTTCGAGCGATGATGGATCGGCGCACAGCCGCTTAACGTCGTCGCCAGTGATCGGCAAGTAAGCAAGGTCAAGCCATTTGAGGTGACTTTGCGGCACGATTTGTGACAAGCCTGCCGCCGTCGTTTTGGTGCGAGCAAAACACAATCGCTCGAGGCCGTCAAACGCGATTGGGGTCAGTTGCTGGTCGTCAAGCGTCAAATAATTCGCCAGCGCCGTCGGCGTGTCGTTGCCACGATCGCGGCCCGCGATGACGATGCCGCTCGTTTGGTAGACAGCGGCTAACTGCGCCAGACAATCCACCAAGCCTTGGCCATCATCGTTGTCGATCATTTGATGAACGTAAGCCGCAGCGAACGAATACCACCGCGAAAGATCGCCACGCCGTTGCACCTGCAAGCGTCCCTCGCTTGCCAATTGCGGCAACGGCATGTCATCGCCTTGAGCCAGCACACGATGCCGCGCGTATTGCAATCGCGACGCTTGCCATCCACCGATCGACGCCGAATGAATATTGAACTGGCACGATTCCATGTAACAGGCAATGCCTTCGACCAACCAAAAGTCTCGTCGCTCGCCCGGTCGCCCTTTCAATCGCGAGCCCGTCGCTTCGGCCAGCAATTGATGCGTCAACTCATGGCACCGCGTCGCGCCGTCGCCTTCGTCAGCGCGCAAGTAAGTGACGCGCCGCAGGTCCGAATAAAACCCGGTTGATTGTTCGACTCCCGGACCTACGTTACGTAGCACGGCGGCGTACTGGGCGGCGTCGGCAAGTAAGACGACACGATGCTTGGTCGTCAATCGCGGGCGAGTGGATTTCGTCGCTTGGTCCCAGGTATCACGATCTCGCCACAGCGGAAAGAACAGTTGCGTCCAGACCCAATAATATCGTTCCAGGTCGCGAGCAATCGATTCGATCCGCTGACGCGGCAATTGCGTTACCACAATGAAATGTTTGGTTTCAAAACGCAACGTCCGCCCGCGTGGCAGGCCCGCCGTTTCGCTCGCCGTCGCATTGCCCTCGCGAATCACGACATCATCGTCACCCAATCCCAGCCGCTGGCGAACCGCGACATCAGCCGGGTCGCGAAAATGTTGTTGCCACGTGTCACCATACTGCGCCCAACTCGCCCAAGTTGATTCCGCCAGTCCGGGGTGCGAGGGCGGTTGCGATGTGTCGCCGTTTTGCTCACTCAACTCGTCCCCCGGGGCCGTGGTAATCGTCTCGGCGCTCAGCGGAAAGTAAGCCACGAAACGAGCGGCAGAAGCGCGGTCACCGTTGACGTAGCCGGATACGATCACCAATATCAGGTAAACGTTGATCCACACCTGTCGTCGTCGCATTTTCATATGGCCCATTCTGATTCAAGCGACGCCAATCTCGCAAGCCAACTGTCGCGTACGCTCGACGCGAATTCTGTCGCCGCAATTGTGGTCGCTGCCGGACGGGGCGAGCGGTTCGGTGCCGCCGAGAACAAGGTCTTGTTGGCATTGTGTGGCCGGGCAATCTGGTTGCGCTCGATCGATGCGCTTCGCAAGTGCGAAGCGATTGGAACAATTGTGCTGGTCGTGCGGGCTTGTGACCGCGAATCAATCGACACCATTGTACGCGGCGAAGGTTTGCCAATCATGATCGCCACCGGTGGCGCGGAGCGCTGCGACAGCGTGCGAGCCGGATTGCAAACGCTGCTTGAACTCGAAGCACCGCCGGCCTGGGTTGCCGTTCATGACGCGGCCCGTCCGCTGGTCTCAACCATTGACATTGCCGCCGTGATCGCTGCCGCGTACCAAAGCCAAGCCGCGATTTTGGCAACACGTGTTCGCGGCACGATCAAACGCGCCGCCGGCGAATGGGCCATCAACCAAACAGTCGATCGCCGCGAACTGTGGGAAGCCCAGACGCCTCAGGTGTTCGCCACCGCAGTCCTCGCCGATGCCTTCGCGCGCCACCGTGGTCGCCCTGTCACCGACGATGCCGAATTGGTCGAACGGTCCGGCGTCACCGTGCGATTAGTTCCCGGCTCGGCCGAAAACCTTAAAATCACCCAAACCGAAGACCTACCAATCGCCACCGCGATTTTTAATCACCGGATCAACACTCCATGACGAACGTGACTGAGACCACAAACGCGTTGATCGATGACCTGCGGTGGCGCGGCTTGAGCCAGCAAACCACCGACGACGTTGGCTTGGCCAAATTGCTCAGCAGCGGCCGCCAAACGATCTACATCGGCTTTGATCCTACGGCGTCAAGTTTGCATGTCGGTGGGCTGATGCAATTGATGATGCTGCGGCGGTTTCAGCACGCCGGCCACCGTCCGATCGCGCTCGTCGGCGGTGCAACGGGCATGATCGGCGACCCCAGTGGCAAAAGTGAAGAACGAAACCTGTTGTCCGCCGAAGATCTGCGCCGCAACGTTGATGGCATGGCCAATCAAATGCGCCGGTTCCTTGATTTCGACGGCAAAGACACGGCGCTGTTGCTCAATAATTTCGATTGGATGCAAGGTTATTCGTATCTCGAATTCTTGCGCGACGTGGGCAAGAATTTTCCAATCGGCCAAATGATGGGCAAGGAATCAGTGCGTTCGCGAATGGAAAGCGAAGCCGGCCTGAGCTACACGGAATTCAGCTACATGTTGCTGCAGGCGTTCGATTTTGTTCACCTGGCCAAGACCCATGGCTGCTTGATCCAGGCCGGTGGCAGCGACCAATGGGGCAACATCACTGCGGGCATTGACCTGGGCCGCCGAATGCTCGGCAAACAACTCTTCGGCTTAACGGCTCCGCTGCTGACCACCACCGACGGACGCAAAATGGGCAAGACTGAATCGGGCGCGATTTGGCTCGACCCCGATCGAACCAGCCCCTACGTATTCTTCCAATACTGGCGCAACGTCGAAGACGCCGACGTGATGAAGTGCATCGCCTACTTGACCGAAATCGAGCGCGATGAATACGAATCTCTCGGCACGCAAACTGCGGAAAACGCGGGTGCGTGTGCGGCGCAGAAACGCTTGGCCCAGTGGATGACGCAATTTGTTCATGGCGATGCAGGCTTAGCGACGGCGAATCGCGCCAGCGAGATTTTGTTTGGCGGCGAAATCGACCGGCTCAGCGACAAAGAGCTCGTCGAGATTTTTCCCGACGTGCCCAGCCTCGAAGTGTCGCGCGAATTGCTCGGTGGCGAAGGTTGGTGGATCGTCGAAGCACTGCGCCAGTCGGGTCTGACGCCATCGTCGAGCGAGGCGCGGCGCGCGATCGCCGACGGCGGCGTCTATCTCAACAATCGCCGCATCACGGACGTGAACCAAAAGCTAACGGCCGCTGACCTCGCCAGCGATACCGTCTTGGTGCTCCGCAAAGGCAAACGCAACTACGCATTATTACGGTTCGCATTGTAGAGCCATCGTCCCGATGGTTTGGGTTTTGGCCACTTGTCACTTTGCGTAAAAGAAATCGAACTTGGGGGGGCTCGGCGACGTTTACAGAATGCCGTCCGGTACGATACACTTCCGGGTCAAATTGGCTGGCGTTTCCGGCCTCGATTCGCTTTCGTTTGCCTGGTTTTATGTTCGATTCGCTCTCCGATGGACTTCAGTCGGCGCTGAAAAGCTTGCGTGGTAAAGGCAAGCTGACCGAAGGCAATATGCGCGATGGGCTGAAGACGGTCGAGCTAGCGATGCTCGAAGCCGACGTCAGTTTTTCGGTGATCCAGTCGTTTATGGGCCAGGTCACCGAAAAGGCGATGGGCCGCAAGGTGCTTCTGAGTCTGCGGCCCGAACAAGAATTGGTCCAGATTGTTTATGACGAATTGGTCGCTTTGCTGGGACCCGTCGATTCGGCGATCCATCTGAAAAAAGCAGGCTGTACGGTCATCATGCTCTGCGGGCTGCAGGGCAGCGGCAAGACTACGACCTGCGGCAAGCTTTCGCAGTTGCTGCTCGAACAAAAAATCAAGCCAATCCTCGTCGCCGCCGACTTGCAACGCCCGGCGGCGATCGAGCAATTAAAAGTCATCGGGCGGCAATTGGGCGTCACGGTTTATAGCGATCCGGACCAGAAAGATCCGGTCGAAGTCTGCCAGGCGGGCGTCAAATTGGCCCAGTCCGAAGGCGCGCGGGTCGTCATTCTCGATACCGCCGGACGCTTGGCGATCGACGAAGCGTTGATGGCCGAGCTGAAACGGATCGACAAACGGGTCTCGCCCGACCAAGTCTATCTTGTCGTTGACGGCATGACCGGCCAAGACGCGGTGAACAGCGCCGGGGCGTTCAACGAGTCGCTCGAACTCGATGGCGTCGTCATGACCAAACTCGATGGTGACGCCCGCGGCGGTGCGCTGTTGTCGGTCAAGCACGTCACCGGTGTGCCGATCAAGTTTATCGGCACGGGCGAGCATTTGGATGCGCTCGAACCGTTTCGCCCCGAAGGCATGGCCAGCCGCATTCTACAGATGGGCGATATGGTCCAAGCGGCGCGCGAGGCCCACCGGATCGTTGATGATCGCGAGCGGGAAGAGCTCGAAAAGAAGATGGCGTCGGGCGATATGACGCTCGACGACTTCAAAAACATGCTCGAAAAGGTTGCCAAACCCGGTTTAATGGGCAAAATGGTCGGCCTGTTGCCCGGCATGGGCCAACTCAAGGACGTGGTCAATAGCAAAGAAGCCACCGACGGGATTCGCCAAACGATTGGCGCGATCAACAGTATGACGGCCAAAGAACGCCGCAATCCAAAGATTATTGACGCCTCGCGACGAGCCCGAATTGCCAAAGGAGCCGGTGTTCAGGCACCGGTTATCACCCAATTGGTAAAACAATTCGAGGTGATGAAGCCATTAATGCAAGGGATGGCTGGACAAGGTGCCGGTGATCGGATGAAAATGATGCAGCAATTGCAGGCCAGCGGTGCGATGGCGGATCCGACGATGAGCGGCCTGCGAACGAAAAAGACAACCGGCAAACGTCTGAGCAACGAAGAACGCGACAAGCTCAGAAAGCAACGCGACAAAGAGCTGAGAAAGGCCAAACGAAAAGGCCGCTAGATTTCTTATATTGTTCTACGACGCTCCGACGTCGCAAAAATTAGCAGTCTCGACGGCGGAGCGTCGTGGAACACTGAATCAAAAACCAACTTTTACCTGTGAACCTGGAGTTACTGTGGCAGTTCGAATTCGAATGAAAAAAATGGGACGGGCGCATCGTCCATTCTTCCGCGTTTGTGCCGTCGACCAGCGCAAGCCGCGCGATGGCCGCGTCATTGAAGAACTCGGTTATTACGACCCCATGTGCCCCGAGACCGACGCCCGCGTTTTGCTCAAGGCCGAGCGAATCGATTACTGGGTCAGTGTGGGAGCGCAGCCAAGCGAAAACGTGAGCGTGCTGATCAAAAAGTACGGCACCAACGGTTCGCATCTGGAAGCCCAAAAGGCGGCAGTCGAGCGTTTGGGCAAGCGTCGCAACTACACGCCACCGCCCTTCACCGCCAAGCCAGCCAAGAAAGACGCGGTCGCCGCCGAAGCCACCGTGGAAACGGTTGCCGAAGGGTCCTGATCCCCGATTATTGCGCGGGTCAAGATCGCATGCGATTCGATATTGTTACTCTTTTTCCAGCAATCTTTAACGGGTATTTGACCCAGAGTTTGCTCGAGAAGGCGATCGTTCGCGGTTTGGTCGAGATCCAGCGGCATGATTTGCGAGATTGGGCCAAGGACACGCCGCATCGCCAAGTCGATGACCGGCCGTTTGGCGGCGGACCGGGGATGTTGATCCAAGTGAAACCCACGGTCGAGTGCGTTGAAGCCGTCGAAGCGATGGACGATCGACCGGTGCGGCGGGTTTTGTTAACGCCGCAAGGCAGAAGATTGGACCAAAGATTTGCAGAGGAGTTGGCGATCTGCCCAAGATTGCTTATTCTTTGTGGCCGCTACGAAGGGTTTGACCAGCGCGTGGTCGATATCCTACAACCTGATGAACTAAGCATCGGCGATTTTGTTCTCAATGGAGGCGAAGTCGCGGCGATGGTAGTCATCGATAGCGTCGTCAGACTTCTGCCCGGAGTCCTCGGCGACGAACAAAGCAGCTTGGATGATTCGTTTAGCCGAGGAAATCGGTTGCTCGAATTTCCCCAATACACCCGACCAAGAAGTTTTCGTGGGCTGAACGTGCCTGATGTCCTGCTCAGCGGCGATCATCCGCGGATTGCCCAGTGGCGCGCCGACCAGGTACACCAGCGAACGACCGCGCGACGAAGCGATTTACTCGAACCCTAAAACTGTTTGCCTTACTACGACCTCGTTACCCAAACCCCGTACCCCAAACCCCTTACCCCACAGAAATATCGATGAGCCACCTCGTCATGGAATTGGTCGAAAAGACCAGCCTCAAGGAAGAAGTTCCCCAGTTTTCGATCGGTGATACCGTCGATGTTCACAATAAAATCTTGGAAGGCAACAAAGAGCGCATCCAGATTTTCAGCGGCACGGTGATTGCACGCAGCGGCAGCGGCAGCCGCGAGATGTTTACGGTTCGGCGAATCGTCGCCGGCGAAGGCGTCGAGCGCAAGTTTCCACTGCACAGCCCACGAATCGCCAAGATCGAAGTCAAGCGCAGCAGCGTCGTTCGCCGCGCGAAGCTTTACTTCCTGCGCGATCGCGTCGGCAAGTCGGTGCGTTTGAAAGAACGCCGAATGGATACCAAGTAAAGCGATCTGCTCAGGAAAACTCATGTCGCGATGGGGAAGTGATTGGCGAAAGTTGATTGAGACCTGTCGCGATTGGCGTTTTGGGTCGATTGATTCGGCGGCGTCGTTGGGCAAGCGGGGTGAGCAGGCGGCGGCACGATTCTTGCGCCAAAAACGCTTGACGATCATTTCGCATAGCGAATCAGATCGAGCTGGCGAAATTGATTTGATCGCGGTCAATCGTCGGCGCACGTTGCTGATCTTTGTTGAAGTCAAGACGTTAGCTTCCACCAAACCAGGTCACCCTGCGGATCGCGTCGACGAAGACAAGCAAACCCGCGTCACTCGCGCGGCGCTTCGTTATCTACAACGCAATAAATTGTTCGGTTGCCGATGCCGTTTTGACGTGGTCGCCGTCTGGTGGCCTACCGGTCACGAGCGACCGACTAAAATCGAACATTATGAACATGCCTTCGAGGCCACCGGGGTTCAGGGTATGTATTCATAAACGCAAAAACCTTGCGGCTGGCAGAGTAGAACAATTGTCCCAATTGTTTGGGACGCGGTGACGCCTTGCTGAATCAAGGTGCCAAACAACGCTTGCGCGAATACCGGCGATTTGAGCAGGCTCAATAGATCAGTTGTTTTGTCTAATTCGACATCGCGACGTAGCAAACTGAACATAGCGCTCCGCGGGATCTCAAGCCCGCTGGGTAACGTTCGACGACCAGTCCCGTTCAAATTGCCGTCGATTCGACCTAGAATCGGGCGAACTCTTGCTCGATGGACGCCGTATTGGCACCGTCTACAGGCTTACTTTTTGGAATTGATTGGGATGATCTTGTCTGGTTTTGTCGCTTCGCCAGTGCTTGGCCAAGTCTCGAATTGGTTGCCGATTTGGTTGACGCCGCTGTGGGTTTTGGCCCTGGGGATTGTGCTTGGCGCGATCGCGCTGGCGGTCGTTTTGGCGGTTTTTGCGATGCTTTCGTTTACGCCGCTCGGAAAACTCGGCCAAACTCCGCGAACCGCAATCACGGCCTCCTTGGTCCTGGGAGCTGTTTATGCGATCGCGTTGTGCGCTATTTATGTGCCGCGCGGTGGCGAGTACCAGTCGATGCTGATCTTGCCGCTGATCACGTTTGGGATCATTGCTGGATTTGCAACCATTTATGGAATTTGGGAGCGCACGCGGGTCGAATTGAAATCGATTTTGACCGAAGGCATCGTGCCCTACGTCTTGGGAACCGCTGCGATTTTTGCCGTGATCGGATTGGTTGGAAGCCCGTTTGTCAAAGAGCCCGCAACTATCATCGGCTCGATAGGCCAAGTCATTTTGTTCAGCGATGGCACCGAGATTGTGGTTCGCAAGGTCAAGCCGGCACCGCCGGACGTGAATGCCGACGAAGCGCCATTCGAGAAGGTGGCGATGGAATATGTGATGTTCAACGTCGCCGAGCTGAGCGTTACCAGTGACAAAACAATCATCATTGGCGACGCGGAGACGCCATCAAAGTTTCGCATGACTCCCGTCCGGATTGATGCCAACGAAACCGTTCGCTATCTGCGCGAAGAGCGCGAAGCACCGCCGTTGCCGTTGGACCCCGGCTCGGTCTACATGCAAAACCGCGAGATCGATGAAGCGACCGTCACGATGAAGTTTGTCACGCGGCCAACGATTCCCGAAGCGTCGTCGATTGTCACTACGGCCCTTGGTGTGTTTTGCTTTTTAATGAGCTATATCGCTTTTCGCCAAGCGGCACCGCGGGTTGCGGCCGTAGCGGTATCGACGGCGAAAAGCGAAATGGCTCAACCGCTTTATCTGTTATTGCTCGTCGGCGGGCTGTTTGGCGTGCTGCTGTTCGGCATCATTCCGTTCAACACGTTGGGTGAAGACGTGCGATTGATGAAAGACAGTTGCGTGACACTCCTGATGGTTTTGGGCATGATGCAGGTGGTATGGTCTGCGGGCACCAGCGTTAGCGACGAGATCGACGGGCGAACCGCATTGACCGTATTGAGCAAGCCGCTGAGCCGCCGTTCGTTTTTGCTTGGCAAGTATGTCGGCATTATGTTTACCGTCTTGGTATTGTTCGTGATTATCGGCGCGGTGATGACGATGGTGATCAGCTACAAGCCGATTTACGAATCGCGCGAAACAACACGTGTCGTTCCGGAGTGGCAAGTTTGTCATGAAGAAATTGTCTCCATTGTTCCGGCGGTTGTCCTGTATTTCATGGAAACGATGGTGATAGGTGGCATTGCTGTGGCACTTGCGACGCGCTTGCCGCTGCTGGCCAATTTCGTGGTGTGCTTCGTGATCTATCTGATCGGCAACCTGACCGCACCGCTGGTCCGTTCGACTAACGGCGAAAATGAGTTGGTCGGGTTCTTTGGCAAATTGATCGCCGTCGTCGTACCAAACCTGAACACGTTCAACGTTCAGTCCGCCGTCGATTCAGCCAACCAAATCCCGCCGATTTATCTAGCGGCTTCGTTCAATTATCTGGCCTGCTTCGCAGTCATGATTTTGATGATCGCGATGTTGATGTTCGAAGATCGCGACTTGGCGTAGTGCTGTCTTGAGCGCCGCCCGCATCGTGGGCGCATTTCGCACGATGATGGTAAACGCCGGGTCTCCGGCTGCGATGTGCATGCCACGGGCAGGGATGTCAACGAATTGAACATCGGATGTTCCACGTGGCAATTCGCCGATCGTCATGGAACACTTCGCATAAACAATTCGCTTGCAAGAAAACGAAGTGCATGGTTCCAATCCCGTTTTGGCGTAGTGGAAGTTGTTAAACTTCCCAAGGTCCAAGGAGCTTTGACACTCCAAATGCATTTTTATTAGCGATTGGGTTTCCAATAGCTCCATCGATGCGCTGAACCTTGGGTTGATTTCCAACAACCACAACTTGCCCGCCGGATCCAATACCAAATCGACGTTGAACAAGCCGACCAGACCGAACCGCTTGGCAATCGACTCACCGAGCGATTGCAAAGTCTGGGTCTGAATTGCACTCACGCAGACTGGCCCAATCGAACCGCCATATAAGAAGCGTTGCTCGCGATCGCGTTTGTGCGTCATTGCGCGAAATGTTCCAAGCAAATGGCACCGGGCGGTAGTTCCCGAATTTGCGGCGATAAAGTTAACGCCGATCGGCTCGCCGCGAATAAAACGCTGCGCATAATGCGACACCGGTGGAGTCCCGCTGCCGGCACAAATTCCAACACCACCAGCGTGTTGCCAAGGCTTGTGCAAGTAGATCCATGATTCTGCTTCGTGCTTGGATTGAGTTGTCTGCAGGCTTCCCAGATCGTCAAGCCAGTGTGTCTCGGGGAATTGGATGTTGGCGGAATCAGCGAGATCGTTTAGCTCCCGTGGCGAATCGATTTGGCGCAACATCTCGGGCCGCGGATACGTCACCACTTGGTCCTGCAGCAGTTTCGCCTTGGCGGATGATGGCCAATTGAAACCGCCAACCGGAATGATTGGCCCACGCGGCAATTCGATTAGCCGATCGAGCCAAGCGTCATCGTCATCCAACGGGAACCAGCGGTCAGCGATCGCCAATAGATCTTGGTCTCCGAAGCGGTCGATAGCCGTCACGATAAAACCACCGCGAACGGCGTCGGTCGCAGCGGCGCGAACCGACCCGCCGACAAGGATGACGTGACGACTAGCGGCCAAGGATAAGTCTCTCGCGAAAATAAAGCAACGTTTTAATTGGAGGAGTTTAACGATTATGCCGAATATCCGAAGAGCATCGTTGTCGCCTATTTTCGTTTATTGGTAGCGATGAAATTGAGTCAGCCGCTTACCAAATTTCTGTTTTTCGCGGCGATGGTTTTCGTCCACGGCGATACCTCGTTTGGCGAAACTGCTTCGCCTATACCGCCGCAGGACAAATGGGTCGATTGGTCCGATCCGATTGAATTTGATGAACCACCACTTGATGCGTCGTCGCCCATTCGAGTTGGTTATGACGATGGGTTTGTGATCTCCAGCCGTCGCAATTTTGACTTGGGCGATGAAACATTTCCCTACAGTTTACGAATCAATGGCTGGGGCCAATTGCGTCACACCGTTTTGGATTCGCGCGGCGACAATCGCGACTTAAACCAATTGCAACTCAAACGCGCGCGGTTGATTCTTTCGGGTCATGCGTTTACAACCGATTTTCGCTATCTGATTCAATTCGATGGCCGCAGCAGTGCCAGCGACCAGCTTCGTATTCTTGACTATTACCTGACGTATGATCTCGGCCATGCTCTGTGGGGCCTCGACTCCGACACCGTTGGCTTCAAGGCGGGCTTGTACAAGATGCCGTTTACGTTGGCCCGGCAAATCAGCGGTAAGCAGTTCCAATTCGCGGATCGTTCGATGGCCAGCGAGTTTTTTGACGTCAACCGCAGTTTAGCGTGGGGTTTGTATGGAAAAACCAGCGGGCTGGAAAAGCCGATTTACTGGGAAATGGCGTTGTTCAATGGGCTGGTAACCGGCGGTGCCGACACCGGCAGCAGCGGTACACTGGACAACAACAACGCCATCGCGACGCGTTTGACATGGTACCCGCTTGATCATTGGGGTGCAGGTGATTTGGCCGACTTTGATATTCACCAATCGTTGGCAATGCGATTCGGCGCGGGCGTCGCGTTTACTGACATTGAGCGAATCGGCAGCACCGAGTTCAGCAGCGTCCGCGTCGCCGATTCAGGGCAAACGCTGGCAAGCTTAATGCCGCTACGGGTCAACGAGTACTCCGTGGCGTTGTATGCCATGGATGCATCGCTGAAGTATCAGGGGCTTTCACTGGCCAGCGAATACTACTTTCGCAATCTCAGTGGGTTCAACGGCCAGTTTCCTGACCTGTTTGATTTTGGGTTTTGGCTGCAGGCGGGCATGTTCGTCGTGCCAGAGAAATTCGAGCTGCTGGCCCGTTGGTCACGCGTCAATGGCAACTCGGGGACGCTCGGCGGCGCGGACCAAAGCTCGGACGAAATGGCGGTGGGAGTGGCAAGGTACTTTCGCGATCAAAATGCGAAATTAACCATCGACGCGACGTATTTAAACGGTGCGACGGTCAATTCCAGTGCGCTCGACATTTCGCCCGGCGACCTCGGTTGGCTATTCCGAACACAATTGCAATTCAGCTTCTGAATCCGATTGTTCTACAATGGGCATGATCGTTACAAAGTTTTTTATTAATTGCGTTCTTGGCCAGCGGGCCGTGGTTTTTTGCTTGCTTCGACTAAGATACAGAAGTTGAGTTTGGTCTCGAAGCGATGGACTTATCCCCGAGGTGCGTGGTGTCAATTTATAAATTTGTGATCGCGTTAATGTTCGCAATCGTAGGTGCCGCCAGTTCTCAAGCGGCGATCGTGCTGGAATACACGGGCTTGCCACTGGAATTTGCTGATTCGCCATTCACCGGCACCGATTCGATCACCGGCCTAGTGACATTCAGCGGCGTCGGTGCCACATCGGCCCAATCGGCGATTCTGTCGGTTTCGATCGGCGGTGCCCCTGGATACACGCTGGTCGACAATAGTGGATCGATTGGATCGTTTGGAAGCTGGGTCGGTTCGGTGCCGACAACCTGGAATCTTGATCTCTTTGGCAATGTCTTCGGTGGGCCGGCAAATGAACAATTAGGGATCTCCAGTTCGCTAGGAGACACGGCCGTCGTCGACCTTGATGCCGCTGGCTCCTTCGCCGCGATAAACTTCGATCGCGGAGCGTTCAGCGTCGTCACCGTTCCCGAGCCAACCAGCATCGTACTCGTGGCTGGCCTTGCCGGAGCGTTCATTGCCCGGCGGCGGCGGCGCTGATATTCAGCTTTAACCCGAAAATCAAACAGAGCCTAGCAACTCACTTCGCAACAGCCTTGGTGCGCGATTGAGGCTGGACCGATCCAGGTTCGAATTGAGTTAGGTCGAGCACTACGGAATCAACTCCTGTGGCGGGAACGTCAAGCTTCGCCGACCAAACGATGCCATTAAGAATCACGCGGCGCAGTTCCTCCCGTTGCCAATTGCGATAAAAGTGTGGCATTACGATTCCAAAGCCGCGTCCGCCGTCAGGCCGCTGAACGCACCATGCGACCGCTTGCGGTTGCGGCGATTCCGGTGGCAACATTGAAGTCGCCAATATCACCACATTGGCCGCCGGGCGATTTTCGTTCGGTCCAAAATAGTTGTTGATATAAGGTTCGTCATGCAATGTGAATTCGCCCCAACCGCGACAAATCGGATGCTCCGGTGAACTCGGCGCGATTGTTGCGGCAGTAAAAATGCGGGCGATCGATTGGTGATGGGTACATTTTGTAGCAAAGTAACCGCCCATCCAATCCAGCAACGGATGTGAACCATCTGCGGCGACATCCTCTGCACGCAGTCCGGTGGCGTAGTGAACACAAACGATTCCACAACCACGCTGCATCATTCTTGCAGCACTAGAGAGCGTCGCATCCGACTCGGGCATGCGCATCAGTGGAAATGAATCGCCGATGAAAACGACCGTATCGATGCTTTGCAAAAACGATTCGTCGCTTGGCCACTGGTCGACGACATGGGCGTTGATTGGAGTCGAATTTGTGATCGACTCAAGGCAATGCTTAATCAGCTTGCCACCGGCGGCGACTTCGTGCGTTCCCGGCGCATGATCGGAGGGGCCAACGACGACTAAAACCTGCGTGGCGTTGTCCCTTGCGGCGGTATCCTGGGCGGACGCTGGCGTGATCGTCAGCAGTAGAATGCAGGCTGCGGTGGCAAAAGACATCTTCATTGATCTGAACCAAACATCGAGGAAACTGAACATGGCGTTATACGAAGCGAGCCAGCTTGATGATATCCAACCGACGCGTTGTCCGTGTGGTTGGGCGCGGCGCGCTTTTGCTGAAATCTCGATGTCGCAATCAAGCGTCCACCTGGTTGAAATTCTGGCCGACGCGAAAACTCACTACCACAAGACGTTGACGGAAATTTATGTCGTGCTCGAAGGCGAAGGCTGGCTCGAACTCAATGGCGAGCGAGTGGCCCTGCGACCGATGACCGCCGTAAAAATACATCCTGGATGTCGTCACCGCGCGATCGGCAAATTGAAGGTATTGAACATTGTCCAACCGGCGTTTGATCCAGCCGACGAATGGTTTGACTGACAAGCGTTCTCAGGCGGCTGAAGCCAAAACGCATTGCACGGCACGATCAAGCGCGTAAACTGAGAACTTAAGCTAAGTCTATCCCGCCTTGCTATTCCGCTTTCCCTGCGTTCCCGGTGATGTCGATGAAACCGTTTCTTTTTGCTGCGTTCTGTGCCGGTTTGATGCTCGTCAGTGTGTTTGCAGAACGCGCCGTTGCCGAGCTTCCGATCGTCGATGATTGGCGATTCGTGTTGCGTAAACCCGCTGACGGATGGCAGCAGTCCAGTTTCGATGACACCGAATGGACCGCAGCAGGCGGAGGCTTCGGAACTGCTGACACGCCGGGTGCTCGCATCGGCACCAATTGGTCGACCAACCAAATTTGGTTACGCAAGTCGATCGATGTCGATGCCGTGCCTGCCAAACCGGCCCTGCTAGTCCATCATGACGAAGACGCCGAGGTGTATTTGAACGGTCGCCGTGTTGCGGCCCTCGAAAAATGGTCAACCGACTACCAAGTCGTGCCGCTGGATGATGCCGCCAAGGCGGCGATTCAAGTTGGCAAAAATGTGATGGCCGTGCATTGTCGCCAACAGAGCGGTGGCCAATTTATCGACGTTCACTTGGTCGATGCCGAAAACGTTCCCGAGCTACCACCGGCCAAACGTAACACGACGCCGTTTCAATCCGACCTGATTACGACTTGGGGCAGTGAGGTGACGCCGGCCAGCGCCTGGTCCGAATACCCACGTCCGCAACTAGCGCGAACTGCATGGCAAAATCTCAATGGACATTGGGACTACGCCATCACGCCTGCCAAACAAATCTCTGCACCGGAGCAATGGGGCGGAAAAATTCTCGTCCCCTTCGCGCTCGAATCAAAACTTGGCGGCGTCCAGCGAATGCTCGAAGCCGACGAAGCGTTGTGGTATCACCGCACGTTTGATGTCCAGGCCAAGACAGGTGAACGAACGCTGGTCAATTTTGAGGCCGTCGACTACCAGTGCGAAGTTTTCGTTAACGGTACTTTGGTTGGCAAGCATCAAGGCGGCAACACACCGTTTTCGTTTGACGTAACCGAGGCGGTCATCAGCGGCAGAAACGAATTGATGGTGCGAGTCGAAGACGACACGGAAGCGTGGCAATTGCGTGGCAAGCAAACGCTCAACCCGCGCGGCATTTGGTACACCCAGGTTTCAGGGATTTGGCAAACCGTTTGGCTTGAAACCGTGCCGACTGCGTTTGTCGAGGACTTAAAAATCTCAACCGATGCCAAGTCGGGCACGATTGGCGTTAGCGCGACGATCGACGGTGCATTGCCCGGCGGCCAGATCCAAGTGATCGCAAAAGATGGCGATTCCGTGGTTGGCGACATAACGCAGGCCGGCACCGAAGCGTCACTGGTAATCACCAACGCCAAGTTGTGGTCGCCTGATTCGCCGCATCTTTATGACCTCGAAATCAAAATCATGTCCGCCGATGGCAAAGTTATTGACCAAGTCACCTCGTACGCCGGGATTCGCACCGTCGGCAAAACACGGGACCAAGCCGGTCATCTTCGCTTCACGCTGAACGACAAAGTGATTTTTCACTGGGGACCGCTGGACCAAGGTTGGTGGCCCGATGGATTGTTGACGCCGCCGTCGGATGCGGCGCTGAAGTTTGATGTCCAATGGCTGAAGTCGGCGGGCTTCAACATGATTCGCAAACACATCAAGGTTGAACCGCGGCGATTCTATTATCACTGCGACCGCATCGGCATGATGGTTTGGCAAGATCAAGTCAGCGCCGGTCACAATCCCGATTGGACGCGGATGAAACCGGCTCCCCAGGACGCTGCTTGGCCCGACCAATATCACGACCAATTCATGGCCGAGCTAGAGCGGATGATCGATCTGTTGGAAAACCATCCATCGATTGTGGTTTGGGTTCCGTTTAACGAAGCATGGGGCCAGCATCGAACGCTCGACGTCGGCAAGTGGACCGTCGCGCGCGACCCGTCGCGATTGGTCAACATTGCTAGCGGCGGAAACTTCTGGCCGATTGGCGACGTCGCCGACGAACACGCTTATCCCAATCCGGCGTTCCCATTTGACCCTGATCGCTATCACGATTTCGTCAAGGTGGTCGGCGAGTTCGGCGGCCATGGATATCCGGTCGAAGGGCATTTGTGGGACGCCAATCGCCAGAACTGGGGTTACGGTGGGTTGCCCAAGAATGAAGACGAATACCGCGAGCGTTACGTGACTTCGCTGAAGATGCTGGACGATCTTCGCCACGACGGCATTGCTGCGGGCGTTTATACGCAAACGACCGATGTCGAAGGCGAAATCAACGGTTTGATGACTTATGATCGCAAGGTAATCAAAATCCCGGCTGAGAAATTGGCAAAGCTGCACGAAGCGTTGTTCAAGCCGTAGCGAGATGATTATGATGGCGTTTTGCCAGTTGTGCCCTCACCGGAATCATCCATCATGCAACGCTTCGTCGCACTCGCCGTCGTGCTTTTATTGACCGGAGTAGCCCGTTCAACCGGAGTAGCCAGCGCGGACGAACTGCTGAAGTTGATGTTGGTCACCGGTGGTTGTTGTCATGATTATCGTTTTCAAACCGAAGCGATGCAGCAAGCCGTCAAGGAGGCCGGCGTGTCGGCCCAGTGGACCGTCGTCAATGATGGTGGCACGGGGACTGACGCCGAGATCAAGCTTTACCAAGATCCGAAGTGGGCCGACGGGTTTGATGTCGTGATTCACAACGAGTGCTTCGCCGACACGAAAGACCCCGAATACATTCGTCGCATCACTGCACCGCATCACGCCGGTATTAACGCCGTCGTGATTCACTGCGCGATGCACACCTATCGTGGTGCCGAGATCAACGATTGGCGAGAGTTTCTTGGTGTTACCAGTCGTCGGCACGACCACCAAAGCAAATACAAAATCGAAGTCGTCGCGCCGGATCATCCGATCATGAAGAACTTTCCGGTCGATCATGTGTCGGCGATGGACGAGCTTTACATTATCGAAAAGCTGTGGCCCACGGCGACGGCGCTGGCCACCTCGCCGAGCGAACGCAACGGCGAAAAGCATCCGGTGTTTTGGGTCAATCAATACGGCGACGCGAGAGTCTTTGGAACCACTTATGGACATTCCAGTGATACGTTCGCCGACCCGGTCTATTTGAAGACTTTGACTCGCGGCATCCTTTGGTCCGCCGGTCGACTCGACGAGTGAACGCAGTGAACTCTTGCGCGGGCGCAAATTGCTTGCCGTTGGTGGTTGAATTGCCAAGCGAGTTTTCGATTGCCAGCGCGGTCTTGAAACTACAGCCGCTTGGTGGTTGCCTATGGCTGGATTCCGCAGCGCCGGGTCCGGTTTTGGAACCGGGTGGCGATTCTGCGGGTCGATACAGTTTCTTGTGTGCCGATCCGATTGTGCGTTTGGTCGCATCGGCAGGTGACCGTGACCCATGGCCGCGGCTGCGGCAATGGTGTGCGGCGCTACCGCAAACAAAAGTCGCCGACTTGCCGCCGTTTCAAGGTGGTGTGGCGGGGTTATGGGGTTACGAAGCCGGTTCGTGGTTGGAACCGGTCGGTCGCGCCACCGAAGACGACTTTCCAACCCCAGCAATCAGTGTCGGTTTATATGATTGGGTGATTTGCCATGATCGATTGAAGGCGAGGTCATGGCTAATTAGTCAAGGGATCTCGCCCGATGACTTCACCGTCAATCATGACCGCGCGAAGCAACGTGCCGATGCGGTGTTGGCAAGATTGCAATCGCCCACATTTGAGTCACGATCGAGTTGGCAGAGTCGCGATGACTCAGGCCGTGGTGCGACACGCTACGAAACCCATTGGCCCGAAGTTTGGAGCAATTTTTCTTCTGCGGGTTATCGCGCGGCGATTAACGAAATCATTGGCGGCATTGGCGCGGGTGATTCGTTTCAAGTTAACCTTGCCCAACGTTTGTTGACACCGGCGCGTTGTTCATCAATCGATCTTGCGGTGCGCTTACGCCAGACCAACGCCGCGCCCTTTTCGGGCTACTACGATGGCGGTGAATTTCAAGTGGTCAGTTCATCACCGGAGGGTTTTCTGCGACTTCGCGATGGCGTCGTCCAAACCCGACCGATCAAGGGCACGGCGGCGCGAACTGGCGACGACACAATCGATTCCCAACTTGCCGCCGCATTGATGGCCAGCGAAAAAGACCGCGCGGAGAATGTGATGATTGCCGATCTGATGCGAAACGATTTGTCGCGAGTGTGCGAGGACGACAGCGTTCGCGTCAATCAATTATGTGGCATCGAGACCTACGCCCACGTGCAACATCTTGTCTCGGTCGTCGAGGGTAAACTGCGCCCGGGTATCGGTGCGATCGACATGCTGGCTGCGTGTTTTCCTGGCGGCTCGATCAGCGGTGCGCCCAAGATCGAAGCGCTACGAACGATCGCTCGATTAGAACCATCGGTGCGTGGTCCGTATTGTGGCTCGCTCGGTTATGTTTCTTGCGGTGGCGATGCCGAGTTCAACATTTTGATCCGCACGATCACGGCCAATCGTGGATATTGGCAAATTCCGGTGGGTGGCGGGATCACGTTGCAAAGCGATCCCGCGGCCGAGGAACGAGAAACTTGGATCAAAGCCGAAGGCATGCTGCGCGCCGTCGCGGGAAATGTATGGCCAGTATGTTGAGCCGGTTATCGTTTGCAGCAAACGTCGTAGACATCCTTGGCCGCCGCATTCGCGCTAGCGAGATCGTAGTTGCGGGCGGTCGGATCGAGTCGATCACGGCGCTGGCCGATGGTATTGATGCAACGTTGCCTTATGCGCTGCCGGGCTTTATCGATGCGCACGTCCACGTCGAATCGTCAATGTTGGTGCCCAGCGAGTTTGCGCGGATGGCGGTCGTGCATGGGACCGTGGCAACGGTTTCAGATCCGCATGAAATCGCGAATGTGCTGGGCGTTCGCGGTGTTGAGTTCATGATTGCAAATGCGCGGCATGTTCCGCTGAAGATCTGTTTTGGAGCACCGAGCTGCGTTCCGGCGACGGCGTATGAAACAGCGGGAGATTGCATAGACGCAGTTAGCGTGCGGCAATTACTCGACCGAACCGAGATTGGCTATCTCGCCGAGATGATGAATTATCCGGGTGTGCTCGGCGATGATCCCGAGGTTCACGCAAAGATTGCGGCCGCCAAGGCAGTTGGCAAACCAGTTGATGGTCACGCACCGGGATTGCGTGGTGAACAAGCCGCTCGCTATATCGCCGCCGGCATCAGCACCGACCACGAATGCACAACGCTCGACGAGGCGCTCGACAAGCTCGCGCATGGCATGTCGATATTGATTCGAGAAGGCAGCGCGGCGAAGAATTTTGCTGCGCTGTTTCCGTTGATTGATTCACACTGCGACCGTGTGATGTTTTGCAGCGACGACAAACATCCTGACGAGTTGGCGGTGGGGCATATCAATTTGCTGGTGCGCCGCGCGATCGCCGGTGGTGCTGATCTGTTCAACGTATTGCGAGTTGCGTGCATCAATCCAATCGAACATTATTCGCTCGACGTGGGGCGCTTGGCCGTCGGTGATCCTGCGGATCTCATCTTGGTCGATGACTTGAGAAGCTTCGGCGTCCGTGAAGTATTCATCGCTGGACAATGCGTCGCGCGCGGTGGCCAAACCCAAATTCAATCCGTTGCCGTCACGCCGATTAATCGATTTGATTGCGATCCTAAAGTTCCCGCTGACTTTCGCATTCAATCCGAGTCAACGAGCGCCACGACAACGGTTCGGGTAATCCATGCGTTCGGCGGAAGTTTGGTCACTCATTCGTTGACCGCAACCGTGGCGGTGAGGGATCAACGAATCGAGAGTGATCCGTGGCAAGACGTGTTGAAGATTGCGGTGGTCAATCGTTACGGCAAATCACGTCCGGCGGTCGCGCTGGTCAGAGGGTTTGGACTGCGATGTGGCGCGATTGCATCGTCAGTCAGCCACGATTCGCACAATATCTTGGCCGTGGGTGTCAGCGACGAAGAGATTTGCGCCGCGGTTAATTTGGTGATCGCTCATTGTGGTGCCGTTGCGGCGGTTAACCGAAGAGATTCGCGGGTGTTGCCGTTGCCGATCGCGGGGATCATGTCGGATCGAGACGGCGTATGGGTTGCGGAGGAATATAAGCGGATTGATGATTTCGCCAAGCAATCGTTGGGGTCGAGCTTGGCGGCACCGTTTATGACATTGTCATTTATGGCGTTATTAGTGATTCCGGAGTTGAAGTTAAGCGATCGGGGGTTGTTTGACTCGTCACGATTCGAGTTTGTGCCGATGGCAGTGTTCCACGACACTTATTGATCGCATTGGAAAGAACCTTTCCGGTGGTTCTTGATTTGCCGGTTGGGATTTATGTGCAAGGCGTTTGTCGAAAATTGTTGTCTTGGTTATTGTCTTGGTTCCAATCGTTCAAATGGATTCCCGGTCTTCGAGAGTTTGACGCATGCGTTTTAACAACGACGATGAATGCCGCACCCTGCCGGAATTATTGCACCGTCGCGCGGAGTTGCATCCCGAACGAACGGCCGCGATTTTTGTGGACGACTTGGGCATTGAATCCGCGTTGACTTATGGCCAATTGTGGGCACAAACGCTGCGGGTCGCGGCGGCGCTGACGGCCCGGCGACAAGTGGATGAGAGCAAATCGCAGTCTCCGATTGATGCGCCACGAGCGTTGCTGTTGTTTGCGCCAGGCCTTGATTTTTTGCCGGCGTTCTTCGGAGCGCAAGTCGCCGGATGGATTCCGGTGCCAACTTGCCATCCGCGACCTAACCGTGAATTGCCACGAGTGGATTCGGTGACGCGTGATTGCCAACCGGAGGTGATTCTTTCGACCAAGGCGGTGATCGCCGGTGTTGATCGCAGCAAGCTTGCCGCGTTGACTGCGACGGTACCAATGGTGGCCGTCGACGACTTGCCCAATCAATTGGAAATGGTCGGCGCGAGTGCGTTGCATTGGACCGACAATGTTTCTTCGGATTCGATCGCGCTGCTGCAATACACCAGCGGCAGCACAAGCGACCCCAAAGGCGTGATCGTGACGCAGCGAAATGTGATTGCGAATTTGAAGGCGATCATCACGGGGTTCCACATACCGCTCTGCAATTCACCAGGCAACGATGCGCCGACAGCGGTCTCGTGGCTGCCATTTTTCCATGACATGGGATTGATCGGCGGTGTGCTGGCTCCGCTTTTTCTCGGTTACCGATCGGTCTACATCAGTCCGCAATCGTTTATCCAGCGTCCGATTCGTTGGTTGAGAATGATTCACCAATACGGTGCAATTGTCAGCGGTGCACCCAACTTTGCTTATGATTTGTGCGCCGATCGAATCGCGCCGGAGCAGGCCGCGTCACTTGATTTGAGTCATTGGCAATTGGCCTTTTGCGGAGCGGAACCGATTCGGCCACAATCGCTGTTAACGTTCGCTCATCGATTTGGCTCGATTGGATTTCGTGCCGATTCGTTTTACCCGTGTTACGGATTGGCCGAAGCAACGCTGTTGGCCAGCGGCGGCCAAGGTCCGGCGGCGCTGAAGGTGATCGACGTGGATCGCGCGGCGATGCGCCAGCGGCAGGTTGAAATTGCAACGCAACAACCACGCCGTGATGTGAATTCGCTCGTGTCATGCGGTACCGCCGCGGTCGGAACAACGATCAAGATTGTTGACCCCGAGACACGACAGGAAGTGGCAAACGATACGATCGGCGAGATCTGGCTTTGTGGTGCCTCGATCACCAGCGGATATTGGAATCGGCCCGAAGAGAATGAATTGCGATTTACGACGCTCATGGCAGCGAAATCAGTCGTACCGCCGCGTTGGTTTCGCCGCGCGGCCCAAGCGTCAACAATACCATCGCAAGATTCCACCCAGCGGTATTTGCGCACCGGCGACTTGGGGTTCGTTCACGATGGACGTCTGTACGTAGCGGGACGCATCAAGGATGTGGTGATTGTTCGCGGACGCAATTACGCTCCGCAGGATATTGAACAAACAGTCCGCTGCAGTGGTGACGTGGTGTTGGCCGCTTGCGCCGCGTTCTCGGTTGATGGACCTCGCGCCGAGGGTCTCGGAGTTGTCGCGGAGATCGCGCGTGACACCAGCGAGGACAAATTCGCATCGATTGTCCGCGATATTCGGCGGGCCGTGATTGATGAGCACGAGATTGATCCGCGTCTGGTCGTGCTATCGCGTCCCGGAACTGTTCCCATGACGTCAAGCGGCAAGGTCCAAAGAGCCGCCTGTCGCGCGGCGGTATTAGCCGACGAGATCAGTCGCCGCTATCGTTGGGAACGCAGCGGCGGCGCGGAGTCTCCGCCGCTGCCGATTCCGGCGCTGCCGCAAAATCTGGGCGGCGATGATCGCGCTCGAGTTGAATCATTGGTTAGCGATTGGCTGGGCAGTTGGTTGATCGCACGGGTTGGTATTGATCCGGTGGATATCGAGGCAGGCAGGCGTTTCGATGATTATGGGTTGGACTCGTTGACGGCGGTCGAGCTCAGCGGCGAGTTGGAAGATTGGTCGGGTGTTGAATTGACGCCGACGAACGCCTGGGAACATCCCACGATCGCCACGATGGCGGCGATGGTCGCCGCCGAGTTGACGCATACCGACGAAACACTTGTTGAGCAAAGTCCCGTTCGCGTCGGTGTGTAGGATGAACGATTGGAACAATCGTTCTACAATGACCTAGGCACGCGTTAGCGCTACCTTTAGCAATTGCCAGGCGGAGCGAATTGATTCGCGTGTGGTCAACTTGCTGCTACCGCGGACTCGGTCGGTGAATTGAATCGGAACCTCCGCCATCTCCGATCCGCGTTGCCGAAGACGCACTAAGACTTCTTCGAGAATCGCATAGCTCTCACTCCGCAATTTCTGCGGATTGAGTCTTGCCAAGGCGGCGACACGGTAACATCGCAGCGAACCGCTGCAATCCGAAACGGGTAATCGTAGGACTGAGGTTGCGAACCTGTTGACCAAACGGCTCATCACCCTTCGTCGCCAAGGCCAACCTTCGATCGAACCACCGTCACCATAACGGGTGCCGACAACGACATCGATTTGCGGTTGGTCAATCGCTATTTGGCGTAACGTCGGCAACACCTCGGGCGCGTGGCTGAGGTCACCATCGAGGTTCAGTAAAAGCTCGTAGCCATGATCGACGGCATACTGAAACGCGGTTCGCGTTGCACCGCCGAGACCGCGTTTGTGCTTTCTCACGATCAGCTTGATACGATCATCCGTGGCCATTGCTCGCTCGATCCAAGCCGCCGTGCCGTCGGGCGAATTGTCGTCGATGAACAGCAACTGGCAATCGGGAATGGCGTCCAGAATGCGCCGCGACAACTCGGGTACGTTGGCCAATTCGTTGTAAGTGCAAACAGCCACGAGCGTTACAGGGAACATGCCACCAAGATAATCAATTAGTCGCGGATTGGCATGGTGCCTAGCTCGATTGGCATTGCGAATGACGGCAAATGATCGCTGGTTCCGGCCAGCCCAATGACGAGCGGCTCGTCACGATTTCCTTGGCGCGACAACGCCAACGATCGCCGCGCCGTCGCTGAAGCCTCGATGGATCGTCTGAGCCGGCGGAATTGTCCGTTTCGCGTTAACGCGAAACGACCAGCGAATCGATGACCGGGCAAAACATCCAACTGAACCGCGCGCTGCGATTGAACTGCGATGCACTGGCAAAGATCTACATAGAATTCGTCGGCCAACTTTAATAGTGGACCGCAGACGATCACGGGAGTGCGGCCTTGATCGCCCCATCGCGTGATGCTACTTGCCAGTTCGGATAGTGGTGACGTTGTCGCGACCGACATCAATTATTCACCACGTCGCAATCGCGAAAATAGGTCGTGGTATTCTTGGTCCACGGACTGCGTCGGACGGCGCAGCGCTCCGCTACCGATCATACTGATTTGTGGCGAGTCGACGATCAACGAGACCTCATCTTCAATCACCAGCATGTCGCGATCGTCGAGTCTGGTTGCGACGGGCGCTTCGTCGTGCCAAACTACGGCCATGGCGCGTGGCACATCGACCGAGTCCGAAGACGTTGCCATCGGCGGCGACTGCTTTTGCTCTTGTCGCGCGTTGGCGGCCCAAGGCAACGCGGATGTCGCGGCAGCCTTGGCCGTTTGCGATAGTTGCAATATGTCATCCCGCAGTGACAACTCCTCACATGCCGGCTCTGCGTATGCGTGGGGTACGGGTTCATTCATGCCGCCGGCAGTGCGATCGCGGGAAATTCCAGATGCGGCATGAAGATCGATTGTCGTTTCGGCTTCGAAGTCGTTGCCAAACAACTCGGCTGCGCTCATTGCAATTTGCGGACGCAGCGTGACCGGCACTTGATCGAATTGCGAATCGACAATGTGTGAGTCCAAATTGGTTAATGCGTCCGCTGCACATAGGATCGAAGGCGAATTGAATATCGACTCCATGTCGACGTAGTCTGGCCCAGGCTCAAGCAGCGCCGGCTCAAGCAGCGTTGGGTTGGGATCGCCGAACTCGATTGATTCCATTTCACAGGCAGCAGTGTCGTCATCCAGTTCGCCAAATTCGATGGCCGATTCGATCGACTTCAAGTTGGGCTCAAGCAGCGGGCTGGGCAATTGTTGCAATTCAGCCCAAGCGTGTTGAATGCACGCATCGTCAATCTGTGCCATCCGCCTGAGCGTTGCGTAGTCCGTCGCCTGGTTCATCAGTTGGTTAATCAGACGCGGTACACCAGCACAGGCATGATGGACCGATCCAACGGCCTTGTCGTCAATCTTCAGCGCGCTGGCCGCGAGCATCGAGCGAGTGTATTGAACGGATTCGCCATACGTCATCGGATGCAGGTAACATCGCACGACGATTCGCTGGGCCAGCGACTCGGCCTGGGGATCGGCAAGCGGGTCTTCGAGTTTAGGACCACCGGCTAGAATCGTTTGGACCAACGGCCGCCCGTCGCGTACTAAATTCGTCAACATGCGAATCTCGTCGAGCAGATCCAGCGACAACATCTGCGCTTCGTCAATGATCAGCAGCAGCGTTTTGGCTGAGTCGACGCCTTTGGTCAACGATTCAATCAGTGCCAATTGCAACGATTGCTCATCACTGCCTTGACGCGGTTGGCGGAGGTGAAAAAGCACTTGTTGAATCAAGCCCAACCGGCTGCTGACGCGAATATCACCGAGCAAAACGACGGCGTGGCTGGCGCGATATTGGGCAGCGATGCGTTGGCAAAGCAGCGTTTTACCCGTTCCCGGCGGCGCGATCACGACGCCCAGGCCTTCGCCGCGATCGATCATTTGGCAAAGCCGAATGCGAGCCTCTTCAATCGGGCCAATGGCGAGATAGCGGTCGCTGGTCGGCACACAGGGAAACGGACGACTGATGCCGGTGGAAGATGGCATTTTCATGGGCGTTTTGGGAGGTCTGGTGAATTGGCATCGAAAAAACGAAGGTCGCGCCATCACGCAAGCGATGGCGCTACCCGGTTTTATCGGCACAACCGATTGAATCACTACAATCGATTTCCAGACTCAGCCTAGAAGTCTTGGCTGATGACTTCTTTGCTGTTGCGAGTTCCGAGAGCACCCCAGAGACCATAGGGGCTGCTGCTGCCCACCGACGTGTATCCGGCTCGGCCCTGGACCATCGGTTGTCGAATGTTTCCGGCCTCGATCGAGTCGGTGACAAACTTTACCGCCCCGTCACCCATCAACACGTGTACGCCGCCCTGGTGCCGACTGCTCGGCGGAAAGACGCCCGGTACATCGACGGCACCGCCAACGGCACCCTGCAAGCAAACCTCACTGTTGGGCGGCAAAATGGATGTGAATCCTGACCACATCGTCCGCCCATCGGACCAGCGATAGCCACGGAATCGTCCACCCTGTGTTGATCCCAGTCCGGGATTCTGCAGGCTCGGTGGCGTACACATGCCGCCGGCGGGACACCAAAATCGCGGCCGTAGCGGGTCAATTTGGTTTAGGTCACGACACAAGGCTGGATTGGACTGGAGCATGTTTTGATCGTTGCCAACCGACGCGCCCGTCGTGATCGCCCGATCGCCCAAATCGGTCGCGATCTCGCCGCCCATCAACGTGTTGGCCAAACCATCGCCGCAATCGCGGAAGCTGGTAAAGTCGCGTTGCACGAACATACCGCGATGTTCGCTGCGGACAATGATCGCCCAATCGCGCTCCTGGGACCCGGTGAAGGTAAAGTCGCCATTAAACCGGCCCACGTTTTGGCGGCGGATCGAATCACCAACGCAAGCTGCATAGTTGGTGCGGCCTTGTGAGGGCAATCCAAAGCCCGGGTCGCTGGGACAACGAAGCGTCGAGACTTCGGTCATCCACTGCGGATAAAACACTTGCCACGCCGCCGGACCCATCGCTGGCCACGCATTTGGCGGAGTTAAATTCGCCAACCCGACAACCTCCAGGCTGGGGCTGGAAATTTTCTCCCACATCGCTTGTTGTTCGATAAACGGTATCACGCCGACTAAGAAACTCAACGTACCGCCGGCAAAGCCGCCACCGGTCATATTACTTCCAACATTCGGTGCCATGCCGGCAACGTTGAACGGACCGGAGCCCTGCTTGGGCAACTTGTTGTACGCCGCATGGTAATTGTGTAGCCCCAAGCCAATTTGCTTGAAGTTATTGCTGCAACTCATTCGCCGTGCCGCTTCGCGGGCGGCTTGAACGGCGGGCAACAGCAGGCCGACCATCACGCCGATGATCGCAATGACGACAAGTAACTCGACAAGGGTAAAACCGGATCGAGATTTCAAGGCACGATGACGTGAACACATTTTGCACCAGAAGATTCAAGTCGAGCGAAAGGAGAACCTGATGGGCAGTAGACTACCTTAAAATAGGTCCATCAGACTTTGTCGTGGATTTGCCTAGGAACCCGGATTTTGGAGGCATGGCTCCCGTGTCCAAAAGTCGTCGCGATGGAAGATTCGAGAAAGTCGCCGGCGGGTATCCCGCCGGCGACCGACGAGCACCTTTGT
>JBGSVE010000077.1:0-23416 GCA_041753075.1 Pirellulaceae bacterium
CGTGAGAGTCGTCGCACCTTGCTTGAGCAGGTTGCCGCGAGAGTCAGCTACCATCAGTCACGCAACGCTGCGGCCCGCAAAAGCCATACACGAACAAAGCTCGAAAGGTACGCTATGCTGGGAATCAATCCGGACGCCATCTCACGATGCCGATGGCCGAAAACTTAGCGCTGTAGTACTAGGACGTATCTTCTCTCGTTTGGATTCCCTATGCTTGCTGAAATGGGGTGAGGACATTGGGTGCTCACTGCGCGGTGAATCGGTCGCATTTGATGGAAAAACTTTACGGGGCTCCTTTGTTACCGCTGCCGGCAAATCATCCTTGCATAGCGTAACGGCGTTTGCAGGAGGCTTACGGTTGTGTTTAGGTTGTATCGCGGTGGATGACGAAAGCAACGAGATTCCGGCCGGCCAAGTAGGCCGGCATCGTCGCTTCGGGATCCGCAGTCGACTGCGTTGCCGTCGGTGATCCACTCAACAACGCAGGCAGGTCATGCCCGACCGCGAATGGCACAAGTGCGGCGGCTAATTCCGACGGTGATTGCCAACGGTCGCTAGGATTCTTGGCGAGCATTTTTTCGACGATTGCGACCAACGCCTGTGGTAACCCTTTGCGACGCTCACTAAGCGGCGGCGGTCGCATTTCGCAATACCCCAATGCCTTCGCGAAGGCATTGGGGTATTGCAAATCCTGAAATGGAGCCGCACCGCCAAGCAAGCGATAGATCGTGCAGCCAAGCGAGTAAATGTCGGCGCGAATGTCGACTTTGTGGCTATCGCTGATTAGCTCAGGAGCCATGTAATCGACAGTCCCCATCATCTGACCTTCGGTCGTCAAACCTCCGTCGCCACCCAGTGGCGTTTCCAACAACGCCAATCCCATATCGAGAATCTTGACGCAGCCTCGTTGGTTGAGCATCAAGTTCGCTGGCTTGATGTCGCGATGCACCAGCCCGTTGTCGCAGGCGTGTTGCAAACCCACGGCCGCTTGCCGTACGACTTCGCATGCGTCGGCGATTGCCAGTGGTCCATGACGCTGTGCGATGACGGAAAGATCTTCACCACTTACCAACTCCATCACCAAGAAATGCTTTCCATCGATCTCACCAGCATCACTGGCACGAATGATGTTGGGATGGTCGAGTTGGCCAACGGATTTCATCTCACGATCGAATCGGGCGATCGCGCGCGAGTCGTTGAGCAAGCGTTCGGCAAGCACCTTGACCGCGACCATCATTTCCAATCGCGTGTGCTCGGCCAAGTAGACTTCGCCCATCCCGCCCCGGCCCAGCAATCTGATGAGGCTGTAAGGCCCTAGCTGAGTTAGTGACAAGTCACGGCGAACTTCGCGCAGTTGCTTACGATCTACGTTCCGCAGGGTGTCACGAAGTTCCGGCTCGTGATCGAATTCGCCTTCACACACGCCCTGCCTGAGCACTGAGACCAGCGTGTCCTCCTCGGCACTACATGCCGCCAAGACCGTTTGGCAGGAATCGCAATGGTCCAAATGCGAATCCAATCGATCGGCCAGGGCCGGGTCGATACGGCCGACAAGATAGTCGGCCAGTGTGTTACGTTCAGGGCAGGAATCAGACATCACAGCGGTTCGCGGGTAGGGTGGGTCTCTAATCTAGCCACCTAGCTACTTTAACGATCGCGCCTGACACAAAAACTCACAAATCGAGCAATTGCCTCGCTCGACGCAATACGCGCGACCGTGCTGGCACACGCTAGGGATGGGAATCTGCAACTCTTCCGCGACAACGGCGGGCGGAACGCCATCAATGGTCGACCGCCAAAAGGCGTTCCAAGTCGATTCTTTGACCTCGGCTTTGATGATATTCAGCACGCGAAAAGCCGATCCAGCCGTTGCCGGATTTGACAGATCGGACAAGTTGGAAAGTGGATCATTTGAAAGCGGATCATCGGCGTATTCCAATAGCAGTCGATGGCCCGATGAACCGCCGGTTGCTTGGGCTTTGCCGGCGCGAACTCGGAAGTGGTCACGCACCTTGTTTCGCGTGATCGTCCACAACTAACCGCGAAACGAGTCGCTGGTCCCTGCTTTTTCGAAGTTCGAGATATTCAACAACACCGAGCGAAACACATCCTGCATGATGTCAGCGGAATCTTCCGGGCGGAGGCCTGCTTGACGGCACCACGAATAGATCAGCGGACCATAAAGTTGCGTCAATCGCCGCCATCCCGCTTCGTCTTGGGCCGCAACCAACTCAAGCAGCGACACGGAGGTGGTCCCGGCGTCAAGGAAGTTTTGCGAGTTTGACATTAACGTTCAGTCTTGCCCGTCTGGGAAATGGCATTACTGACTTTGGGTTAACATAATCCAAATCGAGAAGGTATTTTCATTTACCGCTGAACCAAAATTATCCGTTATGCTCGAACGTCGTTCTTTGAAAGCACCGATCACGCTCGGCGTCGTGATGATCGTGTTGGTCGTCGCGTTGGCGGTCGGCTGGGTCATCGTGAACGTCATTGCGCTGACGGTCAACCAAGCCAACGCACCGATTCATTACGTGTTGTTGACCGTGGGCAGCATCGGCTTGGCCGTGGTGCTGGCCGGTGTGATTGCGTACCTGACGCTGAGCGTCAAGGCGATCAATCTGAACCGCCGCCAATCCAATTTTATCGACAGCGTAACTCATGAACTGAAGAGCCCGATCGCGTCGCTCAAGTTGTATTTGCAGACACTCGCTCGCCGCCCCGTCGATTCACAACAACGCGAAGATTTTCATCGCTTCATGCTCGAAGACGTCGAACGGTTGGACCAATTGATCAATCATCTACTCGATGCCGCGCGGATCGAGCGCGACAGTAAGCCCGCAGAGATGGAGTCGATTCGATTAGATGAAGTGCTGCAACACGGCGCGGTCGCGGCGCAGGTTCGTTATAGCGTGCCAAACGAAACGGTCGAAATTCGCAGCGGGCCGATTTTGATTCGCAGCCGCGCGATTGAGCTCGACATCTTGTTTCGCAATCTGATTGACAACGCGGTGAAGTACGGCGGTTCGCCACCAAGCGTTTTGATCACAACGACGTTGGGAAAAGACAATCGCGTTGCGGTGCGGGTCGCCGACAATGGTCCCGGAATCCCGCCGAATCTAAGGCGCAAGATTTTTGGACGGTTCGTCCGTTTGGGTAGTGAGTTGGAACGATCAAAGCCCGGCACGGGACTGGGGCTGTATCTCGTCCGCACGGTGACGCGTTCACTCGGCGGCACGATTCAGATCAATGACCAAGGCCAACAAGAAGGCACCGTCTTTACCGTCACGCTTCCAGGCGTCTTGCCGCTGGATCCGGTTTTGGCGCCTCCGACTCGCAATCGGTTGTAATTCCGAGGTTTTATCGTTTTGGCGGATGGGGTCTACAATGGGCTGATGCAACATCCGGGCGAGCGCCGGACCGCTCACAGATCGAGAGTTTAGTTCGCCTCGGTGCCGGCCGATTCCAGATCGGTCACGACAAACTCTTGCTCGATTTCCAGTGGCTGGCTAGGTGTTTGTAGCTCACACCGAATCAAATACCGGCCCGGTGCCAACGGACGATCAAGCCGGAACTCCAGTTGACTCGTTGCTCCCGGCATCAACCACTTGCCAAATCCTCCCGCAATCGATTGGCGGCGTCCGTATTCATCTAAAATCGTTAACCGTGATTCCAGCGCCAAGTGCGCCGTACCAGAGTTCGCCACGTTAACACGAAAACCTGGATACGGTGCCGACGGATCCCATTGCAAGGGGGCCAGCGAGACCGACGGACGGGGCAATCGTCCCAGGATTACCGCCAATGGCAACTCGCGCGCGACCTCATAATCACGGCCACTGCTAGTTGCCGTGACGACCAACCGGCCATATTCAACCTGTCGTTGATCTTGCGGTTGTGATCGCAACGTCAAAGAAATTTTTCGCGAACCCTCGGGCGGCAATTGCAACTCGCTTGGCTGGATCATCACGGCTTGAATCTCCAAATCGCTCTCGCTCAATGGCCGCAGCGTGATTGACTTCGTTTCTTTCGAGCGGTTTCTCAGTAGCATCGTGATCCGCCGACTGCCACCGGGAGCTTGCGACAATTCAATCTGCGCTGGCGAGACCTGCAGCCCCTCATCAACCTGCGCGATCACAACTTCCTGAGCCGGAAAATCAAGTGCGTTGACGTCCAGCGGCAGTGTTCGCTTGACGACGACTTGCCCATCAAACATCAACTCCATGTCGGCTTCGTAACGCCCGCCGGCGATCGCCTCAGGAAGCATTTCTTCCATGTGAATGCGCGACTTCGGCAGAATCCGCCCGATGTAGCGTGCCTCATCCGCAACTCCCCCGCGGACCGGCATTACCATTCGCAATGACTTCATCGAGCGGTCACTTGGCGAGGATCGCAACCGACCGCGCAGCTCGAATTCAAACGCAGTGTCGGTGGAATTGAGCACCGTGGCTTGAAACTTGGGACGACCTTCGCGCGGAGCAAGCTTGACGTCTTCGATCACCAACTTGCGACCGTCTTCGCCACGCACCCCCGTCACCGAAACATCCAATCGCAATACGTACTGGGTCACAAAGCGAACACCGGCCTGCGTTTGACGCGAACCGTCGGCGTTGAGCTTGGACTCGATCGCGTCACCCGTGCCCAAATCACGAACCAGCAACCCAAATGTGTAGAACTTGGCATTGCCGCCAGGAATCTTGACGACGCCCTCGATCGACACTGGTGTATCGGCAGGCAACGTCATCGTCGCCGGCGTGATCAAACGGATGGAGTTGGTCTTTTCCGATTGTTCGTCGTGCAAAATTTGGCCATTGAGTTCCTGCCGCAGCCCAATGGCCGCAACCTCAATGCGGGCCTCGCGCTTGAACGATTCAACTTTGAACCGAAACGGCACCACGTCACCGCTGCGCCCTGCGATCGGATGCGCCAGCGGCTCGATACTGAAACTCGGCTCGAAACTCCGCTGGATCGTCACTTGGCGTCCTTTGGCCTTGGCCGCTGCCGTGCCAGGTCGCGCCACTAATTGCGCCATGCAAACCGAACACGATAGCGATGTTGCCAAAAACAGGGCGCTGCACCGGAGGACGTGTCGCCCGGTACCATTGATTATTAAACAATTATTCATAGCAGTTTGGTTCGCCCTCGCTGGCGACAATACGCGGTGAGATAAAGATCGCGACTTCGGCATCTTGTTCTTGCTTTTCAATGGTCTGAAAAAGTTTGCCCATCACCGGAATGCGACTCAGCCCCGGAATGCGATTGATGCGGTCGACGGTTTGACGCTGTACCAAGCCGCCAATTACGATTGTGTGACCATTTCGCACATTCACGCTCGTTGAGACCTGGCGACGGTTGATGATCGGATAAGGATTCGAGGTCAATTCGGCGCGAGACTCACTGGACCGAATGTCTTCGCTGACCTCGGCCTTGTCGATCACGACTGATACCATGTCACCATGGACGCGCGGCGTAATGTCCAAGCTGATGCCGGCTTCGACTTTTTGCACGTCCTGGCGAAAGAACACGTTGCTGTCGCTCGGCTGCAAACTAAAAAACGTCTCGCGATTGATCGAAATCTGCGCCTTCTCGCCATCCTTGGCCGTGACCCTGGGGGCCGCGCGAATCGTGACATAACCTTCTTGGGCGAGAAGTCGTACAAACGCGGATGTAACCGCGAAGTCCGAAAATGAATCGCTGATTCCCTGGCGACTCGCTGAACCGGAGAATGCTAGGCCCGTCAAACCGGCACGTAAAGAGTCCGCTCCCTCGACACCGACGACGTGGCCCCAATCGAGCCCGAAGCGAAATCCACTGTCCGGGCTGACCACACAGACAATCGCTTCCAACTCGACCTGCGGAACCGGTTGGTCGAGCTCGCGCAATCGCTGCACAATGTCGCGCGCTATCGACTCCGGTGCGTCAACGACAATCAAATTACGTTCCGGCAACGAATTCAAATAGGGCTTGAAGCGATTGGGTAACAGCGCCGTCAACGTCGCCGGAGCATGGTGTGCAGGCAGATATTGCTCGCGCGACGAAATGTAGTCAAACAACGGCGAGTCGGGGTCCGGCGGTGCGATCAAATACGTGCCTTCGCGAATCGCATACACCAACCCCAACGGCAACAGAATTTTGTCCAGCGATTGGCCAAACGTTTCGTCCTGGATCACCACACTGGTCACCCCACCGACACTGTCGTCGATAATGACCGTGACCTCGGCTAACGATGCCAAAATCTGGATCGCCTCGCGCACGTCGGTCTGCTCAAAAATTTCGGAAATTCGGCGCGGCGGTTCTTGATAGTCAACTTGGTCAAACACCGCGTCGTCATCGATCACGGTCTCGCCGGTGTCTTGCTCCACCCAGGGCAACGGTTCCTCGCTGACGATCGTTGCGGTGCGGTTCGCCGCCGCCGATTGGGCCTCGAAATACAAACTTTGGATCGTCTTGCGTTCGATCTTGTCGACGCCATGACATCCCGCCATCGTCGATACCAGCAACCATCCGGCGATTGAGCAAACAATCAGCGTTCGATTCGATTCGGCGGTGTTCAAGAGACGATTGACCCAGGGCGAATGCGCGTCGATTGAGAGATCGACACAAACTGGGCAATCTTTAGCAAGCCGGACGTTTTTGCGGCAAGCCGAAACCGACGTTCACAAACACGAAATTTTCATCGAGACGAAAAAATGCGTCTAAACCCAGAAAATCCTGATTTATCCGCAAGATCGTTACAGATTAACACGATAAACCAAGTACGCGAAATCAACGACGCGGGCGGACATCGATGATATGCGAGCCAAAATTGGCCCGCGAAACGATGATCTTCAGATAGCCGAATCGTCCGATCCACTAGGTATTGAGTGACTCGATGAGCACCATTCGATCATCCCTCCGAACTCAATTCGGACATCCCTTCATTGCCACCGGAATTCTGGCGGTGTTGCTGGTGCCGACGACCGGTTGCTTTGGTGTGCCCAACGGGCCCAGTCTCGGCATCTTTGGATTGCCGGTTCCGGTCAGCCCGTACTACCAGCATCGCCAAGAAGAAAAATTCTGGGAGCATGAGCGCTACGAGCGCGTGCCAATCCTGGGACCAACGACCGAAGGCGGGCCGGCGGTTGCGCTTGATCCACCAACTGATGATGAAGTCGTCCGCGCCTTGGAAAAGGCTCGTCCGGTCCAGGGTGGCGTGCCGTTCCTGTATGAAAAGCAACGTAACAACGTTCGCATCATCAAGGAAAAGATCGCAGACTACATCGATCCACCGCGATTCTATCCGCTGATCGGCCCAGCCCAGTTGCATCACGCCCATTACAAGTGCAGTATTTATTGCAGCGAGCGCGCTATCGTCGGCTATCCAGTCCCGCATACGTTGGACGATCGCGAAGTGATCGAAGTCATTTATATTGACCATAATCACTTCCACATGGTTGGCGACGTCGAACCTTACACGACGCCAAACCTGTAGACTCGGTTTCGCGACACGATTACAAGAACGCCGGCGTGAGCCAAATCCAGATTGCCGTCGGTGACCAACCGCAACCTCTACGCGGTGCCATCGCCGTTGTCACTGGCTCGTCCAGCGGCTTGGGCAAACAGATCGTTCTGGACTTTGCCGCGGCGGGTTGTCGACAAATGGTGGTGCATTTTCACCGCAATCGCGTCGCCGCCGACGCCGCAGCCGACACATTAAAACTTCTTGACGTCGATGTCGTGATCGAACAAGCCGATTTCGCCAAAGCGGAAAGTGCCGCAGAGTTTGTTGATCGCGTCTTTACCAAGTGGCCGACAATCAACACCTGGGTCCACTGTGCCGGTGCCGATGTCTTGACCGGCCAAGCGGCGGATTGGTCATTTGACGAAAAGCTGCGGCACTTGATCGATGTCGATTTGATCGGTTCGATCCGAGTGGGTCGCGACGTGGCCGAGCGGATGTGCCGCCGCGCAGCCGCAGCGTTACAAGAGTTTCCGCCATCGATCACGTTGATTGGGTGGGACCAATCGAACGAAGGAATGGAAGGCGCGGCCGGACAAATGTTTGCTCCGGTCAAAGCAGGCGTCGAGGCGTTCGCCAAGTCACTTGCCCAAGACGCGGCACCGCATGTTCGCGTCAACACGATCTCGCCGGGCTGGATTCGCACGGCGTGGGGCGAGCAATCGAGCGATTATTGGAATCGTCGCGCCGCCGACCAATCGCTGATGAACCGCTGGGGAACGCCAGCCGATGTCGCCGCCGCCGCAACTTTTCTCGCTACTCCAACCCACAGTTTCATGACCGGCCAAACGATTACGGTCAACGGTGGCTGGAATCGTCGACACCGCTCAGGCTAAAGTGTGGGTCCAACTGGCGTTTATTCCTTATTCTGGTCGAGCGGATCATGGCTACTCAACTTGCTCAAACCTTGCTCGGCAAACGAGCACTCATCACCGGCGCATCGCGCGGCATTGGACGTGGCACTGCGACTGAGTTGGCTCAGCGCGGTGCCCAACTTGCGATCAATTATTTCGGTAGCCCTGACGAAGCCGAAGAAGTCTGCCAGGAATGTCGCGAATTGGGCGTCACAGCGATTGCCCTCCGCGCTGATGTTGGCACCCAGGCCGGTGCCGAGTCGCTGGTCGCCGATACGATAAAGCAACTCGGCGGTATCGATATCGCGGTCAGCAATGCTGCGTACAGCGATCGCCAAATGATGCTTGATGCCGACCTGGATGGCTTTCGCCGCACGATTGATGTTTCAATGTGGGGCGCGTTTTACTTGATGCGTGAATCAGCCAAACAAATGGTTGCAGCGGAGCAGGGCGGCAACATCGTCGTCATCAGCAGCCCCCATGCGCAAATGGCAATTCCTGGTGCGATGGCGTACAACATGGCCAAGGCGGCGATTGACCAAATGGCGCGGACGGCGGCGGTCGAGCTGGCCCATCATCGGATTCGCGTCAACATCGTTCACCCCGGTTGGATCGACACGCCAGGCGAACGCAAATTCTTTTCCGAAGCGACGCTCAAGGAACAAGGCGAAAAACTTCCCTGGGGACGTTTGGGGCAACCATGCGAAATTGGTCGCGGTGTGGCGTTCTTGTGTGACCCAGCCAGCGAATACATCACCGGCAGTACGCTGACGATCGATGGCGGAATCCAATTGCCCTGGCGTGAGATGTACCGCACGACAGAACAGGGCGAGAAGAAATAAACCGGGGATTGTCCGCGAGCTATTCCCAACCCGGCTCGTCTTCGGGACCAGGTTCACCGCACCAATTCGAGAGCGCCTTCAAGACGCCGTCACGACCTTTGAGGTTTGTCCAAACCGAGTCGTCGACGTCCAAGCGTATTTCGTATTGACCTTCGCGTTCGCAATCTTCTTCGCCACAAAAATGCGGCAAGTCCGCGACCCAAACAACGCGATACAAAGGCAAGTGCTTGTCATCAACTTTGACGATCGGTGAATCCATGAATCTGTGTCTGCGTGAAACGAAGATGGCGGGTCGAAACAAAATCAAACTAATGGTTGCCCAGTTCTCGGCTGCGCAGCGTTGCCGCCGCCACCGCTTCGATCAGGGCTGAGCGCAATCCATTTTGTTCCAGCGCTCGCAGTCCGGCAATGGTCGTTCCCCCCGGACTCGCCACGGCATCTTTGAGCTCAGCGGGATGCTGGCCCGTTTCGGCAACCATCCTGGCCGTGCCAAGCACAGTTTGGGTGGCAAGTTTCAATGCCAAATCACGTGGCAAACCGGCCAAAACGCCGCCGTCAGCAAGTGCCTCGATCACCACGCACACGTACGCCGGCCCGCTGCCGCTGAGGCCCGTGACGGCGTCCATTTGTTTTTCGCTGACTTCACTGGCCCAACCGACGGCCGACAACATCGCAAATGCTCGTTCACGATCGGCGGCGGTTGCACCGGCACCGCAGCAAAACGCGGTCGCACCGGCAGCAACCAGGCATGGCGTGTTGGGCATCGCGCGAATGACGCGATCACTGGACAAGACTTGCGTTAATTTCGCCAGCGGCACGCCGGCAGCGACGGACATTACCAAACGGCCCTTCCAACCCGTTCCTCCATCGGCGGCAGCTTTGCCGACGACATCAGGTTTCACCGCAAGGATCGCGATTTTGGCATCGGAGATCGCTTCCGTGATGGTTGCGGCAATGCGACATTCGGGTCGATGTTCGACCCACCAATCGCGCGTTGCAGCATCAGGCTCGACAACACTGACGGCGGTCGCGTCGACGACTCCGGCCGCCATCATGCCGTCGATCAGGGCTCGCCCCATTCGCCCGCCACCGATCAAGGCAACAGTTGGTTTGGGCTGGTTCGTTGAATTCATTGCCATCCTAAGCTCGGTTGATTGACACTTTACGGCTGACCACTCTACAGTGCTTGCGTTTTCCCGCCCAGAAGCCCTTACGATTCAGCGAGACGGTTCCCAGTGCAAGAGGCCATCCAAAAAGCCAACACGCTTATCGAAGCGATGGGTTGGATTCGACAATTTCGCGGCAAAACCACCGTCATCAAGCTCGGCGGCAGTTTGCTTGAGAACGAAGATGCTCGCCGGCATATTTTGCTCGACGTAATTTTCATGGAAACCGTGGGCATGAAGCCCGTGATCGTTCACGGCGGCGGCAAAGCTATCAACCTGGAACTTGAAGCCGCCGGCATCGAAGCCAAGTTCGTCCGCGGTCGGCGTATGACCGACGAGCCAACGCTGCGGATTGTCGAGAAAGTTTTGGCCGGGTCGCTCAATCGCCAATTGACCGATGAAATTGAACTCCTCGGCGGGCGGGCGATGAACCTGTCGTTCGAGACCACAAACGTTTTGTTCGGTGACAAAATGCCAATCGAAGATGGTGTCGATTTGGGCTACGTCGGAGAAGTGACGCGAGTTGATCGCGATGTGATCGAAGGGCTGTCTTACACGAATCAAGTCGCGGTGATTCCGTCGATGTGCGCCGGGCGGGCCGGCGAGCATTACAACGTCAATGCCGACACCGCAGCGATGGCCGTTGCGCAATCTTTGGGCGCTGAGAAGTTGATTTTTCTTTCCGACGTCAATGGAGTGCGTCGTGACAAGAACGATCCCGATTCGATCATTCACTCTTTGACGGACGTCGAAGCCAAGCAATTGATCGTAGACGGCGTGATCGAAGGCGGCATGATTCCAAAAGTCGAGGCTTGTTTGGATACACTCGCGCGCGGTGTGGGCAAGGTCCACATCATCGACGGACGTCTGCGTCATTCATTGCTGTTGGAGATCTACACCACGTCTGGCGTTGGCACTGAGATTCGCAAGAGTCGCTAGTGCTCACGATCCTAAAAAGCTTAATTCTCGGGCTGCGTTCCCAAACGGTTGGGGACAACCATTCTACAATTTTTGTCACCCGAAATCGAAGCTGAGAAAAAGCATCAAGGTGGCGATTAGCAGGGTTAGCTATGGGCAAAAAAAAAGCTCCCGGTTAGTTCGTGTCCCAGGGGGGCGGAGGACGACGCGCTAAGGACCGGGAGCCGGTGGCTTTGCCATATTCGCGGTTCGACTCCGGTTTGCATCCATGCTGGCCGGAGAATCGAACTACTTGATTCACCTGATTGCAATCAAAGGATCGGCCACATCCATGTGACAAACCGATTGACTTGCTCGCCGTGTTCGGACCTTTGATCGAAATCAAAAACCGATCACGAATGCCAGCCGCGGGGTGAATCCGTCTCGCAGTGAAACAGTTGTCTGCTGCACTGCGATGAGGGGAAGATAGGCCAGGTCCGTCGCTGCGGTCAAGACAGATTATGGGCCATAAAAATAGGCAAAAAACGGTTTTTTTGCGAAATTGTCGATACCGGCTCGGAGAAATACCGAAGATTATTTGAGTTTCGTTTTTTAATTCGTCGCGTGGTGTGTTGCCCGCTGGACAAGGCGTTCAAAATTGTCGCCGGGGGCAATGTTGGCGGCACCGATGAAAACCTGAGAGACATCGAGTTGAAGCTGTGTGGTCGCGTCATCACGCAGCGCCTCAACCCGGTCTTCCAGTGCATCGCCATCAATGCCTGGCATACAAATCAACAGCGTATTGCCGTCGGCATATCCAACGCGGTCGACTGGCCGCACCGACGCTTGGCAAACTTCCAACAACTGCGCAAACCGCGTGCTGGGCGCGGCGTCATTCGCGACCACCATTATCCGTTCGGGGTCATCGATCGAAATAGCGATTACCGACAGCTTTACCGGAGCCTTGCCGAGTCGTTGTAGCAATTCGCGATACGATTCTCCGAGCGATTGACAATTAGGTACTCGTTCGAGCAACGTATCGATGCTCACACGGCCCGGCGACTGCGGCGTCACCGGCGCGTCTGAGTTTGCGTCCGCCTTGTCACCAGATACCTTATCGACTGACAACGGTTCTGCCTGTTGCCTGCGCGACCCGCCGGCGGATTGTTGGCCCAATCGAAACGGCGACTGACGTGAGCCAATCTCTTGTGAATCAATGCAGTGTCCACAATTGCGACCGGCGTCCTTGGACAGGTACATGCCGTCGTCGGCGCGCTGCAGCCACTCGGCGCTCGGCTCGCCATGGAGCATACGCGTCACGCCCAACGAGCAGGTCACATGAAAAGACTTGTCTTCAAATTTGGTCACGTGTTGGCTGATCGCTACACGGGCCGACTCGATCACATCCAACACGTCGTCAAGCTCGTAGTTGGTAAACACCAAAGCAAATTCCTCGCCTCCGTACCGCGCCACCAAGCAGACTTTCTCAAGTGAGTTGCGCAGCGTATTGGCGACGTCGCGCAGCACTTCGTCGCCGGCGCGGTGGCCATGTTCGTCGTTAAATTTCTTGAAATGGTCGATGTCCAGTAGCGCAAGTACGCCCGGTGTTTCGCCGGTCCAGGCGGCGAGTTCGCGATCGAATGCACGGCGATTGCAGACTTTGGTTAACGCGTCGGTGTTGGCTCGCGATTCGGCCGATTCAATCTGGCGAGCTTGTTCAAAGATTCGATCTCGCGATTCGCGAAGTTGTGCCTGCATCGTTTCATTCGCGCGAATCAATCGCTCCACCGACGCCATCACCGACTCGACCGTATGAACGCCACCGTCACTGGCCAGCGAGTGATTGACTGCGGACAACTGGGCGTCGTGAGCATCGACGTCGGCGGTGATACGATCCGCCATCTGCACCAGCCGCTCGGCAACTTCGTGAATGTCCGACGGCGATAATCCCTTGGGGTGCTCTTCGTACAACGACGCGAATGGGTCATCCTCATCGTTAAGTACGTCATCGCCACCATCGTCATTGCCGAACAAGACGCTTTTGAACTTTGTGGTCTGTTCGTCATCCGCGCTTTCGGCGAGCGGCGATATTGAAATCGGAAGCGGCGCGCCATCAAGTACGCCGACCGAGCTTCCGTCGGCACCAAGCCCAGCGTTTTTTGGCAAGCTCGACGTGCGAAGTTGCCAACCGCACATAACACCCGCCGCCGCCGATCCGAGCGCGGACAGCATCAGGAGTATGTCGTTCAAGTAGCTTGGGTTGTCCATCTTTAACCGCAGAATCGAAAAATGCCGAAGGCCCACTTCGGTGGCTATGCAGGTATAGGTCGGGATCGTGAAGAGTCAAACAGGTGGCCGTTGTTGACCTGCAGTCAATGCATCGCATGTCGTGCCGGCGTCCGCATGATCGGACTCATCGGCACGATCGTTCCTGTTTCGCAAGGTTCAGGGGCGAAGCTGGCCCGCTTGTTCGCTACCCGATGTTACCAATCGTTAATCGCGGCCTAGGGTTTAGCGTCTTTTCCAACTGCTAACCACGGTGCCAGCGCTGTCATGACCAATCTGCCAATTCCAACTGATACAAGCACGTCGAATGCACCGTTGACGGCGATTGACGCGTGGTCGATGCCCGTCTTTGCACCAATTTCCTTTCCGCAGCGCGAGGTCGCCGAAGTCGAGGCAGTAGAGCTTCCGCTCGATGGGCACATCGTTGATGCCCCGTTGCCGGTTGCGGTCGAAACGTTTGCGACGGACGAAGAAGTCGAAGTAGAAGAAGAAGAAGAAACCGTCAAGATGCTGGCCGACGAATTGCCGGCACCACCGCGGTCAATGGCTCGCGCCGAATCAATTTCCCCGCCAGTAAATCCCTATGTTCGCGGCGAGACCAGCGAAATCTGGGGCCTGAAACTCGATCGAGTTGGCATCGATGAAGCAACCGAGGCAATTGGCCGGATGATTGCCGAGCGAACTCCGCGATACGTCATCACCGCCAATCTGCATTTCGCGATGTTGGCGTCCCAAGACGAGAGAGTTCAAAACATCAGCGACGATTCAGCGATGGTCGTCGCCGATGGCGCTCCCTTGGTTTGGCGGTCACGAATTGGTGCGGCCGGACGGTTGCCCGAGCGCGTCGCCGGCAGCGAACTGATCTATCGAATCGCCGAACGAGCGGCGCAGCGCGGATGGCGGATCTACTTTCTCGGCGGCGAGCCAGGTGTTGGCCAACAATGCGCCGACGCTTTGACAAAGCAATACCCAGGACTGCAGGTTGCTGGCGTCCAGTCACCGCCGTTTCGTCCACTGAGCGAAAGCGAACAACAGTCACTGAACCAATCGATCGTTGATGCCCAGGCCGACATCCTGCTGGTTGCCTTCGGCCAACCCAAGGGCGAAAGCTGGATTCACGCCAACTACAAATCGCTCGGGGTGCCCGTGTCGATTCAACTCGGTGCTTCGTTTGACTTTGTCGCTGGAAAGGTAAAGCGAGCACCGAAGGTTTGGCAACGCCTCGGCTTGGAATGGGCCTACCGAATGTTTCACGATCCGGGGCGTTTGGTTCCTCGTTACGCCAGCAACGCCGGGTTCCTTTGCTTGTCACTGATTCGCGATTGGCGCGACTATGTCGACGCCCGCTTCGGGTGCGAGTGATTTGGTTTTACGGTTGTGCGACACAATACAACGCATCGTATGACCGCAGAAACAATTGGCCGTTATCGACTGCCGGTGTCGCATTGAACACCGAGTCGTCGCCGGCGAATTTGTTCTGCGCCAACACCGTCAGCTCACTTTTTGGTGCCAACACAAGCACACCGCTGGCTCGGGTCTGCAAGAAGATGTTGCCGCCGATCGCAATTGGCGATGCGTAGACGGGTCGCTCACCGCTGGCGAGTCCAGGCGTTCGAGACTTGCTGATGATGTCGCCGGTTGTGGCGTCGACGCAAAAATACAAGCCGCGATCATCGATCCAGTAAAGTCGATCCTCAACCAACACGGGTGTCGCCACATAGGACGAATTGCGGCTGGTCCAGAGCACGTGGGAATCCGTCACGTCGCCTCTACCGCCGGCGCGAATCGCGACACTTCCTGACGACCGATAGCCGCCAAACGCATAAATGCGATCGTCCGAAACGATCACACTGGGAGATAGGTTGTCGGTCATTGATGTCTCGACGTACCAAACCAGCTTGCCCGTTTTTGGGTTCAGTCCCCAGATCTCACCGGGTACGGCCAACACCAAGTCATCGCGCTGGTCGTCGACTCGCGAAATCGCCGGCGTTGAATAACAAAGTTCCAGAGTCGAGGCCGGCGTGCGCCAAATCACTTCACCCGAAGTTTTATTGATGGCAATGATCGATTGGCTTTCTTCGGCAGCGTTGACGATCACAAAGTCACCATACAATATGAGACTGGCGGCCGAACCCCAACCACGATTGCCCGACTGGGTCCCCACCGATACTCGCCACAATTCGTTGCCTTGCAGGTCAAATGCCAATACGCCTGACTTGCCGAGAAAAGCAAACACAGTTTCACCATCGGTGACCGGACTGTTCGTGGCGTAACCATGTTCGGGAACGCCCATACCCTGGTACGGAACCTCAGGCTGCACCGCGACAAATGTCTTGGTCCAAACAATCGATCCGTCCTCGCGATCGATGCATAGCAGGTGCCGTTTCAATTCACCAATGTTGCCGCGCGCTCCAGTGGGCTCGCCATAGCCCGAATAAGTAGTCAAGAAAGCAAACTCCGCAGTCAAGACCGGACTGGATGACCCAGGACCGGGCAACTTCGTCTTCCAACTGCGATTTTGTGTATCGCTCCAAGCCGTGGGAATGTTTGGATCGCTGCTGATGCCCATGCCGTTGTCGCCGCGAAAACGCGCCCAGGACGGACCCTCGCTAATCGCTGCAGAGGTGCTCGTTAGCGCTACCGCTGCCGGTTCGTCTTCGATTTCACGATCCATCGGCGGACGGGATGAATTCGCCGCTGGATTGCGGCCAGGCCGGCGTGTTGAATTGACAAATACGATTGCGGCAACGATTGCCGCACCGGCTCCAGCCATTCCCAAAAACCACCGTTTGCGGCTCATGCTATGCATCTCCCGTGGACCACTGCGTTACCAAAGTCAACGCAGCAAAGTAACCTGCGGAACCTGAAGCCTGCATGAAGCGGGTGGAAAAAAAGCTGACGAAGTGTTCTACGACGCTCCGCCGTCGTAATGGAACGACGGCGGAGCGTCGTAGAACACGTTCGACTAAGCGGCGCGACGCAAGTGCTCGGTGCATTCACCAATCGTTTTACGAATTCCGAAATCGGTCCACGTGCGCCGCTCGTCTTGAACGGCTTGGCGAATTTGATAATTCCTCGCCCAGTCTTCTTCGTTGGAATAGCCGCGTGCGTGATCCAGATGCAGCGTCACGGTGTTGTAGCGAATATGCTTGCCGCGCACCCCGGCGTTCTCAAGTCGCTCGCCAAGTTCACGGTCCAGCCCGCCATACTTCATCCGCTCATCGAAACCATTGACCGCCAGGATGTCGTCTTTCCAGCCTGAGCTGTTATTGCCATTCCAGGTTGGCTTAGTCGTGGTGACATGATTGAGCAACGACGCGAAGTAGCGGCCGGCAACGAATCGGAAGTAGCGTCGCGACCATGGCAAACCCTGACGCCTCAGAAAGCTCCAGCTAAACGCACGACCCGAACAAATATCATCGATCGTTAGATTCTGACTGATCGACATTGGCAGTTTAAAGTATCCACCAGACAGAAACCGATCGCGTTGGGCAAATCGGTAGTGGTTCGTGATAAATGTTTTGCGCGGGACGCAGTCGCCGTCCGAAAACACGAGGTAGTCACCTGACGCACGAACGATCGCTTGGTTCAGGATCGCACATTTCCTGAACCCTTCGTCCTCGTGCCAAACGTGCTCGATTCGCAAATCAGTGTCGCGACGAACTCGGTCGATCACCTCGATGGTCCGATCATCCGATCCATCGTCCGCGACCACGATCTCGAAATCGGGGTGAGTTTGGCAAGCATATCCCCACAGCGCCTTTTGCAACCACTCGGGTTGGTTGTAAGTGGTGACGATGACGGAAATGAAATGAGGAAAGTTCATAACAGGACCGTTGTTGCAGGCACGGAAAAGCTCGTATCAAGCGCCAAGCACGCTCGACGATTGAGTTCTAGGGAATTGGCTTTGACGCGGTCAACGCTAAATCCGGTCTGGTAACGAATCATTTGTTTTCATTACTATCCAGCAGCGGTCGGCTTGGTTGCTGATCGCGAACGACATTTCCTCCAGGGCAAGGAAGCCACCGAAATGACCACTCAGCGCCGTAACTTTTTGACAGGACTTTTGGGCGGTGGATTTGCGGCGCTGGCCTCCAGCGGCCAATGGTCGCCAGCGTCCGCTCAAGGCGACGAGGGAATGCTTTCCGAGCCCGTACACCGCGTCGCCAGCGCAGCAAATTTGCCCACCGGACCCGCCACGAGGCCGCTCGATGTCGCACTGCAAATGGCGCGCGACGGATTAACGCGGTGTCGTGCTGAGGTCAACGACTACACGGCGACCTTGGTTAAGCGTGAACGAGTCGATGGCACGGTCGGCGAGCACGACTTCTTGTTTGTCAAAGTGCGTAATCGCAAGATCGTCAATGGCCAACTTGCACAACCATTGTCCGTCTACTTGACCTATCTCAAACCGGCCGCGGTCAAGGGACGTGAGGTGATTTACGTCGAAGGAAAGAACGACGGCAACATCATCGCCCACGAAGGCGGTTTCAAGGGTCGCTTTTTGCCGACGATGCCACTGCCGCCAACGGGCATGCTCGCGATGCGGGGCCAACGGTATCCGATTACTGAAATTGGCGTCGAAAACCTGATGGTCAAGCTCATTGAGCGAGGCGAAACCGCTCGCCAGTACCCTGATGTCACCTGCACGTTTCGCAAGAATGCAAAGGTCAAGGATCGCGTCTGCACCGTGCTTGAAGTGACCCAACCAAGTCGCCATCCGAACCTTGAGTTTTACCAAGCCCAAGTCTTCATTGACGATGCATTCAATCTGCCGATTCGGTACGTGTCTTACGATTGGCCCAGCCGCGCCGGTGATGCGTTGCAGGTAATCGAGGAATACAACTACCTCGATTTGAAGATCAACGTCGGCCTGACCGACGCTGATTTTGATCCACAAAGCCCGCAATACAACTTCTACTCGAAGTGACGCGGCCACGTCGCTGAGGTATGATGGGGCCGTCCTAGTTCCTGGGCAGCTCATCATGCAATCCGATTCGCAGCACGACGACCAGCCAAACGAAGCGCAACCAAGCGACTTGCCGGTAACGGCACCGGTAACGGCACCGGCTGGCCATCAATTGGTCGGTTCCAGTGCGATGTACCAAACACTTGTCGCTAGTTTGCCGCTTTGCCTTTTGATTAAGGGCGTCGACGGGCGACGGCTATTCGCCAATCCTGCCTATCTCGAATACCACGATGCCAAGCTTGAAGATATCCTCGGCAAGCATGATCGTGATCTGTTTCCGCCCGAAGTCGCCGAGCGTTTCACCAGTGACGACCAGCATGTAATGGCGACCGGCCAACCGTTCCAAGGCGTCGAAGAAACGCAATCGGCCGACGGAACGCGACGCTGGATCGAGCGATTCAAATGCCCCCTCTGCAATGACGCCGGCGAGGTCGTCGGTGTGCAACTGCTGTTCTGGGATATTACTGCTCGCAAACTCGCCGAACTGCATCGCGACCGTGAACGCCAACTGTTGCAAACATTGTTGGACAATATTCCCGACAGTATCTATTTCAAAGATCGTGAAAGCCATTTCATCCGCGTCAGCGCCGGCATGGCGCAGAAATTCCGCTTGGCCAGCGCCGAGGCCGTGATCGGTTTGACCGATGCCGATATCTTCACGCCGGAACACGCCAGCATGGCGCGCGAAGACGAATTGGAGATCATGCGAACCAACAAACCAATCATTTCGCTTGTCGAACGGGAAACTTGGCCCGACCGCGAAGACACTTGGTGCTCTACCACCAAACTGCCGCTGAGCAACGAATCCGGCGAGGTCATCGGTACGTTTGGAATTTCTCGCGACATCACCGATTTAAAACATACCCAAGATCAACTCGCCCACGCCCGCGACGCAGCCGACCAAGCCAATCGCGCCAAGAGTGACTTCTTGGCTAATATGAGCCACGAAATGCGCACGCCGATGAACGCGATCAGTGGTATGTCCGAATTGTTGTCGCGGACTTCGCTCAGTCGTGATCAACGCGATTCGCTCGAACTGGTTCGCGACGCTGCGGATTCGCTGCTGCGACTGCTAAATGATATTCTCGATTTCTCGAAGATCGAAGCCAGTCGCTTGGAGCTCGAAAAGATTCCTTTCTCGCTCCGCGATTGCATCGGCAAAACCGGGCAAACATTGTCGCTGCGCGCCGCCCAACAGGGCCTGGAATTGGTTTGTCGCATTGCCCCCGACATTCCCGATCGATTGATTGGTGATCCAGGCCGGCTTCGTCAAATTCTGATTAACTTAATCGGCAACGCGATCAAGTTTACCGAACGAGGCGAGGTGTTTATCAATGCAATTCGCGATCCAGCGACTCCAGCGGATCGGCCCGCGCTGCGATTGCAATTCAGCGTTCAAGATACCGGCATCGGCATCCCGGCCGACAAGCAGGCAACAGTTCTCGACGCGTTCACCCAGGCTGACAGCTCAACGACACGGCGTTATGGTGGCACGGGGTTGGGCCTGTCGATCTCGTCGCAACTGGCGAAGTTAATGGGCGGTGACTTGTGGCTGGAAAGCGAGCTGGGTGTCGGCACCACGTTCTATTTCACTGTCAACCTCGAGATCGCGCCGAGCCAATGCTTAGAAGCCAGCGGTGCGATTACCGATCTCAAGGGCCTCGATGTCCTCGTCGTCGATGACAACGCCACCAACCGACGGATTTTGCATGAAATTTTATCGGCCTGGGGACTCAAGCCAATCTTGGTCGCCAGCGGGCAACAGGCGATCGATGCAATCACTCTAGCCGCTGAAAAAAACACGCCTTATCGATTGGCGATCCTCGATTGCATGATGCCCGATATGGATGGCTTCGGCGTCGCACAACACATTCGCCAGCGATTCGATTCGTCGCAAACTCAGTTGATTATTCTGTCATCCGCCACACGTACCGGCGACTCCGAACGCTGTGAACGAATGGGGATTGCGCGTTACTTGACCAAACCTGTGATCCATTCCGAATTGCTCGATGCTGTGCTACAAGTCATGCACGATGGCGTCGTGCTTGAAGCAATCGTTGACCCGGCGCGGTTGGTACCGTGTCGTCCGCTGCGCGTGTTGCTCGCCGAAGATGGGCTGGCCAATAAAATCGTCGCCAAGGGTTTGGTCGAGGCCGGCGGACATACCGTGATCACCGCGAACAACGGACGCGAAGCGGTCCAGTGCTGGGAGCAAGACCACTTTGACTTGATCCTGATGGACATGCACATGCCCGAGATGGACGGCATTCAAGCAACGTTGGAAATCCGCGTGCGCGAACAACAATGCGGCCTATCGCCAATCCCCATCATCGCCATTACCGCCGCCGCCATGCCCGAAGACACGCGGCTCTGTTTGCAATCAGGAATGGATGCGTTTTTGGCCAAGCCGCTGCAACCCGATTCGCTCTACCAAACGATCGCCAAGTTCGCTGAGCTCGCACCCAATTTATCACCGGATCCAAACTCGGGCGCTACGAAGCAAGCCGCGTCAATTCCGACCACGCTCGACAATCGTAATTCAGCGGAGCAACTCAAAGGCACCGACGTGCTGGATCTGGAGTATGCGCTCAAGCGGATTCCTGGCGGAATCAATGGACTCAGGAAACTCGCCGAAGTCTTTGGCCATGAATGTGACCAATTATTGCGCGCGATGGCCGATGCAATTGCCCGCGGTGATGCCGCCGAAGTCCAGCGTGCTTCGCACACGATTAAAGGTTCCGCGAAACTGTTCTCCGCGACGCGAGTCAGCTCGGTGGCACTGGACATCGAGCAATCGGCGAAAGCCGGTGACCTCGCCGCGACGCCAAGATTGCACGGCATTCTGCAATCCGAAATCGCGGAGTTGCGCGCGGCGTTGGACGTCTGCCTCAGCGAGTCGGATCAGCGGTAGCAGCAGCCCTTTTCATCGCCTTCTTTTCCGCTTCGCGCTCTTGCTTTCGCTCCACGCGAATTTTTTCGCGTGCTTGTTCGCGCTCCGTCAGTGGTGCGGTTGCCGATTCAAGGTCCGTGCGCTTTCCGCCACCATGAATTGGTTCGGCCATTTGTTCCAGCCAATCTTGATGCAGCGCCAACAACTTCGCAGCTCTCTCCGGTTGCTCGGCCGCCAGGTCGCGCTTTTCGGACACATCGCTGCTTAAGTCAAACAATCCGACGCGTCCTTTTTCCGATACCAATTTCCAATCACCCGATCGAACCGCCCACCATTTTTCTTCGGCTCCCGCGCACCAAAATAAATCACGCGGCGCTTGCGCAACCTGTCCCGCAAGAATCGGCACGATGTTGATTCCATCAAGCGGTTTGTTTTCCGGTGTCGTGACACCGGCGGCGGCCAACGCGGTTGGCAAAATATCAAGTGAACTCACCACCGCTTGGCTTTCGCCCGGCGGCAGTTTGCTCGGCCAACAAACCAAAAACGGTACACGAATTCCACCCTCGTAATCCTGATGCTTGCCGCCGCGCAGCGGCGTATTGTTCGCAGATTGTGCCAGCGGTCCGCCATTGTCGCTGATAAAAAACAATAGCGTGTTGTCCCACGCGCCGACCCGTCTCAGCGAATCCGTGACCGCACCGATGGCGTCATCCATACGCTTGCCCATGGCCAACAATGTGTTGCGGTTTTCGTCGCCCGTATCGAACTTAGCGATCTCGTCCGCCGGAGCTTGCAGCGGCGCGTGAACGGCGTTGAATGCTAGATAGAGAAAAAACGGATCTGCTTGATTTCGCTCGATAAATGAAACCGCCTCTTCACCAAGGCGATCGGTCAAGTATCCCGTTTCTTTCACCGGCTCAGTACCACGATAGATCGGATCATCGGGATCATTTAACTTAAAGTAATCATGCGCGCCGCGGCCAAGGAATCCAAAGACCTCGTCGAACCCCCGCAGCGCCGGACTCCACTCCGGCGTTGGTCCCAGGTGCCATTTTCCCAATTGACAAGTTTTGTAACCCGCAGGCGCAAGGAACTGCGGAAAGATGGTCTCGTTCCTCGGCAGTCCTGAACCGGCTTCGCCACCGGTGTAAAGTCCGAGTCGTTGTTGATACCGACCCGTCATCAAACCGGCGCGCGTCGGCGAACATACATGACCGCTGACATATCCTTGGCGACAAATCACGCTTTGCCGAGCCAATGCATCGAGCTGTGGTGTCGCAATCTCAGGCGGATGCTCGGGATTAAAACGCACATCGGCGTATCCCAAATCATCCGCCACGACCACCACAATATTGGGACGTGCCGCATCGCCGCCATGAACCGAACGAGTCATTGCAATTACAGCCAACGCGATGGCTACCAAAACAACTTGCCAGTTCATGATTGCCTTCCGATGGAGGTGGAAACGAAGCGTTAGCAGCACCGCTAATCTTAACCCAAGACCACCCGCATGTTTGACGCCCCAAATTTTTGCAAACGATCCCGCAAGCTGGCGGATGTTCATCTCAATCGCGACAGAGTTTTGCTTGGTCGTCGGAAAAAACTTCGATGGGTGTTTTGAATCCGTGGCGTTTTCGAGGTCGTTCGTTAATTAGGGTTTCGATCTGACGTATTTGAACATGATTCACTTCGGCGAAGTTGGTTCCTTTGGGAACAAACTGTCGCGCCAGGCCATTGGTATTCTCATTGGTTCCCCGCTCCCAGGGATGACCCGGACGAGCAAAATAGACGCCTTCGGGTAACAGACCTGCCAGTCGTGAGTGTTGCGCAAACTCTTTGCCTCTTTGCCGTTGTCCAGCGTCATCGTGCGACGCAACGGCTCCGGAAATCTTTTAATTTGCTCACGCATCTTCGTGATTACCGTCTTGGATCGAAGGTTCTTGACTTTGTTGAGTTTGAGTAAGCCGCGCTTGCGATCGGTGCTGCATACCAGCCCGCGTGGCTTGCCGGGACTGAC
>JBGSVE010000078.1:0-5104 GCA_041753075.1 Pirellulaceae bacterium
GCGGAGGCGGAGGCGGAGGCGGAGGTGGTGGCCGAGGTCGTGGCCCACGCAGCGGCGGCGGTGGAGACCGTGGTGGGGACCGTTTTCGCGATTAGTCGAACGTTTCCCGATTCACGCGGCGAAATTCGGATGGCGTCACACCGAGGAATTTTTTGAACGTCCGCGTCATGTGGGCTTGGTCATAGAATCCCGTCGCCAGTGAAATCTCTAATGCCGATTGGTCGCTCTCGATCAATCGGCGACTGGCCTCGTGAACCCGTACACGTTGCAGGTAGGTCGAAGGCGACATTCGATAGGTCGCCCGAAAGCGACGATTGAATTGACTGTGAGACAATCCGGCAACGTCCGCCAATCGACCCATTTCGATTGGTTCAGCGTACTGTTCAGTCATTGCTTTGACTGCTGATTTTATGCCACTGGCCCGCGATCCAGAATCGCCGCTAATCGGGTTCAGCGGTCGGCGAAAGCCGGCAATCCCAATGCAGTCGCCATTGGTATTGAACAGTGGAATCTTGGTCGAAATGAACGATTCCAATCGACCCTTGACGTCGGGAATCAGCCAAACTTGGTCGATCAGCGGCTGGCGAGATTGCATCACACGTTGGTCTTCCTCGCGATACCGCGCGCCCCAGAACTTGGGATGAATATCGAGGTCAGTCTTGCCGAGAATCTCGGCCTCCGACTTCAACCCGCGGGCACGCAGTAGTGTTTCGTTGACTTTCACAAATCGTCCTGCCGAGTCTTTCACATACAGAAAGACATCTGGCAAATAATCAAACAGCTCCAGCCCAGCCGCCTGGCTAAGACTTTCAAAAAAGATTTGAATTCGGTCAAAAAAATCTTCGTCCATGCGCAATTCATACAAGAAACTGCGCGTTCATTGCAAGCCAGGCGAAATGCTGGCGGTTAAACTAATGTATCTCCCGCTCGCTCTTCTCCCGATACTCCGGCGGGGAGGGGCTGGGGACGAGGGGAACTCGCACTCACCAAGGCACTTTTTCAATGCTCAATCTCACCGGACGCGGTTCATCGCACAACTGCAACGGCCTGACTCGCCGCGACTTCCTCCAAGCGGGCACTTTAGGCGCGATCGGCCTAGGATTGCCGCAGTACCTAGCGGCTGCTGAACATGGCAAGGTTGATCCTGCCAAGGACAAACGATCTTGCATCATGATCTTCAATCTTGGCGCGCCCAGTCAACTGGACACCTTCGATATGAAGCCCGAGGCACCGGCGGAAGTTCGTGGGCCGTTCAAGGCCATCAGCACGAAGGGCGACTTCCAACTATCCGAAATTTTACCTCGTCACGCTGAGGTTGCCGACAAGTTTTCAATTGTCCGTTCTTGTTATCACACTGCGGCGGCCGTTCACGACGCCGGTTGGCAAATGCTACAAACCGGCCGCCAATTCACCGGCGGCGTGAATTATCCTCATGCTGGTGCCGTCGTGCAGTACATGCGCGGACGGCGCAGCGACTTGCCAGCCCACGTCGTGTTGCCTCAGACCATGGGCCGTGGCGGTGGCAATCTGCCCAACGGTCAAGCCGGTGGATTCCTCGGCAAGGCCTACGATCCGTTTTCCTTAATGGCGGATCCTTCCCAACCGAACTTCAAAGTGCCCGACTTGTTGCCACCAGCCACTTTGGGCGACGTGCGCATCGATCGTCGTCGTCGCATGCGTGATGCCGTTGAAAGTCAAATGGCGGCGCTGGAAGCGACCGAGTCTGCCAAAATGCTCGACTCGAATTTCGAGGCAGCCTATCGATTGATGAACAGCCCGCAAGCGAGGCAGGCCTTCGATTTGTCACAAGAGTCCACCGCAACGCGTGAACGTTATGGCATGAACCGATTTGGACAATGTTGTTTACTAGCACGTCGCTTGATCGAATCCGGCGTTCGCTTTGTCACCATCAATACCTTCTTGACCGTGTTCGATGAGATCACCTGGGACATTCACGGCAGCAAACCGTTCACCACGATCGAAGGTATGAAGAATATCGTTGCACCGATGTACGACATGGCTTACTCGGCGCTAATTGAAGACCTTGATCAGCGCGGGATGTTGGGCGATACGCTGGTCACGGGACTGGCCGAATTCGGTCGCACACCAAAGGTTAATCCGGCCGGTGGTCGTGACCATTGGCCACAATGTTTTTCGTGCACGTTTGCTGGTGGTGGTGTTAAAGGTGGTCGCGCTATTGGTGCCAGTGATCCGATTGGTGCCGTGCCTGCGGATCGACCGACCGCACCAGGCGAAATCATCGCCACGATTTTCAAATCACTCGGTCTGGACCTACAAGCCGAAATGCCAGGTCCCGGAGGCCGTCCGTTTCCTGTCGTCGATTTTGGCGTTCGCGAGATCCGTGAACTGTTTGCCTAAGCAAGCAGCGTTAAATAAACAAGTGTCTGAAATTGGTTTGCTACATCGTCCATCGCTACAGCATCACGACGGAGCGTGATGGGTACGTACTCATCACGCTCCGTCGTAATGCCGGTGTTGAGAGAAGACAACAATTCATCGCTCGCTCCTTAGTGAGCAGATGAACTTAAAACTAAATCGGTCTGTGAGTTAACGATATGAATTCCCAACGTACCGCCACCTACCTGCTTGGCTTTGTCCTGACCCTCGCTCCGGTCGTCAAAGCCGACGACTTACCCTCCATCGCGATGATCCCCGAGTCGTTTACGCTTCACGGCGATGACGCGCGGCAACAAATCTCCCTCGTCAATTTGACGCTATCGCAATTGCCCGCAGCGTCGGTCCCAGTCACCGAGGCCGAGATGATTTCCTCCAACCCCGCCGTCGCGCGGATCGACGGTCAACAGGTAGTCGCCGTCAGCGACGGGGAAACCGAAATCATCGCCAGGTTGTCCGATGGACGCGTCGCTAAATCAGCTGTCGTTGTCGCCGGTACCCGCGATCCACACGCTTGGAGTTTTCGCAACGACGTGCAATCGATCTTCGCTCGCCAAGGTTGCAACATGGGTTCCTGTCATGGAGCGTTAGCGGGCAAAGGCGGCTTCAAGCTTTCCCTACGTGGTTATGACAGCGATGCTGACTATCATGCAATCACTCGCGAGGTTCGCGGACGTCGCGTCGAAATCGCCGACCCCGGCAAGAGCCTGATTTTGGCTAAGCCTACCGGAGCCTTGCCGCACAAAGGTGGCATCAAGCTCAGCACCGATTCTCGCGACTACAACATCGTCGCCAACTGGATTGCGGGTGGTGCGCCTGCACCAAGTGACTCCGATCCAAGATTGCTGCAAATCACCGTGCTGCCGGCGACGGCGTTGTTAGCGCTCGGCGATGGTTCCCAAGTCTTGGTCAATGCGCATTACTCCGATGGGCGAGTCGTCGATGTCACGCACTGGACTAAGTTTTCGGCGACCGACGAAGCCGTGGCAAGTGTGAACGAGGATGGCCAGGTGCAAGTACGCGGCGCGGGCGAGGCAGCCGTATTGGCTTGGTTCGGATCGCAAGTTGCCCTGTCTAGGATGACGGTTCCCTACTCGCATGACATCCCCGACGACGTTTTTCAATCCGCTCCGCGACGAAACTTCATTGATGACCTAAACCTGCAACAGTTGCAAACATTGCGATTGCGACCATCGCCACCGGCCGACGACGCGACGTTCGTTCGCCGAGCCACTATCGATACCATCGGACGTCTGCCGACAACCGCAGAAGCCATCGCTTACATCGACGACACTGCTGCCGATAAGAAGACCCGTTTAGTCGATCGGTTATTAGCCAGCGAAGAATTTGTCGACTATTGGTCGTACAAATGGAGCGACTTGTTGCTGGTCAATGGGACAAAACTGCGTCCAGTCGCGGTGGAGTCGTTTTACAACTGGATTCGTACCTCGGTTCGTGAAAACAAACCCTGGGATCAATTTGTTGGCGAGATCCTGACGGCTAAGGGTGACAGTGACACACAAGGCGCGACGAACTTTTATGCGATCCATCAATCGCCTGAAAACATGACGGAGAATGCGGCACAGGCGTTCATGGGACTATCGATCGGTTGTGCCAAATGCCACAACCATCCGCTGGAAAAATGGACCAATGATCAATACTACTCAATGGCCAATCTGTTCTCGCGCGTCCGCGCGAAAGGCTGGGGCGGTGAACCTCGCAATGGCGACGGCATTCGTACCGTGTACGTCGCCACCGAAGGCGAGCTAATTCAACCCAAGAGCGGCAGGCCGCAACCACCGGCTCCGTTGGATGCCGAGCCGATCGCGTTTGACGACCCGAACGACCGTCGCGAGACAATTGCCGTCTGGATGACCAGCCCCAGCAATCCGTACTTCGCCCGTGCGATCACGAACCGCGTCTGGGCAAATTTTTATGGTCGTGGTTTAGTGGAAATGGTCGATGATCTGCGCCTGAGCAACCCGGCATCCAATGAACCGCTGTTAGCGGCAACGGCGAACTATCTGACTGAGAATCATTTTGACCTCAAGCATTTGATGCGAGCGATCTTGGAAAGCGAAACCTATGGTCGCAGCAGCGTGCCGCTGCCTGAAAACAAAGCTGAACAAAAATACCTCAGCCGTTACTACCCACGTCGCTTGATCGCGGAAGTGATGTTGGACGCAATTGACCAAGTCGTACAAACCTCCAGCAACTTCACTCGCGTGGCCTTCCCTGGGGCCGATTTTCAAGACACGAAGCTGTACCCCAAAGGGACCCGCGCGATTGAGTTGTATGATTCTGCGGTCGAGTCGTATTTCTTAAAAACTTTTGGTCGCAATACCCGCGAGATCACCTGCGAATGCGAGCGAAGCTCCGAACCGAGCATGGTGCAGGTGCTGCATATTTCTAACGGTGAAACGATCAACCCCAAGCTCGCCGCCGACGGCAACGCGATCTCGCACTTAATGGAAGCCGGCAAAACAAACGACGAGATCGTCGATCAATTATTTTTGGTGGCGTTGTCCAGAACACCCACTGCGGAAGAGAAATCACGACTAGTGAGCGTGATGTCAGAGTACAAAGAGGACCGCCGAACGGCCATTGAAGACGCCTTTTGGAGTGTGTTGGCAAGTACGGAGTTCACATTCAATCATTAGGTCCCTTCCTGCCCCCTCTCCCCCCAGTT
>JBGSVE010000079.1:0-27209 GCA_041753075.1 Pirellulaceae bacterium
GATTCTCGACTGCAGCCACCCGTAGGTGTCTGGGCAGTGTCTCAGTCCCAGTGAGCCGGGCCATGCTCTCACACCCGGTATCCATCTAAGCCTTGGTGGGCCATTACCCCGCCAACAAGCTAATAGAAAGCGGTCCAATCCCCAGGCGGAATCACACCTTTGATCCAAAGATATTATTCGGTATTACCGTCAGTTTCCCGACGCTATCCCGAGCCTGAGGGTATGTAACCACCCGTTACTCTCCCTTTCGCCGCTGTCCTCACCCGAAGGCGATTCTCGCACGACTTGCATGCCTAATCCACGCCGCCAACGTTCATTCTGAGCCAGGATCAAACCCTTCAATTTTATATGCTTTGACGGTTTTCACCAGAGTAATTGCTTACTTCAGCGAGCCCCGGTCATGAACACGATTAAAACCGATGGTTGATACTGCCTCTGTGGTGCTCGGTTAAACGCACCCCAGCGATTCGCCATTTTTTAAATAGCGATCTCACACTTACGCATAGCAGAAAAATTCATCACCAAATTGTCAAAGATCAGTTTGTTTCCTTTGACTACGCGTTAGCGTTGTCTCGGGTCACGCAGTATCAGGAATTTGTTTCTGTTCGTCAAGCGTCTAGAAACATTTTTCTAATTCAGGTTCGCTCCGCGTCACCGTTTCTTGCGATCGAGTTGGCGTCAGCGAGGTGGGGAAGATATCGATGCAGCCAGCCAACCGCAACCCCTTGTTCGCTCGTTTTTCATAAAATCTTTTTGCACGCAGGTTTCGCCAGCAAACCACAGGCTGCCAATCCGGAAAATCGACACAATCGGCGCATTTGATTGATCGATCGTCGCCGCAATTGCCGATGTTCGACGAAGGCGGCTCGTGATCGTTTCCCTACTGCACCACGGACGGGCATTTACCTTGAACCAATCCCCCAGCTCGGCAACCGAAGATTCGCCCGCTAATCGAGCCGAAAATCAGCTTGATGCGCTCATTGCCCGCATCCACGGATTGGGCGGCGGCAAGTCGCCGCTGGGCGGCATTGGCCCTGAACCCGTCGCAAGTCCGCCAACGGCCACTGCGGCCGCGCACGCGGCCCCGCCGACGGCACAGCATCCAGCCGCACAAAATCCCGCAGTGCAGAATCCAGCGGCGGCTGGTCCGCGAGTCGCTCAGCCGACCGCTGCGACACCGGCCACAGGACCCTACAAACCGTCGCGCGACGAGCCATGGCGACCACCGGAGCCCGACACGGTCGGCAATTGCGGAATCCGAGAATCGGTCATTGAAGCGATTGCGCTACGATTCATGCAAAACGTCGGCGAATGCGAGGGCCGCACCGTCGCTGACCAATTGAAGTTGCCGTTTCGGATGGTCGAGCCTGTGTTGACCCGTTTGAAAATGGAGCAATTCGTTGCTTACCGATCGGGCACCGCGACAAACGACTACGTTTACGTGTTGACCGAAAGCGGTCGTGCGCTGGCCCGTACGCACATAGCGGATTGCTCGTATTTTGGCGCCTGTCCGGTTCGGCTGAAGGACTACATGGCGAGCGTCAAACTGCAGAGCGTCGAGGGCCAGCATCCCAAACGCGACGACCTGTTGCGGGCATTTTCGGACTTGCTGATCAATCCCAAGATGCTCGAAAAACTCGGCCCAGCGGTAAACAGCGGTCGCGGCATGTTCTTGTTCGGCTACCCCGGCAACGGCAAGACCAGTATCGCCGAGCGGATCACCAGCGCTTTCGGCAAATACATCTGGATTCCCCGCTCGATGGAAATTGACGGTGACATTATGCGGGTTTTCGACCCGATGAACCACGAAATTGCCATGCCCGATGCCAGCTCCGGACTGCTGGATGTCAACGGCTATGACAAACGTTGGGTGCGAATCAAACGCCCGACGCTGATCGCCGGTGGTGAATTAACGATGGAGATGCTCGAGGTCCAGTGCAGTCGCGAGAGCAACATCAGCGAAGCACCGCTGCAGCTAAAGAGCAATTGTGGCACGCTGGTGATCGACGACTTCGGTCGCCAAAAAATGAGTGTGGATCAATTGCTCAATCGTTGGATCATCCCATTGGAAAAGCGTTATGATTTTTTGAATATGTCCAGTGGCAAAAAAATCCAGGTGCCTTTCGACCAATTAGTTATTTTCAGCACCAATCTCGAGCCAAAGGATTTGGTTGACGACGCGTTCTTGCGGCGAATTCCCTATAAAATCGAAGTCTTCAATCCGCCTGAGTCAGACTTTCGTAAGTTGTTCGAGATCATGTGTAAGGTTACTAAGATTCCCTACAATGCCGAAGCGATTGATTATGTGATCAAACAACATTATTTGCCGGTCAATCGACCGTTTCGCAATTGCCAACCGCGCGACTTGTTGCTGCAGGTAAAGAATTATTGCTTGTATAATAATTTACCGATCGAATTGAAGAATGAGTATTTCGATTTCGCGGTTGAGAATTATTTCTCGGTGATGTAAGAAAACTTCGTTTGGTTTGTGAGCGGATCGGCGCTAGCCGCTGGTGCCGATCGGGTAATGCTGCGGGCTAGCGCCCGCCTGCTAAGCGAACCTGGCGATATACGGATGATTTTCTAAAACGCTCGGCTGCCATGCATTATCCCGGTGACCTCACGTCGCGGGGCGTCGTGTAAGACTTGTGCGCCGATTCTAGGATCTGCTCGATCCGCGGAACGATCGCTTCAATCGCGTGAACTCGCAATGCTAGATTCCGCGCGGCGATGGTGCGTGATCGGGTGGCGGTTGGATTGAGCCACAGCCGCCGGATCTTGGTCGCCAATTCCTCGGCCGTGCCGTTGTAGGTCAATGCATAATCGCGTCCGCGATCGGGACCTGGCGGTGCGACGCGGCCGAGCGACTTGACGACGTCGATCGAGTTGGCGATCACCGGCGTGCCCAGCGCCATCGCTTCGAGCATCACGTTGGGAAAGCCTTCGAACAACGACGGCAAACAGAGTGCGTCGGCTTGAGCGATCAAACAGGCTGGCTGCAGCGCATGGCCAACGAAATCGATATCGCAGCCGAGTTTCAGTTCGCCGACAAATTGTTCCAATCTCGGTCGCAACGGCCCGTCGCCGACCAGCCAGACTTTTGGCAGGCTAAATTCCGGATGAAGCTCGCGTAGCAGCGCAATCGCCCGGACCAACGTTTCCTGGCCCTTTTCGATCGTCATCCGCCCGACACAGACAATCGTGTAGCGGTCGTTTGGCGGTCCTGATGGGTCGACGACGCCCAGCAGTTCGCCAGCGTCAACGGGATTGGGGACGCAGGTGATCTGCGCTGCATTGAGGCCATAATATCGCCGCGCATCGGCAACGACGCTGTGGCTGACGCCGATCACTTTCGCCGACTGAACATAAGCACTAGCCAATCGACGCCGTTTGATGCGCAGGAATCGCCCCGCGTTCAACGGCACCGCTTGGCTTGGTGGGCTGACAATCGTCGATACTCGCGGCACAGTGCTAGCCGCCGTCGCGGGGCCGGCTATCAGCGTCATGTGGAACGTGCGATCGTAAACAACATCGATATTTCGTTCGACGATCAATCGGCGTAGATCGGCGATTTGGGCACGATAAACTTGGCCGGGTATTGCCAACCCTCGCCGTGGCGGTTGGTCGTCGAAGCTGTGGACCGGCACGTCGGTTGGAATTTGGTCGTACAACGCACCGCCGCGGCGAAGGACGTAAAGTTCGGGGGCGAATCGCCGGCGATCCAGATGGCGAAGCAACAGCAGTGTTTGTCGTTCGCTGCCGCCGCCGTCCAGCGAGGCAATCATCAGGAGAACCCGCAGCGGCCCAGGCGGTGGGTTTTGTGTGGAATTAGGAGGGTCAGTCAAGGTTTGCGGCTTGATGGTGTTGGTCCCAGGGTCGGGTCGTAACGACTTCGAGAAGCGGCTTGATTGCCAAGCGGCGTGCGTCCCGATGTACCAGTGACGCCGGTTGTTTCGGTGCCGCCTCCCGCTCTACGCATGGACGACCGCGATGCGACGCAAAGCTCGTTTGAAGGTACTCTACTGGCCGCTGTTTGCCAGCGTCTGCGTTATTTTATTGCTGATCTCGATCGGGCCCGGACGCGGCATTGTCCCTCCGCCCGTTGCGAAATGGTGGAATAGCCAGGGTTTTGCTGCGACGATTGGTAGCTGGTTGCCAGGCGGAGACGATTGGACGCGAGGAGTCACCGCTCGGTGGCCGCACATCGCTCGACAAACCCATAATCGCCATTCGCATGCGCCCGTCCAGTCGGCACCGCGAACGCTCGCCGATCAGAACCAGGCCGCATCACAGGGTGCAGTTGGAACGTTTGCCGATGCGCGCCCAAGTGTCGATGTTGCCACGGCTCCGCGCAGCTTTTTCTCGCCGCACGCGCTGCGGTCGCAATCGGAATCGGTGGTTTGGCCGATCGCCGAGATTCGCTTGCTTGCGCCGCAGCGGATGATTGAGGAAGAATTGGCTGGCCTGGATCGCGCACCGCTGGCGTCGGGGTCGTTGGTGTCGCAGGTGATCCCCAGCGAAGAGATCGAATTTTTCACGACGGAAGAGTCCGCAGCTTCGTCTGGCGTTCACGTCGGCGACGACGTTCGCGACGGGGCCAAACGAGTTGCCGACGCACACCGCCACGCTCACGGAATCGGCGGTGGATGGCCGGAGACGCCGCAATTGATTCGTGATCTCGATACCGTCGCGCGAGTTGCGGCGGCGAAGGGGATGACGCGTTTCGCTTCGTCACGCGCGGCTCGGTTCGACTTTGATGATTGGCAGTCGGAAACCAAGTATTACCTGCAACGCTTGACGACATTGCAGTCAATTTCATCGCCGGAAGCGGGTGAGTTGCTCGCGTCGCTGCAGCGGTTGGCTGATGTGGGACGCGATGCGGCTGAAGAAATGAGCGATCGCGAGTTGCAAATTCGGTTGCTGCAGGCGTCGCACGGATTGGAACGTCGCATGGCTGTATGGAATTCGGTGTGGCGGACGACTCAGGGCACGGTCGAGCGAGTCGGTGATCTGGCGGCAGATTCTGACGAGTTGGCGATGAACGTTTACGAGACCCAGTCGTTGATTGAAATGGTTCGCGAAGATGCTCGTACCAGCGACGATTCCGAAGGCTGGGTCCAATTTTTGATCCTCGATGATTTGGCAGCGACGAACCAAGGCACCGATGCGACGGCCCGTCGAGTTGCAGCCCAACGATTTTTGTCTCGAATCACTTGGCATCGATTGAACGCAGGCCAGAAGAGTTGGTTGGAACGTGCGAGCGTACGCAATCTGGCGCTCGCGCTGCGTCGTTGGGCGGCGATGCCGCTGGACTATGCAGCGCTGTTGGTCCAAATCGAACGCCAGGAGACCGATGCGATCGATCTGGGCGGCATCGATGTGGCCTCAGCGGTACAGACGTTGCGCTTCGCCGAATCACGCGAAGCGAATCAAATCGCCGATTCGCTCAACACCTATTACCGCAACGCAAACATCCGCGTGGCGATCACCAGCGAATTGATCTCGCGGATGATTCCCGATGTTGATGCACAAGTCCAGCCGGTTCGCGATCGGATTCTTGGTGCCGACGTGCGAGGGACCAGCGTGGCCCACAGCGACATTTCGCTGCGGTTGGTTCCCAGTGATCGCTCGTGGAAAATGTTGTTGGAAAATAATGGCAACGTCAGCACCGGTGCAGCGAGTCGTCAGTGGCCGGTTCTGATTCGCAGCCAATCGCAAGCGACGTTCTCGTCGTCCACACCGCTGGAGATTACGCCCGATGGGGCCGCCGCCGGTTCAACCGATGTGGCTGTCAACTCGCGGACGCGGGTTCGCAACGTCGAAACCGATTTTGATACGATTCCATTGGTCAGTTTGCTGGTTCGCGAATTGGCGATGAGTCGTTATGAATCAATGGCTCCGGTCGCTCAGCGGATTCAGAAGAGCAAGATTCGCGATGGCGTTAGCGAGCAGGTTGAAACGCGAGTCAGCGAACAATTGGACGAGGCCGCGGACATGCTGGCGCGGCGGTTGACCGGTCCGCTGGGGACGTTGAAGCTGAACCCGTTGGTCGTTGATATGAAAACAACGGATTCGCGATTGTCGGCGCGATATCGGGTTGCCGGCGATTGGCAATTGGCAGCATTTTCACCTCGACCGCGAGCACCGCTGGCCAGTTTGATGAGCGTGCAGGTTCATCAATCGGTGTTCAACAACACGCTGGAAACGATTCTGCCGTCGGGCCAACCGCAAACGATCGCGGCGTTGACGCAGCAGATCAAAGAGTTGTTTGCGATCGAAAACTCGGCGGGCAGTGAAGGCAAAAGTGACGGCAAAGAGGAACTGGCGGAATCAACATCGATCCAGTTCGCGGCCACACGTCCGATTACCATCGAGATCGAAAACGAAATCTTATGGATTACGTTGCGAGTGATGCGATTGAACCAAGATCGCAATGTCGATTTACGCCGCTTCATCGTTCGCGCCGGCTACCGACCAGTCGTTGATGGCATGTCGGTTCGCTTGGCGCGCGAGGGACACTTGCGAATCAGTGGGCCGTCGATGTCGCTGCGTGAACGTTTGCCGGTGCGGGCGATTTTCAACAAGGTGTTCTCCTCCGAACAAACGCTTCCACTGGTTCCTCAGGCCTGGACCGAACATCGGTCGATGGAAGGCTTGGCCATTACCCAGGCCGAACTTCGCGATGGCTGGATAGCGATCGCCGTCGGCAAGTCCAGCGACATCGCGCTGGCCCCGCAAATTGCCCGCAACGAAGGCGATGACGAGCAAGACGAGCGGCAGACGTTCTAATGCCGACATCGTAAAACGATTGTGCCAATCGTTTGGGAAACCCGTGAACGGTTGGGGACAACCGTTCCACAATTTTTCTCGATTTGCCTTAATTGGAGTTGACGAGATGCTGGCTTTGCGTCACCTTCAATTGCTCACGCGGGACATGAATGTCATGGCTCGTGCTGAATCGTTGGGCTAGTGGGAGAAATTGCCGCCGCCGATTTTGCAATTGTTTTGGTGAAATTTTGTTTCACGACAAGCGAATCGATCACGGGACTGGTGATTTCGACGACCACCTAAAACTGAAAGGTCTTTGCCGAATGGGCAAGAAGTCGAAGCGTTTTCGTAAAGATATCGCACAACAACCGCAGACAACCTTGCCGCTGGGTGAGGCGGTCGTCGAGTTGAAGAAGTTCAACACGACGAAGTTTGACCAAACGGTTGAAATTCATATGCGTTTGGGCGTTGACGCAAACCAAGCAGATCAAATCATTCGTGGCAGCCTCGTGTTGCCCCATGGAATCGGCAAGCAACAGCGAGTCATTGTCTTTGCCAAGGGAGATGCCGCCGCCGCCGCAACGGCCGCCGGTGCCGACGAGGTCGGTGGCGACGATTTGGCCAAGAAAATTCGCGACGGCTGGACCGACTTCGATGTCTGCATCGCCGCGCCTGACATGATGGGCTTGGTCGGTCCGCTGGGTCGTGTGTTGGGTCCGCGTGGCCTGATGCCCAGCCCGCGTGCTGGAACGGTGACACCGGACGTCGCCAGAGTCGTTGGTGAATATAAGGCTGGTAAGGTTGAGTTCCGCAACGACAAGGGCGGCAACGTTCATGCGATGGTCGGCAAGCTGAGCTTCGACGCTAATAAGCTGAGCGAAAACATCCAAGCGTTCATTAACTTTGTCCAGAACATCAAGCCCCAGACGGTCAAGGGCACGTACGTTCGCGGAATTGCGATCTGTGGGACGATGAGCCCCAGTGTGCGCGTGATTGTGTAGCTTGCGGAGATTGATTTTTGTGGTGGATTGATCATGTTTCGCCGCCGGCGAATCGGAGCATTTGAATGAGCAAATTTGTTAAACAATTAGTCACGCGAGATATCGCCAATCGATTGGCCGGAATCAGCGACGCGGTGATGGTGACGACGTCCGGAATGGACGCGAACACCACCAACGCGTTGCGTGGTCAATTGGGCGAAAAAGACATCCACATGTTGGTAGTCAAAAATTCGCTCGGTCGCCGAGCCGCTGACGGCACGACGCTGTCACCGATGTTCGAAGGTGCGACCGGTCCGGTTGCCCTGTGCTGGGGCTCGACCGATTTTGTCGCGCTGGTCAAGGAGCTCGTCAAACTTGACAAGGATTCCGGCAAGTACGCCAAGTTCAAGGCCGAAGGCGGTGTTCTTGACGGCGAACGACTGAGCGCCGATGAGCTCAAGGCGGTCAGCAATTGGCCCAGCCGTGAAGAGCAAATTTCGATATTGGTTGGCCAGATTCTTAGCCCCGGAGCCAAACTTTCCGGTGCGCTTATTGGTCCCGGTGCCAAGCTGCTCAGCCAGATCAAGCAGAAGGGTGAGGAGGAGTAGTCGTTCTAATTTTTTTTCGCTGGTCCGTCCGTACCCTGTTCCCATTAAATTAAACCACGTCTCTGTTTTGAAGGAATTTTGAAAATGTCTGAATCTGCAACCATCGAATTCAGTGCCGATTGCAAGTCAATGGGCGATAAGATCGCTGGCATGACGCTGAAGCAAGCCAAGGAATTGAGCGACTACCTGAAGGAAGAATACGGAATCGAGCCAGCTTCCGGTGGCGCTGTGATGATGGCTCCCGCCGGCGGTGGCGATGGCCCTGCGGCTGCGGTCGAGCAAACCGAGTTCGATGTGATCTTGACCGGCTTCGGCGAAAAGAAGCTCGACGTTGTGAAGGTTGTCAAGAACTTGACCGGCGCATCGTTGATGGACGCCAAGAAGATGGTGGAAAGCTGTCCTGCGAAGCTCAAAGAAGCTGTCAGCAAGGAAGATGCGGCCAAGGTCAAGGCCGAAGTCGAGGCGGCTGGCGGAACGGTCGAAGTCAAGTAATTCGGGGTTTTTTACGCTCGATTTTAAGTAAACGCCGCGCGAAAGAGATCCTTTCGCGCGGGTTCGTTTAAAGAGCACGGATGCAATAGAGCGAAATTCAGGCCAAAACCTCTTAATTGGGGTTTTCTGGCCGGGATAATTATGTTAATTTCTCGCCGGTTCTTCGCCCGCATCGCTACTTAGTGCTTTGATACAACTCTCACGCTGCACACGGCTGTTTGTGCGCCCCCGATTTTCGCGACGTTTAAACGATCGCGGAAGAGGTTGGGGTCGTTGCTGTTCATTTTTGCGCTTGGCGTCCGCGCCTTAGCGTCAGCCGCTTTGCTTTGGTGCGTCCCTTTTGGCGAAAGGACAAGCTGAAGTCAAGGTGAATTGATTTTTCCCACATCGACATTCGCCAGTCTTCACCTTGGTCCTTGACGGAGCGTTCTAGCAAGATGGCTACTACCAGCAAGCGTCGCCTCGAAACCAGTGTCATTCGTCGTTTTGGTTCGGATGACGATTCCTTCAAGCTACCGGATTTGACGGAGTTGCAAACTCGGTCGTACGCAGCGTTTTTGCAGGAAGATGTCGCGTCGACCAAGCGTGCCGATCAAGGCCTCGAATCAGTGCTGCGCGAGATTTTTCCGATCAGCAGCTATGACGGCACCACGACGCTCGAATATATCCGCTACGAATTGGGTAAGCCGCGGTTTACTCCTAACGAGTGTCGTCAATTGCGTTTGACATATGGTCGGCCAATGCGAATTTGGTTGCGACTGAACCGCGAGCAGCCGGTCGAAGAAGAAGTCTACCTTGGCGATTTGCCGATCATGATGGGCGGTGGCGAGTTCATCATCAATGGTGCCGAGCGCGTCGTGGTGTCGCAATTGCACCGCAGTCCAGGTCTTGATTTTGTGCTCGAACAAGACGGCACCAGCGATCGCAAGCTGCCCAGTTGCCGCGTGATTCCCGAACGCGGCAGTTGGATCGAAATTAACGTCACGAAAAAAGATTCGTTGACGGTGCGGATCGATCAGAGCGGTAAATTCAGTGCGATGACGTTGCTGCGCGCGATGGACCCAAAGTTGTCGACGAATGCCGATCTGTTGTCGGCGTTTTATGACAAGGAAACGGTCAAGATCGCCGGTGGCAAATCAGCGGTCCAGCTTGAAGGCAAGATCTCGGTGGACGACGTTGTCTATCCGTCCAAGAGCGAACGCGCTGGGGAAATCTTGATTGAAGCCGGTCACCGGATCAGCAAGGACGCCGCCGAAGCAATTTCCACATCCGGTGTGAAGTCGCTCGAAGTGATCGACGCACCCAAGGTGCCGTTGATTTTCAATGCGTTGGCCGATGACAACACCAGCAGTCACGAGGAGGCGCTGCTAAGAATCTACCAGCGACTGCGCCCGGGCAATCCGCCGCAGCTTGAGAAGGCGAAGATTCTGTTCAATGAAAAGTTCTATGACGCCAACCGTTATCGGCTTGGTCGAGTCGGTCGTTTCCGTTTGAACCGAAAGCTGGGCCAAGAGATTGACGAGTCGGTGATGACGCTGCGTCCCGAGGACATCGTCGCTTCGATTCGCTATGTCATGAACTTGTTCGATCCAAAGAGCGGAGCCGAGATCGATGACATTGATCACCTGGGCAATCGCCGCCTGCGTACGATCGACGAACTTGCCAGCGAAGAGTTGCGCAAGGGCTTCTTGAAGTTGCGCCGCACGGTCCAAGAACGCATGAGCGTTAAGGATGTCGAAGACATGACGCCGCGATCACTGATTAACCCCAAGAGTGTTTCGGCGGCGATTGATTATTTCTTCGGTCGTGGCGAGCTGTCGCAGGTCGTTGACCAAACGAATCCGTTGAGCCAATTGGCTCACGAGCGGCGATTGTCAGCATTGGGCCCTGGTGGTTTGAATCGTAAGCGAGCGGGTTTTGAAGTTCGCGACGTTCACATTTCGCACTACGGGCGTATTTGTCCGATCGAAACACCCGAAGGTAGCAACATCGGTTTGATCAGCTCGCTGGCGTTGTATGCGGGCGTTGACGAGTACGGATTTTTGGTGACGCCTTATCGCAAGATTGCCGATGGCAAAGTCACGGACGAAGTCGTTTGGTTGCGTGCTGACGAAGAAAACGCGGCGTACGTAGCTCCGGCGGACACGGCGATCAAGGACGGTGCGCTCGTGGCCGGTCCGAATATGATCGCGCGGTTCCGCAGCGACTTTATGATCGTTCAACCGTCCGAAGTCGGTTACATGGACGTTGCGCCGAGCCAAATGGTCGGTGTTTCGGCGGGGTTGATCCCGTTCTTGGAGCATGACGACGCCAACCGTGCTTTGATGGGTAGCAACATGCAGCGCCAAGCGGTGCCGTTGCTCGTTCCCGAACCACCGATCGTGGCCACGGGGATGGAAGTCGAAGTCGCACGGAACAGCGCGATGGTGATTCGTGCCCGTCGCGCCGGCAAGGTCACCTACGTCGATTCATCTCGCATCGAAGTCGGCAGCGACCACTACGATTTGAAGAAGTACACGGGACTGAACGAACGCACCTGCCAAAACCAAAAACCGATCATCAAGATCGGCGACAAGGTGGAAAAGGGCCAAGTGATTGCCGACGGTGCCGCGACGGTCAACGGCGAATTGGCACTGGGCCGAAATCTGTTGGTCGGTTTCATGTCGTTCGACGGGTACAACTACGAAGACGCGATCATCCTGAGCGAAGAACTGGTCCACTCCGACGCGCTCACGTCGATTCACATCGAAGACTTTGATGTCGAGATTCGCGAAACCAAACTTGGTCGCGAAGAGTTCACTCGCGACATTCCCAACGTCTCGGAAAAGGCCTTGGCTTCGCTTGACGAAAGCGGCATTGTCCAAGTCGGTACTTACGTTCGCCCTGGCGACGTGTTGGTCGGCAAGGTCAGCCCCAAGAGCAAAACCGAGTTGACACCGGAAGAAAAACTGTTGCACGCGATTTTCGGTCGCGCCGGTGAAGACGTGAAGAACGATTCGCTCGAAGTCCCCTCGGGGATTGAAGGCATCGTGATCGATACGCAGAAGTTCTCGCGCCGGATGAGTTTGACCGAGGACGAGCGAAAGATTTTCGAGAAAGAATTGAAGCAAGCCGAAGTCGATGGCAATGCCGAAATCGCGACGACATTCGAATCGTTTGTTCGCGACATGGAAACCGCGATGGGCACGAAGCTGAAGGATATCGAAGGCGGCCCGCTTGCCGATGGCCAAGATCCCAAGTATGTCGCCGAGCGCGCCAGCAACTTCCGGCTTGATCACATTCTTGACCAAGTCAAAGACGCCGAAAAACGCAAAGAAGGCGAGAAGGTTTACAAGGCCCAGTGGGATAACGTCGAACGCGCGATCGATGCTCGTGACCGCAAGCTGAACAGCATGAAGCGCGGTGATGAACTGCGCAGCGGCGTGTTGCAGATGGTCAAGGTGTATATCGCGACCAAACGTGCGATTAGCGTTGGTGACAAGATGGCCGGTCGTCACGGTAACAAGGGTGTGATCGCCAAGATTTTGCCGGTTGCCGACATGCCGTTCCTGCCCGATGGGACACCGCTGCAGATCATGCTCAATCCGTTGGGCGTTCCCAGCCGTATGAACGTCGGCCAGATTTTGGAAACGCACCTTGGTTGGGCTGGTGCCAAGCTTGGATTCCAAGCTGTTACGCCGGTGTTCAATGGTGCTACCGAAGAGGACATCAACGCAGCGTTGGCCGAAGCGGGTTTGCCCAGCCACGGCAAGATTCGTTTGATCGATGGTCGCACCGGTGAGCCGATGGAGCAAGAAACGACGGTGGGTTATATCTACATGTTGAAGTTGCACCACTTGGTCGACGACAAGGTCCATGCACGCAGCACCGGGCCCTATTCGCTTATTACTCAACAACCACTCGGCGGCAAAGCACGCTTCGGTGGCCAACGATTTGGCGAAATGGAAGTCTGGGCGCTGGAGGCGTATGGTGCCGCTTACATTCTGCAGGAGTTGTTGACCGTCAAGAGCGACGACGTCGAAGGCCGCACCAAGATTTACGAGTCGATGGTCAAGGGCGAAAACACGTTGGAGGCTGGCACACCGGCAAGCTTCGACGTATTGACCAACGAAATCCGTGGATTGGGATTGAATATGCAGCTCGAAAAACGCCCGATCTAACGATCGGCCAGACGATTTGGCGGCGGACCTTGGAAACCCCTTGGACAAATCCGCCCGCCGTAGAAATGACCCGAATATTGAATCGCAACCCATTCCCCCCTGTCCGTTTGTCAGCGCCGACGGACCCAACCGCGAACCACCGCCTCGCGTTCATAATCAGGATTGCCAATTATGTCGACTAGCGAAAACAGCAACTACGACCGTATCAACGACTATGCCTCGGTCAAAATCTCGCTGGCCCGCCCTCAAGACATCAAGAGTTGGTCTTTTGGCGAGGTAAAGAAACCCGAGACGATCAATTATCGTACCTACCGGCCTGAGAAAGACGGTTTGTTCTGCGAGCGCATCTTTGGTCCTGAGAAGGATTGGGAATGCGCCTGCGGCAAGTACCGCGGCATGAAATACAAGGGCATGATCTGCGACCGCTGCGGCGTCAAGGTTACGCACAGCCGCGTCCGTCGCAAGCGCATGGGCCACATCGAGTTGGCCGCGCCGATCGTTCACATCTGGTTCTTCAAAGCGATGCCATCGCGGCTTGGCAACTTGTTGGACATGAAGACCAGTAGCCTGGAAAAGGTAATTTACTTCCAAGACTATGTTGTCATCGAGCCGGGCACCACGGAACTCGAAGAACGACAATTGTTGACCGAAGAAGAGTATCGCGCCGCGCGGACGCAGTACGGCGAAGGCGCGTTCGAGGCCGACATGGGCGCCGAAGCGGTTCGCAAGCTGCTGAACCGATTGGACTTGGTCAAGCTCAGCGAGCAGTTGCGAATTGAATTGCACGAAACGGGCAGCAAGCAAAAAAAGAAGGATCTGATCAATCGACTGAAGATTGTCGAGTCAATTCGTGACAGTGACAATCGTCCCGAGTGGATGGTGTTGGACATTATACCTGTGATTCCGCCGGACCTGCGTCCGCTGGTGTTGTTGGACAGCGGAAATTTCGCGACCAGCGAGTTGAACGATCTATATCGCCGCATCATCAACCGCAACAATCGCTTGCGCAAGCTCGTCGATTTGAACGCTCCCGAAGTCATCATTCGCAATGAAAAGCGGATGTTGCAGCAATCGGTCGACGCGTTGTTTGACAATAACCGTTGCAAGCGACCGGTGTTGGGATCGAGCAACCGACCGCTGAAGTCGTTGACCGACATGATCAAGGGCAAGCAAGGTCGTTTCCGCGAAAACTTGCTTGGCAAGCGCGTCGATTACTCGGCGCGAAGCGTGATCGTGGTCGGCCCGCGGCTGCGTTTGCATCAATGCGGTTTGCCAAAGAAGATCGCATTGGAATTATACCAACCGTTCATCATTCGGCGATTGAAGGAACTTGGTCACGCCGACACGATCAAGTCCGCCAAGAAGATGCTCGAACGAAAAGACGAAGAGGTGTGGGATATCCTCGAGCAAGTCATCAAGAATCACCCCGTGCTCTTGAATCGTGCTCCGACGTTGCACCGCATGGGTATTCAGGCGTTTGAGCCAACGCTGGTCGAAGGCAACGCGATCCACTTGCATCCGCTGGTTTGCAAAGGGTTCAACGCCGACTTCGACGGTGACCAAATGGCCGTCCACTTGCCGCTTTCGATCGAAGCCCAAGTCGAAGCACACACGTTAATGATGAGTACCAACAATGTGTTTGCGCCGAGCAACGGCAAGCCGATCATGAGTCCGTCGCAGGACGTCGTGATGGGTTGCTACTACATCACTGTCGAATTGCCCGGTCGCAAGGGCGAGGGCATGGTGTTCGCGAACGACGACGAGTTGGACTTGGCGTACAACCAAGGGGTCGTCGATTTGCATGCCAAGATTCGGCTGCGTTTGCCCAAGCACCAGAAGCTCAAGAACGACCAAGGCCAACACGACTACGGCGCGATCATCGATACGACGCCGGGCCGCAATCGCTTTAACATGATGTTGCCCGACGGTTTGGACTACTACAACTATCCCATGCGCTCACCGGACTTGGCGAGCGTCATTAGCGATTGTTACCAACGTCTGGGCCGCAAGGCGACGATCAACCTGCTTGACGACATGATGCAGTTGGGCTTCCGTGAATCGACTCGCAGCGGTCTGTCGTTCGCGACCGATGATTTGGTGACTCCCGATACGAAGGCTCACTACATCAAGGAAGCCGAAAAGGAAGTGATGAAGTTGAAGAAGAACGCTGACCGCGGCCTGATGAGCGGTGGCGAGCGTTATCAACTTGTGCTTGACGTCTGGACCGCCGCACGGAATTCGATCACGACCGACATGATGACGGCGATGGAGAACGATGTTCGCGATGGCGGTTGGTACGTGAACCCCGTGTTCTTGATGGCGCACTCGGGTGCTCGAGGTGGTATCGAGCAGATCCGCCAGCTCGCCGGGATGCGTGGTTTGATGGCCAAGCCAACTGGCGAAATCATCGAAACGCCAATCAAGGCTAACTTCCGCGAAGGTTTGTCGGTGCTCGAGTATTTCTCCAGTACCCACGGTGCGCGAAAGGGCTTGGCCGATACGGCGCTCAAGACGGCGGACAGCGGTTACTTGACGCGAAAACTCGCTGACGTGGCCCAGAACGTTGTGGTCACGTTGAATGATTGCGGTACAACCCAGGGTGTGACCAAGGGTGTTGTCTATCGCGGCGAAAAGGTAGAAGTCCGTTTGATTGATTCGATCAATGGTCGCGTCAGCCGCCAGTCGATCGTCGATCCGTTCCGTGACGAAATGATCGTTGCCGAGAACCAGATGATCACTCCGGATATCGCTCGCAAAATCGAAACGCTCGGGTTGGAAAAGATCCAAGTTCGTTCGCCGATGACCTGCGATGCACCGCTTGGCGTTTGCCGCAATTGCTACGGCATGGACATGTCGACCGGAGCGCTCGTCGAAGAAGGCATGGCCGTTGGGATCATCGCCGCACAAAGTATCGGTGAACCCGGTACGCAGCTTACGATGCGAACGTTCCACTTCGGTGGCAGCGTGTCGAAGCAGGTCGAAGAAAGCGATATCAAGTGCAAGAAGGGCGGTACCGTTCGCTTGACCCGCATGCGGAACGTCAAGAACAAGGAAGGGTACGACGTTGTGCTCAACCGCAATGGTGAAATCAGCTTGGTCGACGACCGTGGTCGCGAAATCGAGACTTACGAGATCCCGACGGGCGCGCGGTTGATGGTTGCCGAAGGTGACAAGGTCGTCGATGGCCAAACCTTGTGTGACTGGAACCCGTACTCGATTCCGATTTTGGCCGAAGTCGCCGGTAAGGTTCGCTTTGAAGACATCGTCGAAGGTGAAACGATGCGCCAAGAACGCGAGCCCAGCGGTAACATTCGGATGTTGATCGTCGAGCACAAGGGTGAATTGCACCCGCAGATTGTGTTGGTCGACGAAAGTGGCAAGACGGTCGAAGTCCAATACCTGCCCGAACGTGCGTCGATCCAAGTTAAGGATGGCGACGAGGTTATTCCCGGTACGGTGATTGCCGAAACGCCTCGTGAAACCGGCGGTGTGTCGGACATCACTGGCGGTTTGCCACGGGTAACCGAAATCTTCGAAGCGCGGAAGCCAAAGGACCCGGCGGTCATTGCCGAAGTCGATGGTGCCGTCGAATTGCTCAGCGAACGCAAACGCGGTAAGCGAACGATCATCGTCCGCAGCGAATCAGGCATCGAACGCGAACACTTGGTTCCGGCGGGCAAGCGATTCTTGGTTCACACCGGGGACATCGTCAAAGCGGGCCAGGCACTGGTCTTCGGTCCGTTGGTGCCGCACGATATCCTGCGCGTTTCCGGTGAAGAAGCCGTCCAGCAGTATTTGCTGCATGAAATTCAGCAGGTTTACCGTGCCCAACGCGTGGAAATCAACGACAAGCATTGCGAAGTCATCATTGCGAGAATGTTACGCAAGGTGAAAATCGAGAATGCCGGTGATACCAACATGTTGCCCGGTTTGGTGATGGACCGCTTCGAGTTCCGTCGCTCGAACATGGAGTTGTCCGGTTGCATCAAGGTTGTCAACCCTGGTGATACGGAGTTGGCCGAAGGCATCATTGTACCCAAGGAAACCTTCGAGCAACGCAATGCCGAGGTCGAGGCGTTGGGCGGCACTCCGGGGAAGGGCAAGAAGCCGAAGCTGGCAACGGCAAGCACTCAGCTTCTTGGTATTACCAAGGCAGCGGTCCAGTCGAACAGCTTTATCAGTGCGGCCTCATTCCAAGAAACGACCAAGGTGTTGACCGAAGCGGCTCTGGCCGGCAAAGTCGATAAGTTGGTCGGTTTGAAGGAGAACGTCATCCTGGGTCACTTGATTCCTGCTGGAACGGGCTTCCGTATTTTCCAAGATTCGGAAGTCAATCTGCGACCCGAGGCGATGCAAGCGTTGGCCGACGCACCGTCGGCGCTGGAAGAAAGTTTCCCACTGTTGAGCGGTGGGTCGGGTGCGGCGAGCGAGCCAGCTCGACCGGCCAAGCCCGATGCCCAGTCACCTCCGAAGTCCAACGAGACGTTGGACAGCATGTTCGGCGGCGGGCAAGACTGACATCGTAGAATCATTGTCTCAATGGTTCTACAAATTCAACTATTCGTGTGCCAGCTTTTTCTTTAGCGGCACGTGATCGGTTTCGTAGGCACCCTCGCCGCCCTGGTGTTTGCCGCAGGTGTAGTTAAGCCAAGTTCGAGCATGGCCAAACGCTCCGTCATAGTCCAGGCCCCAGGTGCCTTCTTCGGCGGTCCGACCACGGCCACGAAAGAATGAACCGCCGCCGACGTACCAGGCGCTGTATTTTTCGGTGATCGACGGCGCAGCCCATTTGTAAACACAGCGTGGGTCACCGCTCCGCTCGCAATCATCCATGCGATAGCGCTTCGATGGGCAATCACCTTCGTCGATATCACCAGGACGATCGTACTTCGGCTTGGGCGGATAGCCGGGATCACGGTTAACGCCCGAACATGATTCTTGACAGTTGCAATGGGCGGGCTTTGCCAGCGGAAGTTCACTCACTTCCAGCTCGCCGTAAGGAGCTTCGCCGGCGTGCTGGTCGTCATCGAAATACTGTCCGTCGCTTTCGTATTGCAATTCTTGGGCACCGCAAACCATCGCCAAAGCGGCGATCGAAAAGCTCAGCGTTAATGACTTAACGACAGTCGACTTAAGCATGGATCACTCCTTGATTCCGGTGCGTTTCGAAGGCGAACAGGGACGGATCGGTTGACATCGTCACCTGGTGGGTATCGACCGTTAAGCTGATCACGTCGATAAAACGCTGCAGAACCGATACGACACGAATAATCGCAATTCCTTGCCAAGACTTCCCAGATTGCCGACTTAATTCTAGGATGGTGAGCGGAATGGCGCTAGCCACCGGCCTCCGCCGCAGCACGGAATCGTCGGCAAGCGCCGATCCGCTCACGTTGCAGACCCCGATTTTAAATCGGGACGAAGGGCCAAGTCTCCTACTTGCTACGCAGTCGCCACACCGGATCGGCGGGTTTTGACTTGTCGGTCAAGGCTTCGACGACGCGGCCAAGCAAAATCAGGCTCGGTTGGTCATCGGGAAAATCATGCACCAGCGTGGCGAGCAATCGAGCCGCACCGGAATAGTCAGCACGTTCAAATTCGGCTAAAGCCGCCTGATACTTGTCACGCATGACTCGCCAGTTAGCGACTTCCTGGTGACCGAGTTGAAACAGGCCAATCGGTTCTTGGATTCCGACAACTCCGACGGTGGCAATCCGGCGGAGGTCAAACGGCTTGCCCGTGATTGCGGCGGCGGTTGACGCGGTGACCAACGAGCGGACACCGACTTGCTTGGTCACGCCTTGAACACGACTGGCGACATTGACCACGTTGCCCAGCGGTCCATATTTGAATTTGATCTTCGAGCCGGTATTTCCGACTCGCGCCATGCCGGTATTGATCCCGATGCCAAAGCCGAAACCGTCGGGCGTCACTTCACTCCAACGTTTTCTCAGTGGTTCGGTTTGGTTAAGCATTTCACAGGCCGCCAAACAGGCGCGCTCGGCGTGGTCAAGTTGCTCACCGGGCGCGCCCCACATCGCCATCAATTCGTCGCCGATGTAATCGACCAACACGCCGTCGTGCCGCATCACGCACAAGCTCAACTCGGTCAACACATCGTTGATCCACTCGATCGTGCGTTGGGGGCCAACGCGTTCAGCAACACCGCTGAAGCCACGAATGTCGCAAAACAAAACGCTGACCTCGGCATCTTGACCCGATAGCAGGTTTTGATTGTTTTCAAGTTGTTCGGCGATCCGTGGTGAAAAGAATTGAGTCAATGAAGCACGGCGTTGCTCTTCGCGTTGTCTTGCCAAGCCGGACGACACGGCACCGGCCAAGACTTCCAACAGCGCCGCTTCCAACTCGCCGATGGGCATTCCGCCGGCCGCACCGCCAAGTTCGCGATCGCCGTACAGCACGCCAACGGGTTTGCCATTTTCATCGGCGATCGGCGACGCGACGGCGCGTTCGAGCATCATGAGCGACGAACCGGCGCTGTGCATATAGTTGTTGGGATCGTAGATCACCGTTTTGCCAGTTCGCAGCACGCATGAAATTAAGCTATCGCTGTATTTCAGATCGGCTTCATCAACTTCGTTGTCAGGGTCGGCGTATTGAACGGCGCGGGGTCGCCATTGGCCACCTTCGTACAACAGGACCATCACGCGATCGAGGTCAATCATCGCGGCGGCGGCGCTGCAGGCGGATTCAAAAAAGCCATCCGAGCCCGCCGCTTGGCGAACGACTTCGAGCGCCGAACGAACCAAATCGACTGCCGCGCGACCACGAATTTCGCCGACGTCGCCGTCGAGAACCTTGCGCAATTTCGCCGGCGACGCGCCATCAAGAACGTGCGCCCCAATCGCGATTGTGCGAAAATTCGGCTGGTTGCTGCCGGACAAAGACGAGGCGCTGAGCGACATCGACTCATCGATGATCGCAACTTGAATGGCACGCCGCTCGGGCAAAACGACGCGAACGGGTTGGTTTGTCGGGTAATGTTCACCCGGCGGCAAGACGTCGCCGTTGTCACCAATTCCAAACGATAAACGCGTGTGGACGTTGATTATTCGCAATTGGTCCCGCGTTGGCGACTCGATGCGGATCGCTTGCCGCGGAATTCCTCGCGCAGCCACCGGGGCCATTACCAGCCGGCGGTAGGTAACTTGGTTCTGCAACTCCATCGCCGACGGGTCGGATTCTTGCTGACGACCAATCTCCAGCGGTGGTACGACATCGCCGGACCATAGTTCGCGATCGTCCTCGAAAACCGTGACCCTTAGCTTATGCACAGTCGGTTGTTCTGCCTTTGCGGACTATTTGGATGGTTTTACAGACCGCCTCCATCGTAATCGATGAGGGAACCTTTGCGATGATTGTTGCAACAGTTCCAAGTCGTAACTAGTATCGAAAGCCGGTCCAACCCCCCATTCTTGACGTTGTTGGTTGTTACAACTAGCCCCGGCCCCACTGTGCGAAGTGCTCGTTATGGTTTTCTCGTCTAAATCTAGACCGTCTTTCCAATCCAAATCGCCAGTTTCGCGCGGACCGCAATTGTCCAAGCGTCGCAAACGCGGCCTGTTGTTCGAGCAATTGGAATCCCGCCGCGTCTTGGCGACCTTTTTTGTCGACACCGAGGCGGACACCGCAACCGGCGTTTGCGTTCCCGACGTTATGAGTGGCGGTTCGGATTGCTCGCTGCGCAGCGCGATCATCGCGGCCAACGCGTTGCCGGGCGAGGACACGATCCAGCTCACGCCGGGAACCTATGGGTTGACAATTGCCAATGGTTCCCCCAGCGGGGCAACCGATGCGCAAGAGGGCGATCTCGACATCACCGACAGCCTGATCATCGTTGGATCGATCACCAACCCTGCCGCGACAACGATTGACGGCAACATGCTCGACCGCGTTTTCCAAATCATCCCCACCGGAGCGCCGATCAGCGTGATGTTCAGCGGTGTCACGATTCAAAACGGATTGGTGACCGACGGCAGCGGCGGTGCGGGCATCGACGCGGCGGCGGGGACGAATTTGCAACTGGTCAGCGTTGTTGTCCAAAACAATGAAGCCGACTCGTCGACCGGTGCGTTTGGTGATGGTGATGGTGGTGGAATCAGCACCGGCGGAAACTTGGACGTGCAACAATCGACGATTCGCAACAACAGTGCCTTCGGGGCCGGCGGTGGCATTGCCATGTTCGCCAATGGGACGTTGGTGATTCGCAATTCAATGATTGAAGACAACACCGCCGGGCTTGATGGTGGCGGCATCTGGGCAGGCAACTTCGCGAGTTACCAAGTCACAATTTCCGACACATTATTCTCGGCCAACTTGAGTCCCAGTGCACCCAACGGTGGCGGCGGGTTGTTTGTCGACGGTGCCGGAGCGGGTGCCGCAGTATCGCTGACGAACGTCGATTTTTTTGACAACCAGACGCTCCAAAGCGGCGGCGGTGCTTTTGTACGGGGTGTCGGCGATTTCACTCAGACCGGCGGTAACTACAACGCCAATATCGTCGGCAACTCTGGTGGCGGGCTAGAAATTCTGGAAATCGACAACGCACTGATCGATGGCACCGTGTTTGGCAACAACCGCGCGGTCGACGGCGGTGGCGGGATCTCGATTGTGACCAGCGCGACGCTGCGCAACACCTTGTTCCAGGGCAATTCGACTACCGCAGCGGTGCCTCCCGGTGCCACCGAATTTGATCTTGGTGGCGGTGGCATTACGATCGCCCGCGGTGCGACGGCGCTAAGTCCGCCGACAGTGTTCATCATGGACTCATCCATTATCGACAACCGCGCTCCGTTGGCCGCCGGCATCGGTGCAGCCAATGCCAACGTCACGATCACCAACTCGACGATCCAGGGCAACCAAACGACCAGCACGTCGGCGGGTGCCGGTGGCATTGGGTTCGCCCAAGACAACCTGATGGGCAATACCGTTGGTCGCGTCGAATTGGTGATCATGAATTCATTCGTTGGCAATAACATCAGCCTCGCTGAAGCCGGTGGAATTGGTATCGCCGATGCGGATGCACGCATCATTGAAACGACGATCACGGGGAATTCGACGACCGGCGGACGGGGTGGCGGTATCGGCATGATCGGCTTCAGCAACAATCCATCGCTGACCCTAACGCGTTCAACGATCGACAACAACAGCGCCAGCGGCGACGGCGGCGGACTGGCGCTGATCGATGTTGGCTACGCAATTTCCAACAGCACGATTAGCGACAACGTTTCCGGTGGCAACGGCGGTGGACTCGCCTACTCCAGCGCAATCCCAACGTTAACCGGCAGCGTCGAGTTCACGACGATCGCATCGAACAGCGCCGCGACAAACGGTAGCAACGTTGCGGTCAACGGATCGGTCAGCCGATTCCTATCGTCCATCATTGCCGATCCCCTCGGGACTGACCCACGATTCAATTTTGTTTCCGGCGGGTCGGGCCAATTGTCCAGCCAAGGCTTTAATCTTGTTTCCGACAGTTCAGCGAGTTTCGCCGCGACGACCGATTTGATTGGCGTTGATCCGCTGCTTGGTCCGTTGGCGGACAATGGTGCGTTGACTGACGTGCGCACGCGCGCACTGTTAACCGGAAGTCCAGCGATTGACGCCGGTGCCAGTGCTCCGCTGGCAACCGACGCGCGCGGCTTTGCCCGTCCCGGTGATGGCAATGGCGATGGCACAAGCGTCAACGACATCGGTTCATTCGAAGGCGAACAAGCCTTCAGCACAACTCTCGACGTCATCGATGTGACAGTCAACGAATTCGCCGGCAGTGTCTCGGTGACGGTTCGCAGCAGCAGCCAAATCCCCGGCGGGTTTCGTGTCGACTATCAAACTTTCGACGACACCGCGACACAGCCGAGTGATTACACGCTGACCAATGACTTTCTGTCGTTTACAGGCAACGCTGGCGAGACGATTACATTTACTGTTCCCGTCATCAATGATGCGGTGACCGAGCCAACCGAAACGTTTCGCGTTCGCTTGCTCAATCCAACACCCAGCGGCAACACACCGTTGCCACCGATCATGTTCACCAGCAGCGATATCGGTTTGGTGACGATTCTTGATGACGATGTGGCGGCCGTAAACCTATCGCTGGGGGACCGCATTTTTGAAGACATCGACAACGATGGATTATTTGACCCAACGACCGAATCGGGGATACGTAATGTCGTGGTCGCGTTATTTGCTGACGTCAATTTGAACGGCATGATCGACGCCAATGACAATCTTGTTGGTTCGACTTTGACTGATTCAGCCGGCAACTATTTGTTCACCGGTCTTGGCGAAGGCGACTACCTGATTCGCATCGATCTGCCGAACTTCGCACTTGGCGGTGCGCTCTATGGATTCATCTCCAGCGACGGTAACGATCCCACGCCCGATCCCGATGACAACGTCGACAACGATGACAATGGAACATTCATCGTCGGGTTCGGCGTCGTGTCAGGTGCCATCTCATTGACGAGCGGGGATGAGCCAAGCGCGGCTGGATCCTCGACCAATACCAACGATCGACTTGACTTTGGCTTTACCGTCGGCGGTTTCTCGACCGTCAAAGGCATCAAGTTCGATGATCGCAATGCCGACGGCGACAACGAAGCGGGGGCCGACCCAACGCTCTCCGGTGTATCGATTGTCTTGACCGGCGATGCGTTCAACTCGGGCCAATTCACAACCCTGGTAACGACCACCGATACCGCTGGCCGATATCGCTTTGATGCGCTACCGGCTGGTGACTACACGGTCAGCGAGGCACCGATCACCGTGCTGACCGCACAGGCTCGCGGGATCAGCGCCACTGGACCCTACGAAGAATCAATTAGCTTCGACGGCCATGTGGATAACATTGACGATGACCAGATTGTCGTCACCGAGCGGATTGTTCGCGTCAGCAGCAACCAGCAATGGGTCGAGTTCACATTCACGGCCCGCAACAATGAGCCGTTGATGCCAAACATTGATGAGGATTGGTTCGCGAATATTGAATCGACGACAGACCTGCCTGTTTCGGTATCGGGTGCCGATAGTTCCTTCGTCTACTTCGGACGCAGTGACACCGTTTTGCCTGCGGGCACCGATACGTTTACCCATCCATTTGACCCTGCTGAATTTTCGGTTGCACGTCTGAACGTCAATTTACCAGCCTCGACATCGCAAGCGTTAGGTATCTTCTCGAACCCATTCCGTACCTTGCCGACTATGTTCGGTATCGCGGCCGCGGACATTAACGCAATTTCCTCAGTCACGTTCGGCTACCTGTTAACCACCGCGCCGCCAGTTCGCTTTGCGACCACGCCCGTGCCCGTCGCCTTGACGATCGGCGACAGCGAAACGTTTGTCGATCCATCGCAAGACGATGGCATGGGAAGCACGGTCGTCAATGCGTTGGCGATTGGTAATGCTCGACTTGGTTCGATTGTTGTTTATCCGTTCAATGATGTGGACGGCGATGGCACCGTTGCTGGGCCGGGTCCCGATGGAATTCCTGGCAACACCGACGATGTTCGCAACGCGGCCCTGGTGGGCACAATCGTCACGCTCTCGACCGATGCGGGACTCGATCCCCAGACGATGACGATTTCGGATCCGGCACAGGGTGTCAGCTTTATCGCGCGACCTGGCTCGTACATCGTAACGGTTACTCCGCCCAGTGGTTTCATGGCAAGTGGCCCAGCGAGCAGGCCGATTACGGTTCAATCCGGCGAGAACTTGCGACCATTCGCCAGCACACCGCCGGCTGCTGGTGAATTGATCAACACCGATCTGGCGTTTGCCTTGGTCGCGGCCAGCAGCACGACCGTCGTCGCCGCCGATGCACCACTTACGTTTGTTGAAGACGGTGTCGAACAATCGCTCAATCTGGCACCGTTGGTGACCGTCACCGGCAGCACCCAGTTGCCGACGATCTCAATCTTGACACCACCGGCCCGCGGCACCGCGACGTTGGTGGGTTCGACGTTGACCTATGTTCCCGCCGCCGACGACTTCACGACCACGCCGCTGACAATCGTTTATTCGGCCACGGCAGACGGTGTCACCGATCTGGGTACGGTATCGATCAGTATTTCGTCGGTCAACGATCGCCCCGTCGCGGTCGATGATCGCGTTGCTGGACAACCCGGCAACGTGGTGCAATTTGACGTCAGTACGCTGCTGGCAAATGACTCCGCCGGAGCCGCCAATGAACCGCTCAGCTCGTTGTCGCTCTTGCTCATTGTTCCGTTTGCTTCTCCCGGAACAACCGCAACGACTGCTGCCGGCGGAACGATCACCCTGGTCGGAACCCAATTGACCTATACGCCGCCGGCGAAGTTCTTTGGCAACGATCAATTCCGTTACCAACTCAGCGATGCCGATGGACTTGTTGCCGCGACACCTGGTCAGGTCACAATTGAGGTTGTTGATGCGGAGGCACTTGCCGCATCCTTGCTAGGCGATTCACGAGTGATCATTAGCAACGCCGTTTTGACCGGTGCCGACGGTGCCGCCGGATTCTTCGCCGGTGGTGCATCGGAAGGTTTGCCAGTCGATCGCGGGATCATATTGTCAACCGGCTTCGTCGGTCGAGCGCTGGGGCCGAACAACGCTTCGGGTGCCGACTTTGCATTCAACAGCGCCGGTGATTCCGACTTGGCTCAATTGCTTGCCAGCGGTTCGACGACGGTCAGGACCAACGACGCGTCGGTGTTAGAGTTCGATTTCGAAGTGCCGTTCGAGACACAATTGAGCTTCGAGTACGTCTTTGCCTCGGAAGAGTACAACGAGTTTGTCGGCAGCCAGTTTAACGATGTGTTCGGCTTCTTCCTGGATGGCGTTAACATCGCGACGATTCCAGGTAGCTCGACGCCGGTGGCGATCAACAACGTCAATCTAGGCATCAATCAATCGTTCTTCAATGACAACGATCGCTTTGACAGCAGCGGTGCCATACAAGCTCCTTTTCAAACGCAGTTTGATGGCTTTACGACAACACTCGAAGCCAACACGGGCTTGTTATCGCCGGGCCGCACTTATCGATTGAAGTTGGCGATCGCGGACGTTAGTGACGCGATACTGGACTCGGCGGTGTTGCTGCGCGGTAACAGTTTTGGAATCGGTCAAGCGGACTTGGCGGTCACCGGAACCACCAGCGCACCGATGATTCCTTCAGGCGGAGCAATTGATTACGCATTCACGGTTGTCAACAACGGTCCCAATACCTCGACCAACACGCAATTCGTTAACTCGTTGCCGTTGGGATCGACGGTCGTGTCGGCGACCACGACCCAGGGAACGATTGTATCCAGCGGCGGCGGAGTTTCCGTCGACATCGGTGACCTGCCTACGGGATCGCAAGTCGTTGTTAATCTGTCAATCATCGCGCCTAGCGTCAACGCCGTGGTAACGGTCCAGGCCAGCGTTTCATCGAGCCAGCTCGACGCCGTTTTTAATAACAACACGACGATTTTGTCGACCATCGTGGGTAACGCCGGCGCCGACCTGACCGGCCATGTGTCGTGTGATACCAACGGTAATGGCACGATTGATCCAGATGAATTTATCTCCGGTGTGCGCGTGTTCCTGGACCAAAACGGCGACCGCATTCTCTCGTCAGGTGAAACTCAAACCACCACCGACTCAGCCGGGACGTACCGATTCACGGGGTTGGCCAACCTTGTCGGCCAGACGGTCAATGTCGTTGTCGAGAACCCACCGGCTTGCTTCGCGCAAGTTCCTGACATCGGCGTCACACGGGTCCCTCTGATCACTGGAAGCCTATCTCGTGCCGTCGCCACGACTGATCTTAATGGTGATGGCGACAACGACATTCTGGTCGTCAATGAACTTGGCAACGACGTTAGCGTCTTGCTCAATGGCGGTGGCACGCTTGGATTCACGGCGGCTGAACCAATCACGCTTGATCGCCGTCCCCGCGCGATTGCGGCTTGGCAACCTGTTGGATCGCAAGCACCGATCATTGCCGTCGCCGCAGTCGGCACGAACGAAGATCAAGGTGCAATCTATGTGATCGAGAATCGCGTTGTCCGCGAACTGAGCGCCGGCAATGGTCCGATCTCGATCGCCGTCGACGACTTCAATGGTGATGGCCAAGCCGACTTCGCCGTCGCGGCAATCCGCTCGGCCAACGTCGTTGCCAGGTTCAGCGGCGAGACCAGCGAGCGCGTCCTGGCGACGGT
>JBGSVE010000080.1:0-20012 GCA_041753075.1 Pirellulaceae bacterium
CGCGCCACCGGCTGTCGTGCCGCCGGTTGTCGCTGCGGTCACCGCCGCCGATGCTGCCAAGCTGGAAACCAACCGCGCGGCAATCGCACCGGCTGCGGTTCCCGCAACTTCGGATACGAGCAACACTTTGATCCCGTCGGCAACGCTGGATTGCGCTTCGGTGTTGGCCAATTCGCGAATCTGGTTACTGACCGCCGTGAAAAATGCTTCGTCGTCAGCGAACCGGAGCGGCGGCAGATCGGACTCGGCCACGGCCGCGCGAGTGCGAACCAACAGGCCCCGCTCGTTGGCCCGAACTTCATCGCGAAAGCCCTGCAACGCCGCCGATAAGTCCTGCGTCAACTTGGCCTCGGAAAACAAGTGCCGCTCAAACTTCTCGGTGACGTATTGGCCGATGCGTCCGTCTTCAGTCCACCAATCACCAGGCATGCGGCGGAGAATTCCGAAACGCGACTTCAGGCCGGTCACCTCGCCGACAAAATCATCGACGTGGTCGCGATACGATTGGAAGTTCTGTTCGATTCGCGCTATGCAGCGCGCCGCGGCCTCGTGGTTCGACTCGTCGGTCGACTGTAAATCCGCCAAGACACGATTGGTGAAAAACTCGCTGCGGACAAGCGTGTCATCGCCAGCGAAAACCACGGCCGAGACTGCGTCGCGCGGCGGAATCGATTTGCGCGACCGTTTGGTTGGTGATGCAAATAGCCACACAACCAAAAACACAAACGTAACCGCACACAGTCCAACGTGAACCAGCACGCGTGGGCGTGCCGGTTGCGGATCGCCGCCGGAGTTATCGCTGCGGTGCGGGAACCATTTCGATGGCGGGTGCAAGTTGGAGGGAACCGGCATCGTAGTCGCTTTGGCGTCGAGGAGCGTAGGAACCGGAGTCAACCGACTCAGCGTTGGCATCAACCGGCACGCGCGGCCCGACGGTCAGCACTTCCCAAGGCTTGGGATAGAAATACAAATCCTCGCGGCGCGGCGAATGGTTCTCGTAGTATCCACGATGGTCCGACCGGTGCCAACTCATCGCCTCTTGGCTCGACGGCGCGATCAAGTAGGCGATGCGGCCGCCGACGTAGGTCGGTCGATTGTAGGTGCGGCGGTACGAGGGCAATCGATTGCCCAGCGGTGGGATCACGTCGACGCGGGGATGAACCGGCATGTTGGCGTAATTTGGAAAATGTGCCGCGGCGGGCGAAACCGCGAGACACGGTGCGGCCACCACCAAGCAGGCGACCGTGCGAAAACCCTTGGCCAATCGGGCTGATAACCTGCGATCCATCACCGTGCTCCAGACAATGAGTTTGAATCCATCTTGTCGTTGGATCGGCTAGGGACCAAAGGCGACTAAAGCGGCGTCGGTTTGCGTTGGCAAATGAAGTTGGTTGCTGGATGCCTGGTCGCGACAATCGTTTTGACCAGCAATTGCCATTTGGCGAAAAAACGCCACCCCAGCCTTAAATGCTGAATAACTGGACGGGATCTTCGCCCTCTGCTAATAGATTGTGCATTGTCTGCCAACATTCTTTGGCCCTGGCAAAGAATTTTTTCTCAGAAAATGACGCTTTTGTGGCAATTGACGCATGTTCCGAGACGCCCTGCGCGAACCTGAACAAAGTTCCTGTTCTCCGGTACAGAATTAGCTTTCTCTCGAAACCTTCATTGCTTGCATAGCGGTAAATAACCTTGCCTTGAGGGGCGACAACGTTTATGATCAAGCCCTCGTTACTGAATTCTACCCACGAAAGTTGGGACCTAATCATGCCGCTGCATTTCACTCAATCTTGCCCTACCTGCGGTCGCCGCTTGCAAGTCCACACACGACTATTGGGCCAGCAAGTGGCGTGTCAACATTGCCAGGCCGAGTTTGCTGCGGGAGCAAATGGGGGGGGAGATTCGGCGTTTGATTCGTCGCATGATTTGATCGCGCGAGCCGAGGCGATGCTGCGGCAAACCGAACCAGTCAGCCGCCCTGCGACAGTGCCCGTGACAACTTAGGATGTGTGGCTGGGGGGTTCGCCGCAGCGCTGCGGCTGGAAGCCTCAGCAACTTATTTCAATCGCGGTTTGCTTATTTCAACTGCGATCGTAATCGGCAGACCGGCTTACGCGCGACAATTGGTAAGCGCTGGAGTACTGAGGAATCACCGAAGCTGTTCGCATATTCTGCGGCGGTGAGTGGCAGCGATTCGCTGACACTATCGATCAGCGAGTTTAATTCTTGGGTGACAGCTTTGCGTTGAATGCCAAAGTCACTTGCCAAACCCTCGGTGTTTTTGGACGCTACGAAATTGGGGTTCGAGGTTCCGCCGAAACTCATTGCCATTTCACGCCCGAACTTGTTGTAGTTTCGCGTACAAACGAGCTCGTAGAATGGCGTCAGGCTCGGCGATCCATCGAGCGGTAGCGATCAGGGTGATTGATGACGCTCTATAAATAGTAGAACGGTTTTCCCCAACCGTTTGTGCGTTCCCAAACGGTTGGAGACAACCGTTCTACGATGAGAACCAAGCTGCGCTAGACCACTCGATGCGGGTTGAATTCTTGCGATCGTTCGAGCCGTTGTGATCGGAACGGCTTTCCTAGCAGGCAATGATTTCTTGACCGGTAAGAAGTCCCAAAGCCTCAAAGTCGCCGATACGTATGGCATTCCCGCCCATCCCGATAGCATTGACACCACGCCACTGGCTCGCGTTGATTGGCCTCAACGCTCGTAAGCCTTCGCGTCGTCAAAAGGACTCACGACCATGAAAATTGCGTTACGCTCGCTATATGACTCAATGAAGTCCAATGCTCGCCGTGCTCTGGCTGCGGTTCTTTTCAGTAGCTCACTTGTCACCTCATCAATCGGCATCGCACATGATGGTGTTGAGCGGACACAGCAACCTGTCGTAAGCAAGAACGTCTTACGCGACGACCAGCCGCTGGATTATTGGATCTTCAGCGATGATTACTGTGGATGGGCATCGGCCGAACCGTTGTTGTCGGTGTTTCGTCCCCAGGTCACTGCCCAAGACCTCGCCGACCTAGCCAAGGAAGAACCGCTGGACGTTTCGGTCACGCCGCAACGAGCATCGCTGACCGGATCGTCACCGATCATTGTGACCATTGGCGAAGGATTCGCTTCGTACGATTTAACCCGCGCCGACCAAATCGCGCTGCGGATGTATCCGATCGAGATCCCGTCGTTCCAGCACATTGGTTCGCGTTACAATGGCAGCCGCGACGGATTGGCTCCGATGGATTGCTTGGGTCATGGTCCGTTGTGGCACGAGGAAGTGTTGCCCAGCGTGACGGTCAAGACGGCCAAGCCAATGCCCAGCGTCGAGCAGTGGCAAAGCACGCTCGCCCGCGTTTGGGACAACCTGGTTCAGGCCGCGACGGCGCTGGCCGCCCAGGCCGAACAAGCGAACCAGCGACGAATCGCTGCCGCTGCGAACGAAGTCGCCGTAGCTGCGATGCCGCAGAGCGCCGGTGAGAAGTTGTTGGTAAGGGCCGGGATTGAGGCCGATGCACCGAGAATCGCGACTTCCAGCGTGGTGGAATTTGGCGCGGAATCTGTGTGTTGCCCGGTGGAGAGTATGCAGTCAGCGAACCTGCCGCCAAATTCCAGGCAATTGGCCGACGTGGGAATCGCCAGCGCTACTCTTCAAATGCCTCAGTTGCTCAGCGGTGCGATCGCGCAGCCCGCTGAGACCAACGAAGTCGCCCGCGCCGAGGCGATTGCGACGGCCATGGACACCGCCGCCGCGACGCTGGAACGGCTGGCCCGGTCGTTACGGTCGGCTGGTGATTCGATGGTTCGAGTGGCCCGTGCGGCGGAAGCGCCAGGCCGCGAATTGCGCTAGTTCGGTGGTTTGATTCAACGGATTGACTCCCCAATTCGTTACACCACAGCGGTCACATTGACGCAGTGGGGTTGACATAGGAACGATTTAAACGAATGTTTAAAACATGCGTTTAAAACCCCTCCCGGCTTTCCCGTTCAACCGCACTGCGTCAGATCGCCCCTTGTGACCGCTTCATCCGAATCGCAACCGTTGAGCATCGCGGCAGCATCCGCACCTGACGTTCCCGTTCGCGAGGACGATGCGAAGGTGCGATTGGTGGCCGCCGCCGGTCCCGTGTTTGCCAAGCACGGATTCGATCGTGCGACGGTTCGCGAGATCTGCCGCGAGGCTGGCGTCAATATCGCCGCCGTCGGCTACCACTTCGGCGACAAGTTCGGCTTGTACCGCGAGGTGATCCGCATGATCCGGAGACGTTGTCAGGCGGCGCATGTGGTCGAGTTGCCACCGGATCTGTCGCCGCGTGACCGCCTGCATTTGCACGTCAAAATGATGTTGACGCAAATGTTGTCCGGCGATGATCGGGGATGGGAATCGCAATTGATGATGCGCGAGATGAACCAACCGACGGCGGTGTTTGTGGAAATGGTTGAAGAATCGTTTCGACCGACATTCGAAAATCTCAAACGCGTGCTGGCGGAGCTTTGTCCGGCGGGCACCAGCGAAGACCTGTTAGAAAAATTGGCGCTGTCCGTCGTCGGACAATGCCTGTATTACCGAGTTGGCGCGGGAGTCGTTCGCCAATTGATCCCTGAGTCGCGGCGGGCGTCATCGTTTGATGTCGCGTCGCTGGCCCGCCACATCAGCGGCGTGATCATCGCTGCGGCGGAAAACGCTCTTGCCCTGGAACATTCAAAGACGATTGAAGATGCACTCGATATCACCCGCTAAACCTTACGCTCCGGCGACCCCGGACCAAGGCCTGTCGCAAACCACGGTTACCCAGCCGTTGGTCAATGATTCGTCGACGGTCGATCATTCGTCAACGGCGCGGGCAACGACGATGTCGCGATCGGTGCTGTTCAATGTCGTGATTCCCATCGCAATTTTGTTGGCGGGTGCCGGCGTCATTTTCGCACTCGGATCGGTTCAACCCAAATCACGACCCGCCGACGATGAATCACTTGCCGGGCGAATGAAGCGATTAGCATCCGCCGACGTTTCGCGCGTGATGATGCTCAGCGAGATCGACAAACCGCTTGAGCTTCGCGTCGACGGTATCGTCGTGCCGTTTCGCGAAGTTCGTTTAGCCGCCGAAGTCTCAGGCCAGATCGTTCGCAAGTCGGCGGCGTGCGAGGCGGGCAGTTTTGTCAAACAGGGTGACTGGATGTTCGACATTGACGACATCGACTACCAACAAGAAGTCGATCGTTTGACTCGCATGCGCGAACAAGATTACGAAGCGCTCAAAGAAGTTGACCAAGAAATGGCCAACGCGCGGCGAATGGTAAAAATAGCGGGTGAGGATGTTGTGTTGCAAGAACGCGAGGTCAAACGGTTGGAATCGCTGCCAGGAGGTTTCGCCAGTCAGGGTGAAGTCGATAAGGCGAAAAAAGCGGTGCTGACGGCAAACCAAAATCGCATCAGCTTTGAAAACCAACTCGACCTGATGTCCGCCCGGCGCAGCAAGCTCGAAGCGACCGAGCGGCTGGCGGCGACCGAACTGCGTGGTGCCGAGACAAACTTGAAGCGCACCAAGATCTTCAGCCCGATCGATGGAATCGTGATCGAAGAGAACGCTGAATTGAACACATTCATCCAGCGTGGCAGTCCCGTGGTGACGCTCGAAGATGTCACCAAGGCCGAGATCGCGGTCAATTTGAGAATGGATCAATTGCACTGGGTGCTCGATCAAGCACGCGAATCCAGCGAGTCGCTTGCGGCCGGGGAGACCGCGGACAAACGCGGCTATTCGTTGCCGCCGACGCCCGCAGTCGTTGAATTTGAGGTCGCCGGGATGAGCGGCCCGAACCACCAATGGAACGGCACGCTGCTGCGCTACAACGGCATCGGGCTGGACCCGCAAAGTCGCACGGTGCCGGTGGTGATCGTCGTCGATCGACCGCGCGGCCAAAATGCGGATTCCGCGTCTGGTGCTGCGAATGGCGACGCCTCAGCGATGGTCGGTTCGCCGTCGCCGTTGGTTCGTGGCATGTTTGTCAGCGTTCGATTGTTGATCAAGCCGCAGACACCGCTGTTCGCGATTCCATCATTGGCAATGCAGCCGGGCAATCGCGTTTGGCAATTCGTTGCCGATCCCAGCGTGCTTGAAAAGCCAGTCACGCCGCTTGATCCGAAGGGTGATAAGCCGGCAACGGAACCAGAGACCCAGCCCGACGAATTCGATCCAGCCAAGTGGGTTGCGGGCAAGGTGTTGGTGCGGCGAGATATTGTGCCCGTCGATTCATTGTGGTTGCCAATGGCGGATGATGAAACGAGTGATCGTCGATACTGGATTTGTGACGCGTCGCAAATGGTCGCGCCGGCGGCCGATTCAAGTGACGGCGGACCCTGGGTCGTGGTAACGCCGCTGGGCGATTTCGGCGACGTGGAATTTCCCGTCCGCGTGCCTGCGGCGACACTGCAATCGGTAAGTAAGTGACTAGTGGTCGGGTAAGGCGATTGTAGAACGGTTGTCCCCAACCGTTTGGGCGTTCATGAACGGTTGGGGACAACCGTTCTACAATTTTTTCGCTCGATCCAAACATGGAACTCGCAATATGAAAAATCTCATCGCTTGGGCAATCGGCAACGCGCCGGGAATGAATGTTCTGATGATTGCCTTGTTGGTGATGGGCGGGTTGTCGTTGTGGACCATGCGGCGTGAAACGTTTCCGGCGTTCGAGCTCGAGGTCGTCATGGTCACGGTGCCATACCCAGGCGCTACACCGGAGGATGTCGAGGAAGGCATTTGCCAAAAGATCGAAGAAGCCGTTCGCTCGCTCGACGGCATCAAAAAAGTAACCTCGATCGCGCGCGAAAGCATTGGCTACGTGCTCATGGAACTGCGTTCGGATGTCAAGGACGTTCAAAAGGTGTTGTCCGCGATCGATCGCGAAGTCAACCGGATACCGACCTTCCCGGTGCGTGCTGAAGATCCCCAGGTGCAACAAATCACGTTCCGTAATGCGGCAATTCGTGTTGGCATTATCGGTCCGGATTACCAAAGCGGTGACATTGAAGCGGAGTTGCGATTGCGTGAAGTAGCCGAGAATGTGCGTGACGAATTGTTGCAGTTGAAATCGATTTCATCCGCTTCGGTGATGGGTGGGCGGCCTTATCAAATCGATGTTGAAATCTCGGAATCGACGCTGCGAAATTACGGTTTGTCGCTCGAACAAGTCGCCGCGATCATTCGCGCACGGAACGTTGAGGTGCCCGGTGGTCAACTCAAGGGCGAAGGCCAAGAAGTGTTATTGCGGGCGAAAAACAAAGGCCGAATCGGCGAAGAAATTGCGCGGTTGCCATTGATTACCCAGCCCGGCGGCACGGTATTGACGGTCAATGATCTGGGCCGCGTTCGTGATGAATTCGAGGACGTGGCGACGATTAGCGAAATCAATGGCCAAGCGGCCATGGTCGTGAATGTCGAACGCACCAAGACCGAAGATTTGCTTGCGATGGTTGATGCGGTGCGCGGCTATGTTGCCAAAACAGACTTGCCCGCAGGCTATCGATTCGCCATCTGGGACGATACCAGCAAGGAGGTTCGCGGACGATTGAACCTGCTGATTTCCAACGGTTTGCAAGGTTTGGTTTTGGTGTTCATCGTGCTGACTTTGTTCCTGGAAATGCGATTGGCTTTCTGGGTCGCCTGCGGCATTCCGATTGCGATCATTGGTGCCGGAGTTGCCTTGGCTTGGGGCGGCCAAACGTTGAACATGCTCAGCCTGTTTTCATTCCTGATGGCCCTTGGAATTGTGGTCGATGACGCGATCGTAATTGGCGAAAACATTTACGCGCATCGCCAAATGGGCAAGCGTGGTTTGCAGGCTGCGATTGATGGTGCGGTGGAAGTCATGCCCAGCGTTGCCGCATCGGTGGCAACGACGATCATCGCGTTTGCGCCAATGTTTTTTGTCAGCGGTGTGATGGGTAAATTCATGGCCGTGATTCCGTTCGCCGTGATCACAATGCTGGTGATTTCGTTGCTCGAAGGTACGTTCGTGTTGCCCTGTCACTTGGCTCATAGTCACACCGGCTTCTTTCGATTCGTGTCGGTGCTGTGTTATCCGCTGCGACCCTTTGGGATCGTGCTCCAGTGGCTTGGCGAGCGAGCGTCGAAGCGAATGGAATGGGTGTGCAACGATCTCTATATGCCGATGCTACGATTCGGACTTGCCCATCCACTGGTTCCAATTGCGGTCTCGATCACATTTTTTCTGATCACGATCGGGTTGGTTCGCGGTGGTATCGTGCCGACGATTCTGTTTCCTAAGACTGACAATAATCTGTTGCACGCCAGCATCTCGTTTCCCGATGGCACGTCGTCGAACGTCACCGATGCAGCGACCAAACGCATGGAAGAGGCGATTCGCCAGGTCAGCCGCGAGTTGGCCCAGGAGCGTGCCGTGCGCGAAGGCATTCCCATCGAAGATACCTATCTCGACGAAGGCACGGGCATGATTGGCCCGGTGCGGCTGACCTATCGCGAAGTTGGCAGCATTGCCAATACGCAAGGCGCGTCGGCCCAATCCGGCGGCAGCGGTGGGCATGTCGGCCAAATGTTTGTCGAGCTGTTTGATACCGAGCTGCGCGATGTTCACAGCGACGTCATCATCGATCGCTGGCGGAAGAAAGCGGGCGAGTTTAACGGCGTCGAAAAGTTGACCTTCGGCACCGTCGGCGTGGGGCCGGGCGGCAAGGCGATTGAATTCAAATTGCTGGCTCCGAGCGGCAGCATCGCTGAATTGCAGGCCGCAACTGAAGCGGTCAAGGAGCGGCTCGGCCAATTCGTTGGCGTCTTCGACATCGCCGATGACAATGCACCGGGCAAATGGGAGTTCCAGTTCGCGGTCAAGGACAATGCGTTGGCGACGGGCGTAACCGAAACCGATTTGGGCGAAACGGTTCGCAATGCGTATTTTGGTGCCGAAGTGATGCGACTACAACGCGGTCGCCACGAGGTCAAATTGATGGTGCGTTACCCCGAAGATGAACGCCGCAGCTTGGTCGATTTTCGCGAGATTCGCATTGCCGATTCTCGCGGCGTCCAGCGACCGATCACCGAGATTGCCGAAGTCACGCCGCGTCGTGGCTTCTCGGAAATCAATCGCGTTGACCAATTGCGGAGCATCACCATTTCCGCTGACTTGGACGAAACCACGGCCAACGGCGAGCTGATCGCCGATGAACTGCAAAACGTCTTTATGCCAAAATTACTCGAAGCTTATCCCGACGTTTCGGTTCGCTGGGAAGGCCAGCGTGAACAAAGCCAAGAATCAGTCGGCAGCCTCAAGATTGGTTTCGGCGTCGCGATCATCGCGATGTTTGTGTTGTTGGTGCTGCAATTCCAAAGCTACTCGCAACCATTCTTGATTTTGTTAATCATCCCGTTCGGATTGATCGGTGCGGTTTGGGGTCATGCTCTGATGGGTTTGCCGCTGACGTTGTTCAGCATGTTTGGCTTGGTCGCTTTGTCGGGCGTTGTCGTCAACGATTCAATCGTCTTGATTGACTTCATCAACACGCGAGTCAAGCAAGGCATTCCGCTGGATGAAGCGCTACTGGAATCGGGCCAGCGACGTTTTCGGCCAATCATGTTGACCAGTATGACAACCGTCGCCGGGTTGACGCCGCTGTTGTTCGAGCGATCGTTTCAAGCACAACTGTTGATTCCAATGGCGACGAGTCTGGCGTTTGGGCTGGTGCTTTCGACGGGGTTGGTGCTGCTTTTAATCCCGGTGTTCTATTCGCTCTACTTCAAAGCCATCGATGCGATTGGCTTGAACGCACCGGAGCAGGAAGTTACGCAGGTGTAGCGTAGAATTGGTAGAGCATCAAATAAACCAACACGCCGGTGATCGAGACATACATCCAGATCGGATATGCCCAGCGGACAAGTTTTTTGTGCGCCATGATACGGCCTTTCATCGCCAGATAGACGGCCCGCAACGCTAGAATCGGCACCAGGATGGCCAGTGGCAGATGCGTGAACAGAATAGCGAAATAGGTAACTCGCGCCGCGTCGGACGCAATCGCCGGATCGCGCGGGAATTTCTTGTTAAAGGCACCCGTCGTCTCGAACAACGCGACCTTGTGCAAGAGGTATAACACCAGAAACAACATGCTGACACTTAGCGCCGCCAGCATCATGTTTTTGTGTTTGCGTACTTGGCCATGCTTGATGCGGTACAAGCCAATCACCAGCAGCACAGTCGCCAATGCGTTCAACGACGCGGTTGCGTGCGGCAGGTTCTCCGCCAGGAATTGCCAGCTCAAGACTTCTTTTCCAGTAGTTTCGAGATATCCTGCTTCAGCTTTTCGTACTGCAACTTCTCGGGCCAAGCGTAGTAGCCAACGATCTGACCGTCGGAACCAACCAAGACAAGCTTCTCGGTATGAAATTTTTCATCGACGGCTAATCGAAACACTTCCGCACCGACGCGGCGGATGTAGGTTAAATCACCCGTCATGAATAACCATTGATCTTTGTCGGCGTCGAACCGAGCCGCATATTCTCGCAGCGTCGCCGGGTCGTCGGTCGCCGGATCAACGGAGATCGAAACGAACCGAACGCCGCCTCCGGCGAACATCGATTGCAACTCTTGCACCTTTTGGTTTTGCTGGATGCAAATACTGGGACAGGTGCTAAAGAAAAAACTGACGACGTAGGGCGTACCCTTGAGTTCTTCGCTGGTGACTGTTTCGCCGCTACGCTCGACCAGCTCAAACTCGCTCATCCATCCCTCCGGTGCAGCGGATGGTTCGTCTTCGGAGACGCTGGTCGGATCGACGTCTGCCTCTGCGTTGGTGTAGACGACGCGGTTGGGCTCGTCGGCAATTGGCCGTGGTTTCAGCGCGCGAACGAGCAAACCAAGGCCGACGCCGAGGCCGAGAATCAGAATGATTTGAGGAAGCGTTTTCATGTGAAGAACATTTTGGGCGTTTAGTGCGTGATTGACTAGGGCCACGTTTGAGCTGAAAATTAAGTCCGGTGAGCGGGCGAGCACTAACCCCCGGCATTTCCCGGTCGAAACCCGTGGCTAGCGCCGATCCGCTCGCTGACATTGACGAGTTAATTTATCGCACATGACCGCGAATGTAACGCAGCAACGATTGGCATTTCGCGCTGGGCAACGATTTGCCTGGCATTGGATGTCAACCGACGTGGCGGGTAAGCCATGGCGAATTGCCACCGCTTCGGACCCTGATGGCATGTTGCTGGACGCTTGCAAACGCCAAGACGCGGGCGAGACGGGCGTGATTGACCCGTTTTGGGCGGCGACTTGGCGATCCGCTGATGGAATTGACCAATTTTTGGGAGCGCGGAATCTCGCTGGCCAGCGCGTGCTGGAGCTTGGATGTGGCACTGGTCGCGCGGGGCTTGCCGCGGCGCTTCGCGGTGCCGACGTGACGTTGACCGATGGAGTTTGCGATCCGCTGCTGCTGGTTCGCTTGACCACTGCGCCCGTGGAATCGCGTTGTCATGTAAGACGTTTGCGCTTCGGCGAAGAACAGTTGCCCGGCGATCGGTTTCCGTTGATTTTGGGCAGCGACATCACCTACTTGCGCGACCTGTGGCCGAAGCTTGATCGATGCTTGCGATCTCACCTGGCGTTTGGTGGCGAAGTGCTATTGAGCGATCCCTACCGTTCGATCGCAACGCAGTTTGCACTTTGGATCCAGCGGCGGACATGGACTTATGACGAGCAGCGAGTCATCTTGGCCGATGATTCAAGTCGGCCGATTCGCATCATGCAATTGTCGCGACCGGTATGCTCTGCGACGCAATCGGCTGCATCCAATCGCGCGAACCAGTTATGAATGAGGTGTTGATGCCGTCGAACGCGGCGTTGCTGGGCTTGTTCTGCTCAATCAATTCGGTACCGATCTCGAAGCAGTGATTGCCGACGCGACGAGCGCGGACGATCAACAACCGCAGCCAGAACGTTGGCAGAATCAATCGCACCATCTCCTGAGGAAACAGTTGCACCGGAGCAATGAATCCGCAGCCACGGCGCGAGAAGTCGCGTGTGTAGGCGGCCAGCGGCAACTCCGGGCGCGGGATCGCGGGCAGTCGATGTTCCAAGTGCATGACCGCCAACGTGCGAATTTTCATCCGCCGATTTTGACGTTGATCGTCCACGAGTGAACTGCTTTCGCCCGTTTCGTCGAAGAATCCTGACCAATTTGGCGGCAGCTCGATGCTCCAGTCCAAGCGGTCAATCAGCGCTTCAAGTCGTTCTGTATAATTGATTCCCAACATGCCAATATCTCCGGGTCAAATGAGGTCCCGCGTTCTCGAACGAGCACTTCAAGGGCTTTAAGTTTGGGCATCGGTTGGCGATAGGGTCGCTGGCTGGTCAGCGCCTCGAACACATCGACAACCGCGCAGATCTTGGCCCAGACATGAATATCATCACCGACACATCCCACCGGATAACCACCACCATCGATTCGCTCGTGATGTTGGTAGACCATCATCGGTTGGCCGTAGCTGAGTTCGGGTCGATTGGCCAAGCGGCGAAAACCAACGAGCGGGTGTTTTTTGATTTCGCGAAATTCGGCTTCATCGAGCCGTCCGGGTTTGCACAGAATCGACTCGCTGATCGCCAGCTTGCCCAGATCATGCAAAAAACCACCGGTCGTGATTTGTGATACATCTTCGGTGGAGAAGCCAAGTTTGTCGGCCAGTATGGCCGCGAAAAAAGCGACGTTGGCCGAATGGGTGAAGGTCGTGTAGTCGTGATGCAGCACGCTAAACAGATCGGAAGCTGCGAAGGCTTTGCTGGTCACCGTGCCCGCCACAATTTTTCCCAACTGGGAGGCGGCGCTGGCGACTTGGCGACTATCGTCGGCGGTTAGCGAACGCGACAACACATCGCGAACGACTTCGTCGAGCGCCCCAAGTTTCGCCTGCATTGGCACGCGATCGTCGTCGACCGGTGAGGCGGCTAGTCGTCGCAGATACTTTTGGTAACGTCCCTGCGATTCGCGCGAGATGAACAAGCGGGTCACGCCGCGCTCTTGCAATCGCTTCAAGTCGACGGGCGCCAGCGGAAAATCGGCACCACGGTACAGCACCAATCGATCGCTATCCGCTTCGGTCTGGAAAAGATCCAATCCCACTGCCGCGCTGGGCATTAGCGTCGCCACGCTGATGGGAATGAAATCGGTACAGAGCATGGCGCGGGCTGTAGGAGAAAGTTTTCGAAATCAGTCGAACCAGTAAACCTACATCGCGAATCGCGCCCTGATTAACCGGGGGGCCTATGTCTACTTAATTCCGCAGCGCCACGCCGATATGATCGGCATGACGTGAATCTGTGGAATGGGAACTGCGATTTTCCGCCGCCAAAATGTGGGTATCCGCGGCTTTATAGACTGTTCCCTTCAATCATTGCCGGTTCCAAGAACGCGGGCGAACTGTTGAACGTTTGCGGCGTCGTGTCTTGCGGCGAACTCGGATCAAACGGACCAATCGTCAATGGTGCGGGCTGCTGCACGTCCGACGGATTGGACCGCGTGTCCAGGAAGCGGCCAATCTCATATGCGTCACGATAAGCGCCACCGGACCATGGACCCTCGGCCATCGACACGTCGTTGTAGGCCAACAGAGATCCTTTCTGGCGATGAAAATCACGAATCGCTAGGTTGTAGTTCGCCAGCGTTTGGTAAAAGTTTGCCTCGCTGGTGACGACTTGCCGCTGTGCCTGCAGCAAGAAGTTGATGTTATCAAGCCCTTCGCGAAAACGGCGGCGCAGCACATCGACCTGGCGCAGATCCGACAGGAACCCGTTGTAGTTGGTTTCGAGCAAGCTGTGCGTCAGCGCGATTTGGCGCGCCGACTCGGCCAAGTCATGACTGATCCGCAGTTCAGTCTCGTTGAGCACGGCGTGTTCGCGACTGAGGTTCAGTCTCGCGTGGGCGACGGCGGCGCTGGCGGCACGCAGGCCCACGGGAAAGTTCAATTCCATCCCGGCTTGCCATTCTTGGTAATCGCCGCCGGTGATTTCGGCGGCCAAGTTGTCGAGTGTGCCATTGTCGCGATCGCCAATCAAATGATCGCCCAAACCACGCACGCGATAGGTGCCGAGAAAGTCAAGCTGCGGGCGACGGTTCAATCGCGCCGCGATCAATTCCATCTCGCGACGTTTGACATTGAACCGTTGGCGACGAATCTCAACACGACGGGTTAACGATTGCGATAGCGCGCTGTCCCAATCGAAGACGACGCGAACGTCGCTTGGCGGCGTAATTGGTCGAATCAGCCGACCATCGGCCGCCGGCATACCTAACAGATAACGCAAGCGTTGTTCAAGCGAATAGAGACCTTGCAGTCCTGACAACGCGCTTTCGACTTGAGCTTGGAATTGATAGTACTGTGATTGGGCTTGGGCCTCTTCGTCGCCGTTTCCCTGACCGACGCGAAGTCGGACTTCTTCGTATTGGAAAGTTTGCAACGCCGACTCGCGACCTTTGAGTGTTGCTTCGAGCACACGATACGCCGTGCTCAAATCCCAATACGCTTGTTCAACATCACTGACCAAGCCGATGATCGATGATTCAAAATCAGCCAGCGCGACGTCTTCGGTGACTCGCGCGATCAACACGCCGTTGTATTGGCCGATGCGGCTGTTAGGTCCGGCGATGCGGTTGTAGGTGGTCCCGGCACCAAGCATCAGCGGTTGACGCCATTCGGCTTCGACATAACCGTTAAAGTCGCTAGTGAAGGCGCGGAATGGGCGGTTGTTGTTGTCGTAGATCGTGATGTTGCGAAGTGCAAAACGTCCGCCCTGGGCCGTGCGCTTGTTCACTTCGGCTTGGAAGTTACCGGTCGTGCCCTGCGAAACCGTCGGGGTGAAAGCACCGCCCAGGCCAACGTTATTGATGTTGTTGGGTGAATCGATTTTCGACCAAAACAACTGGCTGGCGTACTGGGCGTCGAATGCCGACAGCGCCGCATCGACGCCGAAGTTCGGGTCGGCATGGGCCAGCGACGGATCGTAAATCGTGCTGACGCCTTGAGGCTGGGTCACGATCGTGCCACCGATGTCGCGAATCACCGGGCTCTGGCGCACCGCAAGCTGGATCGCTTCGGGCAGCGTCATTTCCAGCGCGGGGACCTGCGACGGGTCTTCAATCGACAACGGTGCAAACTCCGACCGCGCCGATACGACCGGTTCGGCCATGCACTGCGCCACCTCGGGGTACTCGATACGCAACCCATGGTTGTCGTGAAACGATTGCTTGGTGTCGTGCGGACCAGGCTTGGGCAACCACTTGTTGGTCAGCCCGCAGCCGCCAAGAATCATTGAACCCAGAGCAATCGTGGTCAGGCCGAAAGCCTTACGACGGGTGAAGCGAATGGTCATCGCGAATTCAACATGCGAGAGCTTGCGAACAAACGTCTCGCCACATGCCGCATCCCTGCGCAAGGGTCAATCGAGACGACCGGAGCTTCCGTGCCCACAGCTTTGTTGTCATCGACCGCGCGCTCGCACTGGCTGGACCAGCGAGAAACTGTTTAACGCGGTTGTCACACTGGACAACGGAATAATCGCTACAGAGCGACTGGCGATAGGGTGCGTCGTCGAACAACCCCGGCGATTTGTTCCCACTGCATGGCACCGAACAGGACACCGGCGAACATCAGATCACCAACGGCGGTGAATTGAAAGAAAGGGATTGCGGCAGCGTAACAATTGACAAAACCGGCAAGGTCATACGTGTTGAAACCGCACATCCAAAAGCCGAGATTGCTGGCCAAGAAGAACAGCGTCGAGGTTGCCAGCGACGCGGTTACCAAACGGGGCAAGCTGAGCCGGCCACGCAACCACGTTCCCACCCACACGCTCGATGCCATCGCGCCGTAAACCGCAACCATCATCAGTGGTTGATAGAAGCCCATGCCGGGCAGTCGAAAGACGTGACCAATCACATCGCTTAACAACATCGCGGCCATTGGCACACCCAACGCTCGATAACCGCGCAAATAGCAACCAGCGAACAATCCGGCTGCGGCGATGCAGGCAACATTCGGCGGATGCGGCAACAAGCGACTGGCCGTTGCCAAGAGAATCAGTGCGTAGAACATGAAATTTTATGCGGTGGAGTTAGGCCGACGTAGACATCCAGATAAGAGCGTACCTTGCACCGCGTCGATAGAAAAGCCCCGCGTAAAGCCAGGTATTACTTCGCAGTTTGAGTTTGTAGAACGGTTGCCCCCAACCGTTCGACAATTTACGGGATCGCAATCACGCCGCGTGCCACGGAGCAGGCTTCGACGATGACCGCGTTGCGATCATACGGCGGGCGTTGTCGATACGGATAAACGCAGCTTCCCGGACGGAAATAGCCCATTTGCGATTCGCATTCACACGGTGGACGAACGGTCATCAAGTACGGCAACATCGGAAACGTTGCGAAAAATCGCGCCCCGCTGACCATCGGTTGCAGATGGGGATAGCGCTCGTGCCCGTGCCGCTCGAGCATCACATCCTCGAAATAACGCGGATTTGAAAACGTGTTGGCGGCGGCAAATTGGTAGGTCGTCGAAACCCAACCGGCGTCGCGGTCGGTGCCGGCTTCGGGCAGGTCACCGATCGGCGTTTCGCTTTCTTCGCGGAAGCTTTTGGGAGCGCTGCCGTTGCCGATTTTGTTGATATCGGTTGTCACGGCCATGATTGGCGGTAAAGCCAACTCACCCGCTGCGACCGCCGGCAATCGCTCGGTGCCACCATAGATCGAGTCGCCACCCAGACCACCGCCGGTTGGCTGTCCAGCGCCGGTCGGTTGTCCACCTAGGGTTCGGGCCGTGTCCTGCGCCGCCAGGTTATCAAGCGGCGACAATGCGAGGCACAGCACTGCCAGCGAAAGCGACGCCAGCAGTAAGTTTCGTTGACCGCGAAGTGATCGAGTCGCGATGGCGGTAAGCATGGTCGTCGCATCCGTTGACGGCAGTGAGCAGGTTCGTGTCGCATCCATCGACACTCCTGTTCATCTTCGGACGACCGGCTCAAGCTAACTGACATTCAAGCGCCGGGCCGCAACATTCCGCACAGCCCGCACAGCCTGATACTTCTGTCACAACTTCGGTTTTGGCGGACAAAATTGGAGAACGGTTGTCCTCAACCGTTTGGGACAGCCGTTCTCCAATCGCCTCACCAACCCGTGCGCTGTGCAGCGCTAATTATTCGGATCAAAACCGGTTTGGGCCAGTTCTTCTTCCTCTTGGATGATGATCCGCGGAGTGACCATGAGCATTAAGCTTGATGCGTCGCGGCCAATTGCCACGTTGCGGAACAGTCGGCTGATGTAGGGAATCTTGCTTAAGATCGGTACACCGCGTTCTTCGCGACCTTCGGACAATCGTTTGATCCCGCCCAACAGAATCGTACCGCCATCGGGCACGCTGACCGTCGTGCTGACGCTGGTCGTCGCCAAGGTCGGTTGCTGAACCGTTGTGCCTTCGATCACGTCCTCTTCTTCGTCATCTTGGATCGGTTCACCCGTTGCCGGGTCGATCTGTTGGCTGGTCGTGCGGCGACGCCGACGGCCCTCGAACGTGAACGTAGTCACGTCACCGATTTGGCTGAAGTAGGGTACCAGCGTCATACGAACAAATCGCTTGTCATCGCTGACCACGGCTTGCACGTTGAGCTGAGTTCCTTCGGACAACACGACGATGACCGGTTGTTGAGCGACCGCGAAGTCACCCACGACCGGCGTGATGCTGACCACGAACGGACGGTTCACCGTATCGTTGATGCTTGCCAATTGGCCATCGAACAACGTAATCTTAGGAGCTTGCAGGACGTTGTTGCGCGAATCGCCCTGAGCCGCCTGCAAGAAGAAGAACGCTTCGATGTCGCTGAGGATCGCAAACCCGATCGTTGAACCGGTCCCCGGATCGATACCGCCGAACAACGGGCTGACGGCAAAGTTGTTGTTCAATTGGATGTCGAAATCGTTGGTTGGCAATTGTGTACCATCGATCCCGATGGTCACGCTCGGGCCGCTGTCTTCGTCGGGAATATCGTTGACGTTGTCATCGAACTGCACGTCGAAGTCGACGCCGATCTGTTCAAAGAACGAATCGCTCAGCGTGATGAAGCGAACTTCGATTGTGATTTGCAAGTTTTGCAACGCCCGAAGCTGCTCAAGCAGTTGAACAATTTGGTCATGGACTTCGTTTGTCGTGCTGATAACCAAACTCAACGTTTGGCCGTATTCGATGATCGAGCTGTCACCACCAGCGGTATCGGCCCAGACCTCCGGCGAAACGGTTTCCTGGATCAAGTTGATCAAGTCATCAAAGTTCGCCAGCGGGTTACCGCCTGCGCCGCCGCGAATCCGGCCGCCTTGGCCGAAACCTGTTTGGCCCCCGGCGTATTGTGCCAAGATGTTCGCGTTGCCTTGCGCACCGCCAGCGTTGTTGGCACCGCGATTGGCGATGTCCGCGACGGACACCGGCGTCAATTGAACATTGGCCTGCTGGTTGGTCATTTGGTATGCCTGGCGCAGCGCCCCGGCTAACCCATCGTCGTAGCTTGTCGGGAAGTTTGGAATTGGCATCACCAAGTCAGCCACGCGATACGTCACCGGAAAAACACGACTGCGCTTGGCGGCAGTGCTGGTGATGTTGAGCACATCGTTTTCGATCACGTAGGTCAAATCGAGATTGCTCAGTATCAAGTTGAACGCACTCTTCAGCGAGATCGATTTGGTCAATTCGAGTGTGATCGGCGTATCGCTGCTCACCCGCATCTCGGCCATCGCCCGCGAGTCCATCACGATCGGAATGTTCGCCACGGCGGACAAGTCTTGAATCACTTCGGCAATCGGTCGATTGACATAGTTGATGTCCACCGGTGTGGATAAGCGTTGTTGAATTGCTTGCTCGGCGGGGCTGAAGCGGCTGTCACGATTGTTGTTGTCGCGGCGACGGCGGCTCAGGTCAATCCAATCCTTGGCATCGGGCAATTGGTAATCGCGCGCCGGATCGGTGGGAATGCCCGCACGATCGATTTCCAAGAAGCTCTTGGCGACATTGTTCTCTTTGTCGCCGCGAATGTCTTCATAGACTTGATCGCGAGTTCCGGTGCGGCTGTTGTAGAACATGCTCTTGGCAATCGTCGATCCGGGGCTCAGATCGCTGACCTTTTTGGCTACGACTTCGGCTTCGGCGAAGCGCCGCTGTTCCATCAGATCGTTGAACGTCTCGACCAAGCTGGCGATCTCGTCGTCGATACGTTGCTTGCTGGCTGCGTCGCTGGCCAACTCCGCTTTGACGGCGTCATTGGCAAGATTCAAATTGATCTCGCCGCGATTCGCTTCGACGTATTGTCGTTGGTCCGAGATGGCGCGATCGACCATCGTCAACATACTTGATGATGACGCTTGGTCCAGCTTCGCATCGGTGACCTGGCGACGAGTTTTCTCCAAGCGGTCCATCGCTTCGAGCGGGCTGGACTCACGCAACGCGTTGGCGGCTGATAACTCGGTCGTGACTTCGCGATAAACGCGTTTGGTTTCGGCTTGGGCTTCGGCGTCCGCTTTCTGGATCGGTGTCAACGGTGCTGAGGGCTTCGCCGAATCAACAGCGGGCAACCGGCCCGGCTGCATCAATGTCAATTTTTCTTTGAGTTGGTTGCGCGTGGTCAAGTCCATCTGCGCCTGGTATTTCCAGGCTTCGGTGAACAGCTCACGGGCCCGACCGCTGTTGCCCGCAGCCAGTGCATCAAGACCTTCGCGGAACAACGACTCACCTTCGTTATACCCGCCGCGAGTGGCTTGAACTTGTTGGACGCTGCCGGGCGGATTGTCGCCGGTAAACAGTGATCGCACCACGCCGCCGTCGCCGGCCGCTTGGTCGCCCGCAGGCATGACTCCACCGGCTTGCTGGACCCAGCTTGGTGACGAATTGGGAAGAGCCGCTGGCATGCTGGCGGCACGGCGGGCCGCTGAATCGACATCAAGACTAAGTTGCCAAACA
>JBGSVE010000081.1:0-14322 GCA_041753075.1 Pirellulaceae bacterium
AATTGCAATCGCGGCACCGAGGGCGGCTAAGCCACCGATGCCGAGTCCACCGCCACCGCCAGCACCCGCTCCGCCCAATCCGCCGGCTCCGCCAGTCGAACCGCCAGCGAATCCGCCGCCGAACCCACCGACAGTTCCGAATTCGCCATCGGTGCCCGATGCGAATGCTTCGCCCATTGGCGTTTCGGCAATGACTGTGCTGCCGTCTTCGGCGATGTCGCCCACGGCGGCGAAGTCTTGCGCCAAGCACGGCAGGCTCAATCGCATTTCGACTAGCTCGTCGCGAATCGCCAACGTCTTGGTTTCGTCGGCAACGCCAAGTTCCAACGCTGCGTCAACGCGTACAATCGCAGCATCGATCTTGCCAAGCATCGATTCGCAGGAAGTTTCGCCAGCTTTCATTTCTTGGCGAAGTTGATCGACGGTCGCGGTCAATTCGGTGCTAGAAACTGCGTTTTCGGTTTCGGTCGGGCCAGCCATGAATGCCTGGGCCGTGGGGATCGTGCTGATTGCGAACGCCGCTACAAACGCGGCCGCCATCATTCGCGAGACGATTGTCATGGTGTATTCCTGTGATCTACTGTGCGGGGCTGGGTGGCCAAGCGACGAGATGCCTCGTGCGGGTTTCAATTCGAGTCTAATCCTGTCTACTGCACTTTCAATGCTTCAGAGATGAAAAACACCCCAGAGTCCCCAGTTTTCCCCAAATCACTCACGGAATAATCGATACAAACGGCATGAAACCTTCGCTTTGCGTCGACCAGATGCGTCGCAGCTACCAACTCAAGGGATTGGACGAAACCGATTTAATTGGCGATCCGCCAGGTCAATTTGCCCGCTGGTTTGAGGAAGCGGGTGCGGCCGAAACACCGCCGTGGCTAGAAATTAACGCAATGACGTTGTCGACTAGCTCGCCGGAGCTGGGCGTTTCCAGCCGAATCGTGTTGCTCAAGGGCGTTGAGGAGGGCAAGTTCCTGTTTTTCACCAATTATCGATCGGTTAAAGCAGAGCAAATCGCGATTGACCCGCAGGTTGCGCTGTGTTTTTTATGGCCACATATCGAGCGTCAAGTGCGGATTGTCGGCAACGCCGCGAAGACGAGCCGCGAAAAATCAGTCGAGTATTTCCGAACGCGACCTCGGGGCAGCCAGTTGGGTGCTTTGATTAGCGACCAATCGGCGAAAATCGACGGACGCGAGTCGCTCGAAATGTTGCTACATGGGTTCCAGGAGCAGTATTCCGGCCAAGAGATTCCGTGTCCGGAGCATTGGGGCGGGTACGCGGTGACGCCGTCGGCGATGGAATTCTGGCAAGGCCGCGAAAACCGGCTGCATGATCGGATTTTGTACGAACGAGCGGGCGATGGTTGGGCCATCAGCCGGCTGGCACCCTAAAACTTCAGTTTTGCAGACGCCAGTCGTCGCGCGGTTTCGGCCATCAATTCATCCTCGTCACTTTCGTTCGCCGCGACGTAGGTGACGCTGAACCGCAGGTAGGCACCGGCGTCGTCCCAGGGCACGGTGACGATGCCTTGTTGTTCAATCAAATACCGTGTCGCATCTTCGGCTTTGTCAAACGTTTCACCGCTGGCCAATCCCCGAGGAGCGCGGGTGTACAGGAAATAACTGCCGCCGGGCATTTCGCAATCGAAACCGACTCGCCGCAACGTATCGACCAACTTGGTCAATCGCCGCCGGTATTTGGCGTTGATCGCCGTCGGAATCGAATCATCGTCGAGCGCCGCGGAGGCTGCTTTTTGCGTCGCGATGAATTGGCCGCTGTCGCTGTTGTCCTTGACATCGGCAAAAGCCGAAACGATACGCGCGTGACCGCAAACCCAGCCCATCCGCCAACCGATCATATCGTAGCCTTTGCTCATCGAATGGACTTCGACACCGACGTCGCTGGCCCCCGGAGTTTGCAAGAAGCTACGCGGTTTTCCGTCGAAGGTTAACAGCACATGCGCGGCGTCTTGCACGACCACGAACTGCTTTTCCTTGGCCAAACGAACAACTTTTTCGTAAAACTCAGCGCTCGCGGTGCGTCCCGTCGGCGAGTTCGGATAGTTCAAGACCAATAATTTTGTGCGGCGATAGATGTCGTCAGGCACCGCGTCAAGATCGGGCAGGAATTCGTTTTCGGCCAGCAGCGGCAGCTTGAACACTTCGCCGCCGTAGTATCGCGTGTGAGTCCCGGCGACGGGATATCCCGGCACGGTCATCAACGTGATGTCGCCGGGGTTGATGAAACAGGCGGGCAACATTGCGTAGGCCGGTTTGCTGCCGATGCAATGATTCACCTCGGTCACCGGATTCAGCGTGACGCCGAAGTGACGTGACATAAACCGCGCCGCCGCCTGCTTGAATTCGATCACACCGTTGTCGGCGTAACCGCGATTCTCCGGCTGGTCGATCTCGTGGTGCATGGCCGTGCGAACCGCTGTGGCGGCCATCGCGTCGTTCTCGCCAATGCCAAAATCCAACAGTTTACGCTGCGGATGGTCGGCCAGCGCCTTTCGCTTGGCCCGTTTGATCTTCTCAAACTTGTAGATTTCGGTGTCTTTGCCGTACTTCGCACCGCCAATCCGGTCGGCAAACAGGCTTTGGAAGTACGGATCGTCGGCGACGGGTTCAGCGAACTTGGTGGAGGTGGCAATCGACATGGTTGAGGCGAAATGAAGGCGACGAATCGGGGACGGTTGGTCTATAGCGTAGGCTGCCAAGCGGCTGTTTTGAAGACCGCTATTTAGCCGGCGCGGTGTGCCGTCATCGGGATCGTCGCCGCTTGCCAATCATCCTGGGACCGCGACGAAACCTTGCGGTCGCTGATACATTCGCGACATGCTGAACCGATTGATGCGGCCTGGGCACCGAGCACCGAACGCAATTCACCGACTTGGCCAGAAGTTAATTCGATGGTGCTTTGGGCGAACCAACCGACGTCTTCGCTCCAGGTCTCGTGGCGCATCACCATTTGGCTGGTGCGGACTGCGAATTGGCCAACTGGGATTTGTCGAAGCGAGATGGTGACGCGTTGCTGGTCACTTTGGCCGGGCAGGACTGACAGAATCGTTTCGCGCATGGGAACCAACGGTCTGGGGACCAAGAATCAGCGGAAGGTCAAGGCGATGTTGAGAATCAATCTCGACAATCACTAAGATAAACGTCACGCTGCCGCTGTCAACATCGTTTCGACTTCGCTAATGGTGCAATTTTGGGAAAAAACGACAAGCAACACGACGCAATTGAATCGGCTAAGCGGCGAGCAGCAAAACTGGGCGCCGGCAACGCGCCGCTGACGATCGCCATTTGTGGAGACGAAGAGACCGCGAAATGCGCTTCCGCTGGGCAGATGCGCGAGTCCTGGAGACATCTTCGCGACGTGGCTAAGACGCGTCGCAAGTCCGGCCAATCGCCACTGGTCGCGCTGCGGATCCAATGTCCGGGAATTTGCCGATTCGGTCCCGTCGCCGCCGCGTTCCCCAGTGGCACTTGGTACGGCGGCTGTACGCCCGCGGTGATTGACAAAATGATCGCCCACGAACTGTCACCCGGAGACGACGAAGTTGTAGAGCGATTGTCCCCAACCGGTAAGCGGTCCTGAACGGTTGGGGACAACCGTTCTACAATCACTTATTCGACAATCTTGGCCGAAATGATCGTGATCGGCTCGGTAGGAACGTTTTCCATCGGAAAGCCGTGGAGTGGGTCGCGCTTGGTGCCGGTCTTTTTGGCCGCAATTTTGTCGACAACATTTATACCGGAGACAACCTTGCCAAAAACGGCATAGCCAACGCCGTCTTGCGCCATCGCGCGGTCGAGGTCCACATTGTCTCGAACGTTAATAAAAAATTGGCTGGTGGCGCTGTTCGGAGCATTCGTTCGCGCCATCGCGATCGTGTATTTCACGTTCTTCAAACCGTTGGCGGACTCGTTGATAATTGGTGGCTCAGTGCTCTTTTCTCGCATATCGGCTTGCATGCCGCCACCTTGGATCATGAAGTTGGGGATCACGCGGTGAAAAATCGTGCCGTCGTAATGGCCCGACTTCACATAGCTCACAAAATTCTTCACCGTCACGGGAGCCTTTTCAGCGTCCAACTCGATCCGAATCACGCCTTCACTGGTGGTAAAGTCAATGGTAACAGGATCAGCGGCAAGGCCCAGATTCGCCGACAGGCACATCGCGCCGATGACAGCGACAAACTTTGAACACAGCAGTTTCATGGATCTAATCGTGGGAACGCGGAACAGGATTTGAAAACAGCAAAGTCGATTCGCTGCGCGCTTGTATTGTCACTTTTTCGCCGCCGGTGACAAGATTGGCTACGAATACAGGGTGGTTGCGTGGTTTCTTCACGGCGTTTAATCTTCCGCGTTCACCAACTTTTCAACCATTTAACAGCCCCCTTAGGTAACAACATGCAGTTTTACATTGGCGAAGCGCTCGTCGGCGACGGTAACGAAATCGCTCACATCGACTTGATGATCGGCAGCAAGGACAGCCCCGTGGGCACCGCGTTTGCCAATGCCCTGGTCAATCAAAGCGAAGGTCACACGAATTTGCTGGCCGTTTTGGAGCCAAATCTGGCCGTTAAGCCCGCGACGGTGATGATTACCAAGGTCACGATGAAGGGCATCAAGCAGGTTATGCAGATGTTCGGCCCGGCTCAGGCCGCCGTCGCCAAGGCAGTTGCGGACAGCGTCGGTGAAGGCGTCATCCCCGCCGACCAAGCGGAGAACTTAGTAATCGTTTGCGGCGTGTTCATTCACCCCGCCGCTGAAGATGACGAGAAGATCTACAATTACAACTTCGCCGCCACCAAAGACGCCATCGCTGCCGCAATGAAAGGCAGTCCATCGGCCAAGGAAATGCTCGCCAAGAAAGATGCGGCATCACACCCGTTCAAGGGTTTCTAATCCAGCACTGATCGGGAGCATCGCAATTGACCGCCAAGATTTTGCTCCAGCTCGATACCGATCTCGCGGCCAGCACGTTTGATGCGGTCGTGGCCATCGATGCGGGCGTCGATCAATTGTTGCGACACGGCGGCGTGACACCTGACAATGTGACGCCGTTGGTTCATGGTGCGATGTTCACGCGCGGCGGCGATACGTTGCAACACACGGCGATCTTTGTCGGCGGCAGCGACGTCGGCTTGGCGGAAAAAGTTGCCCGCAAAATTGCCGGTTGCTTCTTCGGTCCGGTTCGCGTGTCAGTGTTGCAAGACGCCAGCGGTTGCAACACGACGGCGGCAGCGGCTGTGTTATCGGCGGCCAAGTATCTCAATTATTCCACGGCGACCGTCTGTGTGCTCGGCGGCACCGGTCCCGTTGGCAAACGAGTCGCCGAGATGGTTGCGATCGAAGGTGGCGCGGTGCGTTTGGTATCGCGCAGTCTTGAACGTGCTCAAAGCGCAGCCGACGCAATCGCTGATCGAGTCGCTGGTGCGCGAATCAAAGCCTGCGCCGCAACTTCAATGAGCGAAACGCATAGCTGTCTAGCGGGTTGTGACGCAGTGATCGCTTGCGGTGCCGCCGGTGTTGAATTGCTTGACGCCAAGACGTTGCAAGCTGCGTCGTCGATCCGCGTTGCGATTGATCTCAACGCGGTCCCGCCCGCAGGCATCGAGTCAGTCGGCGCGATGGACAAAGCCAAAGAGAACAGCGGCGTGATCGGCTATGGAGCGCTCGGAGTCGGTGGACTGAAGATGAAGATTCACCGCGCGGCAATCGAATTCTTATTCGAGCGCAACGATCTCATCCTCGACGCCGCAGAAGTCCTGGCCATCGGCAAGAAGATCACGGCGTAGTCTCTCGTGAAAAACAACACTCAAAGGTTTTTCGGGCCAACGGCCCATTCGTTTGCCTAGCCCAGCCCAACGGGCTGGGTGACGGGAAATCATGGGTTTTTAGGGCTGAAGGCCCGGCAGTTTAAACAAATGGTCGGACCTTCGGCCCTGAAACGCACGGCGCGGTCCTGTTACCCAGCCCGTTGGGCTGAGCTAGGCAAATTGCCGGACCTTCGGTCCTAAAACAACAACTTTTTTCCTTAGCTTGATGCCTATAGGGTGCTGCTAACGCGACCCTGGGCTTTGTTGTTCAACGGCTTCAACGCTGAAAAACGCATGTCAACACCAACTTTTTAACAGCTCAGGCTAGCGCCATTCCGCTCACTGCGCTAAAATTAAGTATGGACGAAGGATTTACTTTTCATCCCAGCTTATCAAGCACCGCGTTACTATCGCCGAACTTGTCGACCTTGGCACCGATCTGGTTCAACATCCACAAATACAAATTGCACAGCGGTGTGTGATTGGCGTAGCGAACATGGCGACCGGACTTGATTCGCCCGCCGCCGCCACCGGCCAAGATGATTGGTAAGTCATCGTGATTGTGGCGATCTCCGTCGCTGATTCCGCTGCCGTACACCAACATGCAATGATCCAGCAACGTGCCGCTGCCTTCGCTGACCGACTTCATCCGTGACAACAAATACGCGAACCGGTCGATATGAAAACGATTGATCGTCGCGACCTTGGTTTGCTTCTCGTCGCTCTTGCCGTGGTGCGACAATTCGTGATGCCCTTCGTCGATGCCGATCTCGGGGTAGCTGCGATTGCTGCCGGCGTTGGTGAACATGAACGACAAGATTCGCGTTGAGTCGGTTTGAAACGCCAACGTGACCATGTCCATCATCAATTCGCTGTGCTTGGACATTTCCTTAGGCACACCGATCGGTCGTGGATAATCTGGCACACCTTGTTCATTGACTCGCAATTTCTCGGCACCGCCCAGACGCTTTTCAACGTCGCGAATCGCGTACAAGTATTCATCGACTTTGCGTTTGTCGGTCGCAGGCAAGGCGTGTTGCAACCGTTGGGCATCGTCGAGCACAAAGTCGATCACGCTCTTGCGATATTTTTCGCGAACCGACTTGGCTTGGCGCGTTTCCTTGACCGTTTGGCCAGCGAACAATCGATCAAAGACGGCCATCGGATCGACTTCTTTGCTCATCGGACTGGTGCCGTTTCGCCACGACATATTCGATGTATAGATGCAGCTATATCCGCTGTCGCATCGTCCCGCTTGGCCGCTGGATTCGAGCCCCAATTCGAGCGAACTGAACCGCGTCGCGTCGCCGACATGCTGCGCTGCAACCTGGTCGACCGAGATATCGTTCTTGATATCCGCACCGTCGGTTTTGAAGGGATGCGAACCGGTTAAGAACGAGGCGACGCTGCGCGCATGATCGCCGCCGCCGTCGCCATGCGCCGCCGCACCATCAAGCGTCAGCCCGGTCAAGACGTTGAAGTCACCACGATGTTCTTCGAGCTGCTTGAGCGTTGGTTTCAAGTCGTAGCCGGTACCGTCTTTGCCCGGCGTCCAATCGGCCATGTGCATACCGTTGGGCACGTAGAAAAAACCCATCCGCAGGGGCGGCTTGTCGTTCGTCGCAGCGGCGGCGGCTGATAACAACCGACCGCTTGTCATTGAATCCAACAGCGGCAGTGCCAGCGCGGTCCCGAGCCCGCGCAGCACGGTGCGGCGTGACAATGAATTGCAAGACGTGTTCATTCTCGATCTCCGAGTTTTTGCAGCGGATCACTTTCGATGATTCCGGCCAGGATGTAAGCGAATTTGTATTCGTGGGCTTTGGCGTCGAGGATGATTTTATCGACGGCGCATTTGTCGTAGTATTCAATGCCGCGACCGACGGCGTAGGTCATCATTTTTTCAATCACGCAGCGGACGAATTGCTCGCGCCGCTCGGTCGTCAACACTTGCCGCAAGCCCTCGGCTCCGGTGAACTCGGTCCCATCAGGCAACCGACCCGACGCGTCGATTTCTGCACCGGCATCGCGTGCTCGATATTGTCCGACGGCGTCAAAATTCTCCAGTGCAAAGCCCAACGGGTCCATCATGTTGTGACACGCTGCACAAGCCGGATTGCTGCGATGTTGTTCCATTCGCTGCCGCAGTGTGCCGACCAATTTGCCTTTTTCCAATTCAGGGATATCCGGCGGCGGCGGTGGCGGCGGCGTGTTGAGTAAGTTTTCCAAAATCCACTTGCCGCGTTTAACGGGACTGGTTCGCGTTGGGTTGCTGGTTACCGTCAAGATGCTGGCCTGGGTCAACAAGCCACCGCGTCCGGTTCCCGCCAACGACACGGCGCGAAATTCGTCACCCGTCACGCCGCGGATGCCGTAGTACCGCGCCAGTTTTTCGTTCATGTAGCTGAAGTTCGCATCAAGCAACGTCGTGACCGGCAAATTCCCACGCATCACTCCCGCAAAGAACGTCAACGTTTCGCGCCGCACCAGCTCGCGCATCTCCTCATCAAACGCGCGGAATCGTCGTGGGTCGGGCATGACTTGATCAAGATTGCGAAGTTGCAACCATTGGCCGGCGAAGTTCTCGACGAAGCGATTCATCCGCGGATCTTTCATCATCCGGGCGACCTTGCCACGCAACAGTGCCGGGTCGCGCAGCGTGCCTTGATGAGCCATCAACAGCAGCTCGTCGTCGGGCATACTGCTCCACAAGAAATACGAAATCCGCGTGGCCAATTCGTACTGCGTGATCAAGGGACGCTTGCCACTTGCGTCCGGTTGTCCAGGCCGTTCGACTTTGAACAAGAAATGCGGTGACACCAAAACGGCTTGCATCGCAACTTGAATGCTTTCCTCAAAGGTCGCTCCGTCGGCGCGAACCTGCGCCGCCATCGCGACCAACCGTTTGATCTCTGCATCACTCGCGGGGCGACGAAACGCGCGGCTGGCGAATCGTTGCAGCACCTTGGCCGACGCCTCGTCCGGCGAAACCTTCACATCGGGTGTGGCAAACAAAATCGCGCGATGCGACGGCGGAAACTTTGCCGGGTCAACGTAAGTTTGTTTGCGCTCTTCGCCCTTGAGGTGCACGTGATGAATCCGCAGGTTGCTGTCCGACTTGCTCGCTACATCGTAGTAGTCGTTGATGAACGCAAACTCGATCTCGCGTTTGCCAATTGCCAACCGCAGAGGCACCTTGTATTCCTTTGCCGTCGTACTGGGCACGTTGACAATTTGTTTGAAGCGGCCCGCGCGAACTTCCATCTTGACCGGTTCGTTGCCGCCTTGATCGCCTGACGCCGTGATCGTCAACTCGAAGTCACCAGCGAACGGCAGCGTCGGCGCGATTGATACATGGCCGTTGGAATACAGATTCGCCGCCCCATCGGAAGTGCCCCATTTCTCGGCCCCGATCAAATCCTGATAGCTCTTGTTCAACTCGAAAATTTGCGCCGGAGGCGGTGTGAATATCGCTTCGCCCGAGATCGCTTCGGCGGCGTCGAGGTATTTTTCCATCAGCAGCGGTGGCAACGACAACACGTCGCCGATATTGTCGAACCCGTAACCCACGTCGTCGCCGGGGAATCCTTTGGAGGGAGCATAATCGACGCCGGTCAAGTCACGAATCGTGTTGCGATATTCGTCACGGTTAAGCCGTCGCAACGTCACCTTGCCTGGATTCGGGTTGCGGACACAATCGACTGCGTTAGTCAATTCATCGATCAACTTTGCCAAGCGGGCGCGAGAATCATTGTCCATTGCGGGAGCTTCGGCCGGCGGCATCGAACCAAGCTGGACTTGCTTGAGCGCCCGCAACCATTCCTTACGATCCTCGGCAAGCTGGTCAACGGATTGATACTTTTCCAGCATCACGTCGCCTTCGCCGGAATCGCTACCGTGGCAATCGTAGCAATACGCCCGCAGAAGCGGCACCAATTGGTCACGAAACGCAGCTTCACGAGACGCTTGGTCCGCGATTGCCGTCGAACCGCCGCACGAGCATACCGCACCAAACCAAACGGCAAGTATCGTCATTCGTGCGATGATGCGCGGGCTCGGCAAGGTCAAGCGGAAAGGCATGGATGTTTCGTTGTATCAGCCGATGGGCGTTGGCCCCGGTTATTTCCAGTCAGTGTTCGACGACGATCCGCCTTCGTAACGTTGCGCCTCGGTTGTGATACGACGGCGGAGCGTCGTCGAACACTATTTTAACCGTCTCGCTTAGAATTAGTACCTGCACCGGGTGAATCCAGGTTTCGCGGCTTGTCGAATGTATCGCTTGAGTCGATTGTTTCTGCGCCGGTCGCGTCGGTGCGTTGAAACTCGGCGTCGACCGTGCCCCCCGTGCTTTGGTTGCCGTTAAACTTCACGACGCGAAATCGGCCCGCGTAGCGTTTGATCAAGTATCGCCGCGTGATCGCTCGCGTTGCTGGAATCAACAGCAGAAAGCCGAGCGTGTCGGTCAAGAGGCCTGGGGTCAGCAGCATCGCGGCGGCAAACACAATCAGAATGCCATCGATAACTTCGTTGCCCGGGGCGCGACGTTGGCTGATCGCAAGTTGGAAATTGCGAATCGCGGCCGCGCCTTGGCGCGATGCCAGCATCGATCCAACGATCCCCGTCAACAACACGACTGCGATGGTGGTGGGGATATTCGTTGCGTCTTTGAAGCGCAGCAACAAATACAACTCGATCAACGGCACAGCAATAAAAATTAATAGCAGACGTGCGAACATCGTTTAGGGACCGCTCATACAAGATCGGGAACCGCCGCTAACGCGGTGCGGCTGATTACATCAACAGCCCAAACAGTTGGGGACAACCGTTCTACAATTTTAGCTACACGAAATCGAATGTTGGCTGTTCAACCCTGCAGCGTCGCCAGTTCCGCAAAGTCATTGCGGAGACTTGCGTACAGCCGTTGATAGATCGGAAAGATCGCATTGTACGACTTTGCCGCAGAACGATCGATCGCGGTTTGCGTTGCAACTTCGATCGTGGCTTTGCACGCTTGCTCAATGTTGCGGTAGGCACCATCGCCGACGGCCGCCAGCAGCGCCACACCATAGGCCGGGCCTTGTTCAACCTTGAGCGTCGTGATTTTTTTGCTAAACACATCGGCCTGCATCTGCCGCCACAACGGATTGCGGCTACCACCGCCGCTGGCACGAACCTCTTTCACCGGCACGCCAAGCGATTCAATGATCGCCAGGCTGTCGCGCAGCGCAAACGTGATCCCTTCCATTACCGCTCGCGATAAATGGGCGCGGCGGTGAGTCAGATTCAGTCCCACGAACGCACCGCGCGCCGAGGGGTCGGCATGTGGCGTTCGTTCACCATTGAGATATGGCAAGAACACTAGTCCGTTACTGCCGGCGGCGATCGATTGAGCTTCATTTGTAATCGCCTCATAAACTTGATCGGAAGAAAAGCCCTGCAATCCTTGCATCACATTTTCCGCCCACCACTGTAACGCCCCGCCGCTGGTCAAGTTCACGCCCATCATGTGCCACTTGCCGCGAACGGCGTGACAAAACGTATGCAATCGTCCGGCGGCGTCGTATTGCGGCTCGTCGCTGTAAACAAACATCACGCCCGAGGTGCCGATCGAAGTGCTCAGCACACCGGCGCGGACGACGCCGTTGCCGATCGCACCCGCCGCACAATCGCCGGCACCGCCGACGACTTTGCAATCGGTCGAAAGCCCAAGATGCGACGCGGCTTCCTTTGTCAATGTGCCCGTCACATCTTCGCTTTCGACCACCGTGGGCAACAGCGACATATCCAGCCCCAGCTTCGCCATCAGCGACGTACTCCAGCGCCGCTTGACGACATCGAGCAACAACGTTCCGCTGGCGTCGCTAACATCCGTTACATACTCGCCGGTCAGCCGCCGCCGGATCTCGTCCTTGGGCAACAGGACCTTGGTGAGCTTGGCAAAATGCTTCGGTTCGTGATTGCGCAACCACAAGATCTTGGGTGCTTGAAAGCCGGTCAGCGCCGGATTGGCGACCATCTTGATGAGTGCCTTGCGGCCACCGGCGAGCGTCGTCAATTCGCCACATTCCGCAGCGGTTCGTTGGTCGTTCCATAATAGCGCCGGGCGAATCACTTCGTTGGCTTTGTTGAGGAATACCGAACCGTGCATTTGGCCTGACAAACCGATGGCGCGAACATCCCCGGGCCTCAGCGTCGCGGTCTTCATCACTTGGCGAACCGTCTTGACACTCGCGTCCCACCATTGATCCGGTGATTGTTCGGTCCAGCCCGGTCGGGGTTGTTGCAGCGGGTATTCGGCGCTGGCCTCGGCGATTACCTTGCCGCGTTGGTCAATCAACAGCGTCTTGGTGCCGCTGGTACCAACGTCAATGCCGAGATAATAACTCATGAGCGACCTAGGAAATACGAATTAGCTGCGACCGAACCGAGCGACAATATAATGCGTATCCCAACGCTGTGAAGCTTAACGCTGACGCAATTTGCGGCGATTCATTGTAGAACGATTGTCTCAATCGTTTCTTCGCTGGCTTTGCCAGTGATGTGCGATGAAACCATTGAGACAATCGTTCTACAATTTTCCATACGAGTGCTTAGATCGTGTTTGAACAACTGCCGCCCAATCGACGCCGTTTCATCTGCCAAGCGATTGCGATTTCGAGCCTCGGCGGGGTCGCTGCGATTGGTTGCGGCGGCACGTCGGAAACCGAATCTTCGCCGCCGCCAGCGAACCGTCGCGATGTACCGCTGCGCGTTCTGCTCATTGGCGGTGCGGCTGATGCCGAGGTGTTGCGAACCGCTTGGTTATCAATCGCTGAACAATCGCTGGCGATCACAACGGTGGACGCAAAGACGATACCGGTGGAACAATTCGATTCCGAAGTGGCGAGCAAGATGGCCGCGTGTGACATCGCCATCGTTGCCGCGGGCCTGTTGGCGACAATCGACCTGGGCAACTTGTTAACCGAGCCCAGCGAGCCGACGCTTGGCAACGAAGGCATTGCATCGGATTCGTTATTGCCGGTCTTGCGCGAAGGTTTGATGCGTTTCGGTGGTCGCACCGTCGGCGTGCCGTTGGGAGCCGTCCAGCCGGTCGTGGCAATCTCCGGTGCAGCGATTGCCGATGGCATTTCCGCGCCGCGCGATTGGGTTGAATTTATCGCATTGGCAAAGTCAATGAATGCTGCCGCCACGGAAGCCACCGCGCTGGCCGCCGAGCCGCTGGCTGGTGGCGCGGCGGCAAAAATGTTTCTGTGGCGCGCAAGCAACGCCCGCCCGCCGGTCTGGTTGTTCGAACGCGAATCACTCGCTCCGGTTATCGACACCCAGCCGTATGTCGAGACGCTGGAAACAATGAAACAGTGTGCCGAGCAATATGGCGACCAGCGCTTGACCGCTGCGGAGGTTTGGTCACGGTGCGCCAGTGGTCGGTTGTCGATGGCAATCACTTGGCCGGCAATTGCCCACGAGGCAGATAAGCCGGGCGCGCGAATTGAACAGCCGACGGATTGCCAGTTTTCACCGTTACCGGTCACACGGCGCGATGATCCCGAACCGCTGCAAACACTCATCGACGTCGATTCACCGATCGCGTTGATATCGACGCATTGCCGCCAGAGCGAAACTGCGCGGCGATTTCTGGTTTGGTTGGCCGGCGACGATGGGACGCGAATGCTGCGCCACTCGATCAACGGTTTTACTGAATTACGCATCGCAATCGATGCGACGATTTCGCCGCCGACCGCTGAGGCCGAATTGGCGGACGATTACGCTACGGTGCTTGACCAGCGCTTATCGTCACTGGCAATTCGCACGACGCCGCAGTTGATTGGTTACCGCCGCTACATCGACGCACTTGACCAAGGAGTCTTGGACTGTCTGGATAGCAAATCGAGCGCCGAGCATTCGCTTGCCGAAGTAGCGAAGCAGTGGTCCAAGCTGCATGCCGAAATCGGAATCAAGGAGCAGAGCACCGCATGGCGCAAGGCCCAAGGTTTACGGACGTAGGCCCGGCTAATGGCTTCAATCCCTGCGGGATACCAATGAAACACCAAACAAATCCATGCGGCAACAATCGATTGTCAACACCAAGTTTTAACAACCCAGCATCAGCCTAGCTTTTTAGTCAGTCACAGCTCAACCTTCAGGTAAGTGGCATTTGTTAGAGTCCTTTCCGACTAATTGACTGCACGTGTGCTATTCAGTTTTCACAATGTTAGCGCGGACTTGGTGCTGAAAAAACGGGCAAAAACCTGCTGTTCCGATCGTTCTCCTATTCAATTGACTAGCACTGCGTCATATAGTTGAAAGTGCTTTTCACATCTATCTCCTGGATCCTGAATAAAATGAACCATCCGGGTTTATCGTGGATAGGCAGGATGTGCTGTTGGATTTTTTGAGGGATGGCTCCCGTGTCCAAAGTGACTGAAGGACGATCCTGTGCCGTACAATTGACGTGCCGGGTGAAGCGGACTGAAGCTCTGCGGGGACGC
>JBGSVE010000082.1:0-20519 GCA_041753075.1 Pirellulaceae bacterium
GGTGCGGCAGCGTCCAGCGCTGGCGTTGCTGATGTCGGCATCGTGAAGCCGCCCGCCGAGGCAGCGGGCATGCCCATCGCTGGTGTCGCGCTGGCCGTCGTTACGGGAGCGCCAAGCGGCGGCATTGCAAAGCCTGATGTACCGCTGGTGGCCATCGAAGTCGGTGGAACCATTGCTGGAACCGATGTCGTGGCCGGAGCCGGCGGAGCTTGCGCCGGTGTCATGGACATTGACGGCATGCTGGGCTTTGTGCCCGGCAATGGGTAGCCCGGTACATTCGCATAGGACGTGCCACCCGCAGGCGGTGCGGTTGCGCCCGCTGAAGGTTGAGCATAAGCCGGAACCGGCGTTGTTGATGTCGGCGGCGTGTAGCCAGCAGGTATCGTGGCGAGCGAGCCACCGGCACTGGTTTGCGGTGCGCCGCCGGGATTGGAGCCGTAGGTGAATCCGCCAGCGGTGCTGGCGGCGTTTCCATACGATGCGGGCGTCGCGGCAACCGACCGATTCGTCGCACCACCGTAAAAACCATTGGCCGCGGCCGCAGCCTGATTAGTCGCAGTGGGCGCGGCGGATGCTAAGGCCGTCGTTTGTGGTTTAATACCGTTGGGCGATGTTGTACCGGCGGCGGCTGACGCAATGGCCTCAGGGCTAACGCCGGCCGAGGGCGAAATGGGATACGTTGTTGTTGGGCCGATTCCGGCCAACGCATCGGCGGATGGTTCGCTTTTGAATCCAAACATGCCAAGTCGCGGCATCGACGATTTACAACCTGTCGAAGCACCGCACAGCACGAAGCCGCACAACAGCGGACGGCCAACGCGGCCAACCAGCACAATACGTTTGTTTCGCAACCAAGAATCTTTGGGTTGATTTTGCATCCGTGCATATCCTCAACAGGAAAGGGCCGAAACATTTAAGTCGGGCGTCTCGTCGTATCGCTATTATCGACAAAAGATCCGGTAAAATTGATTTAATCGGCAATGATTACCGCTATCTCTGAATGGCCATGACAACCACCAGCGATGCGTGGGATAGCTCTTGCGTCCCCCGGCTGTCAATGGCAATCGGTCACGATGCGCTTTACAATGCGAGGTAGTTTGTCAACTTGAGTGATGTCCGGGGAAATGCCTTCGATGAAGTCCTTGTCAACGTTCCGAATGTTCGTATTTATTGGCGGAGCCGTTGCGGCTAGTTTTTCCGCTAGCACCGTATCGATCGACGCAGCGGAGCCAGCCATTCCAAACGTCTTGATTTTGTACGCGGACGATCTCGGGTTTGGCGATCTTGGTTGCTACAACGCAGATTCCAAAATTCCGACGCCGAATTTGGATCGGTTAGCTGCGGAGGGAATGCGTTTTACCGACGGACATTCATCGTCGGGCATCTGTTCCCCAAGTCGTTACGCCCTGTTGACCGGACGCCATCATTGGCGTGACTTTCATGGAATTGTTAACGCGTTTGGAAGTTCCGTATTCAAGCCCGAGCGATTGACAATGCCCGAGATGTTCAAGACCAAGGGTTACGAAACTGCGGCGATCGGCAAATGGCATCTTGGCTGGAATTGGGACGCGATTCGAAAGCCCAGCGCAAAGCCGCTGCGAAAAGGTAGCGAAGCCGCTTGGGGGTTCGATGCGTTCGACTGGACCAAGCCAATTCCCGACGGTCCGCTCGCTCACGGTTTTGATCATTACTTCGGCGACACGGTGATCAATTTCCCGCCTTACTGTTGGATCGAAGACGATCGCGTGCAACGTGCCCCCGATACCAACATGGATACTGCCAAGTGGAAGACGATCAAAGAAGGCAATTGGGAATGCCGCCCAGGTCCAATGGTTTCGGACTGGGATCCCTACCAAAACATCCCCACAACGACTCGGCGTGGTGTCGAGTTCATCAAGTCGCAAGCATCACAAGACAAGCCATTCTTTCTGTACTTCGCGTTTCCGTCACCTCACGCGCCGATCATTCCGAATGATGAGTTCGACGGACGATCCCAAGCGGGACCTTACGGAGACTTCGTTGTCGAAACCGACGATGCCTGTGGAAAATTGTTGCGCGCGCTAGAAGATAGCGGACAAGCCGCCAACACGATCATTGTGTTTACGGCCGATAATGGTCCCGAAAAGTATGCCTACGCACGAGACGAAACCTACGGTCATTGGTCGTCACATCCGCTGCGTGGATTGAAACGCGACATCTATGAGGGCGGTCATCATGTGCCGTACCTGATCAAATGGCCCGGTGTGACCAAAGCTGGCGATGTTTGCGATGCGTTGGTAAGCCAAATCGATTTGATCGCCACGTTCGCAACAATCATCGGCTTCGATCTGCCCAGCGATAGCGCCGAAGACTCTCACGATCTGGTACCGCTGCTCAGTGGTGATGTTGATTCGGTTCGTACCACTCACGTCCACAACACATCGGCCAATCAATACGCGATTCGACACGGTGACTGGTTGTTGATCGATCATCAGACGGGTTACGTTTCAGGTCAAAACCAAGCCTGGGAAAAGCGGCACGGTTACTCGACTCAGGACGACGCTGCGGTCCAGTTGTACAACCTGAAAAGCGATCTTGGGCAACGTCACAACCTCGCGGTCCAGGAACCCAAGCGAGTGGCCGATTTACAAGGCATGCTCAAGCAGATACGCGAGCAAGGTCATTCGGCACCACGACTTAAATGAGCAACCGATCGCGTTGGGTTAACCAATGACGCAAACATTCATGCCGATCAACGAAGACGTACCTGTGTTTCGACTCAGAAGAAACACTTTACTTTTCTGATTTGGGCGATAGCGACGAGCCGCCCGAAGACTGCGATGAATCGAATCGATACCATCTTCTCACGACGCGGTGCCTACGGCCAATTGCCGACTTGCTAGCGCCGTACCGCTCACCAAGCCGACCCAAAATTTAAGCAACAGCACCATCACGACGCAGCATCCCGCCATAATCCGCGCGGGCCAATCACCGATCGATTGATACAAACCCCAACGACCATCACGAACCGGATTGGCAATCACAAATCCGTTCTTCTGGTATGCCAAGTCCTTGACAACGCGGCCCGCTGAATCGATCCAAACGGTGGGACCACCATTGGCCGCAATCAAGATCGGCCGCCGACAAGTTACCGCCACCAACTGCGTGCAACGCAAGTGATGGTCGACGATCGAACTGCCGTCAAACCAGCCGTCATTGGTGACGTTGATGACTATGTCGGGCGGTCGGCTTTGATTCGCCAGCTTCATGACGTGGGCTGGCGTCACTCTTTCCACCGCCGTCTCGATACAAATGTTCGGCGACACAATTAACTCACCAAGTCGCATCGCTACCGGGCCACCACCGCGCTCGATGCCCATCCCCGGCGGCACCCAGCGATAGACAAATGGCAGATAGTCAATCAAAGGAATGTATTCGCCGAACATCACCAAATGCGTTTTGCCATACCAATCGACGACCTTGCCGCCTGGGCCCACATGCACAATCCCACTAAACAACTTCGGTGGCTCGTCGTATTGAACGACCGAACAACCGACGATTAAATCGGGCCCAACAGCTTGTCCAGTGATGCGCCGGATCGCCGCCTGAACCTGCTCGCTGCGGCGTTGGAACTGGTTTTGGTTTTCGTCAATCACCGCTTGGATCGCTGGATCCAGCGGCACTTGCTCATTGGTATCGGCGACCCAGGGCTGCGCACCGGTATACATCGATTCAGGCCAAATGATGGCGGCCAACGTGCCACCGCCTTGCGCGACTTGCTGCGCCGCCACGACGGAGTCACGAAAATAATTATCGAAGATCTTGAGTTCGCGATCCGCGTCTTGAACAAAAACAATCGGCTCATCGCGACCAATCAAGGCGATCGACGGCGGCGGGGGATTTGGTTGCGACACCTGATCCGCTTGGTTAAGCCGCCATGTGCCGTAAATCAAGATCGTCGCAACGATAGCCCCGGCACAGCCAATTGCCGAAAGTGGTTTTGGCATACACCAGGCGTGATGAATCGCGGCATTGACCAACAAGATGACAAACGTAATTCCATAGCTGCCGAAGGCATCGGCTACCTGCACGATTGTCGGAACCGTCGCTTGCGAGTGACCGAGCATCGCCGCCGAGATTCCCGTCAACAGATAGTTGCGAATGCATTCCAGCCCCGTGCCAATCACCGGAATCCAAATCCACAGCGGTATTCCAAATCGCTTGCCGCGATACCGGTCGCGAACCAGCACCACGAACATGAACCCGTAACATCCCAGATAGAATGCGAACACGATCCAGGTTGCGTACATCGCTGGGTGTGCATGACGCAGTCCTTGCATCGTCAGGCCCCAATGTCCGACGTTGGCAAGGTACAACCACAGCATGTCTCGCCGGCCCACGTTGTCGCGGGTGGCCAAGAGTAACCACGGCACCAAGGCGAACCAGGCAACCAGTGGCCAACCCACAGGCGGTTGCGACAACCACAACAGCACCGCGCCGATCAACGCCAGCAACCAAGCCGGAGAGCGATCGATGAATCGTTTCTGCGGGTCATCCTGACTCAATCGATTGTCGCTCACTAAACGCGGACTAAAAAAGTATTCTACGACACTCCGCCGCCGTAAAATCACGACGGCGGAGCGTCGCAGAACTTTGGCCCAACCCCAATTTTTAGTGTGATCGAAGCACTAGCAACATTCTAACGCGAAGTTGTCACGGTTGGTGAAGCCACTCTAAACCAAACCGCGCGACGACGATTTTTGAATCCGTTTCGTAAAAGCACAGCACGGTTCCGTCGGATAAGACGGCGAGATCCGAATAGGCACTCGGTCCGGCGTCGAGCGTCTTAATGATCGGCCAAGTCGCGCCATCATCATTGCTACGTTGAATCGACAGATTGCGTCTGGCGCCGCGGCCACCGGGGATTTCCGCGCCGTCTTGATTGACGGCAAGACTGCGAGGACATGAGAACAATAGCGTGCTTGGCGACGAGGAATGGGCCACGATGCTGGCCATGCAGATCGGCTCCCAAAGTTGATCGTGAAAAACGGGCTGGCTCCACCCGCTGGCCCCATCGGCGCTGGTCGTGACCAGCTTTCGATTTGGCGGCGAAACATTCCGCGAAACCAACATCACGCGACCGTCGGCAAGGATCGCGATCGTGGTCTCGTTGGGATTGCCATACTGGCCTTGATTGGGCACCGCGATTTCGCCGGCTTGCCACGTAAGGCCGTGGTCGTCGCTGTAGATGGTTGCGGCAGCCGACGGCTTATGATCTCCGGTGCTTCCGTATGCTAACCAAATCGGAACTACCAATCGACCGCTGGCAAGCTGCACGCCGTGGCCGGGGCCGGTTGCGATCACCTTCCAATCATAGCTCTTTCTAAACGGCTCCAGCGACTTTGTAATCTCGGTCGGCTGAGACCATGTCAAGCCATCGTCGCTGCTGCGCATCGAGAAACATTGGGCATAATTAACGCAGTACAAGAACTCGATGGTGCCCTTCTGATGATCGACAATCGCGACCGGATTATTGACGGTCTGTTCATGTTCGCCGCCATCTTGGCGATGGGTATTGCCTTCGATGCGTTCACCCATGTGGGCAATCTGCGTGGCATTACTCCATGTGCGGCCAAAGTCACTGGAACGACGAAGGTGAATTTCGATTTCGCCCCAATCGGCCTTGCTGGCTCGACGTGCTTCGCAATAGGCAAGCACTGTTCCCTTGGCCGTGACGACGATGCCCGGAATGCGATACAGATGAACGCCGCTGGTGTTGGCCGCGAACAGAGTCTTCTTTTCCAGACCCTGTCCATCAGCGTGCGCTGTTGAACCAACCAAAAATCCCAACGTGATGGAGCAGAACAGGATTCGAGCTCGCACGTATTGTCTCACGATCTTTGAACTCCCATCACCGATCCAGGTTGACTGAGCCATTCAAAAAATCCGATCGACCGCAATTCGGTTTCGAGCGCCGCGTACTGTGCCGAGGTCAACGTCGAAATCGGCAATCGCGACGGGCCGCAATCGATGCCGATCATCCGCATGATCGCTTTCTGTGCCCCGCGCGAACCGAAGGGTATGAATGTTCGCACGATCGCTTGTGAACGTGATTGCTCCAAGCGAACCGTTTCCATGTCGCCAGCGGCAAACGCAGCTAACAGGCGTTGATAGATCGGCGCGGCAAAGTTGTAAGTGCTCCCGACTGCGGCAACGGCTCCGGCAGCCAATCCGCATTGAAGCATCTCATCGAGTCCCCACAAGATCTCGAATCGATCGTCCGCTGCTTCAACGCAAGACTGAAACTCGAACACGTTTTGCGACGTAAATTTGATCCCGCGAAATGTCGGCATTCGTGCCGCAGCCATTTCCAGAAAGTCGACGACGGAGAAAGCGACTCCGGTGATCGTAGGAATGTGATAGTAGTAAAACGGTAGCGTCGGGGCGCCACTGGCAATCTCGGCCATCGCCGCCACCAAAGTCGCGACTGAATCGGGTTTAAAATAAACCGGGCTGACGGCGGAAATCGCGGCGGCACCGGATTGCTCGGCGTGAGTGGCCAACAACCTCGATTGCCTTAGGCATTCGCTGCCAACCTGAACCATCACAGGCAACCGATTCGCGGCCGCCGAGATAAAAGCTACGGCCGCTGCGCAGCGTTCATCGAAAGTTAACGACGGCCCCTCGCCAGTGCTGCCCAGCACATAAAGCGCGGCGATGCCCTGGTCGGACAACGTGGCGACCATTGGTTCAATCGCTTCAAAACGGATCGTCCCATCTTCGTTCATGGGCGTGAACGTGGCAGCGACAAGCCCACTGAGCCGAGTGACCATTGGATGCATCGGAGATACTTTGTGAGTACCTATTCTTTCTTCGTCAATGTCATGTCGCGGATGATGAGGACTCCTTTTTCATCACCGATAACGAAGCCAATACGATTCTTTTTGGCGACGATGTCCGTAGCCTCGAACGTAAACGATTCTTCGCGAAACATGTTGGCCGCGTACAAGTCCTCGTGCAGACCAATTTCGTGGTAGTCTTCTTCGTCAATCGTGGCGACGATCGTGTAGCCGCGGTTATCCGGTGATTTTGCTTTGTAGCTCAGCGTGTAAGTCGCACCTTCCTCGAGATCAAGATCGGTTTGGAAGACTTGAACATGCCAGTTCGTGCCATCGACTGCGGTGACTTTGAAGTGCACCTCTTCGTCGCCGGCTTCCATTTCACCGGTTGCCGTTTCGTGTTGTTCCAAACGCCATGACTCGGGCGTGGTGATTGGTTTGAGAAGATTCTTTGGCTCATCGGCCAACAGGGTTGTCGAGCACCAAGCCAGCGCCAACATCAGTAACGTACGCATGAGATTTCCAGTTCAAGAAAAGAGAGATGGTAGAGCGCTACGTCGCTCCGCCGTCGTACTGCTACGACGGCGGAGCGACGTAGGACTCTTTTCACCTATTGTGGGCTGTGGCGGTTCCCAAAACAAGCACCATCCTTACTGAGCGCGTGACTTGGAACCGCCGGGGCTGACGCCGATCGATATCCCGTTTGGAAGCGGACGCGAGGCGGCGGCGTAACCGCGCGCGTACAAATGCTCTTTCAGCCGTCGCATGTCGGCGAAATCGTCGGGATAAACCCACACCGTGATCGTCGTTCGCTCGGGACTGCGCCCGGCCAATTCGATATCAAGCTGGCTACCGCCCGCGGCAAGAACTTCATCAAGCGGTTGGCCGTATGGTTCGCTCAGCGGTTCAAACACCACTTCGGTCGCTTCAATCGACGCGCCCATCGAAACCTGGCCACCGCGCGACATCAATCCGCGAGACTTGTTGACTTCGATCCGGGCCACATAGTCACGCACCGGCCCGACCACCATATCAAGTGTGCCTTCGCGTTTGCCATTGATCGCGCGACGAAACTCTTGCATCGCTTCGTTCATCAGCAACTCCATCGGCACGACCGACAGCCGACCGTCTTTGAGTCGAAAATGGAGTTCCTCACCAAACACGGTCCGCGCCATCGGACTGGGCAAATGCTCGACGGCCACAACCGGCTCGGGCGCGTTTTCCAATCGCACACGCATCCCTTGAAGCTGTGTCAATCGGCTTTCCGCACCTTCTTGTTCAACGGACGCCTTGGCGCGAGCGACGACGTCTTTGTCGAGCGTCTTTTGCTTTTCTTCCCAGGCAACCTTGGCCAATTCCAAGAGATCAAGCAGCGTGCCACGATCACGCTCCATCGCGGCAACGCGGGCGTCGCTCTGCTCGATCAAACTTTCCAAACGCTGCGAGTCGCGCAGCGCGCTGACCGCATGTGATACTTCGGTTTCGTATTCTTCAGCCTTGGTTGCCAGCACCGCCGCGTCAATCAGGTTGGCCGACGCGGCTTGCTCCGTCGTTGTCTGGGTGGTTGAACTTTGCTCGTCGATTGCCGCCGCCATCTCCTGCGATCGGCTACCCAAAATCACGACCAAGATGATCAAAATGCCAACAAGGTTAGCGACGATGTCAAGGAACGCATCTTGGCCCAGCGCGGGTCCGGAGCTGCGTCGTCGAGACGAACCACTCATCGTGCTACTCCTGACGAAGTTCCCGCAGCGGGCGTTGCTGCGGATTGAAACTCGATTCCGCTGCCTTCCATCAATCGACTGAGTTGTTGAAAACGAATCTCGCCGCCCGGAGCAACCACGACATTGACCACCGGATGCCAACGACCGCCCGGCATTCCCGCGCCCCAGCGATCGACGCGATCATGAATGTCGGTGGCCAGTTCGAGTGCCGCGCGGCGTAGGTCACCGTCGGAGAAGTCGTAAAAATTGGTTGATCCACGTCCACCCTCAGGCACCAGCACCAATCGATCGGCAAAACATTCGACGCGGATCATGCGCACCATCTTCGTGCCCTGAATGTTCGCGACTCGCTCGGGCAACGCCCAATTATCGCGATCGGGCTTGATCAATTTGCGTTGTCCGTCTTCGCCGGCTTTGATCTCGACGGCGGGGCTCTTCGACGCGTTTTGCTCGCGTGAGTTTCCGTCGGCAGGGTGCGGCGGTGGCGACGTTCCCGCCGGATTACTTTGATCGGCCGAGCCGCTTGATTGGTCGCCGCCGATCGGTGCGTTGGGGTCGGTTGTGGCCGATTGCCGCTTCGATTTCGCACTCGTCGATATGTCTGACAGCGGAGCAAAGGCATCCGCGTTTTGGCCGTCGAGTGCATCTTCACCTTCGCCCATATCAAGCTGGTCGCCGCCTGCCGAACCCGCAGTGCGTTGTCCCTCGGCAAGCAACTTGGCTTCGCGTTGGGCAAGCTCGATCTGCGCCTGGCGTTCTTCGGCCATCGCGGACATGGCGGCCGAACCGCCGCTGCGATTGCGTCGGTAATCGAGTTGTCCCGCCGACGAGCCCGCTTGTGGGTCCATGTTGGACGCGGACAATTCGCGAAACTCGCTGGCAAGCTTCGGTTGGCGGTTGCGCGACGCGGATGACGTGACGGACGATCCGGCAGGTCCGCTGCCGCCGGGCTGGGTTGATGAATTGGGCGTCGTCGCAGTGCCGGCCTGGTTGTTCGTTGGTGGCACCGTTTGGCCAACACCTGACCCACTACCACTGCCGCTGCCGTAAGGTGACAACGCCGATCGCGCGATGGCGTTTTGTCGCGCGATCGCTTCGTTTACGGCCAAATCAACGGTCTTTTTTAATGCGGGATCAACCGGCGGAAAGGCGAGCTTCACATCGTCGGGAACCAGTTCGTAACCATATTGGTCATCCCACTCGCGCATTGCCTTGCGAGCGATGTAGTAGGTCATAATGCCATCGGGCCGCACGACCAACAATGGATACGGAGCTTCGCTGTCGCCGTAGTTTTGCATCGCATGATGCCGCGTCGCGCGCAGCGCCGCATCGAGCGGATTGGCAAGCGAAGATGGTTCGTCAAGGTACTCGGTTTCAATCTTGATGCCTTCGGGCTGCAGATACACACCGCTGGCCCGACACTCGACATAAATCGGTCTGCGATCGGTACCATTGGGACCCTTGTGCGGCACAATCACAATGCGCGGCACGCTCGCGGACTTCTCGGACTGCAGCTTGGAAATTTTGGCCTCTTCGGTTTCGATTTCGGCTTTCAATTTTTTCACAACCGCTGCGGCGTCGCTGTCAGGTTGCGTATTCTCAATCGCGCTGATGACCTCGGTTTCCAATCGCTTCAGCTCGTCGCGAAGTCGGCGGACGTGGTCTTCGATTTGGGCTTGGCGATTGCGACGCGTTTCGAGATCCGCGGTTTGGTCATCGCGTGTCTTGACGACTTGATCGCGTTGCCACTTGGTTTCGCGAATGCGCTGGTCAAGTGCGGCCGCCGCCTTGGCCATTTCGACTTGTTCGGTATCTACAACCGGCTCCGGTGCAGCGGTCGACGAAGCCATCGCTTCGCCGGCATTCTGGGCGACGAGCGCGAGTAGCAGGATTAAAGTTCCCAACGTGCAAACCAGCACGGCCAAAAACGGAAACAGGTTCGGGGTTATCCCGTCGCGCCGCCGGCCGCTCATGCGGCCCGCCGATGCGATGATTCGCTGGCGAACGAGGCTGCGTTCTTAATCGGTGCGTCCTGAGGAAGCTTGTTGGCCAGCACTTCCACCGCCGCCGCCAACGTCAACATGGCGGTTGGCATGCCTTCGCTCGCCGATGTTTCGAGCGACAATCGCGCCGCCGCGTTCGCTTCGCCAAGACGCAACAGATTGTTGTCAAGCGTGGATTGAAGCTCAATGAATCGTTCTGTCTGGTCGCGTTGCAATCCAAACTCTTCCATCTGAACAACGATCGCTTGCTGGTTTTCGCCGAGCACCCGCGTGCTGTCGGCCAACATCATCGACCATTGGCTCCAGCGCCGCTCCAGCGCCTCGACGGCGTCGGTGTGGACTTGCGAGAGTGCGGCCGTTTGGTCGCGCAGCATCGTCGCATGATCGCGATGCGAATCGGTTTGGTCACGGATCGCGTCGCGATGCTCGACCATCGTGGCGGTTTGGGCCGTCAGCGATAACGCATGTTCGCGCAGGGCTGGTGCGAGGCTTTGCATGATTGCATCGCCGATGCGCGAGCCGTTGTCTTCGGCGATGCGTTGCCAATGTTGATGCGCCTCGTCGATCGTGCTGCGCCACAAATCGGTTTGCGACGCAAGCGACTGCGCCACGGCAACGCGAATACCTTCACACAGTTCCGCAATGTGGCTCGAGGGGTTGTCCGCCACATCGTCGGAGGGCAGATTGGCGTTAAGCAATCGTCCGACAAGTCGATCGATGTCGCCGAGTAATTGTTGTTCCAGTCGCTCGACGGGGAATTGCAGGAAGATCGCGACCACCGACAACACCAAGCCCATCGCCGTGGTATCGAACGCAACGTACAGGCCGCTCTTGAGCCGATCGACCGCTGCGGTGCCATCGGTAAAATCCAAGCCGCCGAGCGTTTGGGTAATACCGATCACGGTACCCAAAAAGCCGAGCATCGGGATCGCCCAAATGATGATGCGGACCAGTTGCAAAGAGTCGTGTGCCGAGTCGCCATCACGCGACGACAACTCGCGCAAGTCGTCGGACAAGTGACGCGTCGAAACGCGACTTGATTGACGCTCGAGCAATTCTCGCAAGCGGATCACCAAGCGTGATTCGCGAACGTTCTGGGGCAATTCGACCAATGTTCGTTGCCACTGTTTGGCGGCGCGACCGGCGTCATGCTTATGTAACCACTGGTCAGCGGCATTCGCCAGCGCGCTGGGCGGTGGTGCTAAGTCGGCGTCGCGCAGTCCGGCGACTAACCTGGCCTCGGCCGCGACTTGAATTGCCTTGACCAACAACATGCCGCCGGCGATACCGAACAGCAACGTTGCGCCGATGCTGACCGGGTGGCCCAGAAAATAACGTTGGACCCAGGGATGGGGAAATGCCCACACGGCCAGATAAAAAATTCCGGTCAAGACGATCCCGAGCGTGATGCCCAACGATCCTTCGCCACCCTTGGCGGGCGGAATCGAATCCGCGGAAATCGGCTGCTTGGATACGGACGCCATGCAAAAAACTCGTCAAAACGGGAAATCCAGCCACGTCTCCGAAAAGGGGTCTGACCCTCTCCGGCGGCATAAATAACGCAGTGAAATCGAACTGCCGCCAAAGGGTTAGACCCCTTCTCGGATACAGATTGACCGCATAGCAAATCTATTTCGACCGCTGCAACCGCCAGACTTGATTCAATCCGCAATGTCACCGCAGCCAGACTTCTCTTGTTTCATGGAAAGGCTGTGCGATACAAGCCGAATTCGAGTTTGGGCGTCGATCGCAATGGGATAAATAAGATGAGTCGCAATATATGGACGGCGGTTGGCTTGTCGCTGGTCGCGTGCGGATTGGTTTTTTGGCCGCAAACGGAGTCCAACGGCCAAGTATCGGAGGCCGCTGGCGACGCTGCGGTCCCATTGCGACCCGGTCCGATGGTGCCGGCGGGACCGAGTTTGGCGGCGGCAGGCGATATGATCGGATTTTCACGTGAGCTTGTTGGGGGAAGTCAAGCAATTACGCTAATTAGTGCATCTCGACGCTGGATGGCTGTGTATCATGTAGATCAAGCGGGCGCTATCCGTTTGGTGAGTAGCCGTCCGCTCGAAGCCGATTTTTCGTTCCAATTCAACGCGACCGCACCACTGCCCGAAGAGATTCGTCGTCTTCAAGGTGGTTAGGCCGCATCGATTACGGGACGAAGCCAGCACCAATCAGCCCCTTTTCGTCCAGCCAAATCGATTGCGGAGTCGCCGGAAGTATGGCCAGCCAGTTTTTATCGTTGGAAGAAGCCGCCCAGAAACTTGGCGTCACGACTGATCGCTTGGTCGAACTCCGTAGCCAAGGTCGCATTCGCGGATTTCGTGATGGGGCGAGCTGGAAGTTTCCCGAGAACGAACTCGATCGCTTGGCCGACGATCTGGCCGGTGAATCCGGTGACTATGACCCCTACAAAGGCATGGATGACGATCTCGACGAGTTGGGTTCCGATGCGTTTGCCACTGAGGTCGGCAGCGGCAGCGGCGTGCTTGTTGATGAGCTTGAAGTCGGTTCAGGACTCGGCTCGCGGGGCAGCAAAATCATTGGCGGTGATGGTTCAAAAGACGACGGCAGCGACGTCGGCATCGGTTCGGAATTGTTGGCTCGATCCGGCAGTGACGTGAATTTGGTTGCCGGCGATAGCGATGGCAGCGACGTCAAGATTGTCAGCGGCGGAGACAGCGACGATTTCATGTTGAAGGGCGGCCCGAGTGAACTCGTCGAGATTGATTCTGGCGAGTTGCAATTGTCACCCGACGAGCCCGTCATTTCGCATGATTCGGCGGTGCTGGATCTTGCGATCGAGCCCAACGCCGGTAGCACCGGACCCATCACCGATAAAGAGTTGCGTGAAATTGCCGACCAAAACCCCGATGTCATGGTCGGGAAAAAACCGGTCACGAGCGATAGCGGCTTAAACTTCGACGACGATGACGAAGACAGCGACGAAGATATGATCGGCGTCTCCAGCGACGATGACATCCTGGATTCCGACATTGAGATTCAATTGCGCGCACCCGATTCCAGCGGCATCGGTTTGAGCGTTTCGCGGGGATCGAACGTGAGCAGTTTGGAATTGATGGATGACTTGGACAGCATGGCCGGCAGCAGCGCGGGCTTGGCCAGTCGCAGCTCGCGTGGCGTCGACGTGCTCAGCGAATTAGACCTGCTCAGCGCCGACGCCGGTGGCAGCGGATTGATCACCGGTGACAGCGGCCAAGTGTTGGGCAGCTCGGATTTAGGCAGTGGCATCGGCAGCGCTGTCGGCAGCGGCAAAGGTACTGGCAGCGGTCGCAAGGGTCGTGGCAGCGAGTTGGATCTCGATGATGCGCTCGCCGATGATGATGACCTAGTCATTGCCGACGACGAAGACGATTTGGTGTTGGGCGGCAGCGCCAGCGACCTGTCGGTGTCGGGTGACAGCGGCATCAATTTGATGAGCCCGTCGGACAGCGGTTTGTCGCTTGAAAGCGAACCACTGGATTTAGCTGGGAGCAGCATCTCGGCGCTGGACCTTGGCGCGGAAATTGGCAGCGACATCGGCAGCGGCAGTGGAAAATCGAACCCTGCACAGAAAAAAGTTCGTAGCTCGGCGATCAATTTTGACGCCGACGAAGACTTCCGCTTGTCGCCCTCAGGTGTCGGCGTTGACGGTGACGCCGAAAGCAATTCGCAAGTCATCGAAGTTGAAGATAGCTCGGCGTTTGCCGAAGCCGATGTGTTCGGCGAGGCCGACTTTGGCCAAGCCGATCCGATGGATGAAGCCGAAGTGGTTGGCGATGCCTTCGGCGAAGAAGCAGCCATTGATGATGACGCCTTTGCGGAAAGTGCGACGACATCAAAGAGTCGCGCTCGCGGCTCGGCGGTGCCAACCTATGAAGTGCCGTTTTCGATTTTTCAAGTCTCGATGTTGATGTTGACGCTGGCGATCATGTGTTTGGGCGGCATGTTGATGACCGACCTATTACGCAACATGTGGGCCTACACCGACACCGCCGCACCGGTCAGCTCGCTGACCGACGCGCTCATCGAACTCGCCAATCTCGACGGCTAAAAGAGTAGAACCCTGTTCCGCTAAAACGAATCGCGATTGGACCATCCGCCACCGCTGCGGCGACCGCTTTGTCCGCCGCCGTTCCAACTTGGTCGCGATGTCGAACGCCGTTGGCCTGCTTGGCGAGCTTGAGCTTGCAGCGCACCTGCGGCCGCGTGAGCCATCGCATTGATTAAGACCTGAGTCATCGGATGCGTGGCCACGCGTGTGAATTGGTCGACCGCCGATGGTCCCCAGCGATGTGACCGGCGCAGACGTTGCCAAATCTGGTCATAATCATCACGGCCATCGCGGGCCAAACTCAATTCTTCGACGATGTCTTCGGAGCCACCGAATTGGGCCCGCTGCGAATCAAACCCGGCGGCGCGAAAGCGGCTGATGATTTCACCGACGGCTTGCAGGTGACCGGTTAGATGCGTGATCAATTGTTGTCGCTGGCGAACTTCGGCTCCCATCCGCTGCATTTCATCGGCAGCGCCTTGCAAACGGGCGACGATTTGGTCGTCTTCGGGCTCGGGAGTCGACCGCGCCCGGCGGGCGAGTGACTGGGGATCAGCCGCAGCGATCATCTCACGGAACTTATCAATCGCTTCGCGGTAATACGGCCCGCGAGTGTTCTCGATTTCGGTTCGTTCGGTTTGAATGCGGTCGGTAGTCGTCTTGATCGCTTCCAACTCAGCGATGATGCCCTCACGTTGGCTGGTTAGGTTTTCGGACTTTTGAATCGCATCGGGCAGGCCAAGTCGCGCGGCAACAACATCACGACGTTTTTCCAGTTCATCGAGCACGGTGTTCAGGGCCGCGCGGTCTTGGGCAATGATTTCTTGCATGTGTTTTGGCGTCGAAACCAAAAACTCATAACCTTGTTTTGCATCGCGATAACCGATGTAGCGTCCCAACCACTGGTCCATCGATCGCGACATTCCTTTGTGCTCATACTCGGGCGTCAGGAATCCGAGTTTATGCAGATACATGAACAACGAACTGTTTTCGTAGGCCGGCAATTTCCGCCGCGCGTCCTGTTCGATTTCGTTCAGGTTCGCCTCGCCGCGCTGCAGCGCGGCCTCGGCTTGAGCGGCGCGGTCGGTCAAGTCGGCGAACGACTTATCCGCCGACAATTCGCGGCTGACCGCATCGGCGATCTCGCCCTGGGACTCGACTGCGGCATCCAGCGCGGCGCTGGTCGATTGCAACCGCGCTTCCGCACCAGCGCGGCGGCTGGATTGTTCATCAAGCTGTGCGACCAGCCGATTGCAGTGGTCTACTTTGCGTTGCAAGACTGCCCAAACAGCATCCTGGGCTTCGGACCACGTTTTACGAACGGCTGCTTCGGTCAACTCGGGAAGATAGTGTTGGGCAAGATGCACCATTGCCTCGCTGCGGTCCTGGGTCAACTCACCCAACTCGGCACCGGCGGCGGCGACATGACCGCGCGCCGTTTCCAATTCTCGCTGCGCCTCGTTGTAGGCATGGATCAATTGTTGGTGAACGATGGGACCGGAAACTGGCATGATGCAAAGGTTTCAAATCGATGGTGATGACAAAAAGTTGTGTAGCGACGGAAGGTTACCAGCGAGTCAATTGATTGCCTTGCGAGATCGGATTGTTGCTGTTGCCCGACAGGTTAATGGTTGGATTTAGCTCGCCGCGGGTCTTGGTCGCAAACAGCGTCTCGCCGAGCAACCCGTCACTGGTTTTATCTTGCTTAAGACGTTGATAGACGGCGCGAGGCACTTCTTCGGCCCATTTGGTAACCTTTTCAACGCGACCGGTCTCGGCGTTGCGAATGCTGTGAGTGACCACATTTCCAGCGGCATCGCGGGCTTCGACGACGACATAGTAAATCGAATCCTTGGTGCCTTCGCCGCGCTCGAACGCGCTTTCCTTGCCCGGCGTGGTCACAATATGGACCTGGTAATTGGCGGACAATTGATCGACCATCTCGGCCAATTGTTCGCGTGCGGCAATCGCTGCGGTGACATCTTCGCCACGCGCCGCGTTAATCTCGGTCTGAAATGATTTCGCTTGCGCCAAGGTCGCCGGGTCGCTGGTCATCGCTTCGATTCGCGTCATCATCGCGGAGGCGGTTTCTTGTTCCGCAGCCACGGCGCGGGTTGCTTGGACCGATGGCGACAAGGGTGCCGCCGCCGAGAAGAACAAGTAGTAGGCTCCGCCCAAAGTGATCGCCACGGCGGCAATGCCCGCCGCGATCCGCTTGCGCCAAACCCAGGCGTGGGCCAGCGTTCGTTTCAAACCGGGCTGGGGGTCTTCGTAAGTGTTCAGCGTGGCGAAGTAGTGATCGATCGCAGCGTCGACTTCGGCTTCGGTAACGCGGTCACCGGCAAGCTGGGCGGAGCGCATCAGTTTGCCGCGCAACTCGTCACGGACTTCGTCGCGACGAAACATCTCCTCGGCAGTCTCGCGGTTTTTTCGCAGCTCGCGAGCCACATCCATCACGCGCAGCATTTCGTTGAGCGACAAGTCCTCACCGGGCAAGCGAACCGAGCGCGATTGGCCGGGTGAGCTGGCAACGGCGGGTTTGGGGGCTTGCTGGGACGCGGCGCTGTTGGCGTTACTCATTTTGCGGGCTGCTCGCCGGAATGCGATAATTTCTTGTAATTCAAACAATTTCCGCCAATTGCGGCGCAGCGGTGAAAGCGCTACCCTAACTCATCGTTTAAACAATCTGTGTTGACCAGCATCATAGCGTCAATCGCTGTGGAGAGATTATTCCGCCATGAACCAGCAAGCTCAAGCCTCGGCCCCCAAAACCACGTCCCAAACAGGTGCCAAGGAATCGCTCGATTCGTCAGCTCGCGAAGGCATGATGCGCAAATACCTGGACCGCGCCGTCGCCACGCTCGAGAAATTCGGGCTGTCGACCAAGGGCGAGCCTGACAACGAATTGATCAGCCTGTTGGAAGACGTCAAACACCTGGACGAATCCAAGACGCTGGCGATTGCCGAAGTGCTCAAGCACATGAGCACCTTCAATCAACTGGTTCGCGACAACGTCGAAAACATTCAAGTCGGAAATCGATACCTGGAAATCAGCCAAGCGTTCGATTCAATCCGCGAAGACAGCAAGCGTTTGATCTCGCAGTTGGACGACGGCAAATTCAGCACCGGCGAAAAGGTTTCCAATTGGTGGATGCAGATTCGCCGCGGCTCGCCGAGTGATCGCTTTGATACGATCGAGGACAATTACCGCGACGTTTCGAAGGACACCAAAGAAGCTCTGCGCCGCGAACAAGAGATCATGGATGCCTATATCGATTTTCGGTTTGCACTGAAGGAAGCCGAAGTTTTGGCGGGCGAGTTGTACGATCTGCAAATCCCGATTTTGGACGCATCGAAGACGTCGCTGGCTGAAGCTCAAACTGCGATCGATCAATTCACCGGCACCGACCAAGGCAGCAAAAGCCAACTCGAACTCAAACGCGACGAAGCCAAGTTTGCTTTCGAAAAGCAAGATTCGATCTACCAATTGCTCAAAGACATCTCGGAGAATTTGCAGATTGGTTACGACGTCGGCGAGACGTTGGTTTCCAAGTTGAAGCAGACCCATGATGTGAAGGAGCGTGTCTATCGCCGCGCCGTCACGTTCTTTACGACGAACGAGCATGTCTTCACGATCCTCCGAACTGTTTACACCAGCCAGCATGGTTTGCACGAAATCACGCAAGCGACCGAAGCGATGAAGGACGGCGTCAATCGTGGCTTGGAAGATGTCGCCACGCTCGGGCGCGAACTCGAACGCGCCGCGCTCAAGGCCGGTTATGGTTCGACGATCAATCCCGAGAGCGTCCAGAAGTTGGTCGAAGCGATCAGCGGATTCCAAGTCGAATCGTTGGAAATGATCGCAACCTTGCGCAAGGAAAGCGAAGAAGCGACGCGTCAAATTCGCCAAACGGTTGAAGAAGGCAAAAAGAAGTACCAAGAAACCGTCGCCAAGCACGCCCGTGGCGATAGCCTGCGATAGATACTTACTGTCGCACCGGTTCGAGTGACTCTTCGGAGACAAGTCGAACCGGTATCTGCACAAGTATGTCGTTTCTTAGCAACGTGACCATCACACTTTCACCCGCAGCATGTTTTTCGACTGTGGCTAACAAATCGTCGGCCGTCTTTGTTTTCACGCCATCAACTTCCGTGATAACGTCGGCGGTTGAATAGTCGCGACGGATCAGCTCGCCAAGCATCGTGCGAACGCGAACTGCCTTGACCGCTTGGACACCGGCGCGCTCGGCCGGTCCGCCGGGATCAAGCGATATGATAATCAACCCGTTCTTGGTTTCGGCCACTGACTCGATACCAATACTCGGCCGCCGCACGCGACCATAGGAAACGATCTGTGGCACGATCCGCGCGATCGTTGCCGACGGAATTGCGAACCCAATGCCACTGTTTTCGCCAATCCGGCTGGCAATCGCCGTGTTCATGCCGACCAACTCGCTGCGGCTGTTCATCAGCGGACCACCGGAATTGCCACGGTTCAGCGCCGCATCGATTTGAATGATCGACCGCATCATCCGCCGCGACAAACTTGGAATCGTGCGGTTCAGACTGCTGACCACGCCGACGGTCATTGTCTGCTCGAGCCCCAGCGGACTGCCTAGCGCGAAGACCCGTTGGCCAACGCGCAATTTTTCGCTGCGCCCAACCTGCACCGGAAACAGCTCCTCGTGGGGTGCGGCAATCTTGATTACCGCGATGTCATTGGGAACGTCATGGCCAATTAGCGTGGCGTCATATTGCTTGCCTTCGCCAAGGGTCACCAACAATTGGCGAGCGTCTTTGACAACGTGGTAATTCGTAATCACGTGGCCGGAATCGTCCCAGATCCATCCGCTGCCGGAACCCTCGCTGACTGACGAGCGACCGAAAAATGAGTCGGTGTCGACAATGCGGGTTTCAATGTGGACAACCGAACGAGTGCTGTTTTCGTAAACCGAGACATTGACTCGCTCTTCGGCGGTCAGGTCTTCCATTGTGTCTTCATTGTCCACAAACCCGGCGGTGCCGGGGGCCAAGATAGTGCCAAGTTCTTGGCCGAACGCCCGTCCGGCAACCAGTCCGACATAGAGCCCGAGAAATAGCGTAAAGACAGTCGTGGAAATGCGATCCATGAATGGCCAACTGACATTTGATTCGGAATAACGGGCTGACGGCATCTCTAGAATGCGACTCCTAGTTAACCAAACTCATGCCGCTGCAGCAACCTGGCTTCAGGATGTCGTTAGCGTTGAACTCTAGTGCCGTGCATCATGTAGGCCAACAAGGCGCGAAACTGGTCGTCGGTCAAGTCCTTTCATACACTCTCGGGCATCAACGAAGTCTTCAAATCGCGATTCTCGGCCAGTACGGTTTGTAATCGCTTCATCTGACCGATTTTCTCTTCTGAGGAAACGATCACTGCCTTTCCGAGAGTTTCCTCGGCCAGAGAGGCGATTGGTGGATCGTCGTAGGCCCGCAGTTGTTGAACGACATCGCTCGGTATATCACTGGCTTTCAATCGCCACTGCTTGACTTCTGTCAGCAGTGCCAGCGGCCAGGACTTTCGCGTCGCCAAGGGTTCGACAAGCCGTGTCGCGAAGTTCGTGCTCGGCTGAAATGCTGCCACCCAAGCGGTCGACGATTTATTGGGCTATCGCGTCGTCCTTGAAGTTACGAACCGCTACCAAAGCAACTCGCTGTAGCGCCGCTTCGTCAGTTCCACCAGCCAATTTAAGGTCCATCCGGGTTTATCGTGGATAGGCAGGATGTGCTGTTGGATTTTTTGAGGGATCGCTCCCGTGTCCAAAGTGACTGAAGGACGATCCTGTGCCTTACAATTGACGTGCCGGGTGGAGCGGACTGAAGCTCTGCGGGGACGCAACTTTGGAAGGAATAGCCCGGTCGACCGTGCGCCAAA
>JBGSVE010000083.1:0-1583 GCA_041753075.1 Pirellulaceae bacterium
ACCCAGATCGGACTGGGCTACTTGCCATTGGTGTTGATTGCCATTGCACGTCCCGCGCTGACTTGGGCGGCCATCGCCGTGATCCTGATCGGCTACTGGTTAACGTTCGCAGTGTACCCTTTGCCGTCAAATGATTTTGACTACGCGGCTGTTGGCGTCAATGCAGATTGGCGGCACCTGCAAGATGGGTTTGCCGCTCACTGGAACAAGAACAGCAACCTCGCCTGGCGAGTAGATACGTGGTTCCTGAACTTGTTTCCCGTAGAGCAACCGTTCACACACAATCGCGGTGGTTACTCGACGCTCAGTTTCATCCCTACGTTAGCCACGATGCTGTTGGGTTTGATCGCGGGTCGGTGGCTAAGAGACAGCGAATCAGCCAAGCTGACACTGCGCCGATTCGCAATCGCTGCGGTCGTAGGTTGGGCCGTTGGCTACACACTGGACGCAACCGGAATCTGTCCGAACGTGAAGCGGATTTGGACGCCCTCTTGGGTGCTGGTCAGTGGCGGGTGGTGTTTCTTTGTATTGGGACTGCTGCATGCGGTTTGTGATGTCGCTGGTTATCGTCGCTGGGCGTTTCTGTTTATCGTATTTGGAATGAACTCGATCGTCGCCTATGTCATGGAATGGTTCATGCTCGATTTCGTCCATGAAAACCTAGATCGACACTTCGGCGAAGATTGGGCAGTGTCGCTCGTGGGACCGATCTACGAACCGCTGCTAGTCGGCAGCATGATTTTGCTGGTCGTCTGGCTGATCTTGCTGTGGATGCACAAGCATAGAATCTACGTCAAGATTTAGACATTTTTTCCATCGCTTGGTTGACGACGACCAACGATTTTTCAAAACCTTCGCGAGCTACTTCGGCGGCATCGCGCTTCCAGTATTCTGGATTGAACAGTTCCAATGAAAACGCGCCGGTGAAACCGTTGCTAATCAACATCGCGATCGTCTCGACCAGCGGACAGACACCGTCTCCGGGGAACACTCTTGCTGCGTCGTTGATTGAGTCGCGCGGTGGTGAATCAGGGTAATCATTGATGTGAAAGACGTGCATGCGACTGGCTTCGATCATCCCGAGACCCGCAAACTGGTTGCCACCTTTGTAGATGTGATAAAAGTCGGGCAGCACACAAGCGTCCTCATGTTCTGCTGCCGTCGCGACATAGGCCAGCTCACTCAACTTGCTCAGCGTTTTGGAAAATCCCCATAATTCGAGCTGCGGCTTAACGCCGATTTCGTGACCAAGTTCAAGCAGTGTCCGGTATCGCGTGGCAACGACGTCCAGAGGCAACGACAGTTTTTGCGCACCGATAGGCGGTGCAGCGATGCGAGTACCGCCGATTGCGCGGACCATATCCATATCGCGCCGTGCTTCTTCCAAACCGGCCTTACGCTGGGCCTCGTCATCGACGATCCAATTGGCGAATCCGATAGCGCTTGGTACGACTAAACCGGCGTCATCAATTTGCTTCTTTAAGTCCGTTAAGCTGCCACCGGTTTCAACGTATTGCCGCAGCTCGCGAATCCACGGTTCGATGCCACTGTAACCAGCCGCCGCGCAGATTTTCACTTGTTCG
>JBGSVE010000084.1:0-22329 GCA_041753075.1 Pirellulaceae bacterium
CGAAGAAGACGCAGCGCTGCCGCGAACGTAATCGGTGACGCGTTGAGCTTCCTCCACGGTCAAGCTGGCCAGAGCCGAGCCTTTGCCAGTAATCCCGGCTTTTTTGCAAAGATCAACCAAGTCCTTACTGTCGACTTTTAAATCTTTGGCGAGCGTATAAATGCGAACGGACACGTAAAAGCGATCCTATCAAATTGGTATTACATAAACTTCTATTCCTATGGGCAATTTCTGTGCGACGTTAAACCAGTGGCACACAAACGCTTTGGGATTTAGCCCTAAGTATCACACGGTGGATACTGCGGGCGGCGAGACTATGATGATTTGTGTGACGGTTCTGCCTCAGCGGTCCCATCCAACATTGAATCTTCTGACACTAATTCTTCTGACACTGATTCTTCTGCCCGCAATTCGTCCGTCATCTCGGCCGAATCATCAGGTTCTTCGCCGGGCGAGTCATCCTCACCTACTGCTTCGCCGGACTCAGCGGCCAAAGCTGTCGTTTCCGTCACTTCTTGCACGGACTCATCCGGTGGCAGGACTGGCTCATTATTCTGACTTGCTTCGTGCTCTTTATCTAGTCGCTCTTGGTCGCGGCGGTTGCGTTTTTCTTCGTCAGCAGCTTTCTCGGCATCGATCGCCCGCAATTCGGCCTGTTCGACGATATGGTCGACCTCTTCCTCCGTCAAACCGCTCATTTCCATGAACGCATCGGGCTCGATCACCGACAAATCGTCATACGATAGATAACCTTGTTCCACCAAACTTTGGGCGATCTCGGGCGTGACGCCTTCGATTGAACTGAATCCGGCGACCGCGACATCGATTTTTGATTCCAACTCGGCACCGGTCATAATTTCGATATCCCAGCCACACAACTTGCTCGCCAACCGCACGTTCTGGCCGCGGCGACCAATCGCCAAAGACAACTGGTCCTCCTGGACCAACACAATCGCGCGTCCAATCAAATCGCAAAGCAAAACCTGCTCGACCGTCGCCGGCTGAAGCGCGTTGGGAATCAACACCTCGGGATCGGTGCTGTATCGGACTACGTCAATATGCTCGCCGGCTAATTCCTCGCGCACGGCCTTAATGCGGCTGCCGCGATAACCGACGCAAACGGCAATTGGATCGACTTGCGAATCAATGCTACTGACGGCCACCTTGCTGCGATAACCTGGCTCGCGGCTGATTGAATCGATCGAGATCACGCCTTCGCTCAACTCGGGAATTTCTTGCTCGAACAAACGCTGGACAAATTGCGGTCGCGTACGGCTTAGAACAACGCGAATGCGATTGCCCGTGGCGCGAACTTCATAAACAACGGCACGAACACGTTCGTTGGCGTGCATCGATTCGCCGGGAATCTGCTCGCTGCGCGGCAAGATCGCTTCGACGTTACCCAGTTGAACCGTTGCCACTCCGCCATCGGCCCGGCCGATCACACCGTTGACGATTTGGCCAATCTGCTCGCGATACTCGACCATTAACGCGTCGCGTTCGGCTTCCTTTACCTTTTGGATAATGACTTGCTTGGCCGTTTGGGCACCGATGCGTCCGATTTGGTCTTCGCCAAGCGGTTCACCGTCAAGGGTCGCGCGGATTTGGCCGTTTTGGCGATCCAGTTCGACGACGATGTCCGTATCTTCACCATACTGCCGTTTAGCGGCGGATTGTAACGCCGCCTCAATCGCCGAAAACACGATCTCCTGATCAATGTTTTTTTCGCGATTCATCGAGTCGACGTAGCGGAGAATGTCTTGTGGATTCATGCCAGCAACGAAAAAATGTCAACCGCTAGCCGTAACTAGAGGCGGGTTCCTACAAAAACGGCCTGGGCACACGACCCAGGCACGTCAGCGGATCAACAACGAATCCACAAAGTTATCGCTGCGGCCAGAAACTGTCAACCAACAACGGCTCCTCCGCCAATACTGGATCGATCGCTTCGAGCACACCCACGCCGGGTACGCTGACTTTAACGCTCATCACACCAAAGGCCGGACGCGGGGGAGCGATCGATAACGCCAAACCGTCGCCCGCAGCAAGCCGAATCTCGCGAAAACGGTCCTCCACGCGGCTGCGGCGAACGAATTCGTCGGACCGCGTCGCCGCCAACCGCGACGGCCCACCCGTGTCACTATAGAAAGAAGCCAGCGGCTTTCCCAGCGGCAAGCGGACCGCCGCCGTCGCTTGGTGGTCGAATACAAGCTTTTCGGACCAGCGAATTGTTTCGGTTCGCAGCTCATTGAACCCGCTGCGTTCGCGCCGTGGGACTCGCAACCGCAATTCAAACTGGCCAAACGCGTTGCTGGGAATTACCGCCCCGTCGAGCGAATTGCGCAGTTGAACGTGACACCGCCAGCCATCAGGCTGCGGATCGGCATCCCAGTTGGCAAGTTCCGCGTTCAAGACGGCGTAGCTCGGGCGGAACGTTCTGGAATCGGCACCTTGCTTTGGTAGCGAACCTGCGACGTTCGATTTCATAGTGTCAAGTGCCAGCGGCGAGCCCCCGTTTTCGATCCAGCCGAATCCCGGCTCAACGTCCGCGGCCAGGGGCAAGAATTCCTGGGCTCGCAAGAACTCCTGGGCGCAGGCCGGCGCGGCGATTAACAACAGGAACATAAGGCACGTCGCCGTCGCAAGCCTAGCGATCGGAGGTGATTTATCTACTGCGGCGACCCAGCCGTTTATGCGTTCCCAAACGGTTGAGGACAACCATTCTACAATTTTAATGGAACTAACCACTCCGAACACGCTGAAATTACGAGTCGCCAAATCACTGATACGGTTCGATTTCATAGCGTCGATTTGCCTGAGAAAAATAAGGAGGAGACCGTCGCGCGACGATTTCTATCTCTCTGCAAACGCAACGCCATGCTTTCCAGCGATCAATTTGTGGGTTCCTCAGCACAACGTGTCGCCGTTTCACCACGCCGTGTGCGGTCAACGCGACACCCAGGAGAGTCCACATGGTTCAGTGATGCCGGTCATAACGGCTTCATCCCCTCATTAGAACAATGTGATTTTCTGCGCAATCCCGAAATCCTCGGATTGTGGCCGTGATCGCGTTGTAGGGTTCTAGGAATTGTTTTGCCAATCGGCAAACTACCCACCAATCTATCCCACCGGGCACTCACCATGAAACCGATTCAACGCAGCGGTTTTTCCCTGATCGAAATGGTTATCGTTATCTTGATTCTTGGCATCGTCGCCGCCGTTGCGGCACCAAAGATGTTTGATACAGCCAAGACCGCCGAAGAAAATAGCACCCGCCAACAGCTCGCCATCCTGCGTAACGCGATCGAAATGTATCGTGCACGCGATGGCGTTTATCCACTCGTCAATGCGCTGCCCGCACGCATGGCCGAGATGCTCAATGGTCCCTTTCCCTCGCCATCGATGGGCACAGTCCGTGGTCTGGCCGGCGTCTATTACGACAGCAATACGGATCTCGCCGTGGCCGCCGTGCCAAGTCCTGGGCCGGGCAACGGTTGGGTTTACAAGCCAGCCAACGGCAGCTTGAAGATAAACGTCGCCGCCGGCACGTTAGGCTCCGCTTGGTAAGTAGCGTCCTATTGTCACATCACAATTAACACCAGGGGCATGGTGCGATGAACGTTCGTCCGCTGGTGTTGGTTGCTGAAGATGATCCGGTGTTTCGACGCTTGATTTCATTTTCAATCGAAGCTGCTGGAATGCGATGCCTGACCGCTTCGAACGGACTCGAAGCCAAGGAATGTTTGCAGCGTGAACCGATCGATTTGGTCATAACCGATCACCAAATGCCGTTGTGCAGTGGCCTTGAATTGATTGCGCACATCCGCCAAGACGAGTCAGGTACGGACGTTGCGAAAAGAATTCAGATCATCCTTTGTACCGCCAAGGGGTTTGAGCTAGATGCCGCGGAATTGACCCAGGTCTATGACTTGCTCGCCGTGTTGCGTAAGCCGTTTAGCCCGCGCCAGATGGTTGGATTGATCACTGCCTCTTTTGCTTTCGACAACGAAACCTCGCCATGTCCTTTGCCATAAGCCAAATCAATCTGCCGACGTCAACACGCGCGTTAACGTTGCGTGTCCGCGTTGCATTGATTGGTTTGTCGTTGACTCTGGCGATCGCTTCGCTCGGCTACGGCGCAGTCCACGGTTGGTTCCCATCCGCCGAGTTCTCTTGGAGTGCCGCGTCGCTGGTTTGCGCGATTGCGACACTGTTGTGGTATCGCAGCGCCGGCACGTTGGATTGTGTCGAGCGAGAATTGTTGCGCACTGCCGCGGCGTCGAGCAACTGGAATGATGCGCGCCGGATCGTCGATCCGACGCCAGTCGCGGTGGCTTGGAATGATCTATTATGTCGTGCCTGTCGCGATCTTCCCATCGACGAGCCGAAGCGAACTATCGCCGACTTGGACGATGAAGTGGTCACGCTTGCTCGTGCCATGCGCGAGTTGCCGGCCGCTTGGTTCGTGACTGATTGTAATGGCTGCATTCGCTTGGCAAACCTGGCTGCCGCAGAACTGTTCGCCACCATTGATCGCCGCTCGTTCGTCGGCAAGGACATTGTCGACTTGCTTGAAATGCGGAAACCCGCTGCGACGGCGAATGATGAATTATTACGACAACAAGAACTTGACCGCATGTTTGGATCGGTACGGATGTTGTCATTACGGCGTGAAATTACGGTTGCCAGCCGACCGCTTCACATACGGATCAGCCGCAGCCGAATGGCGGGACGCTCCGGCGACGGCGAAGGCATGGCCTGGATCGTCGAAGACGTCACGCAACAATGGTTGGTTGCCAAGAGTCGTGACCAATTCCTGATGACCGCGACTCACGAGTTACGCACACCGCTGGGAAACCTGATGGCCTACGCCGAAACCTTGGCGTCGAATCAGGGAATCGATATCGAGAAGCAAAAAGAATTCTGTAACGTTTTGTTCGCCGAAGCAAATCGGTTATCGCGTCTAGTCGATCACCTGTTGTCGGTCGGCCAAATGGAAGTCGGTTCGCTGGTGATTGCTCACAGCGATGTCGACATCGGTGTGCTCGTCGCGGAGTCAATCGATAACGTTCGCTCGGCCGCGCAGGCCAAGTCGCATGAGATCGATATCGAGTTGTCACCGAAACTGCCAATCGTCTGTGGTGACCGTGACAAGCTCAATGCCGTGTTGGTCAACTTGCTTGGCAACGCGATCAAATACACACCGCCCGGTGGCCACATTCACATTCGCTCGTTTGCCGACGACGAGCACGTTCGCATCGAAGTTCGCGACGACGGTTTGGGAATCAGCGAAGCGGAATTGCCTCACATCTTCGACCAATTTTTCCGCGGCACCGATCCGGGCGTGATGGATGAATCCGGAAACGGCTTGGGTTTGTCGTTTGCCAGTGAAGTCGCTCGATTGCATCACGGCGAAATCGAAGTGCAAAGCCGCCTAGGCGAAGGCTCGATCTTTACGCTGCGTTTGCCAATCGCGGGCGATTCTAAATCAGGACTTCGCCATTGAGCGGTTTGTCAATGTCAAAAATTTCTCGCCAAGGCGGTGTGCTGGTCGTTCGCCCCAAAGGTGCGCTGCAACTCGACTGCGTTACGACGCTGCGTAGCGAAGTGGCCGCACAGATTCGCGGCGGCATGCCGCTGGTCGCACTGGACCTTGCCGAAACTCAATTGATCGATGGTGCTGGTTTGGAGTGGATCATCGAATTGAATGAGCATTGCGGCGGCCGCGGCGGTGCGGTGCGGTTATGCAATGTGTGTGACTTGTGCCAAGACCTGTTGCGAATCACCTGCGTCGCCGAGCGCGTCGAGCGCTGCGAAACACTTGTTGACGTACTGCGGAGTTTTTCGCAATGACTACAACTCTGCCTTTGACACCAAGCTTGCCGGTGCTCGCGCTGATGAAGTCAACCGCCGTGCGTCCACTTGGCCAACGACTAATCGAAGCCGGATTGCTCAAGGCCGAAGAACTCGAAACCGCGCTGGCGCACCAGAGCGTTCAAGGCAAACGCTTGGGCGAATTGGTCGCCGAGTTAGGCTTGGTTGACGAAGCCCGTTTATTGCCGTTGTTAGGTGACCAGCTTGGCGTTCCCGGCGTGCGGCTGCGCGAAGGTTTGATCGATCCATTGGCCGTGAACAAAATTCCTCGCGCCGTTGCCGAAGCGTTGTCGGCGCTGCCGCTGGTCTGTGTTCACAATGAATTGACCGTCGCCATGGCGGCACCCGACGACCTGGACGCAATCGATACGCTACGACGATTGTCCGGCCACAAAATTCGGCCTGTGTTCGCCTTGGATTCGAGCATCCAACGGTTGATCACGCGTTGTTACGAAGACAACTTCAGCGTCGATGCGGTGACGGCGGATATGGATGTCGAAGCGATCGAAGTCAACACGATGTCGATCGACTTGGACGCCGATACCGAGTTGCATTTGGCCGCGGGCAGCCCGGTGATCAACTTGGTGAACTACGCGTTGATCCAAGCGGTTCGCCAAGGCGTCAGCGACATCCACATCGAGCCGGGCACGAAATTCACGTCGGTGCGGTTTCGCATCGATGGCGATCTGCGCGAGATCATGAAGCCACGCCGCGACCTGCATCCCGCGATTGTGTCGCGAATCAAGGTGATGGCCAAGTTGGACATTGCCGAACACCGCCAACCGCAAGACGGTCGCTTGCAAGTGCGGATCGAACGGCGCGATGTCGATTTGCGAATCAGCACGCTGCCCACCGTTCTGGGCGAAAAGATCGTGATGCGCGTGCTCGATCGCCAAAACGTCAACTTCGATTTATCGACGCTTGGCTTTCCCGCCGATTCACTCGCAACGTTCCGGCGGATGCTGTCGCGACCTCATGGCATGGTGCTTGTTACCGGGCCGACCGGCAGCGGCAAGACGACGACGCTCTACTCGGCGATCGAGCTGGTCAAAGGCGTTGAACGAAATATCGTAACGGTCGAAGACCCTGTCGAATATCAATTGCCGCTGATCAATCAAGTCAACGTTTCGGTGGATACGGGACTGAGTTTCGCCTCGGCGCTGCGCAGCATTTTGCGGCAGGACCCCGACGTCATCATGGTTGGCGAAATCCGCGACCGCGAGACAGCCGAAATGGCGATCCAGGCATCGTTGACCGGTCACCTCGTGCTCAGCACGTTGCATACGAACGATACCGTCTCGGCGATCACTCGCTTGATTGACATGGGCGTCGAACCGTTCAAGATTTCGGCGGCGCTCGTCGGCGTCGTGGCGCAGCGTCTGGTGCGATCAGTATGCCAAGCCTGTCGCGAGCCGTTTTATCCTCCGGCGACTTTGCTTCGCGAGCTTGAATATCGTGGTGACGCACGTCGCCAATTTAGCCGCGGTGTCGGTTGTCCCCAATGCTTTGAATCGGGCTATCGCGGCCGCAGCGGCGTCTACGAATTGCTCGAAGTCGATTCGGAGTTGCGGTCACTCGTCAATCGCTCGGCGGACCTCGAAGCCCTGCGCCGTCATCATCGCAGCAGTGGTGCAACCTCACTGGTGCAAGCGGCGCTACGGCTTGCCGAAACCGGTGTCACCAGTATCGATGAAGTCACGCGGCTGGCAATTGTCTAAAGGTGTACCATGTCGATCGATTATGCTGCGCAACCTCGCGTGACAAGTTCCGCACGTCTGATCGACACCTCGATCTCCGGTGCAGGCGGTCGTTACGTTACGGTGGCGGCGGTGACAAGTCAATCAACCATTCGCGCTCGGCCTTTGCCGCTGGGCACGCTACTGTTGGCAATCAATCAGCTTGCCGTGATGAATCAAAACGGTGTCGATTTAGCTGAAGCGGTCGAGGTGGTGGCGCAGACCTGTAAACATCCACGACTGGCCGACCAGATGGCGCGAATTCATCTGTCGCTGACCCAAGGCTTGTCATTCTCCGCAGCAATTTCGCTCAACGGCGAAGGGTTCCCAGAAACGATTGCTCCGTTGGTCGCCGCCGGCGAGTCGTCGGGTAATTTGCCCAGCACACTTAAACGCATCGCCGAAATGTTGCGCGGCGAAATTCAATTGCGCGGCACCGTGATCAGCGCCTTGATCTATCCGGTCATCCTCGTCGGCGCATCGACGTTGGTTCTATTGGCTTTGATGATGGGTGTGATTCCGCAATTTGCCAAGGTGTTCCAGTCACTTGGCAAACCTGTTCCCGCAACCACGCAAACGCTGCTTTGGGTCGGTCTTTCGATGCGGGCCAATTGGCTGTGGTGGTCGCTCGGATCAGCCGGGCTCGTGACGGCTGCGATCGTCCTGCGCAGGCATCCCGTGGTGACGCGTCCGGTGCGCGCGGTGCTGATGCACGGGCCGCTAATTAAAGATGCCTACCGGCCGCTGATGACGGGGCGAATTTTTCGTGTCATCGCCAGCATGATTTCCGGTGGTGTGCCGCTGCTCGACTCCGTGCGTTTAGCCAGACGAACCACGTCGGATCCGTATTGGCGCGAATTGCTCGGTGACATGATCGATGATTTGTTGCAAGGCAGCCGTGCCAGCGAAGCAATGCGCAGTGCCGAATTCCTGCCACCCGAAGCCGCCCAATTGATGGCCACAGCCGAAAAAGCCGGTCGCATTGCCGACGTGCTCGAAGACGTCGGTCTGTTCTATGAAGAAGACGCCGCGCGGCGAATCAAACGGCTTGTCGCGGCGCTGGAGCCCGTGATCATTATGTGCATGGGCGTTCTCGTCGCGGGAATCGTGATGTCCGTAATGCTGCCGATGCTCGACATCACGTCCGTCCGCTAAGCATCCTTCCCATCGCCAGATCGGCCATAACTGCGATTGCATCGAAGCGCTCTGTAAACAAGTTGCTGTTAATGGAGTATGCTATGAACTTGACACACCATCCTCGAATCTCGCTTCGAGACGCGTCGATCGCTTATTCTTCGAGCGACGCATCGGCGAGGGAGCAACCAACGCCATGCACTTGCGCTTAAATATCCTTTGTACCGGTTTATTGCTAACGCTTGTCACCCCCGTTTGCGCAGCGGATTTGCGAGTGCTGTTTCTCGGTGACGATGGACCTCACCAGCCACGCCAGCGATACGATCAACTCGCTCCCGCTTTGGCATCGCGCGGGATAGTGATGACCTACAGCGACTCCGCTGAGGATCTTGTTACGTTGTCAAGCGACCACTTCGATGCGCTGGTTCTCTACGCCAACATTGACGTGATTTCGGCGGCGCAGGCCAAGGGCTTGTTGCAATACGTTCAATCCGGCGGCGGCTTTGTGCCGTTGCACTGCGCGTCGTACTGTTTTCGCAATAACGATGACATCGTGCGCCTGATCGGAGCACAATTCCTGCGCCACGGCACCGGCGTGTTTCGTACCGAATCGATTGCGATTGACCATCCGATTACCCGCGGCTTGGACGACATCGAAAGCTGGGACGAGACGTATGTGCATTCCAAACACAATGACGCTGGCCGAACGGTGCTGCAATATCGCGTTGACTCCGCGGGTCGCGAACCGTGGACGTGGGTTCGCACGCACGGTGACGGTCGCGTGTTCTACACCGCATGGGGCCACGACGATCGAACATGGTCGCATCCCGGATTTCGTGAACTCGTCGAACGCGGTATTCGCTGGACGTGCAACCAAGAATTGGCCGCGCCTCGTCTCAATGCCGAAGATAAGGCATTTCCAGTCCCCACGATGACGTCACTGCCACCCGGCGAAGTACCGTTTGAATTTGTCGATGTCGGCGCTGAGATTCCCAACTACACGCCGTCGGAAAAGTGGGGCACTCAAGGAAAGCCAATGTCAACGATGCAGGCACCGCTGGAGCCAAACGAATCGATGCACCGGATGACGATACCCGCCGGCTTTCATCTCGAGTTGTTCGTCTCCGAGCCTGAACTCGGCGGCAAACCCATTGCGATGAGCTGGGACGCACGCGGTCGCTTGTGGGTCGCCGAAACCTATGACTATCCAAACGAACTGCAACCCCCGGAATCCGGACGCGACCGGATTCGCATTTGCGAGGACACGGATGCCGACGGTCGCGCCGACCGGTTCACTGTCTTTGCCGAAAAGCTCAGTATTCCCACCAGCATCACGTTTTCAAGCGACGCCGTGATTGTCCAAAACGGCACCGAAACCTTGTGGCTCAAAGACAATGATGGCGACGACGTTGCCGACGAGCGCAAGACACTGATTTCAGGCTGGGAACTGGGCGATACGCACGGCGGTGTCAGCAATTTCCAATACGGCTTGGACAATTGGATTTGGGCGATGCAGGGCTACAACAATTCCCAACCCAAGTCCAGCGGCGTCGAGCAAGAACGATTTCGGATGGGCTTTTTTCGCTTTCGGCCCGATGGCAGCCAGGTCCAGTTCATTCGCTCGACCAACAACAACACTTGGGGCCTGGGGATCAGCGAAGATGGGTTGATTTTTGGCTCCACAGCCAACGGCAACCCCAGTGTGTTCATGCCGATCGCCAATCGATATTACGAGCAAGTGCGTGGTTGGGCACCGTCGTTGACATTGTCATCGATTGCCGAGAACAACGATTTTCATCCAATCACGACGAACGTTCGCCAAGTCGATCATCATGGCGGCTACACCGCCGGCGCGGGGCATGCGCTTTACACAGGTCGCCAATTTCCGCGCGAGTATTGGAATCGCGTGGCGTTTGTGAATGGACCAACGGGCCACCTCGTTGGTGCATTTGTGCTGGATCGTGCCGGCAGCGGTTATCGATCGAAAAACTCTTTCAACCTGCTTGCCAGCGATGACCAGTGGTGTGCGCCGATTATGGCCGAAGTCGGGCCCGACGGCTGCGTCTGGGTGATCGATTGGTACAATTACATCGTTCAACACAACCCTACACCGGAGGGTTTTCAGACGGGCAAAGGCAAGGCTTACGAGACTAAGTTGCGCGACAAAAAGCATGGTCGAGTTTACCGCGTTGTCTATGATGGGAATCCAATCGCTCCGACGCCGAATTTGGATAAAGCAACGAGCATTCAGTGCGTCGCGGCGCTGCGCCATCCGTCAATGATCGTCCGCAAGCATGCCCAGCGATTGTTGGTTGAGCGCGGTGACGAATCCGTCACTGACGATTTGGTCGGCTTGGTCAACGACCAGGGTGTTGATGAAGTTGGCTTGAACGTGGCCGCGATTCATGCGCTCTGGACTCTCGACGGCTTAGGTCTCATTGGCGAATCCAATCCGCTGGTCCATGCTGCGGTTTTGACTGCGCTGCGGCACCCATCACCCGGGGTCCGGCGCAACGCACTCGAAGTTTTGCCACTGGACAGCGCGGGATCGCAAGCGCTAGTTGAATCGGGACTGTTGTTTGACGCCGACGCCCAGGTTCGGCTTGCGGCGACGTTGGCCTTGGCTCGTTTGCCCGCCAGCGATGACTTGGCCGGTGAGGTGATCGCGGTACTGCGCAACGCCGTCGGCGAGAATCAAATTCATCTCCGTGATGCGGCCACCATTGCGGCGGCAAATCAATCGGGCGGGTTCTTGCGCGCCGTCGCGTCGCAGACAACGACGACGCCAAGCATATTGGAGGTAACTTCGATCGTTGCCAATCATTTCGCGCGTGGCAATGAATACGAAAACCTTGATGTTTTGCTCGTCGCGTTGACCAGCGCCCGCTCCGACGTCGCCGCGGCAACGATCAACGGCCTATTGGCAGGACAACGAAGCGCGGGCTCGATACGGCTAACTCCGCAGACTGATGACGCCATCGTGGCATTGGTTAAAAAACTCGATGGCGAAACCAAATCGGCGATGATTGCGCTGGGATTGAAGTGGGGCTCGACGCAGCTAGGCGACTATGTTGCCGAGCTACAAAAAACGATGTTAAGCACAATTGGGGATGAGTCTGCCGAGATAATTACCCGAGTCGCTGCGGCACGGCAAATGGTTGATTTCCAGCCCAACGATGTGGCTGCCGTCAAAGCGATCATGGAGCAGTGGACGGCGCGGACCGACGTCGAACTTGCCACAGGAATACTGGCGGCACTCCAGCGCAGCCGCGCCGCCAACGTTGGCGACCAAGTGGTTACCAGATTGCCGATGATGACACCCGCCGTTCGCGATGCGGCGATCAAGTTGTTGCTCAACCGTCCCGATGCCACACGTTCCCTGCTGACCGCTGCGAAAGCGGGCACGACGACGATTGATGACCTGACGCTTGACCAAAAGCAGGCACTTGCCAATCACCCTGACAAAGAAATCGCCGCCACCGCCAAGCAAATCTTTGAAACCGGCGGAACGTTGCCCAGCGCCGACCGACAAAAGGTGCTCGATGATCTGCAATTCGTTACCGCGCAAGTCGGCGATGTTGCACGGGGCAGAGAAGTTTTCAAGAAACAGTGCGCCGCATGTCACATTCACTCCGGTGAAGGGAACAAGGTCGGGCCCGAGTTGACCGGCATGGCGGTTCACCCCAAAGCCGAATTGTTGACGCACATCATCGACCCCAGCCGTAGCGTCGAGGGCAATTTCAAACTGTATACCGTCGTCACCAGCGATGGTGTCGTTATCTCAGGCACGCTTGCGTCCGAGTCGCGAACTGCTATCGATCTATTCGACGCCCAGGGAAAACGCCGTGCGATATTGCGGGAAGATATCGAGCAGATGGTTGCTTCGCGTAAGTCGATCATGCCTGAAGGTTTTGAAAAACAAATCACTGCACCGGAGTTCGTTGACCTGTTGGAATTCCTGACCAATCGCGGCCAGTATCTGCCGATCGACTTGGCCAAGGTGGCGACAAACTGCAGCGGACAAAGCATGTTCACCGGCGGTGATCGTCCGGTCGAGCGATTGTTGTTTGCCAATTGGGACACCAAAGTATTCAACGGTATTCCATTTTCGCTCGTTGACCCACAGGGTGATCGCGTTGCCAATGTGATACTGCTGCGCGGTCCCGAGGGCTCCGCTTGTGGCGATATGCCGACGGCGGTCTCGTTGCCTTGTAATGGACCGCTCAAGGCCGTGCATTTACTCAGCGGCGTCAGCGGTTGGGGACATCCTTATGGCCAACCCAAGAGCGTGTCGATGATCGTTCGCATCCATTACGTCGATGGTGGCGTGGAAGACCACGAATTGCAAAATAGCGTGCATTTTGCCGACTATATCCGACGCGTCGACGTGCCTGAATCCGATTTTGCGTTTGATTTGGCAGGTCGCCAGATCCGTTATTTGGCGATTGAGCCCCGCAGAGACTCGCCTGTTGCGAACATTGAATTTGTCAAAGGTCCGGACCAAAGTGCACCGGTCGTGATGGCCGTGACATTGCAATCAAAATAGTTGCGGTCGTGCTTTCCCCCCGCTAGACTGATGACGAGCTAGACACGTTCACGATGCCTTTTCCCTGGGAGATTCACCATGCCACGTCGAGAAAATTCCGTCAAAGTCGGTCCCCGCAGCGGTCGTTTTGTGGCCGGTATTACCATCGCGGCGCAAACCGTAAGTCAGGCGTATCGGTTTTACAATACTGGCGATCCATTGATCACCGTTAGTAATTCAGCGGTCGAAACAAAGATCGAAAAGTCTTGTAGTGCCGATGTGTTTATTCCGGCCAATACCGCGACGACGATTACCGTTCCGACCGACGGCGAAGGGGTGTATGAGTTGTTGCCCTCGGCGGGATTGCGCAGTGGACGTTTTCAGCGGCCGGGAGCGACAAACAATACGATTGTCAGACTTGGACCTGAGGGTGCGATTTATCGGTTTTTTAATACTGGCAAAACACTCCTGCGAGTCACCAGTGGCGGTATGAATCCGATCGCCAAGGAATGCACCGCCGATATTTTCCTGGCTGCGAATTCGGTGACGACGGTGTCCAACGACAAGGGAGTTTTTGACTTGGTGGCATCGAAGGATGCGGGGCCAGGATACGAAGTCGATGGCACCGTCCGCAGCGGCCATTTCAAGGGCGGTGGAACCGCGTCAATTGTCGTGATCAATTTGATCAACGCACCGACGAATGCGTTTCCTGTTATCCGCGTCTTCAATTCGGGTGCGGCACCCTTCACGGTTAACATTGGGACGGTAGCGGCCAACGTTGTGTTGGGCACCGTCCCGCTTGAATGCTCGATTGATTTGCAGATACCTACTGCGATGGTGCGAACCGTTTTGATTGTCGGTTCCAATCCCGAAGGCTCCTACGACTTGCTGAAGGTCAATTAGTCCTTCTGACAAGTAGTGCATTTCTCTGAGTACAAGCACGAAAGTAAATCGCGGCGTTTAGAATCGAACGGGAAATTTGTGTCGGATTTTAAACGTGGGTTAAACTTCCAGCCTCTCGATTCCGCCATGACAGGCTGGAAGCCTATCACACTTAATTTCCGCTCAATCCGTTGGCGGTCGCATCGGGAGCCATGCTGTTGCTGTTTTCAATTTGTTGGCTTCTTGCTAAAATACTAAAGTATTAAGCTTGTAGCCGACCATTGGACACGACCATCACGAGGCAATGGGTTGGAAAAATCTCTTACGCCAGTGCATTTGCCAACACCTGACGTACCCGTCTATGAAGAGTTGCTTAACCGCGATCCGAGGTGGGCATTGAGCGAGGGTAGCCGACATTTCGATGAGGACAGCGCAGTCTTCAAGGCGCTGCACAAGATTACGACTCGGCTTCGAGAGCTTGGAATCCCCTATTCGGTTGTCGGCGGAATGGCTTTGTTCCGACATGGCCTGCGACGATTTACTGAAGATGTTGATCTGCTTGTAAGAAAAGCTGACCTCAAGCTTATCCACGCAAAGTTGGTTGGTCTCGGCTATCGTCCTCCGTTTACAAACAGTAAACAGCTCCGAGACACCGAACTCGGCGTCAGAATTGAATTTCTCACGACCGGTGATTATCCGGGAGACGGTAAGCCTAAACCGGTTTCATTTCCTGACCCGCAAGCGGCGACTTTCCAGGCGGACGGGATCAGTTACATCAATCTGCCAACACTGGTCGAACTCAAATTGGCATCAGGAATGACCAACCTCGGGCGGCTAAAGGACCTTGCGGATGTGCTGGAACTAGTCAAGACGCTCAACCTGCCGAGCGACTTTGCCGATCAATTAAACGTCTTCGTCCAGCCGAAGTTCAAGGAACTATGGACGCAAGCCAGGAAGCGCTACGTGACCACTTGGCGTAATAAATGGCTGACTGCTGAAGCGAAATCGATCGAGGACATGGTAAGCATGTTGCGATCAGCAGCCGATCAGCTTGATCAAATGCGTATCGATGGCGTAACGCTCGATGATGATGGAATCGGCGACGACTATGCACACCTAGTGACGATGGATCCCAGAATCGCCGAGAAATATGGGATGGTCGATGAGTCGGATTATTGGGACGTCGATGAAAACGACGAGGACGAATGAGTAGTGTTCTACGACTCTTCTCCGTCGTAGTGAGTCGCAATAAAGCGACGGCGGAGCGTCGTAGAACATTGCACTATCTCGCAGCGAATAATTTTGGCAAGAACTGCACCAAGTAGTTTCGCCAAACGGGCCACGAGTGATCTCCGTCGGTCAATTCCCATTGGTGCTCGATGCCGTGTTCCTTCAGCCCGGAGATCAGAGTTTCGTTTTGTGACAACAGAAAATCATCTTTGCCACAGGCGATCCAAAATAGGTCAAGCTGCTGATTGACTTTGCCACCCGCTGCAATGAATGGTTGCACACGATCAAGGATTGCCGCGCCACTGAACGAGCCGATCGAACCGAATTGATCCCGATGTGCCAGTCCGACATTGACTGATTGCCAACCGCCCATGCTTAAACCCGCGATAGCGCGACGGGTTCGATCCGATTCGATGCGGTAATTGGACTCAGCGATTGGAATGGCTTCGGTTAATAGCTCGGTTTCAAACGCGATCAACGATTCTTCGCGTTTGCTCGCATTCTCCCGCGGTACTTGGCCCAGTGGATGGCCGTCGATCATTAACACAATCATTGGTGTGGCTTGTTTGTCCGCAATCAAGCGATCCAGGATCCAGTTTGCCTTGCCGTGCGCGACCCAGGTCAGATGGTTGTCACCGGAACCATGCTGCAGCACCAACAGCGGATACTGCTTGTCGTTGTCGCGTTCATATCCCGGTGGTGTGTAGACGGAAAGTTGGCGTTTGCGCTGCAACGATTTGCTAAAGTAGTCGTGATGGTGGACCGTGCCATGAGGGACGTCCTGGAAATCCCATGGTGCGGGCGGATTGGAAACGATGTGCAGAATGCTGCGGCTGGGTTGTCGCTGCGGCTTGATGGCCGGGTTTTGTGAATCGATGACGTTCAATTTATCAACAGCGAAGTTGTATTCCCAAACGCCTGAGGGAAGCGCCTCGGTGGTGACGGTCCACTGATCAGTTCCCTCGGCATTTTGCATTGATACCGCATCCTTGGACCATTGGCCACGAACAGCAACGTGATTCGCGCCGGCCGCGGTGGTGCGAAACGTGACTCGATTGTCAGCGGCGACTTCAGGGTAAGACTGGGCCTGGGCCCAATTGTTGGCCATGAGTATGAACGCTGCCAAGTAAAGGTAACTGTGCATAATGGTTTCCGATTCGTGCTTCCAAATTGTAGAACTTGTAACAATGGAACAGACTCCAAAGTCGATGATTAGCGAATCAGCCTAATCGTTTTGCGTAGTACCACCACTCCAGCGACAACACACCGAGTACGCCGAGCAACAACCATCGCCACAATTCGCGGCGCGATTGACCGGCAACCCGATCGCTTTGAACTTGGTTGAATCCAATCTGGACCGTTGGTTGACTTTGCAGACGACTTTCTTGCCGATCGAACAGGTTGACGGCGAACAAATCGACCACTCGCTTTTCGTCCTCAAGCTCGTAAACGCCCAGCGAATCATCTGCCGTATAATTCAAGCGACCGCTCGAATCCGGTTTGACAAACTCGATCTCGCCCGTCGGCTTGCGAATCGATAACTCGCCCTGGCGTCGGTCGGTCGTCAACGTCAGCACTTGGCCTGGTTGGTGCGAACGCTGGGTGTCCAACTGCGTCACCCCCGTCAAATATCGCATCGCATTGAGCACGAATACTGGCCACGATCGCTGTACCTGCCAATCGGTGTTGTAAGTCGTTCCGCCATCTTCGGACGTGCTGAGAATATCAAACCCGAGCACCAAATCTTCGCACCCTTCGCGCGATGCAATCGACAATGCCGTTCCACTGTCGCCGACCAGCAAATCGACGCTGCCAGGTGGCGGTACTAAAGCATGACCTTCGGCAATCAACAACGAAAATAGATCAAGATACCGCATGATCGGATGCGATCGGTCAATATCAATCAACTGCACCTGAGCTTTCGTTTCGCTCCACGACCAATCACGGCTGGGCAAAGCACCGATGAAAAATGTGCTGGTCAGCGGCATTTCGGCGGGTCGACAACGGTCATAGATAATCAATTCGTCAACGCCGACGGTCGCCCGAGCGCGATACGCATCGGTTTCCAAATAGCCCGGTGCGACGATTTCGACAACGGCAAGTTTCTCGGCCTCACCGGTGGTTAACGCCAATTCGAGTGGGCGATTTCCCGGCGTGACCAATAATACCGAAACCGTCTTGACGGGGGCCAGTGCGGTGAACGCCGTGTTATCGATTACCAAGTCATCGCGCTCGTCAATCGACAGTTGCAGCTTCAAGATCGGTTGGTCGTCCAACTCGAATGACAAACCGGTCTCGTCACCAGGCTGCAACTCAACACGATCGGCATCGACCAATTCGCCATTGACCATCAACGACACGGCGCTCGACTCGACTGTGGTGCCGAGGTTGGCAATGGTGGCGAACAACTCAACGGTTCCTTCGCGTTCGTCGTTGCGTTGCGCCGACATCGCGACGATTGCCAAGTTGGTTATCTCGTCGCCGCCGACTCGGGCATACCGAAAATTCAGACCGCTGAAATCGATTTCGCTGGACGTTTTGAACCCGCCGTCGCTCAACAGCACGATCTCGGCTGTGGCGACAGCGGTGGCTGCGGCGGCCTGCGGTTCAGCTTGATCGTCATCACCGACTTCGTCACCGGAACTGCGAGGTTTGTCCCGATTGGCCAATCCCTCGGCCGCACGCAGCGCCGGCAGAATATCAGTCGGCCGATTCGTGGGCCGCGCCGCCGCCAGCGCGTCGCGTAACTTGCGACGATCCGATGTGAACGATTGCAACACGTCGGCGCGATCGCTGATCGTCATCAACATCGCGACGTCTTGGTCCGTCATCGCCTCGATCGATTCGCCAATCATCCGTCGAGCTGCCTCGAAACGCGTTGCATCGCCTTGGCCAAGCGATGCTGTGTCGGTCGCGTTCATGCTTGCCGAAACATCCAACAATAAAATCCGTCGCGAATTGGCGAACGCTTCATCGCGATACCCGGGCCTCAGCAGCGCAAGAGCCGCCAGCGCCACGGCCAACAATTGTAAAATCAACAGCGGTGTGGTCCGCAACCGTTGCAGCAGACTGTTAACGTGAAGATCTTCGATCGTCTTGACCCACAAAAAAGTGCTGGGCACTTCAATGGGTTGGCGTTTGAGTTTCAAGAAATACAGCAGCACGATCCCCACGGGCACACATGCCATGACCGCCCATTGCCACGCCGCCAAACTGGACAAAAAACTCATCGCACGACACCGCGCTTGTGCAAATAATCGGTCACCAACGATTCGATCGGCGTGTCCGAGCGAGCGAACACGTAGGTGATCCCGCGACGGCGGCAAAACCCGCGGGCCGAATCGATGAACCCACGAACGGTCTCGCGATATTTCTTCAGCGCATAGGCATTGAGCGTGATCTCGGTCGCATCGGCATCTTCGACATCAATCAATCGCAGGTCGCCAAGCAATGGCGGATCAAGTTCTTCGGGCGACATTAAATGAATTAAGAACACGTCCATCCGGCGACCCACCAGTGAGCGTAGGGCCACTTCGTAACCCGACTTGTCCATCAGATCGGTGATTAACACCGTGATCCCAGGACTACCACCGCGAACCAAAAACTCTTTTACACCGGTGGCGAGCGAAATGTTTTCGGGCTGGTCGGCTGACGCGCCGTCGATCGATTCAAGATACGTTAGCAATCGCGGCAAGCCAGTTCGCCCGCGCATCACCGGTGCGCGATCGCCAGCGCGCCCCAGCGCCGCAACGCGGACCCGATCACTGCGACACAAGCCAACGTAACCGAGCGCCGCGGCGATCTGTTTAGCGACATGCAGCTTGGTGGGAATGCCGAATCGCATCGAACCGCTGGCATCGACCAACACGTGTAAATGCAAATCCTCTTCTTCCTGGAACAGCTTGAGGAACAATTGGTCCAGGCGGGCATAGAGGTTCCAGTCGATCATGCGCAAATCATCGCCGGGAACATACCCGCGATAATCAGCGAACTCGACACTTTGGCCTTTGCGCTTGCTGCGCCGTTCGCCCTGCAGTTGGCCCCGAAAAATCTTTCGACTGGCGAGCTCGAGGCGTTCAAGGCGCGCGAGCAAACTCGGCGGCAGCAGTTTCGATTCGGTGGCGTTTGGCGTCATCGCCTAACGGTTATATCCGATTGCCTAGCTGAAATTCGGTGTTGGCGGTCGATAATCAGCGATATTGATCGATTGAAACCACTGGATCGTCTTGGCCAATCCCTCGCGCAGCGGCACCTTCGGTTCCCAACCTAAATGCTTCTTGGCAAGCGTGATATCCGGTCGGCGACGCGTCGGATCATCCGCCGGCAACGGCTTGTGAATCAACTTGGACTTGGAGCCTGAAATCTCCAATACCAACTCGGCGAGTTCCTTGATCGTGAACTCACCTTGGTTGCCGATGTTCACCGGACCGATGAAGTCTTTCGGGCCATTCATCATCTTGATAATCACATCGACAAGATCGTCGCGATAACAGAACGAACGTGTTTGTTCGCCGTCGCCGAACAACGTGATCGATTCGCCCAAAATCGCTTGGCGAATAAAATTCGACACGACGCGACCATCATAGGGATGCATCCGTGGTCCATAGGTGTTGAAGATCCGGACGATGCGAATGTCAACGCGATTGGAGCGGTGATAGTCCATGAACAACGTTTCGGCCACACGCTTGCCCTCGTCATAGCACGCACGCGGGCCGATTGGATTGACCGAACCACGATACGATTCGGGTTGCGGGTGAATCTCCGGATCGCCGTACACTTCGCTGGTGCTGGCCTGCAGGATTGTTGCGCCACATCGTTTGGCGATGCCCAGCATGTTGATCGATCCAAGCACCGAAGTCTTGATCGTCTTGATTGGATTGTATTGGTAATGGCCCGGCGCAGCGGGACAGGCCATATTGTAAATCTGGTCCACTTCGAGATGGATCGGCAACGTCACGTCGTGTCGAATCAATTCGAAGTTCGGTCGATTCAGCAAGTGCGTGACGTTCGTTTTTTGGCTGGTGAAAAAATTGTCCAGACAAATCACGTCATGTCCCTCGTCCAGCAATCGCTCGCAAAGATGAGAGCCCAAAAACCCAGCTCCGCCGGTGACGAGAATCCGCTTAATCATGTTTTTTCCAGCGCCAAATCGAACGTGACGAGTAACCAAAAATTTGTCGCTGGAGTATAGTCATAGGAGTCCGTTTTGCATCGTCAGGGCCTTGCGGCGTGATGATTTGCAAAGCGGATGTGTCCGAAAGTAACGACAATTCGCATTTGTGGGTCTGATTATCCCGTGGCGGCTTCTGAGCACAGTTATCGCGTCGAAATCTGCAAACAATCCTTTGTGTTTTCAGCGGCGCATTTTATCACGTTTGCTGGCGATATTTGTGAGCGGTTGCATGGCCACAATTATGGCGTTCGCGTGGTCGTCGAAGGACCGTTGGACGCCAATCGATACGTCGTTGATTTCATCGCGCTGCGCGACGCGATACAATCGATCACCAGCCATTGGGATCACCATGTTTTGCTGCCCCGCGACCACGAAGAAATCAGCGTCAGCAGCCAGGGCGGTGAAACTATCGCAAGATTTCGCGATCGACGTTGGGTGTTTCCTGACGAGGATTGCCTCGTCTTGCCAGTGGTGAACACCACCGCCGAAGAACTGGCCCGTGTGCTCGCCGAAATGGTCCGTGATCAAACTCGTGATACATTTGGTAAGGCAATTTCGATGCTCGAAGTTGCCATCGACGAGAACCACGGCCAATGGGGAATCTGTCGTTTGCCGTGGACAACCGCTGACTCGCCGACTCACCGATGATCGTCGGCAGGCTTGCTCCGTCACCAACCGGGGCCCAACACTTGGGCAATGCGCGCACCTTCTTGCTCGCTTGGTTGTCGGTGCGACATCAATGCGGTCGCATCGTGTTGCGCATCGAAGATATCGATTCACCGCGAGTGAAACCTTGGGCGATGCAACAAGCAATCGATGACCTGCGTTGGCTCGGCTTGGATTGGGACGAAGGCCCTGATATTTGTGGCCCACATGGACCTTATGTGCAAACCGAGCGCGTTGCCAATTATCACCGCGCCATCGAGACGCTCGTTGCGGGCAATCGTGTTTACCCTTGCACTTGCACCCGAAACGACATCGATTCAGCCGCCAGCGCTCCGCATGAATCGATCGACGGCCCGATATACTCAGGTCGCTGTTCGGCTTGGCAAAACGGCGACGCCTTGCCGACGCCGGGAACGTTCTGTTGGCGGTTTCGGTCCAGTTCAAACCCGACGAGAATCACGGATCTGATTCACGGTGAACTGTCGCTCGATGTTGCCTTGTCGTTGGGTGATTTTCCGGTGACGCGAAAATCATTGGACGCGGCTTATCAATTAGCGGTTGTCAGCGACGATTCAGACATGGGCATTACCGAAGTGGTTCGTGGCGACGATTTATTGCCCAGTGCATTTCGCCAAGCTGAGTTGATGGCGGCACTTGGACTGCTGCCGCCGGTTTATGCTCATGTGCCGCTGGTCGTTGGCGCTGACGGCAAACGATTGGCCAAGCGACACGGCGACACGCGACTTAGCCAATATCGCGAACAAGGAATCAAGCGACAACAAATCATCGGCTGGGCGGCTTGGTCCGCCGGTTTATGCGAAGCAAATGAACCGATCGAAGCTGCGGAATTGGTCGCCCGGTTTGACTGGCAAACGGTCTCTCGGAAGCAAGTGATCGTCAATGATTGGGCATTGAGTTACATGTAGTCGCACGAAACCAATTTACAGGTCCATCAAACTTTGTCGTGAATTTGCCTAGGAACCCGGATTTTGGAGGCATGGCTCCCGTGTCCAAAAGTCGTCGCGATGGAAGATTCGAGAAAGTCGCCGGCGGGTATCCCGCCGGCGCCCGACGAGCACCTTTGGCGCACGGTCGACCGGGCTATTGCT
>JBGSVE010000085.1:0-21657 GCA_041753075.1 Pirellulaceae bacterium
GGCCGTACCCTCGCAGAGGCCAGGCTCCGAGCCACAGGTCGGATCGTAGGTCCCGGCCACATCGACGACCTGGGGCAAACAAGGATCGGCGAAATCGTAGGCGTAACCGCGCATCCGGTACTCGACCATGTCGTCATAACCGTCGCCGTCGGTATCGGGGCTCGAGGCGTCGCTGCCGATGGTAAACTCGAACGCATCGGTCAGGCCGTCGGCGTCGCTGTCGGCAACGAACCCAGCGCCGCGCGGCTTGATTCGCACCGCGAGGATGCGGCCTTCGGACCAATCGGCCAAGAACAAAGCGTTGTGGTAGCGAACCGGAAACTTGTAATGCTCATAGCAAGTTGCACCGGTGGGACTGCCGCGACCGGTATCAAGCAAGTTGGGTAAACGATCGACGTAATACTCGGGCCACTTTGACCAACCACTGCGCCAGCCGAACTCGCCCGCTTCGGCGATGTCGAACAACGCTGTCGGTCGATACCAGGCGGCCTCGGAATCCGATTCCATGTCGCTGTCGTGAACGAAGATGCCGCCATCGGGATGCGAAACGAGGTCATAAGCGTTGCGAATTCCGCCAGCAACTTTCTCGACCACCGAGCCATCGACGCTGACGCGGACGACCGTACCGCCCGGAGCTTTGATGCCCGATGCATGTCCACCTGGATCTTCGTAGCGAGGCACGAGATCGCCTTCATACGAATCGACAAGCGTTTCGCCATCGCCGCGCGGGCCGGTGACTTGATTATGGTTGCCGACGCTGATGTAAATCATTCCATCAGGGCCAAGGATCATGCCGTGCGGACCGTGTTCGCCCGGTTGGCCAACGAAACTGACTAATTTTTTTACCACTTCGAGCGAACCGTTGCGGTCGGCGTCGGTCAAGCGATAAAGCGCTTGGCCGGCCGGGCCCATGCCGGTCACGTACACGTCGCCATTGAGCGACAATATCCCTTGGCACGAGGTCACTTGGTCGCAATAAGTCCGCACGTCTTCGTGAATACCATCGCCGTTACGATCGACGATCAACAGTAGCGGACCGTTTTCCTGCGAGGCGATAATGTGGCCAAACTCGTTGAACGCCATGGCAATGATTGAACCAACTTGCTCGTTGTTCATCACGCGCTGGACGCCGAACCCTTTTTGAATTTGAAATCGCTCGGTTTGGCTGGGACCGGGAGTCTCCGCGACCTCGACGCTGGGCAAAGTCGAAACCGGCTTTGGCAACACGGGGTCGGGCGTCGATATGAGTGTGGGAACATCGCCGAGCGTTCCGAACGACTTGGCGCTGGCCCACAATGAATCATTGAACAACAACGTTTGCCATGTGGCGTCTTCGATGTTCGTCGCCTTCCATGCAGCGTCGGTGTTGAAGGCATAGAATTGGCCGCCTTGTTTTGGTTCGATTCGAACCCGCGCGGCGAAGCCGGCAGCGTTGCCGGTGCGATTGACCGCCTTGGCCGCAATCACGTTTCGACCGACAGTCAAATAGTTGGTGATGTCATACTGGTTGATGTCGCCTTTGGAATTGCCGACGCCAACTTTTCGGCCGTTGATGTACAATTCATACTCGTCATCGGCGATCGCCTCAATCGTTCCGGTGACTTCGACGCGGAGGTTAATCGAACGGCGAAAAAAGCTAGTTTCACCAGGTACGATTTTTCCCGCTTCGCGGCCCGAAGCCCAAATCCACTGGGCCTCATCTGACCTGGCATCGGCGGCGACGACCAGCGAGAAAACCAGCGCGGCAAAGCCGGCGGTGAAAAATTTTAGGTAGCCATCCATGGCGCGTCAGCTCCGCTTGCGACAGATTCTCAATCAACAAAAAGCATGGCAAATCCCGCCCCAAAAGCGTTGCGGGGTCGAACACGCCGAGTGTTGTTACCATAACGTACCCAGCCGCGGCAATACCGAATTGATGGGTGGGTTATCGCTCATGGCCAACCGAGATTTCGGACCATGAAATTTCCGCTAACGCGGGGTCGTTGGCTAGCAACCATTTGGCCAGCGGTGCGACGACTTCTTTTTCGATTGCTCGCTGCAATGGCCGCGCACCGAGCGCCGGGTCAAAGCCAACGTCCGCAAGTCGCTCGACCAACGCGACCGGCCAGTGCAACTTTAAACCGCGTTCCTGCATCGCCGGGCGCTGGTTGATCGCGGCCAATTCCTTTTCGACAATCTGCCGAACCGTGTCGCGGTCCAACGGCCGGAACGTCGTGATCGAGTCGAGTCGATTGAGAAATTCGGGGCGGAAATGTTGCTCCAGTGCTCGACCGTATTTTCGCGAATCATCACGGACGAAGCCGGCGGTCGTCGAGCGGCTTGCGCCCACATTGCTGGTCATCACAATGATCGTGCCGCACAAGGTTGTTGTGCGTCCAAAGCGATCGGAAATGCGGCCTTCGTCGAGCGCCGACAACAGACAATCAAACACCTCCGGTGCAGCCTTTTCAAATTCGTCGAACAACAACACGCCCAACGGCCAAGTTCTCAGTCGCTGGATCCAAACCGCCGGTTCACCGTCGGGCGTCATCAGCAGTCGATCAACCGCGCCCCACGATTGATACTCGCTCATGTCCAATCGCAACAACCGCCCACCGTCGCTGCGTCCTGCCAAAACGTAATCCGCCAAGCTGCGCGCAAGCTGCGTCTTGCCAACTCCCGTCGGCCCACAAAACAACATCGTTGCCACGGGACGTTTGGGATCAACCATGCCCGACTTCAATTTCACCACCGTATCGACGGCAACTTCGGTCGCATGAGGCTGGCCGATTACTTCACGATCAAAGTGCTGCTTCAGCTTCGACGGGTCAAGCCGTTCGCTGTCTTCGATCAGGTGCCGAGGCAAACCGGTCTCGGCGGTGAATTTTTCAAACACTTGCGAGGTCTTGATGTTTGTTTGCTTCGATTTGCGAACTTCGCCGACCAAACGGCCCAGCAATCTCACGGGACCCTGCGGTGGTGCTTGATAGGGCAAGTAGCGTCGATACAAACTGACTACCGACGCGGCCGCCGAGTCTTCGGATTCGATGCGATGATTACGTTTCGCTTCGTTCAATATCCGCTGGGCGATGTCTTCGGTTTGTTCGGCGTCCAATCGGTCGACGGGCAAGATCCGAAACGATTCAGCGAAACCGGCGAGCAGCCGACGACAGGCATCAAGACTTTCGTGTGTCGACTCGGCGATCAATCTCAATTCATTGCGACGCAAATACGGCAACATGAACGCCGCGATACTGTCCTCGGGGCTGCGTCCGCCCAACCGCACCAACTCGACCAACGAATCGACGCACAAGATCGCATTCATTTCCGCCAACTTCGCGATCACCTGCTCCAAACGCTCTTCCCATTGGCCAAGGTATTGCATTCCGGCGATCAAGTTGCTGGCCGTCGTCCGCCAAATCAACGGCGGTGCGCCGGTGGTTTCGCCAAGTTCTAAATGCTTTTGTCGCATCGCATCTTGATGCTTGATGGCCGCGGTTTGCAGAATCGTTGACTTGCCACAACCCGCATCGCCAACCAACAACACGCTCGATGTTTCGCCGAACTCGCGCATCAACCACTCGACCTCGTCCTCGCGGTGCCAAGCGGTTTGGGTGCTACTCTTGCGAACGCGCAGCGAGATTGGTTCGGCAACAAGGTCCAGCGGTGCGTGGTCCTCGCCGTCACCGGCGCGAGCGTCTTCGACCCGCACACGCACCATCCGCAGCTCGCTAGCCATCGGCAACAGGCGCTGCCGCAGCTTGTCAGTCGGTAGGTTAGCAAATTGCTGTTTGACCAATTCGACGGCCTGTGGTTTGGCGCTGTTGCGATCTTCGCAAGCAAACGCAATGTCCCAATCAGGCAGTACGCACCAGATCTCGTTCATGTCGCCGACGGCTAACACACAACGCACCCGCAATTTGATCTTGGCGCCGAACTGAATCATTTTGTCGTCGCCACGCTCGGCAACCCGAACGCCTACGGTGTGCTCGAGGTAGGTCGCGTCGTCGATGGCCAGCGGCGACCAAAAGCGACCTCGTGCGGCCTGTTTCTTGAGATGGCGTTCGATACGGCGAAACGCTTCTCGCGCCGATGTGCCGGGAAGTTCGTCGTCGTTAACAAGCACACCTTTCGCAACAAACAATGCATCGGCGTATTGCGAAATAAGGATCGGTATGTTGGCAAAGGTCGGCATGGGTTGGAATTGGTCGGGGGGAGAACACTTACAAATCCAGCGGCACGTGGGGTAACGATGGGATGGCGTCGGCGACTAATCGCCGCAACATCTCCAGCAGAATATTTTCGTGAACGACGTTGCCAGTCTGCAAGTCGATCCCCTGCTCATCCATCACTATCCAACGTACCGCCGCGAATGATTGACGATCGTTTTTTGTGCTTGGTTCGCTCGGCAGGGTGCTCGTCGGAGCCACGTTCACGGGAGCCAGCGACACGTCGGCGTAGGTGACGCGGCGATCGCTGCTGATCCTCAGCCAACCGCCACACATCGTCGCCGCCATTCCGATTGCAAACGAATCTTCGAGCAGCAAGTCGTCGGTGAGCGGACCAAACGATGACTTTTCGGCTTGGCCTTCCGCAATGAGCGATGCGGCGGCGGATGAAATGAGACTTTTCAGTGACCACGAATCCAAGCTCATGTAATAATCTTCAGGTATCCCGTCATCGTGATCACCGAAACTGTTGACGACCAAGCGACAAGGCGGCGTGATTGCTTTTCCAAACATCAACATCGCCAAACGGTGCAATTGGCGACGCACGTTCAACGCCGCGGCTTGTTTTTCCGTGATCGGTACGGATTCAGTCATCTCGCGAATGAAGCGGTTGATATCGTTGGCGGCTTGCATGTCGCGAACCATCAATCGGTGCGCCGAACCGCTACTTAAGCGATGCGACATCCGTCCGGCCGGCGTTGTTATCGCAATCGAATGCCGCCCCTGGGAAACCATCAATTGTTCGAGCCACCCGACCGCCTCGCGAACCGATTCCAATTGATCCTGCAACGTTAACTCATCCAACAACGCGGCGTCGATGCGGCCACCGCTTGTCGAAAACGACATCGGCCGCCTGGGCAATTGTTGTTCAATCCGGGCGACGACTTGGTTTGCATGTTCGATGACAAGCTCCGCCGGCGGTGCTTGGGCGGTCAAGTGCGCCCGCATCAACGTGCTGGTCAGATTGGCGTCCATCGTGATCGCGTTGACATCGAGCGAGATCGATCCCTCGTGCTCGATGGCGCGAACGATCAACAGGTCGTCCAGGCCCGATTCGACTAACAGGCGGCTGATCGGCGTCACCAAATCACGTTCAATTTGGCGTTTGACCGCTCGCGCCCCCAGCCGCGCGTCGAAGCCGCGTCCGGCGACCGATTGCAGCGCTGACGGTTCAATTTGGACGACCATCAAATGTCGCGCCAAGCCATCACGCGACAACACTTGGTCGATTTGGCGTCGCGCAACATCAAGAATCACGGCGGGATCAAGCGAATCGAAATCCAGTAGCGCATCGATGCGATTGAAGAACTCCGGGCGAAAGTACGCTTTGGCGGCGCGGCGGTAAACGTCGCGACGCGAAGATTGCACATCGCTCAAGACCGTGTCGCGCTGGGAATGGCTGGCACCCAGGTTGCTGGTCATTAAAATCATCATGCCGCTGAGGTCCACCGTGCGGCCGCGTGCATCGGTCAACCGCGCCTCACCGATCACTTGCAACAACGTATCCAACACGGCCGGATTCGCTTTTTCGATTTCATCCAGCAACAACACGGCGTGGGGGCGGCGGCGTGCCGCAACGGTCAAGATTCCGTCGGGCGCGGCGAAGGTGCCGACCAATCGCGCCACCGCGTCGGCCGTTGCCAACTCGTTCATGTCGATGCGAATCAGACCATCGTCACCAAACAAATACTTCGCCACCGTCTTGGCCAATTCGGTCTTGCCGACGCCGGTTGGTCCCAGTAACAAGAACACGCCAAGCGGTCGTGACACATCGTTGATTCGCGCGACCGCAGCAAGGATTCGATCGGCAATGCGATTGATCGGCTCAAGTTGACCAAAAACGGTTTCGCCAATCTCAGTAACGATTTGAGCACGCGTCAGCTCCTTTTGGTTGTCGATTACGAATTGCGACAAGCCGGTTCGAGCTTCAAATTCTTTCTGTGCCGTTTCGCGAGTAATTTCCGCCCCGGTTTGCGTTAGTGCCAACCTTGTTAGCGCCGAAATCGCCTTGCCCGGCAACACACTGGTGCGTTCAAAGCGGTCGTACAAACCGAGCACTTCGGGGATCACGTCAACGTCAAAGCGACAGTGGTGCATCGATTCCAATCGTGACACGATACCGAGCAAAACGTCTAGCGAATCGTCACGCGATTTGGCATCGAGTGGCAGGACGATGTACTGCTGAGCGAGCGCTCGATCGCGCTCGCGAAAAATTGCCCACGCCTGGGGTGTCATTTCGGTCAACAAACGCACTGGCGAAGTTTCCAACTGGGCGCGAATCAGGTCGGCCGCACAGCTTTGACTATCACGCGTCACCCCGGCGTGATACAGCCCAAGAAAGTCGTCGAAATACAACACCAAGTCGCGACGATGAGCATGTTCCCAAATCGCCAACAGCCGGCTTTGCCATTGGCCCAGGTACGACATGCCGCTGATCAATCGCGGCGGTGACAATTGCCAAACGTGACCGCGCTTGCGTTCGGTGCCGCCTTCTTGCAAGCGACGCCGACGCACCGCGCCCTCGATCGCCGCCGACTTGCCGCTGCCTGGCGGACCGACCAACACGACACCGCGCCGATCACTGATTGACCATCGCTCGATGATTGATTCGATAGCATGATCCAGCCCGATCGGATCGGCCAGCGATTCAAGATCAAGCCAATCCAAACAACGACCGACTTGGACCAATTCATTCGCACCGCCACCGACGCGGTTGCCACCAAGAAATGCAAGCAGCGGGTTCTCGTCTGGCTTGGGCACGACGCGAGTTTCGACGGCCAGCGTAATCGAATCGGCCCAGACGGCTTCGGCATTGGCGGCGATGAGCAAGTCGTTCGTCGTCTTGTCTTTGATACACTGGTTGAAGTGGGCCTCGTAAACTTCGCACGCTCGCGCTGCGAGCGATTCGTCGGGCTTGAGGTCAAACCAGAGGTCCGGCAATTGCGGTGAGAAGACTTGGATGGTGCCGTGCCGGGCGATCTTGACGAGCAACAATTTGGCCCGCAGCGTGCGATCGCTGAGCGATAATTGCAACGTCACCGCCTGCGCGTCAATCGGCTCGGAATAATCAAGCGATGAGATTCGCGTTTGGTCCGCAGCCTGGGCCTCGACCATCAAGAGCTTACGAACTACGTCGGTCAAGCGACGGATCACCTTGCCAAGATCAACACCCTCGGAATAAATACCAAGCTGCGGTGCGAACAATAACTCGCAGCGGTGATTCAACGCACCGCCAGAGTCTTTGGTGCGACGCACGAAAATGGGAACGGTGATTTGCATGACTAGGTGCGTAACAGGTGCATGATTCGCGTTTCAGCGGCGTTGTTGATTAGATCGGCAATCCGTCGCTCGGGGTGATTGCGATATTGCAGTGTGCGACCATACGAAAGATCGCGAATCGACTGTTTGGTTTGGTCTTGAAATCGGCGCAACTCGAACGCGTTCGAAACCAAACTTAAATCCTCACCAAGCGATACAATTTGATGTGCCGCGCCTTCCAAACCGAGCACGTACATTGTCTTGATTGAGTCTTTGTTACTGGCCGACTCCGGCAGCACGCGATGTTCACCAAGTTCGCCCAACATCGTCACCGCCGCACGGTGCCCAGATACTTCAATCAATAGCGCTTCGATCGACCCCATGCGCTCGATCAGGGCGGAATCCAGATACGATAGCGGGTGAAAATTCAATCGAGAATCCTCTCGCCCAGGTTGAGCGTGAAGCCGCTCGCTCAGTTCATCAAGGCCCATCGGTCTCTTCAGCAGCCAAGGGTTCAATTGAAAACTCATTGGCATCGGCGGCACAAAGCTTCCGGCCACCGGCGCTTGGCCTGGGAGATTCTCCACAGCAACAAAATACCGCAGCGGCCACGCGTGCTGGTCGGCGACGATTTTGTAAGCCTCGATCGTGGCGACAAAATCCGGCAGCGCGCTGGTCAAACAGATCAACGTAATTGTGCGGTCGATCGGCCGTTGGTCGCCCAACAATCCGATGGCCGCGTCATACAATCGCGATCGCAGGCCTTCGGCTCTCCGGTGGAACTCACTGTTAATCTGCAATTGATTTTTATAGTAGGCCGATAAGACCTCGCGCTCATGCCCAGCGATCTCCGCACCCAATTCTTCGATACGCTTCAAGTCGGCTTGGTCGGCGCGCAACTGCACCGCCAGCGCCGTAGCGAACACTTGGCTGCGCACCGCTTCGTTCTTGGCAAACTGCAATTGCCGGTCGACCAAACGCCGGTTCATGATCTCGCGACTTCGCAACGACACCAGGATCGAAGTTTGTTGCAGGAATTGGAAGCATCGCCGTGTGTACGTCGGGAAACCAAGCGACATCGTTTGGCGAGTCAACTCGATCGCCACATCGTCACTGGATTCCTGTTTCCGATCCATCGCAACGTGAAGTTCGTCGTCGCGCAAGTGAACCTTCGCCTCGACATCGCGACGGCCACGGTCCAAGCACATCGCTTCGGCCAGCGGCGTCACCACATCACGCTCAATCGTTCGCGCCAACGGTCGCGCTCCGTATTGCGGTTCGTAGCCTTTCGTCACCAAGCGATCCAGCGCCGCATCGTCCAGCACCAACTCAATCGCTTGCGACAACATGCCGTCACGCTGCTGGACTTGATGCAACCGCGACCTCGCAATCACCTTCATCGCCGCCGTATCCAGCGCTCGATAAGCGATGATTCGATCGATGCGGTTGTAAAGCTCGGGACGCAAGAACGTTCGCACTTGTTTATCGAAATGCTGTTCCAAACGATCGGCTTGCTCGCCTGCCGATTGGACCAGGCCAAGCGGTGTGTCACGATAACTTTCGACACCGAGGTTGCTGGTCATCATTACGATGCAATTGCGAAAGTCGGCCAAACGGCCCCGCGCATCGGTCAATCGACCTTCGCCGAGGACCTGCAGCAACAGATCAAAAACGCCATGATCCGCTTTCTCGAATTCGTCGAGCAACAACAGCGAAAACGGTTGTGCGCGAATCGCGCCGGTCAACACACCCTCGCCACCATACGGATCGCCGATCAATCTGCGCACCGCATCGCCACCGGAAAACTCCGACAAATCAATTCGGATCATTCGCGACGGGTCACGGTAGATCAAACGCGCGATCGCCTTGGCCGTTTCGGTCTTGCCGACGCCGGTGGGACCGATCAGCAGCAATGATGCCAACGGTCGATCGCCGCGCGTCAACCACGTCGCCAACGTTGCCAATGTATCGACGACGATGTCGATCGCATGACGTTGGCCAACGACATCGGCGCTCAAACGGCGACGGATTTCGTCGAGGTCAGGCCGAGCCGCCGGATCGGTCAAGAACGTCGGCAAGCCGGTTTGTCGCCCAAACGATTCGTTAACCTTGGCCACGGTCAATGTTTCGCCCGCAGGAAGCTCGCCAATCATTCCGCTGAGAAACGCCAGCGGTCGGCCTGGCGAGGCCGCGTCAGTCGGAAAACGGCGATGCAATTGATCCAGCGCAATCAACGCTTCGGGTTCAATATTGATCGCGCGCGGTTTGGTTTCGATTGCTTCCGACCTGGACTCACCTGACTTCGTTCGCTTTGTTTTGCGTTTGTGTTTCGCCGCAACGTTCGCTTGCCAAGCGATGGCGGATTCCATCAAAATGCGACGTGTCGTTTCGGCATCCGGCTCGTCGACGTGAACGGTTTCGAGCCCTGCGAGCAAGCGTGGTTCGGTTCGCTGGGCCAGCGCATATTCTTCCGGCGTCGCTTCGATGATCGCGATCAGGCGGCCCGACGTAATGCGCGGCGTTAACAACGATGCACAGCCGCCCGTGCCGCTGATTTTTCCGGACTCGATCAATTGCGTCAGATTGCCAAGATGAAGGATTGCGCCGAGTCGCTGAATTTCCCCAGCCAAAAACAGGCAACGTTCTTGCAACATGCCGAAGCCGCATTGGCCGGCGATCAATCGCGGTCCATCGGTTGCAAAAAACTTCGGCGCGTTCGGCGTGCCTGTACCAACGCGGCGAATCGCTTCGTGAACGATCGCCGTTTTGCCCACGCCGCTGCGACCGACCAACACGACGCTGCGCGGTTCATCGCCGGTGATCCAATCGAGCAATAGCGTCACCAACGAATCGCGACCATACGCCGGTCGCAAGACCGATGGCAACCAACGGCTGGCCGGTTCCAACGCCGCCGCCGACGACTCGCGCGTCGCATCCTCATTCACCGCCGCCGGATCGTCTGGCCCAGCCGCATCGACGTCGATCGATTCCCAAACAACAGTCGCTTCGCCGCCATGCCGCACCAACAGCTCGCGCAGTCGATCGCCATCAGCAACGTGCGCAAGCGACTGCGATTGGCGAATTTGTTTGGCCAATAAACGATCGGCCTCGTCGTCGTCGCAGGCAATCACTTGGCATTGAAATTGCGGTGCAACGTGATAGACCAACCGCGAACTACAATCCCAAGCGAACGACGCGACCGGAATCGTGATCGTGTCGCGGCGCGTGATGTTAGGCCGATCACGCCACGCCTTGGGCGGCGGCAATTCAAATTGGATGGTTCGCTTCCGCACCGCTGCGCCGACGTGATAGCCGACAATCGTCATCGGCGATTCATTCTTCAACACGATTTGTAACCGCTTGACCGCGATCCGTAGTGCCGCCGTCGATGATTCGGCGACGGTACGGATTTGGCAATGCGTCAGCGGAACGGCTTCGACCAACTCGTCGCGCTGTTTGATGATGACAAAGGGAACGCGAATCGTGATCGACGGCATAAGCCCATTCTACGAAAATCGGCTACACTCATGGTTGATGTACCAACCCTTCTTTTGGAGTCAAACCGATGCGTCCGCTTCCACTGCTGTTCATTTTTAGCGTTTGCATCATCGGAACCGCGCCACAGACGCGCGGCGAAGATTTGCCGCGCGAACAACGGATCGTCAACTACTTGACCGGAGCAAAATTCGTCGGCCAATACAGTGTTGACGGTAAGTCCGCAGGAAAATTCAAGGAAGAAGCCTACACGATCACCAAGCTGGAAAAGTTGCCCGAAGCGGATATGTACCGGATGACCGCCAAGATCAAATACGGCGATACCGATGGTGAATTTCCGATCGACCTGCCGATTCTGTGGTCCGGCAATACGCCGGTGATCACGATGGACCAAGTTTGGATTCCGGGATTGGGAACCTTTTCGGCTCGCGTTTTGATTTTGAACAATCGCTACGCCGGCACCTGGGATCATGGTCCCGTCGGCGGCCACCTGTTTGGGCGCATCGAGAAAGCTGTCGCCGAACCAGAACCAGCGGACAAGTAGCGGCAGTTGCAATTCATAATGCCGATCGTGACGGCTGCAGCGACTTTAGGGCGACATTAGCCATTGCGACCAGATGATCGCCGAAGTTAACCTTGAGGGCGGCGCGTCGAAAGCTATGTTTCTCGGTTAACCCGATCCCGCGTCGCCGGATGTCACCCTTGAACACCGATACTGTGTCTGATCGATTGTCACGCGACACTGACCTTACCGCCGGCGTCTCGAGTACTCGCTGGTCCGATGCGATCAGCCAGAGATACCATTTGAGATTGTCGGACCAGTTGACCGATTGGTTCGATGGCGGCGTTTGTGACCGGTTGGGCGGCAGCGAGTTTTGTGAACCCGCCGCACCGGAGATTTTGCTCCAAGCCGAACCGGATTGCATTTGGCCCGGTTTGATGCCACCGGATTTCTTGCCCTTGGTCAGCAACGGCCTGGGAGACTGGTTGTGCGGTCGCGTCTCGACCATGGGCACCATCGATGAAATCGTTTACTGGTACCACGGCGGCGGCGACTTCATTCCGTATGGAAAGTCTTTGGCCGAAGCGATCGTGTTCGATTCGTTGGTCGATCGGTTGCCTGGCCGACGCCAATTGCATGCCATCCCGGCCCACCGCGACGCCGATGAACACCAATCGATTGTGTCGCGGCCGCTGGTCCAATGGGCGCTGCAACATCTACCATCAAGCGTTGCCCAGGTGATGCACCTGGCGACCGCGCCTCAGCAGATCGCTAGCGAACTTTTGCGCCATGGAATCGCGGTGGATGCTGTTCGCTGTGATGCCGTGCTGGCGGCAATGGACACCGAACTGCGCCGACGAATGACACCGAGAATCGCCAGCGAAATGGGCGCAAGCTGGGAACGCGATGTGACGAAATGGTTGTTTGATACCGATTTGATTCCCGGCGATTTTCGCGAACAACTTGTCGATCGATGGCCTGACGCCGGCGAGGGTTTATTTGTTCAAGACTGGACGACGGTCGCCTCAGAGTGTCGCGCGGTGTTACACAATCGCAAACAGTCCGATTTGGGCTGGACGCATGATTGCTTGGGCTGGATCGCTCAACGTGAGGGCGATCACGACTTGGCCGCCAAACATTACGCGCTGGCGTCGCAAGCATCGTTGTTCAGCGATCAAGCGGTACGCTTTCGCACGCATTTTAGCAGCGATCGATTCGCCAAGTTTTCGATCGCGCGATTGAGTGAATTGGGCCGCGAAGCAGTCATCGATCGAGCGTATTTTGACTTGCTAAGCCGTGTGCAAGAGCCGAATTGGCGCGATGGCGTGGCCAACTATTGGCACGGCTCGGCAAACGGAGTGGCCGATCGATATCGCTTCAATTATCTCGCCGGCTGGGATGTGGGTTGTGATTCGATGGCGAGCTATGGCCACCGGCTGCAACAATTGGCTGACGCGGCAAGCGACGTCGGTGACCTTGCCCGCGCCGAACTCGCCCGCACCCATGCCGCGTGTATCGAATCTCGATACCGTAAGCCAGATCCAGGTTAGGCGATGCTTCGACTACGCGCCCGCCGCTCGCCGTCTGCGGTATAGCGTGCCCGCAGCACCAACGATACCTAGCAGTGCAATCGAAGCATTTTACCTAATCGCCACGTAATCTCTCGCCACTAAATCCTCCCATAGATATGTCTGGAACTTCAACTACTGGAAAGTATCTGAATGATGTCTTCGATTCGATTTTTTGCGGCGATTGCGTTGATGATGGTCATATTCGCTGTTCCATCGCGGGCAACGATCGTGACGCAGTGGGATTTTGAAGGCGACGTTTCGACTGCATCGACCGGATCGGGAACCGCAGCCTTATTCGGTGGCACTTCAGCAACGTTTGCCGGTGGCAATGGAGCTGGACGGGCCTGGAACACGGCAACTTATGCGGGTCAGGGCACAGGCTCGGGAACTCGCGGCGTGCGTTTTGATGCCAGCACCGTCGGTTTTGAAAACATTTCGATCACTTACGATCATCGCGCAAGCGGCACCGCCTCACGTTGGTCGCAACTCGAATACTCAACCGACGCCGGATCCAGTTGGACCGTCCTTAACAACAACGGGGGCAATCTAGTTCAGGACACGTTCGTTTCGCAAACGGTCGATCTTTCAAGCATTTCGGGCGTCAACAACAACGCAGGTTTTGCCGTTCGTGTAACATCAATTTTCTCGCCGCTCGCGTTTGACCAAAATGCAACCCTCGCGGACTTTGCCGCTGACACCGCATACATGCGGGCCAACCCAGCCGCGTCATTCACACCCGGTGGCGGCGCGACGACGGGCGACTATGGAACGACCGGGACATGGCGATTTGACAACTTCACCGTCAACGGTGTGGATGCGGTGCCCGAGCCAATGTCGCTGTCACTGCTGGGCTTGGCCGGTTTCGGTGCACTCCGATCGGTGCGGAACCGCCGCAAAGAAGGCCGCTAGTCGGGAATCACTTCCCCGCGAACAAGGTCATCATAAGTCTCGCGAGTGCGGATAACCTTTGCTTCGCCGTGCTCGACCATCACCTCGGCCGCGCGCGTCTTGCTGTTGTAATTGCTGCTCATCGCAAACCCGTAAGCACCGGCGTTACCCAGCACCACATAATCACCAACGTGGGCAATCGGCAACCGGCGACTGGCAACGTATCCGCCTTCGCGCTGGGTGAAGATGTCGCCTGATTCGCACAGCGGCCCGCCAACAATCGCCTCGACCTCGGGACGCTCATGATCGCTGCCATCGTGAGGACAAATCGCGATCGGATGATGCGAACCGTACATTGCCGGGCGGATCAAATCGTTGAAGCCGGCGTCGAGCAGATAAAACCGATTGCTGCCCATCTTTTTCACTGCGCGAACTTCGGCCAGCAAACTGCCGGCCTCGGCAACCAAGTATCGCCCCGGCTCAATTTCCAATCGCACCGCGTGGCCGAGCGATTCGCTGATGCGGGTTCGCGTTGCATCCCACAATTGATGATAACGACCGATGTCCAGAAACGACTCGTCGCTCTTGTATGGCACCGGCAAACCGCCTCCGGTGCTGATTGTGGTAATCGTTCGTCCGACCGTCGCCACGGTTCTCTCCATCGCTTGGCAAACCTGCGACAAATGTTCCAAGTCAGTGCCCGAACCGATGTGCATGTGCAAGCCCGTCACCGTGACCCCGTAGCGATCGGCCTTGAGCAAACATTCGTCGACTTGTTCGTGCCAGATGCCGTGCTTACTTTGTTCTCCACCAGTGTTTGTCTTTTGGCTGTGGCCGTGACCGAAGCCAGGATTGATCCGCAGCGTCACGTTGGCACCCGGACGCCGCATCCCTAATTGTTCAATCATGTCCGGCGATCCGCAATTGACATGCAGTCCCAACTCGACCACCAAATCGAGCGACTCGCGATCAAAGATATCCGCCGTGTAGACGACGCCCGGCAAATCGCCGTGAGGATCAAAACCGGCGGCCAGCGCGCGACGCACTTCACCAGCGCTCACGGCGTCAACAACGGCCCCAGCGCGGCGGACGCGATCGAGAATCGCCAGGCTACTGCAGGCTTTTTGTGCATAACGAACAACATCGAATGCGGCCAAGTCAGCGATCCGCTGGGCAATCAGCGCGGCATCGTAAACGTACAGCGGCGTGCCATAACGATTGGCCAGTTCGACGATGCTGCGACCAGCGATCGTCGTTTGAGTAGTTTGAAAATTCGGCGAGGCAATGATCATCGTGGTGGTTCTATAGGTACGGGACGAAGTCACCCAGAGTAGAACAATTGTCCCAATTGTTCAGCGGGCAAAGGCGTCACAGTTTCCCAAACAATTGGGACAATTGTTCTACTCTGCGACACGACGAAGATTGTAGCCACAAGGTTCGCGATTCGTCAGTCGTTTAAGCCGAACGCTTGCGGTGATGCGTCGCGGCGCGAAACGGGCTGGTCGATCCATCCTCGCTGCCTGACCGTATCGAGGGCTGGGTCGGTTGCTCCGCAGCCAACCACTGGTTCTCGCGCAAAAACTTAGTCACTAACTTGTGCAGCGATTCGCGATAACGCGTTGCATCTTGGCGATTTTCGATCCAGGCACGAACTTCAATCCGTTGTGAATTCTTTGCCACGCACACGAGCGTCGCCTGCGGTGCCGGCGTCAACAACACATCTGGTTGGCCAATCACCAATTCTTGCAACAACCGACAAATGTCCGCTGGTCGCTGGTCGCGCGTGACCGCGACTTCGATTGGAATCACGTGCAAGCGACCCGCACCCATCCAATTGACCACCTCTTCGCTGACAAAATTCTTGTTCGGAATGATCACTTCGCGGCCCTCGTCATCCGACAACACCGTCGTGCGAAACTTTTGCGACGCGACTCGCCCGGTAAACTTGCCGACCGTGATCAAATCGCCTAACCGAGCCGGTTTCTCGAACAACACGACGACGCCACCAAACAAATTGCGCACCATGTCTTGCAGCCCAAAACCAAGCCCGATGGTAAGTCCAACCGCCAACCACTGGATCGTTTGCCAACGCAGCCCAATCCAATTGCACGCGATCAAGCACCCGATGCCGAACAACACCGTGCGCACGAGCACCAACGTAAAGTGCTCCATGCCTTCGTCGAACGAGACACGCTGCAGCACCAACGCATCGAACAATGCCGGCAACAACTTGGCCAATTGAAACGCCACGAACATCGTCGCCGCCGCCATCAACAAATGCAGCACGGTGATCGGTCTCGTCGTGGTTCCGCTGAAGGAGCCAGCCACATTCGAGTCAGACACGAATGTCCCGCTCGCTGCTAAGTCGTTCGCGGCATTGGTCTCAGCCGCGTCCTGAACTGTCCAAACGACCGGGTTGCCCAGACGCACGTTGGGGAACACATCGATCCACAACCAACCGACACCGACGATTGCCGCGACGACGAGCGCACATTGGCACAGGAAGGCGAGTTGGTGTTTCAATTCCAAATAATGTTCGGCCAGGACGCCGGGAACATTCACGCCGCTGACCGGGTCCGATTTGATTTCGCCGTACTGGTCAAAGCGGCGCATCGGGGTGGTGCCGGTCAAAATATGCCAACCGCGCGATGACATGATTTTGATCCCCGACCACCACGTCGCCGCGACCATCAAGGCAACCAGCGTGATGATTCCTCGCGTGACGATCTCGCCCGCGGTAAATCCGTAGCCCAGCGCTGACAACACCACCATCGCGATTCCAAAACCAACGCCGCCCAAGTAAATCACGAACCGCAAATGATGAATCACGCTGCCGCCGAATTTCGCGATCAACGGTTCCAAAAATCCGCCGGTCGGGCGCAACGCCAAGTGCATCGTCCAGGCAACCAGCAACATCGCCGTGATAAATCCAAATCGTGCGCCCGAATCTCGCCAGGTTCCGCGATCGACAAGTTCGATCATCGTCACAACATACGCAGCCAAGATCAATCCGAAGCCGATCAAGGTGATGTATGCCGAAGCACGTTGGCGGTTGGGCAATTCGACGGCGACGTGGCGGGCCAAGTAGCCGTCGCTGCGAATCAATTGACGGACCAGTTCGATCAACAACGCCACCAAACTGGCCGCGTAAAATCCGGCTGATGACTGCAACGTCGATTCGGTCACAAAACCATCACCAAGCCAACGGGCAAACACAAACAATATCCCAGGCAACGTCGCCGCGACAACCGTTGTCAACAAACCGGCGGCGACTTTGCGCGAGCCGTCCGTCGCTTCGCGCATGCGTTTGCGTCCACCAATTCCCACCAACCATGACTTCGCCGTCCAACGACCAATCAAGATCGCCAGAACTAGCGACAACATGCCGATGCCACCAGCCGTATCCATCGCCCATTTGCGCCGCATCGATTCGCCAAGATTGGCGCTGCGCCGGTCGTCGAGCAAGGCTGATGCCGCACCGCTGAGCTTGCGAACATCGCCCGCGCTAACCGCATCGCCGCTGCGAATCCAAATGATATGTTGGTCGATCAGCCGGCGATACCCGGCCATCAACTTCGCCGACGCATTGGTGATCGAATCGAGTTCACCAAGGGCTTGTTGATAGTCGCGATAACCTTGGCGCAGCGATGCGAGCCACTGGCTGCGCTGATACAACAATTCCTCGACCTGCGACGCGACCGTGCCGCGCTGAAATTGATTGTTCCCAAATCCCTCCGCGGCGAGCAACTCGGTCGCTTGAGCCGCCGGGTCGCTGCCATCGTAGCGCACCAACTCGAATTCCAGTTGCTGTTGCCGAGAGCGCGCCAACTCGTCGGTCGCAAGCAGATTAGCCGAATCGCTGGCCTGCCAAGCGTCAAGCTGTTCCTTCTTGTGTCGCAACAATAAACCGACGGTTGGCGTCAGTCCGTAGTGATCTAACTTTGTGCGAACGTCGTTGTAATCATTTTGCGTGGTGTTGAACTTCGCCCGCGCATCGCGAAGTCGCGTCGCCAGCCGGTCATAGGTTTCCGCAAGGCTCGCCCATCGTTCAACGAAGTTCGCATTCTCGCCTGCAAGCGTTGCCGCGACCGCCGGAGCCACCTGGGCGATCTCGCGGAATCGGTTGGCCTGGTTTCGCGCCGTTTGAATGCGGTTGGAACCGTACGAGGTCGCTTGATCGTAAGGTAGCGCGCGGTCGTAGATGGCCGGTTGTCCGTACGGCGGGGCAGTTTGGTTTCGCGTCGTGTCGATGTAGGTTGGTGCGGGCTGGTAGGGCGTCGGGGTTATTTTGCTTGTCGACGGTCCCAGCATGAAATCTTGGGCAGTGCCGCGTTGCGTAGCGATGAAATTGATACCCGCAGCGGCGAGCGAAATAAGTGTGACAAGGCGCAAGCGGAGCATCATGATCAGGCGATCGGAAACGCGGTGGACAGTAACGCGACGCAGCGCCGCGAGTGTTGAAATACAGCAAAATAGTCACTGGACTCCACACCGATCCGCTGCCGCGGTCCAAAAATCCGTTGTTTTGTCACGCCAAATCGATCTGCATCCCGTCAAACCCCGGCTCGATTCCCGCCGGCAACTCGTTTTTTGCGGTTTGGTAATCGATTTCGTGAGCCATGTGCGTCAACACCGTCCGCCGTGGGGCCAATTGCCGCGCCAACTCGACCACCTCATCAATGCAAAAATGCGTCGGATGCGGCGTGTAGCGAAGGGCACCGACGACGAGCGTGTCCAAACCCTGCAATTGATCCCGGCTCGACGGCGGAATTTCATTGGTGTCGGTGCAATAAGCGACGTTGCCGATGCGAAAACCGAGCACGCGAGTTCGTGGTCCATGCAGCAACGCAATCGGCGTGATTTCGGTCCCCAACGCCGCAAACGGTTCTCCGTCGAGATGCTCGATCGTCAACTTTGGCCGCGAACCCTGGTGCGTTTCCGGTCCATCGTAAAATGCGTAGTCGAACGATTTTCGCAATCGCTGCTCGACGTTCGCTTCGCAAAATAACGGCACCGGCCCGCCGATCGTGAACGGGAACAATCGCAAATCGTCGAGCCCAAAAATGTGGTCGGCGTGGCCGTGGGTATACAGCACCGCGTGGACCACACCGATCCGCTCACGCAACAATTGAATCCGCAGTTCGGGTGTCGTGTCGACGAGCAAATTACCGCCCGGCAACCCCCAGACCACACTGCTGCGAGTTCGCGTGTTCTTTGGATCAGTGCTTTGACAAACATCACAACCACATCCAATCGCGGGCACGCCGACGCTGGTTCCCGTGCCCAGCAGGACGAGCTTTCCGCGAATATCGGTTGTCAAAAAAGACTGGGGCAAGGTTGTGTGTTCGCTCGAAGTTTTGCTATACCGACACGCGGATCAGAAACTGAATTCTTAATCGATCGTTGATTTGATACCATGCCCTTAAACGATTTACCTGGTTTGAAAGCACTCACGGCCCAGCGTTGTCTGGTCACCGGCGGCGCGGGATTCATTGGTTCGCACTTGGTCGATGGCTTGATCGCCGCCGGGGCTAAGGTCCGTGTCCTCGATAATTTTAGCACCGGATCTAAAGACAACATCGCGGCCCAAATTGCCAGCGGTGATGTCGAGTTGGTTTCGGGTGATGCGTCGCAAGCCGATGTGGCCGAGGCCGCGATGGATGGCGTTGACTTTGTGTTCCATCATGCGGCGATGGCCAGCGTGCCGCGCAGTATGCGTGAACCGGGACTTTGCCATGCTTGGACAACGACCTCGACATTGAACTTGCTTGCCGCCGCCCACCAAAATAAGGTACGCCGATTCGTCTTCGCCGCAACCAGCGCCGCGTATGGCAATTCGCCGTTTGTGTCCAAACGCGAGACCGACCCGATCGATCCGTTGTCGCCCTACGCGGCGGCCAAGTTGGCCGCCGAGCAATACTGCCGCGCTTATTTTAACGGCCAGGGATTGGAAACCGTCGTGCTCCGGTACTTCAACGTGTTCGGACCGCGACAAGATCCGCAAAGCGAATACAGCGCCGTGATTCCGCGATTTGTGTCGTTAATATTGGCGGGCAAGCGTCCGATCATTTACGGCGACGGCGGCCAATCGCGAGACTTCGTCTACGTCGGCAACGTCGTGCGAGCGAACCTCTTGGCCGCCACCGTAGCCGGAGCTGCCGGCGGCACGTTCAACATTGGTTGTGGAGCGAGCACCACGTTGTTGCAATTGCTGGTTAAGTTAGGCGAAATCCTGGGCCGGCCGATCAAGCCGATACACGAACCGGCCCGCGCCGGTGACGTACGCGATTCACTCGCCGACATCACCCAGGCCCGCTTGCGGTTGGGCTATGAACCGGCGATCAGCGTCGACCAAGGCTTACACGAAAGCATCGCCTATTACGAGCAAACGGCCACCGCCGCAGCCACCTAACCCGCTTGCGGTCCCCGGCATCGCCGATAAGATATTCGCAGGTCAAATCCTCTCTACGCACCCTTAGCTCAATTGGATAGAGCATCGGTCTACGGAACCGAAGGTTAGTGGTTCAAATCCACTAGGGTGTATTACTTAAGTCCTGGTTGATACTCATCTTAGAGTAACCGCCGCTGTGGCGTGCAACCCGTCAATGCCGAGTTTCTGATATTCGATATCAGAAACTCCAAGCAGATGGAGTTTCACGCTATGGGTAGGCCGAAGAAAGTCGTTCCTGATTACCGCTATCACGTCTGCGGTCAGGCCGTCGTCACGTTCAACGGGACGAACTTCTATTTGGGGCCGCATGACTCGCCTCAGTCCCGAGCAAAGTACAGCCGCTCAGTGGCGGAATATATCGAGAGCGGATATCTCACCCCCGAATCGGATACCCATCTCGCGGCGACTCCGATCTTGGTCGCGGATGTTTGTGCCGAGTATCGCGAACACGTCAAAAAGCGATATGTGAACGCTCCCAAGGAGATCCTACGGCTAAACCGCCTTTGCGAATTCCTGGAGTTGGAGCACGGCGACTGTGTTGCCAGCGAGTTCGGGCCACGCCGTCTGGAGCAAGTCCGCGACACGCTGATCGCGACCGGTAATTGTCGACGATATGTCAACCGGCTTGTCCGTGCTGTTAGGCAGGTATTTCGCCATGCGTTGAACTGCGTCGCAACCGAAAGTCGAAGATTCAACCATCACAGGTCGACCGCAGCGTAGCGAACCCGAAGAAGACGCCCGGCGAGAAGTTTGATGCTGGCAGCTATCGCCAAGCGATCACTCGTGCTGCGAAGAAAGCAAAAGTCCCCCATTGGTTCCCTTAGCGGTCGTAGATGAATACAGGTTCACGAAGGGCGAACTGGGCAAGTCGGGATGGCCAAGGACATTTGCAACAAGGCAGAGCAACTCGTCGTCTTGGCTCACGACATTTATTTCGTTCGGGATCTCCGTGATGAACTCACCCGCAAGGATGTTCCTTTTTTAGTCGCGGTGCTTGGGCTGCGCAATTCTGCCAAAGGCTACACGAATTTCGACAAGCTAGATGTCGATAAAGAGTGCCAGTCTCCGTATTTCCATCATCACGGACTCTTGGTGGAGTTTGTTAGTACTACAGCGCTAAGTTTTCGGCCATCGGCATCGTGTGATGGCGTCCGGATTGATTCCCAGCATAGCGTACCTTTCGAGCTTTGTTCGTGTATGGCTTTTGCGGGCCGCAGCGTTGCGTGACTGATGGTAGCTGACTCTCGCGGCAACCTGCTCAAGCAAGGTGCGACGACTCTCACG
>JBGSVE010000086.1:0-68361 GCA_041753075.1 Pirellulaceae bacterium
GTTCGTTCCCACGTTTCTAAGAAGGTTAATCGTTCCATTGGTTGAAGGCAAATTGCTCGCCAGATGTCGCCGGCCACCCGTTCAAAAAAATAAAGTCCGCCGAATGTTATTGGTGACGTTACGATCGTCATGGGGAAGGAAAAAGGGTCAGGAGCCATTTTGGCTGACTGGGCAGTTCTATGCATTTCCCAAACTGCCAATTAGGCTCCTGACCCTTTTTCTCCTCCTTTTTCTCCTCTATGGTTTAGGGCAGTCTCGCTACGTGCCTTGCCTCGACGGGTGCGACGAAACCACCAGTCTGTGTAGCCCCAAGTCATTGCGATTAGCCAAACCATCGCTAGAGCTAGTGGTGCATGTGCAGTGAATTCGCCGCTAAAATAGTTGAGCGCGACGATCACCACAACTGCGACCGGTGGCACTACGCATGTCAGAAAGATTTTAGTTGCGTTCGACACAGGTCCAAGCTTCGGGTTGTTGGTTAGTCTGCTATCACCAACACGTTCGGTGCCAATTTCGCGATACCTACCCCATCGACAGAACGGAACGCGTAACCGGGAACGCGAGGGAAAGTTTCTAACGGCCAAATCGCTCAGCTCGCGTTCTCCGGTTCACGCGATGGTTACCTGCCCATTGTGGGTTGAAGTTGTATTTTCAGCTTGCGACCGCCGGTAATCGCAAATCCAGAGCGTTCGTAAAATGCTAGCGTGCGGTCAAAGCCGGGGAGCGGCGGAGTTGTTACTTCGAGCATGGACCATCCGCGTTCGCGAGCGCGTGCGATCAATGTGGTTAGCAGTTGCTTGCCAATTCCTCGCGATCGATGGGCCGGTCGAACATAGAGTTCGGGAATCGTACCGAATGCCCCGTTTCCATACAGTGAGTGGCTCTGATAGACGGTCGCAAAACCAACCGCTTGATCGCCATCGAAAGCGACGAACCCATCGTAAATGCCGTCCGCGATAAATGTAGAGAGGCGGCGGGCAGTTGGATCGTGTTCAAAATCGAACGCCGGCAAGTCGATCACGCGCATGATCTCGTGCAGCAGTTCACCAACCATGACGGTGACGCACTGGACAGAGTCGGACGACAGGCGTTGAACGGCGATCACGTTTAGATTTGGAGTGAATTGGGTTTAGCGGATTTCAGTCGGGTAACGATTAATTCTGGGCGGTTGTTCCAGGTGGAAATGGATGTTATCACGCGGACTAAGCGGAGCGAATCCATATTCTGACCCTGAGTACCCGTACCGAATGGAAACAGCCCGACAGAGGGGCTCTGGCAGATGGAATGGATTGGGATTGACAGTGCAAGGATGTGCATTCAGAACGTGTGTACAGACACCTCGCAGGGAGTACGGTTCATGTCGACGGCACAATTTCGATTACGGTTGAGTCGGGCCCAGGTCCATCCCGATGACCTTAAATGGATGCCGGCATGGTTGGACGCGTATGCTGCCATGCGTCAACCAAACATCAACAAGTCGTTGACGGTTTCGCAGTCCTAATGCCGGGGGCACTGCAGAAGTAAGGGTCAGCGACCACTGTGGACGTCAAGTTCAATCGATGTTTAAACCGTCCGTAGCGTGGAGAATCTTATTGAACCTCGACCGCGTGGATCGTTACTTCACCGTAAGCATTGGCTTGGTCACCGCGCGCGACGTTGGATTGGGTGTAGACACCGGTTTTGAAAAAACATCCGTCGCGTGAGATCTTCCAACGCATTTTTTCGATGTTGTTGTAGGAGACCGTGACCTCGCCAGCGGCGGCTTTGATCTCGACATCGATCACGGTGCCGAGTTGGTAATTGTCATTCAAGGTGACTTCTTCGAGGCCATTGCGTTCGACGAACAACTTGTGCCCTTCCAATCGAACCATCATCAGGTCATCGTCGGCGTCGTGAATCTGCGCACACACGACATGCTTTTTGACTTGTGGGGTCTGTGTGATCGCCAATCGCAACTTCATCACATGCGGATCGGTGTCGTCGGTGCTCCAGGACACGCCGCGCCCGGTAACGCGATTGGCCTCGCGTAATTCACATCGCGGAAACTTCGACCCGCGCGTCGTTACGCCGTCACAGCGGGCGCGAAAGACAACGCTCTTGCCATCGGGGCTGACAAAGAAGTAATCGGGAAGGACAAACGTCCGCAATTCATTGGGTTGGATTTCGTCGGGCTTGCCGGCGTGATTGGTGTCCACGGGCAACGTCAGCTTCCAACAGGATAAATCAATCGTTTCACCAGGCAGCGGGTCTGCGGCAGGTGACAACGTTGAAAAAAATGACGCACAAATCAGAATGATACCGGGGCAAACGCGTTGACGGTTGGTTCTCATTGACGGTTTACCCTGGAAGGTTGACAATTACGCTTTTACTCACCGAAATCTCCACGCCGAGCCCCGGAAGATCAATGACACCGCTTGAGCAGCAAGACCCTGCGATTTGGGAAGCGATCACTTGTGAAGCCCGTCGCCAACAAGACGGCCTGGAAATGATCGCCAGTGAGAATTACACCAGTCTAGCCATTATGCAGGCGGCTGGAAGCGTGCTGACGAACAAGTACGCCGAGGGATATCCGGGCCACAGGTATTACGGCGGTTGCCAGTTTGTTGATGTGGCCGAGCAATTGGCGATCGATCGTGCCAAGCAATTGTTCGGTGCCGAAGCTGCCAACGTCCAGCCGCACAGCGGGTCGCAGGCGAACACGGCGGTATATCTGTCGTGCCTGAATCCGGGCGACACGGTGCTGGGTCTGGACCTTGCCCAAGGTGGACACCTGACGCACGGAATGCACTTGAACATCAGCGGCAAACTGTACAACTTCGTTAAGTATGGCGTTGACCCCGTCAATCATCGGCTGGACTTTGACCAGATTGTCAAGTTGGCCCGCGAGCATCGCCCCAAGTTGATCGTTGCCGGTGCGAGTGCTTACCCGCGCGAGATCCCGCACGCGAGGTTCGCGGAAATCGCCGGCGAGGTCGGTGCCAAGTTGCTCGTAGACATGGCGCACTACGCGGGCCTGGTAGCGGCCGGAGTGCATAACAGTCCGGTGCCTCATGCCGACTATGTGACCACGACGACGCACAAGACGTTGCGCGGTCCGCGCGGCGGTTTGATCCTATGTCGTGGTGAGCACTTGAAAGACATCAACCGCAGCGTCTTCCCGGGCATCCAGGGTGGGCCGCTGATGCACGTCGTTGCGGCCAAGGCAGTTTGCTTTGGCGAAGCGTTGACCGATGACTTCAAAGTGTATGGTCGCCAAGTGGTTGAGAATGCGAAAGTGCTGGCCGAGACGTTGATGTCCAAGGGGCTGCGTTTGGTCAGCGGCGGCACCGACAACCACTTGATGTTGGTTGATGTAACGGCGGTTGGCTTGGGCGGTAAAAAGGCCGAGGCAACACTGGATCATTGTGGCATCACGGTAAACATGAACATGATTCCGTTTGACACGCGGACTCCGAAGGATCCATCGGGCATTCGTATTGGCACACCGGCGCTGACGACGCGGGGCATGGGAGTCAACGAGATGAGGCGCGTCGGTGTGTGGATTCACCAGGCGCTATCGCATTGTGATAACGCCAATATCTTGGCCGGAATACAGCGTGAGATTGTCGAATTGTGTGACCAATTCCCCGTACCGGCCGAGCGTACAGCGGCGTTTGCGAGTTAGCTTGATGGTCCAACATCGGATTTTGATTGCCGACGACAACGCGGCGAATCGCGAGTTGCTCGAAGCCTACTTGGTCAACGTAGACTGCGACATTGAGACGGCGGTAGACGGCAAAGATACGTTGAGCAAGGTCGAGTCTTTCTCGCCCGACTTGGTGTTGCTTGATGTGATGATGCCGAAGCTCAATGGCTTCGAGGTGTGTCGCCAAATGAAAGACAGCGACCGGCACGGAGGTGTGATGGTGTTGATGGTGACGGCGCTTGACGAGTTGGGAGATATCGAGCGGGCCGTCGAAGCCGGGACCGACGATTACTTGACCAAGCCGATCAATAAGTTTGCGTTGCTCAAGCGAGTCGAGACGATGCTCAAGTTCAAGAGCGTCACGGATGAACTGGAGCGACTGCGGGCGTACATTCGCGAGATGGAAGATCAGGTTCAGTCATAAAAAAAACGGCCCGGCAAGTTATTCACCTGCCGGACCGTCTTTGTAGGTCACGTCTGAAAGGTTTCAGGCTGACTAAGTTCGCGTTTGCTTTTACAGCTTAGCGGACGTAGCGAGCACTGGCCTGAACGACGCGACGCTTGCTTTGATTCGATGCACTGGGATCGACCATTGGACCTGGGGCCATTGGTGCGGACTGCATCATTGGTGCAGCGTGCATCATCGGGGCAGCTTGCATGGGCATTGCTGATCCGCATCCGCAATCGCTGCTGCAGCCGGTGTCGCAACCGATGTCACAACCGCTGTCGCATCCGCAGCCCTTCTTGCAACCAAACAGCTTGCTCAGCAGGCCGCCATGCTTCTTGCCGCAACCACAGCCGCTGTCGCAGCTTGATTCGCAACCGCAGGCTGGCTCAGCAGCACATCCGCAAGCGGATGATTCGCAAGCGGATGATTCGCAGCCACAAGCTGGTTCAGCAGCACAACCGCAAGCGGGAGCTTCGCAGCCGCAAGCAGGAGTGGTGTCGCATCCGCAGCTCTTTTTGCAACCGAACAGCTTGCTCAGCAGGCCGCTGTGCTTCTTGCCGAAGCATCCGCAACCGCTGTCGCATCCGCCGCCGCATGCTGGTTCAGCAGCACAGCCGCAAGCTGGCTCAGCGGCGCATCCGCCACAAGCCGACTCGCAACCGCAAGCTGGTTCAGCAGCACAGCCACAAACCGGCTCAGCGGCGCATCCGCCACAAGCCGACTCGCTACCGCAAGCTGGTTCAGCAGCGCAACCGCCGCAAGCCGACTCGCAACCGCATGCTGGCTCGGCATCACAGCAGCTAGCGGCACAGCCGCAGCCCTTCATACCGAGCATTTTGTCCAACAGATCAAATCCGAAGCTCGGGCTGTTGATTAAACAGCCGAGAACTAGGGTTGTCGATAATATTATCCGCTTCATGGAGCCACGTCTCCTTGTCGCTCTAGCGTTAGTTATTCGCGATGAAGATGAATCAAAATTGCGGTTAACGCGATTGGCAAAGTCTTGGGCACGGTCGGTGTTCGAAGTCACCGCCGATCGCACCCGCTAACTTGAACAAGCACTGGGACGGGGTCAGGTGCGGGACACCATACCCGCTGACTTCGTTCTGCTTGATCGTGTTGCCAAACCGATTCCGCGTTTTCGTTCTCATTCATCGACAAGACATTGACGTCCTCTGTCAACACCTTTGGGTCGTTGTCCGGTCGCGTTAAGTACCGCAACAAGCGGTCTCTCCAGCCGACTGGACCACTACACGTATCGACCAGCAAATCGGTCGGAATGAGCAATCAGGTAAGAAATCGGGTGATTGAGAAGCGTTGCCGATCAAGAAAAATGAGCAGCTTGGGTAATTTATTGGGCGTTTGGCGACAAAGGGTATCCGCGTCATCGCCACCCACTGAAAAGGTGTCATTATCGGCACCTCAAGGACTTCCCAATCTTCCTCGTTTGCTTAATCGATCGACTCGCCGGAGTCCTGGTTGGCGAGCGCCCGCAGCTTGGTTCGCAGTGTGGGACGGCTGATTCCTAGACGCATTGCTGCCCGCGTCAGATTATTGTTGGTCTGGCGCAGCACGGTCAGGATGATCGTGGCCTCGACGCGGTGCATGACTTCGTCGAAAACGTTGACCGAACCGGCTTCGAGACAGCGATCGGTTTCCGTTTGGATCTGGGATTCGAGATCGGCGTGATGATTGGCGGACGGAAGTTCAAAAACATCAGGTTGTGGCATCTCGATCTCCGGTGGGTAGCTTGCGGGCAACCCAATTGTGATTCGCCGGTAGGCGAAAGAATAGAGTCTGCGGAAACCGGACCATTGGGTGGTGTAACGCCCCGTTGTCGCCGTGAAACTGGTTTTCCAGTGGCGAGAAAATCGCGAACTCGGAACAATCAGCCAAGCTCCTGTCATTTATTCAATCGATACCCGCTACCAGACTCCCCAAAACCGCCCGCGTTCCATTATGCCCGCCGCAACCCGCGAACCACGCCATTTGCGTCCCAGTTCGATTCCCGTCGCCGCAGCCGTGCCGGATGTTTCGTATTTGGCCGCCACCGGCTCGCCAGCCAAAACCGCCCGGTCAGCCCGCAGCGACCGAGCCGACCAAACTCGCGCGAACTTGCGCGCCAGCACTGCCGACGGTGCGACGTTTGGTCTGATGGTCGGTGCCGGCGAAACCTATTTCGCCGCGTTCGCGCTGGCCGTTGGCATGGGCGAAGTCTCGGCAGGCTTGGTTTCGAGCGTTCCGCTGTTGGCCGGTGGAATCTTGCAATTGATTTCGCTGCACGCCGTCCGCTGGGTCGGTTCGGAAAAGCGATGGGTGTTGTTTTGCGCCGGCCTGCAATCGTTGGCGTTCATTCCGCTTGTTTACGCGGCGATGTCAGGGACGGTCACGCTTGGCACACTATTATTGATTGCTTCGTTGTACTGGGCCGGTGGGTTGGCCAGCGGTCCGGCGTGGAACACTTGGATTGAAGCCATTGTGCCGGGCAAGGTGCGCCCGCGCTACTTTGCTTCGCGGACCCGCATCTCGCAATTGATGACGTTGACGGGATTGGTCGCAGCGGGGTTCCTTTTGCAATGGGCCCAGTCGCATGATCGCGCGCTGTGGGGATTTGCGTTTGTATTTTGCGTTGCCGGATTGGCGCGAGTGTGGTCCGTATATTGGTTGTCGCGACATTACGCCCCACAACAACCTTACGTGACGCAAGCGAAGCCGAACCGACCAAAGGTTTCAATCGCCAACACCGAGACGCGGTCCGCTGCGGAACAACGAGCACCAATGTCGGGCATTCGGTTGCTCGCCTATTTGGTCATGGTCCAAGGTATGGTGCAGATCTCTGGGCCGTTCTTCGCTCCTTACATGCTCGAAGAGTTGAATTATTCATACGGCCGGTTTGTGATTTTATTGGCGATCGGTTTTTTGGCCAAAGTGATTGCGTTGTCGTGGTGGGCAAGCGTGTCACATCGCGGTGGTGCGAAGCGATTGTTGTGGATCGGTGGGATTGGCATCATTCCGCTGTCGTCGTTGTGGATTGTGTCACAGAATTTTTACTGGTTGGCGGCGGTGCAGATCCTCAGCGGCATGTTATGGGCAGCTTATGAGTTGGGATTCTTTTTGATGTTCTTTGAGGCGCTGCCGATCCAGCGCCGGACGCGGATGCTGACCTACTACAATCTTGCCAACACGTCGGCCTGGTGTACCGGAGCGCTCATCGGTGGTTGGTTGCTGTATTCCTATGGAGCGGGCGAGCGTGGGTATTACATGCTGTTTGGGATCTCGTCGTTGGGTCGGCTCGCGGCACTTGGCCTATTAGTTGGAACCAGCCAGCGGGCCGTCCCGATTTTGCGAGTTGGCATTCGCGTGCTGGGGATTCGCCCGGCCGCAGGCATGGTTGATTCGCCAATCCTGCCGACGCTCGGCGACGAGCACCGCAAGTCCACCGCTGTCGAATCGCTTCAACCGGCGGCGTAAATTTGACGACGACGACCTGCTTATCTTGAAGTCAACAAGTCCAAGTCCAACACCAGACTCAAACTCTCGTCCGCTTCTTCGTCTTCGTATCCGCCGAAGTAGAGATCGACGGCGGGTTGTGTCGTCGTCGCGGGCAGATCAAAGTTGAGTTGCGGCGGCTCGGCCGGGGGCAGCGATTGATTGAACTGTGAGCCAAACAGCGGCAAGTCACCGCCGTTGACGCTGCTGCTGCTATCCCAGTCGGCGCGCGGATTGTACGTCGCTGAGGCACCGGCGCTTGTATTGAACGAAGTCGCGAATATCGGCAGGTCGCCACCGTTGACGCTGCCGCTGCTATCGGCGTCGCCCACCAAAATATTAAAACGCAAGTCAAACGCTGCGGCGGCACCGACGTTCAATTCATTGCCGTCGCGATCGGTTAACGAATCATTGACACCCAATCGCAATTTGTCATTTGTGATGCCGGCGGAAATCGAAATCACGCCGCGCCGATTCACGGAGTCGTAAGCGGTGCGAATCGAATTGCTGAAGCTCGCGACATTTGATCCCAACAATGCAAGCGCGACAGTGTCAAAGTTGAGGATCGGTTCGTCGAATTGGACGTAGATCAAATCAATGCCGCTATTGGGCAATATCACGCCAGCCGCAAGCTCATAACCAAGTCCGTTGCCCGTTCCGATCGTGCCGCCGTCAACGGCATCGACCAGCGCCGGCGACCATGCGGAGCCGGCCGCGAATACGCCCGTGATCGTCGGCGCTACTACGTCGAGCAAACGGTTGCCGAAGTCGATGCCGACCACGTTTGCGCCACTGGCCAGAGTCAACCGATGGGCACCGTCGATCGACGCCGAACCATCGTCGACCAAGACGCGAACATCATCGATGTACCAACCCTCGAAGTTGTTCGCCAAGGCGTTCAGCGTGTCGAAGTCGAAGCGGATCACGATGTTATTACCGACGAAGCGAGAGAGATCGATCGATGCCGATTGCCAATCATTGCTGCCGCTGGTCAACCCATCGCCGCGCGAGGCGACCTGGACGAATGGACCTCCGCCACTTGAAATCGAGACTGTCGCGTTATCGAAAACGCCTTGGTTTTGAACGTTCAAGACATATTGAAACTCGAGCGTTGCCGAAGCGACTACTGGCAATGAAATCGTCGGCGATTGGACGCGGCCGGCGGTGTGACCGACGTTGTATGTCCCGCCACCGCTGATCGTTTCGCCGGTGCCGAAATACAAACTGTGCTGGGCCGAGTGACCAGCTTGGATTCCACGACCGTTCGATGGATGCCACAACCCAGCGGCCGCCCCGCCGGTGTTATCGATCGTGAATCCGTCGGTCGACGCGAGGCCTGCGGGGTTGGTAAAATCGGCGTTAAAGATTTCGACGACATCGCCCAGTGCAGGCGCGTCGCTGAGTTGATCCGAGAAAGTCGGTTGGTCTGAATAACTCGGTTGATAAAAGTTCGTTGTTTCACCATAAATCGCGGTGTCATTCGTTGTTGGCGACGGCGCATACTGGCTTGTTGAACCGGTATCCGGCAAACCGGCGATGGCGTTTAGTTCTGCGGCGGTCAAGACACGATCGTAAATGCGAATCTCGTGGACCGACCCCAATGCGGCTGCAGAATCGCCGATGCTGCGAGCGCCAAAACGCAAGACGCTGGCATCGATATCGGGCAAGGTTCCCGTTAGTGGAAGTGTCTGCAGCGAGCCGCTGAAATAATTACCAAGTGTTGCACCGTCAAATGTCATCGCGACTTGATGACGCAGGCCGTCGAAGGTTCCGTTGTTGATTGATTGCAGTATTCCTTCACCATTAACGAAGAAGTTTTGCAGACTCGTGCCCACCATGTAGGAAACAAAATCAATGTCTGCCAAGGCACCAGACGGCGTCATTTGGGAGAACAAATGCCCATTGGCCGTTAACGGGTTGTAAGTCGCATCGACGTAGATCGTGAACGGTGAATTGCCAAACGTGGCCGGCAACTCCAAATAGTCGCTGGCCGCATCAAAGACGGCATTGCCGCCGGAGATCCCGACGTTGCTGGCCGTCAGGTTCGGCAGCGCGCTGGTGCCGACGATTTCGTTGGCAGTTGTGCCGTTTTCAAAATCGTAGAGCCCAATCAAACCATTACTGGGCAACCTGCCTAAATCGACCGGGAACGTTTGGACGAACCCAGTCGGGACGATTTCGCGAATGAATTGTGTCCCGGGGGTCAATCCGGCGAGCGTGTATTGTCCCGTTTCGTCGATGCCGGTGGTCTGTGGATTGTCGCTGGATGTGATGACGCTTGGTTCGCCGTTGTCGAGTTCGCGGTTGTCGTTCAGATCGGCATAGATCGTGACGTTTGCCAAACCGAGTTCGCCGAAATTGCGAATGCCGTCACCGTTGAGGTCGTTCCATTTTGTGCCGCTAATCGAACCTGGTGCTGCGACGGCATTTCCGAAACTGACGCCTGAGACGGTTTCGCCAGCCGTTACCGAAACATTCCAAACGCCGTTGCCGGCGGTGCGATTGCCCGTAAACCCAATCACACCAAACACCCAATTTCGTAGGATGCCGATTGATTCGGGGATCACGGTTCCCGTTTTCCAATCGGTTTTTCCATTACTGGCCGTGGCGCCAGACGCACCGCCGGTCCAGTAACCGACGGAGCCACGCTGGACATTTGCGACTGGTCCAATGTCGCCGGTGTAGATGATTGCGTCGAATGCCGAGCCGTTTTGTGATGCCAATGCGATCGTGCCTTGACTGGTGTCGGCGGTTGCTCCGTCCCAATCGTTGTAATTCGGGGCGATCGTCGCGCCGCGAAAGTCGCCGGCGGGACCATTCAAAATGAAGTGCTCGATGTTCTCGGTCGTCAACGAAGTGCTGCCAATGTCTACCCGCGTTGTCGATCGAACCAATTGAGCCAGCGCCGGATCGTCGGGGCTGGCAAGCGTGTCATAGCCGGTGACAAGCAGGTCACCACCGGACTGCAAATAGTTTTCCAGCGTCGTGATCGCGGCTGGCGGATGAAGCGATCCGAAACCCGCGCCGCTTGCGCCCCAGACTACAAAATCGAATTGGCTGAGATAGTTCAAGTCGCTAAGTCGCGGCGAACCGGCGGCGAACTCGCCGGTCACTTCGGTCACATTGTGTCCGTCGGCGATGAGCGCCGGTGCAACGCCGGTCAATTCGTTGGTATCGGAGATCAACAAGACGTTCGCACCGTTGCGAACAGTCAGGCTGACGTCGTCGACGTGGACGTTGAAAAAGTTCAAGTTGTCTTCTTGGTCGAACACCAACTGGATCGTTTGGCCGGCCAACGGTGCGAGCGCCGCCGAGATGTCGAACGAGCGCACGTTGGGACCGGAAATGAGTGCATCACCGGGGTTGGTCGAAAAGACCTGCGTGATCGTGGTGCCAAACGCATCAGCGATTCGCACGCGAAACTCTTGATTGGGATCGGAGAACGTGGTGGCGAAATTTTCGATTCGGTCGACCCATGACAACGTCGCGTTCTGAACCTCACTGGGCACCGTGAACGTTTGCGACAACCGCCGCACGCCTGGACCGGTCTGGTTGGAAACTGCGTCGGTCGAGCCGACCAGCGCCGGTGTTGGTATTCCCGGGCCATTGGGGTCGAAGCTACCGTTGTTCGCGGTCCAAGTCCCCGCTGTGGTGCTCAGTGCGACTGACCAATTAGCCAAACCGTTCGTCTCGAAGCCGCCGTTGAGGATCAACTGTGTCGTGCCGGCTTGGCCCGAAACCAAGGGTACGACGGGCGAGGTTTGCACAAATCCGGCTGGCACAATTTCGCGAATCGCGTACGTTCCCGGAATGACGCCGACGAATTCGTAGCGGCCCGTTTCATCAATGGTCGTCAAGGGATTGTCCGCGACCGTGAGCGTCGATAATTCGCCGTTGTCGAACACACCGTTTGTGTTGGCATCGATATAAATCGTCACGCCGGGCAAACCTGGTTCGCCGGGATCCTGTGCTGAGTTGTTGTTCAAATCATTCCATTTGGTGCCCCGAATCGTACCGACCGCCGGGCTGCCAACCGGACGAATCGCTAGGCCGCCGAGCGACAGTGTGCCGCTGACCGTGACCAGCGCCGAAACGCTGATCGCGATCGTCCCGTTGCTCGCCGCCGTGACGGTTTGGGCGAACGTGTTCAAGCCGAGGTTGTTGGTTCCCGACGCTTGATTGACATGCAGATTGCCGTTTTGCATGACCTGTTGAAAACTGATTGGTTGTCCGTCGCCGACAATCGTCACTTGGTTCGCGCCGACGTTTGATTGAAGCCCAAAGACAAAAATCTCGTAGGTTGCCAGCGGCGTCAGATCGGTCCACTGAAACGTTGGCGACGAATTGGAACTCGCCAAAAAACCGTCCAATCCGTTCAAGGCTTGAGTGTGAATCGGGATCGATCCGGCGTTCACCGCGCCGCCTGAGGCGACAAGTGGCGAGCCGGTGTTCGACGTGATGACCAAATCAAACGGCGTCGACGCGCCGGATTCATCGGGCACGTTGGTCAACGTCGCGGTTGAAACTCCACCGCTGAACCTGGTCCAGTTAACCGGTGAATTGCCCGACGTAACGTCGAAGTCAATTCCCACCAACGACGAGGCCACACCGCCGGTGGCGTGCAATCCGACGGCGTTGACTAATTGTTGGATATGCTGGCGCGCGACGCTACCGTTTTCTCCATCGACGCCCGAGAGTGAAAATTCACGGTCCAAAATCCGATCGCCGTTGGGCAAGTCGATCGCGCCGGTGCCCATCAGGGGCGGACGGCCCGCCGTCGGTTGGACCGAACCGGACTTGTTGATGTGTGACAACGACAAATTATGGCCGATTTCGTGTGACAGTGTGCCGCCGATGCCAAACGTCGAGAACGCGATGTTGCCTGACGTCAACGCATTGGACGGCGTTAGCCCGCCCAGTGTGACGATCGCGTCGGTGAACACCGAACCGACAACGTCGCCGACTTGGATACCGGAGTTTGGTCCCGCGCCGCCGCTGTTCCGCACAACGCTGCCGCCGGCCACACCGAGCGTTCCTCCGCTGTGTGGTCCCGCGATGCCGGTGCCGATCTGAATGTAGTAGTATTCGCTGAGGCCGACCGGTGGCGTGCCGATGTCACCGATGATGAAATCAATCTCTAAATCTTGGCCCGGCGGACCGGCGACGGTGCCCACCAGTTCGCTGAAATAGTCTTGCTCGACTTCCGCCAAAATCGATGCGGTCAAGGCGTTCAAATTGCCCGCCGAGAAACCATACGAAGCGAAATCGAACGAGGTGACTTCGTTGTTGAAAATATCAAACGTGGAACCTTGCGAAACGTCTTTGAAGTCGAGCACGAACGTCAACACATTCGCTGCGTGCGGAGGCCCGTCGAACATTTGCACCGGACCGAGCGTCTTGGATGAGAACGCTGAGTCAAACGGAATCGCTTCGAGCGCTTCGACCTGTTCTGCGGTAAAAACACCGGCGGGTACATCGACGCCTGCCGGACCATGCTGGTCCACGTTCACTGAATTCGCCAGCACCTGAGTCGCTTGGCAAAATCCTTTCGCCTGATCAAACATGAAATCGGCCGCCAACATTTGGCGATCTTCCAACCGCTGGATCAATAGCCGTCGGGCGATGGCGACCGCTCGCCCACGATGCGATCGAGTTCGAGAATGCCCATCGTTTTTGTTGTTAATGAAAGACACAGTTCCGCCCCCCAATGAATTGCAAATCGGATTGTAACGAAGCCGTTTTTCGACAAGACTCTGCGTTCAAACAGAGAATCGGCAACACACGCCTTCCCGCCACCGGCTAGTATATCCAACCTCCGAATGGGATGTTGAATTAAAACCGGTCGATCGATTTGACGCCCATGACACTTTCGCTACATCATCGCACGTTTGGAACGCTGAACACCGTGGTGGCACAGTCCGGCTCCGGCGCGGCGGTGCCGGTGATTTTATGCCATGGTTACGGCGCACCGGGCGATGATCTTGTTTCGCTCGCCGAACCGCTGGCGGATTGGCTCGACGCGGCCGCGGATAGGTTTAGTTTTGCGTTTCCCGCAGCACCGCTGTCGCCACCTGAACTGGCTGCGTACGGTGGCCGTGCGTGGTGGGAAATCAATATGCAGAAGTTGTTGGCTGCCACTCAGACCGGACGATTCGAGGATCTGCACGACCAAGAGCCACCGGGCATGGCGACGGCGACCGGCGAATTAGCCGCAGCGATCAAGTCGATCCTGGTGGAGTTTCCTGGAGACGCACCGTATGTGTTGGGCGGCTTCTCACAAGGTGCGATGATCACGATGAACGCGGCGTTGACGACTGACTTGAGACCACCGGCCGTGCTGGTCCAATTCTCCGGCACGCTGGTCAATCGACGGGCTTGGAACGAAGCATTGGCGGGCGGTCTGCTGAGCGAGACGTTGGTGCTTCAATCGCACGGACGCTTCGACAACATCTTGCCGATTGGCAGCGCCGAGACATTGCGTGATTTGGTTCGCGAACACGGTGTTGACAATCACTTCATCGCGTTCGACGGTCCGCACACAATTCCAATGGAAGCGCTGATGCGGCTGGCCGTGATGTTGAAGCGATTGTAGAACGATTGTCGCTAGCCGGTTGGGCGTTCCCGAACGGTTGGGGACAACCGTTCTACAATTTGCTCATGCGCCGGTTACCGGCGTCGTGGAAATCGGCGTTGGCCAGCGCGATGTCGGCCAGCGGTTGCCACTGGGTTTCGTCGATCGCAATCGAATCGCAAAGAATCTGCGCCTTGTCCCAATCACGCTCGCACTGGACCGCGAAACGCAGATCGTCGCGATCCAATTCCGGTGGCACGGGGATGAACCGCATCTGGTAAACGCCCGGTGCATCTTGGAACCAAGACGACAAGCACATCGTGTCTTCGGCGACAACGAGCCGATCGAGATTGCGTCGCAGTCGGCGCAGCGCATCGGCGTGGCAGATCTCGCCGGCCAGGCCGAGTTCCTGCATCCGATGCCAGCCACCGCGCGGCGAAAAGAAGCCAACGTAATCGCAATCGCTGGCCCGGCCCGCTTCGCTCAGCAAGCGATCGATCAAGACGGGGTCAACGAACGGTTGGTTGCCAGGCAAGAAGACGACCCATTCGGAATCGGTTCGATCCGCCGCCGCGGCCAAACGCTCGATCACGTGCGTGTGCGCCAAGTCCAACACCAGCGCCCCGGGAATGCCGGAGGTGAGAATCGTTGACGGCAATTGCTCGCCGCTGATAACGATATCGTCGACCAGCAATGAATCGCTCAGTCGCCGCACCATGCGACTAATCAGCGACTGGCCCTTGAGATTCCTTTCAGCAAATTTTGCCACGGGAGCGTTGCCGCTTGGTGCGGCACAATTCCCTAATTCAATGACCGCAACGGCTCGCAACGCTTTCGACATCGGAAACTCCCTCCCGTGTTTATCGGCTTGGGTGGCCAAAGGTTGCCGTAACGCCATACAAGGCTGATACGGGAAGTCCACCAGACTTTTATTGTGGCTTTTCAGGCTGCAAGGTAAAGAGAAGTTTGCCTTGGTTCAACAAAAATCGGCAGAATAATTTCCAGAAATATTTAAGCAATGGGCTTACCTTGCCGGGGTAAAGTTTGCCAAAACAAGTCTCGAATCGTACTTATCTTGGAAATTCAGAAGGGAATCCGAAATGCCGAGTTTGATGTTGCTGGTATCTGCCGTTGAGGTCTTTTCATTGCCTTTTATCGCAATTTCGGCCATTGCCCTGAGCAAATTGACCCACGGCGAGACGGCGCGAACCGCAGAACGCGGGTTTTTGGGGGTCTTGTTGGCCGTCACGCTGATTACTTGCCGAACCGTGATTTGCGTTGACCCCTGCTGGCTGGTTCACACCGCGACGCTGGGCTTGATGATCGTTGCGGCGCTGCTTTTGCCCAATCGGGCCGCGTTTGAAGGCCGCCGCGTTGCCGCCGATTGGCAATAATCCACTATATAAAACCATTGGGACAATGGAATTCGTCCGAATTGTTTATGCGAAAGCGGGGGCGTACTTGTCGATGCGTTGGCGGTTATGATTCATGTTAATTAACTGAATTGCCTTCGCCCGCATTACCCCTCGAAATACCGTGAACCACCGTTTCAACTGGACGCCGTTTTGGGCCTTGGCCATCGCGACACACCTAGCAACGACGACACTCGCCCAAGAAAAAACGCCAACCCCTTCGCTCGCAAATGACCTCGCAGCGATTGGCTCGATCGGACGCGAAGCCAGCGGCTATCAAGCTGCCTCGGCCGCATCGTTGCGGTTGGCGAAATTGTCGCCCGATCAAGTCGGCCAGGTTCTGACCGCGATGAGCGACGCGTCGTCGCTGGCCAAGAATTGGCTGCGAATGGTCGCCGCGGATGTGGCTGACAATGGTGATTTTCCTGGCGACGAGTTGCGTTCATTCTTGAGCGATCGAGCGCATGAACCCGACGCTCGCCACGCGGCGTTTCAAATGTTGGTTGCCAACGATCCGTCGCTGCAAGATGAACTTATCAAAGACGCCGCAGACGATCCCAGTTTGCCAATTCGATATTTGGCGATCGCTGATCTGTTGCAAAAGGCCGAGGTCATCAAGGCCGAACCGGTCGCGGCCATCGCGCTATTGCGCAAGGTGATTGCCAACGGTCGCAATCCTGATCAACTGCAATCGGCGGCAAAGTCACTCGATGATCTTGGCACCAAGATTGAGCTGGCTGATGAGCTTGGCCTGATTCGCAATTGGGTTGTGATTGGCACCTATGACAACACCGGATCGACTCAGTTTGAAACGGTCTATCCACCTGAGCAAACGTATCTCGCAACGGGCTCGTTGCCGTCTGCCTGGCTGATTGACCAAGCGGAGATTCCCTCGACTCAGCCCGCGACGAAACCGGCGGTCACAAAGTTAGTCACCAGCGATGATTCGATGGGCATGGTCAATTTGAACCCCGCGTTTGAAAACGCCAAGGACGTCGTTGTTTATTGTTACGCCGAATTTGAAATCGACGCAACAAACAATTCAAACGCGCCCAACGTCCGGCCCGCAGTCGCGCGGATTGGTTGCATCACGGCAAATCAAGTTTGGGTCAACGGCAAGTTAGCGACCGCCAATGACGTTTATCATTCGGGCAGCCGCATTGACCAATACCTGGGCGATTGCGAATTGGTCGCGGGCAAGAACACAGTGTTGGTCAAAGTTTTTCAAAATGCCCAAACTGAACCTTGGGCACAAGATTGGCAATTCCAATTTCGCTTCACCGATCCGGTTGGTGCCGCGCTCCAGCCGACAATCATCACCAAACCCTGAGCCACTTGGAATCTGAAATGAAGTTGTTTTTCTCACGTGGCGTTCGTTGCCCGCTGGCCGCCATGCTGCTACTGATTGCTTACGCTTCGACAGCGCAAGCCGAGGGCAATTGGCTTTCGTTTCGCGGCGACGGCGGACGTAGCGCCGCAGCCGAAGCGATGCCGCCGATCGATTTTGATGTGCCCAGCGGCAAGGGCGTGGCATGGAAGTCACCCACAACCGGTCGCGGGATTGGTGGTCCGCTGGTGATCGATAACCTCGTCGTTGTGACCGGATGTGATGGTGAAGATCAACGCGACATTCATATCGAAGCGTTTGATCGCCAATCGGGTAAGCGACAATGGCTACGTTCGCTGCGCAGCACCGGTCGTCCGTTCACGCATCCCACCAGCGCCAACGCTTCGCCGACGTCGGTCAGCGATGGAAGCCGCGTGTTTGCGCTGTTCAGTTCCTGCGATCTGGTTTGTTTGGACTTGGAGGGACACGTCATCTGGCTGCGCGGACTGGCGCTGGATCATCCCAAGACAGGCAACGACATCAGCATGAGCAGCTCGCCGGCGATCATCGACGGAGTCGTTTGCGTGCAACTTGAAAACCAAGGTGACTCGTTCGCGGCGGGGATTGATGCCGAGACGGGCAAGACATTGTGGCGCATCGAGCGACCGCGCGACAGCAATTGGTCAACACCGCAGCCAATCACGCTTGGCGATGGAATTGCGGCCTTTGCGATGCAAGACTCGTCCGCAATTTCGATCGTTCGCGCCGATAACGGCGAAACCGTCCACCAGTTCTATGCCAAGTGTGATACGACGGCATCATGCACCTACGCACCGCCGTACTTGCTGTTCCCCGGTGACGAAACGACGGCGCTGCGAATCGATTCGACAGGTGTCGAGGTGGCTTGGCAAAACAATCGGCTAAGGCCCCAGCGATGCAGTCCCGTGGTTCATGGTAATCGTGTTTACATGGGCAAGGGGTCAGTGCTGATCGGCGGCAACTTGAGCGACGGTGAGGTCGCTTGGCAACAACGCTTGCCCGGTATCAATTCAGTCTGGGCATCGCCGCTTTACACCGCGGCGGGCATCTTCGTTTTTGATTCCAGCGGGCAAGTGGTCGTCGTACGTGACAATGGCGACGAGGCCGAGATCATTGGCGAGCCGAAGATTGGCGAGGGGATTTTGGCAACGCCCGCTGTCGTCGGCGATTCGCTTTATCTTCGCACTGAGAATTCAATCGTTTGCGTTTCCGCTCAACCCTAATGCTTCGGTCCGATTTGATTGATCAGCCGCAGTGCGATAGCAGGCGGTTAGCTACGCGGGAATCGCACGCTATCGCGAGACGGCTCCCCAAACCTGATGACCAGGCCTGACGAACTTTGACAAGTTCCACCAGCACCAACAGTATCCATTTGGTCGGAAGCCTTGAGGCCCGATCGCCACGCCTTTCTTTGATGACGCATTCGATGCCGGTAAGTTTTGTTGAAGTCGTTCCCGGTGGTGCGGTCATCGGTTCAATCCGTCCGCCGGGTTCCAAAAGTCTTACCAACCGCGCCTTGGTCTGCGCCGCGTTTGCCGGTGGTGCGTCGCGTTTGCGCGGCGCGCTGCTCAGTGATGATACGGCCGTCATGACCGAGGCGCTGCGGCAGATCGGCTTTGCGATCGAGTCGGTTGATAACGGCCATACCTTGGACGTCGCTGGCTTGCCGGAAGCATTGTTTACTTCGAGCGAGCAGGCGCAATTGTTTATCGGCAACAGCGGCACGACGATTCGGTTTTTGACGGCGGCGCTGTCGGCATTGGGCGGGCGTTTTCACTTGCACGGCGTCGCTCGTATGCACGAACGCCCAATCGGTGATCTGATCAATGCGCTCGCGCCAGTTTGCAATGGCACAGTGACTTCTCAGTCCGCCGGTGGTTGTCCGCCCGTCGTGATCGAAACGCGCGGTTGGAATCACGATGAGATTTCGGTCGCCGGCAACGTCAGCAGCCAATACCTCAGCGGCTTGATGATGGCCGCGCCGATCGCCAAACGCAACATTTCTATTTGCGTACAAGGCGAGTTGGTGTCGCGACCTTACGTCGAAATGACCGCCAACATCATGCAAGACTTTGGTGCTGCCGTCCGTTGGCGCGAAAGCACTGGCAAATCGTTGGTCTGTGAAATCGACGGGACCGGCGGGTATCGTGCGTGTGATTACGAGATCGAACCCGATGCGTCGGCGGCCAGTTACTTTTGGGCTGCGGCGGCCATCACCGGCGGCGACGTGACCGTCCTGGGACTCGGACCCAACGCGCTGCAAGGTGATGTGGCGCTCGTCGATTGCCTTGAACAAATGGGTTGCCAGGTATCGCGATCCGTCGATCAAATCACGGTGCGGAGTTCAGGTCGACTGCGCGGTATCGATGTCGACATGAATGCAATCAGCGACACGGTGCAAACGCTCAGCGTCGTCGCGCTGTTTGCCGACTCACCAACACGAATCCGTGGAGTCGCGCACAATCGTTTCAAGGAAACCGATCGCATCGGTGATCTCGCCCGCGAACTGCGCAAGCTAGGTGCCGAAGTCGTCGAACACGAGGACGGCCTGATGATAAAACCACTCGCTCCACAGGAGTTCGCCGGAGCGACGCTCGAAACCTACGACGACCACCGGATGGCGATGAGTTTGTCGTTGGCTGGGTTGCGATTGCCCGGCGTTCAGATTGCCAACCCAGCGTGTACCGCGAAGACTTATCCCGAATTTTTTGCCGACCTAGAAATGTTGACGGGGCGTGCTCATCGTTGGTCAAGCCATCAGGAATAACCCATGAACCTTGTCGATATAAAAATTCATTCGCCGACGGCAACGATCTTGATGGGTCGCGCTGGTGATGGAAACTCGCTGGACGAACGTTTGATTGAAGACATTGGGCAAGCGCTGGACGATCTTCACCAGGAAAAGAAAATTGGTGCCGTAGTTCTCGCTGGTGCAGGCAAAGATTTTTGCGTCGGCATGGATTTGAACGAGTTGTACCAGCACACGACGCTCGATCCGCTCGACGCCTTGCCGTTGTGGATCGAACATTGGGATCGATTGTTGGGACTGCTAGAAAAAATGCTGCGCTTCCCGCGACCGATTGTGGCTGCGGTCGATGGTCGAGCCTGTGGTGCTGGGTTTTCGTTGGCCTTGGCCGCTGACATGATTGTGGTCAGCCAGTCCGCCACGTTTTCCATTCCCGCGACGGGTCGCGGGATGGTGGCCGGCTTGGTCGCACCGTTGCTGGCGTTTCGCGCCGGTGCGGCAATTGCCTCGCGGATGCTGATGGCCGGGGACACGATGTCATCACGGCAAGCAATACGAATCGGTTTGGCGGCCCAGCGTGTACCGGAGCACCAAGTTTGGGTTGCGGCAAATCGATTGGCGCTACGGAGTGCTAGCTTACCGGGGTCGCCGGTGGGCGTGACCAAACGATTGCTAAACGAAACGATTGGCGAATCGTTGTTGACGCAGTTGTCCGTCGGTGCCGCCACCGCTGCGACGGCTTGTTCGACCGAAACCGCCGCCGAGGGATTGCGGGCATTCATCGAAGGTCGCGAGCCGGTGTGGCCGTAGCCTTGTGGTCAGACACTTTTATCCGCTCCGGGAAAAAGAAATTGCCTTTAGATGCTTTTAGTGGTAGACAATCCTTCCTTTATCGGTAGAATCGAATGATACCTGCCGGCTAGTGCGGTCTGTCATCCGTTTCGATCCCCCCTTGGATGACGCACTGGCTGCTGCTCATTGATGAAGTGGAGGCGGTAGCACGGGTTCTCATCTCCAGTGGCTACCGCCTCCATTTTTTTATGAACTCCATTGACGACCAGCTCGTCGATGGAAATCATTTAGAAAACCAATAACGCACTTCGAGAGAAACGTCCATGTTGATTCGCTTCGTATTCGCGATGTTTGTTGCTGGCTCGCTGGCTTTTTCCGTCGGGCCTGCTGTTGCTGAAACCGGAACGGTGAAAGCGAGTTTTGTTTACTCGGGCAAGGCGTTCGACCCGGCCCCGATTGTTGTCAATCAAAACCAAGCATTCTGCGGCAAATTTCCGCTTGTAAACGAGCGCGTGCTGGTGAATAAGGCTAACAACGGCATCAAGAACGTATCTTTCTATGTCTACACCGGACGTGGCGGATCAAGTTTGCCACCGCAGCCGCCACGCAACATCAAGGTGACGTTGGCCAACGATAAGTGCCGGTTCGAGCCGCGAATCGCGGTGCTGCAGGCCGGCGATAAGCTCGAGATCACCAATCCCGACGACATTGGCCACAACGCGAATTTGAACTTCTTTTTCAATCCCCAGGCGAATCCGCTGATTCCGCCGGGCGGCGCGGTTGAGTTACCGATTGACAAACCCGAACCCGCTCCAGTGCCCGTCGAATGCAACATTCACCCCTGGATGCGAGCCTATGTGATTGCTTTGGATCACCCGTTTGTCGCGGTCAGCGATGAAGATGGTGCGATTGAAATCTCGGGATTACCCGCTGGCGAAAAACTGACGTTTCGGATTTCGCATGAAGCCGCTGATGGCGGCATCAAGGAAATCACGATGGACGGCAAATCGGTCGAGTTGAAGAAGAACAACTTCGAGGTGATGGTGAACCCCGGCATGAACGATTTGGGCACGATCACGATTCCCGCGGATTCGCTGAAGGTCCAGTAATTGAAGCTTTGGTGCGTCGCGTTGATCGTTGGACTGGTGGGCTGTGACGCCCGCGTCGATCATTTTGGCGCCAATAAACTGTACGGTCTCGTCGTTGCGCGGCGTGACGCCGTCGACAGTGCCCCGGACCAAGCATCGATTGCGACAGTCGTCGGGGATTTATTTGGTACACCGAACGAGCCCCAGGTTCCCGACTTCGCTAGCCGTTTGCTTGATCGCGAGAAATTGGTCCGCGCCGCCGGTCCTATTTCCAGCGACCAAGCGGGCAACCACTTCGGACTGTATCGCGAACATTGTGCGACGTGTCACGGCATCGAGGGCGGCGGCGCAGGACCAGCGGCGGCTTTGTTGAACCCATACCCGCGAGATTTTCGACACGGCGTCTTCAAATTTAAAAGCACCCATCGCGCCGACAAACCAACGGCTGCGGACTTACAGCGTGTGCTGCGGCGAGGGATTCCGGGGACCGCAATGCCGTCGTTTGCGACCATCGGCGATGATGATCTTGAGGCGCTAGTCCAGTATGTCGTTTACCTATCGCTGCGTGGCCAAACGGAGCGCAAGTTGATCGATCGCTGGTCCGCCGGCGACCTCAACGATGACGAACTGGTCGCTGCGGCTGGCGAAATTGCCGCTGACGTAGTAGCGGCATGGGAATCGGCGGCTGGGCAAATAGTCGACGTGCCGCCGTTACCGTCGCTGGCGGGCGATGGAGCGTTGTGGTGGCAAGATTCCGATCGCATCGAGCGCGGCAGAGAACTGTTTCATGGACCGCTGGCCAATTGTGCGTCGTGTCACGGTAAAGGTGGCGACGGCGAAGCGGTGACGCTGGACTTCGACGATTGGACAAAGGAATACACCACCAAGCTGGGCATTGGCCCCGCTGATTCGGCGGCGCTGGAGCCGTTACGATCCGCCGGCGCGCTGCGGCCGAGACAATTAGTGCCGCGAAAGTTAGCGTGGAACGTTTTCCACGGTGACAACTCTGACGAAGGGTTGTACCGGCGATTGGTCGTTGGCATTGCCGGTTCGCCGATGCCAGGCTTGCTTGTGAACGAGAAGCCTGGAGGTGTTGGCGTCGAGCCCGACGATGTCTGGTCAATCATTGCCTATATCCGGTCGCTGTAGTCCATGACGCGAGACGCGAAGCGATCGACCGGAGCGATTCTTGGGTTGGCGATTGGTTGGACGCTCATGTGGAGTTTTGGTTTGGGCGGATTGGTGTATGCGTTTTGCTTTGGTGCCGGTGCAGCCGTTGTCGGTGGCATGATTGGCGAGCGATGGTCGGTCGCGAAAGAACATGAGTAGCAATACAACGATTGACGAACCGCGCGACATCGCGCCAGCGCGAGCTCTGCATCGCTGGGCCGTGCTGATCGTGTGTCTGGTCTGGCCACTGATTTGGATCGGCGGTTTGGTGACGACATACGATGCCGGGATGGCGGTTCCCGATTGGCCGGGGACTTATGGCAAGAACTTGTTTCTTTATCCCTACCAGACATGGTTGTTGGGGCCGTTTGATTTGTTCATCGAACATGGCCATCGGTTGCTTGCTGCGATCGTGGGTTTCTTGGCAATCATCGCGTTTGCAGTGGCGGTAATGACCGAGCCAAGGAAGTGGGTAAAGTATCTCAGCCTTGGTTTGTTGCTGGCGGTAATTTGCCAAGGAGCGCTCGGTGGGGCGCGAGTGGTGTTAAGCGACCGGACATTGGCGATGGCGCACGGTTGCACGGGGCCGTTGTTCTTTGTGATTTGCGTTGCGCTCGCGGTCGTGACCAGCCGTTGGTGGTGGAACCAGGCCGCGGCACAATCGCGCGGTGCGACTGTCGCACCGACCAAGACGCAATTGCGTTTGACAACGACCATTGTGGTGTTGTCGTTTTGCCAATTGTTGCTCGGGGCCCAGCTTCGTCATGTGTTGCCGACCGCATCGCCCAGTGGTTTTACGCATTTGGTTTACTCGCACATCGCCGGTGCCTTCGGTTTGTGGGGTTTGACGTTCGCGCTGGCACTTCATCAAGTGAGACGAAAAGCGGGGTGCGGCGATTTGACCCTGTTACGGCCTGGGTATCTACTGGTAGGATTCGTCGGCATTCAGATCGGGCTTGGCTTGGCGACCTGGGTGGCAAATTATGGTTGGCCTTATTTTGCCCAATTCGGGCCGTTTTCCGCAGGCTATTTGGTGAAAAGCAAAGCGTTTGTGGAAGCGATCGTGACCACGGCGCATGTGGCCACCGGTTCGTTGATTTTGGCCGTGTCAGTAACGTTGTGGTTGCGGTTAATGAAGCAAAGGTTGCAGGTGTCATGAGTCTTGACGTGGTCGTCGAATCGGTACCCGCCAAACGAGCCATTGTTGGCGCGGCTTGTCATGCTTGTGCGTTGCCCAGTGTGGTGTCGCCGGGAGCGATGGCCGTGACAAAATCAATTGCCAATGACAGCGACAATCGAACTGCCGAACCGACGATTTGGCGTGATTATTTTGAGCTGACCAAGCCACGCATTGTGACGATGATTTTGGTTACCACGGTTGTCGCCGGAGTCGTCGCGGCCGGTGGCGCAATCGCTCCCCTGTTATTGTTCAACCTTGTCGTCGGCGTCGCCTTGGTCGCAGGTAGCGCCGGGGCAATGAATCAAGTTTGGGAACGCGAGATCGATAGCCGCATGGAACGAACTCGCCGTCGTCCGGTGACTGCGGGCCGCGTGTCGCCGGCTGCCGCCGCTGGCTTTTCGATTGCACTCGGAGTCATGGGAACTGCGTACTTGTGTTTTTTCGTCGGCGCGGTGCCGGCTCTCGTTGCGGTGGCAACTTGGTTAACGTACGTGCCGTTTTATACGGCGCTGAAAACGCGATCAGCTTGGAACACAACCGTCGGTGCCGTTTCCGGTGCGTTGCCGATTCTGATTGGCTACACGGCTGCGGGTGGTTCGCTCGGTGAACTGCGCGGTTGGTTGCTTGTCGGCGTGATGGTCGCTTGGCAATATCCACACTTCATGGCGATCGCCTGGTTATATCGTCGCCAATATGCCGAGGCGGGTTTTCAAATGACAACGACGGTCGAACCGACGGGTCGCAGCGCCGGTTGGCAAAGCGTACTCGGGATGGTGGTGTTAGTCAGTTGCCTGGTCTCCTTGGCGATGACCACGTCAATCGACGCGTCGGCAGCTTGGCGAGTGACGTTTGCGACGGTTTGCTGGGCTTCGAGCATGTTGTTGGTCAGTTATCCGATGACGCGCGCGGCGTGGCAGTTCGCTCGCCAACGCGACGACTTTACCGCGCGGAAGCTATTGCGTGCTTCGTTGCTTCAATTACCCGCGTCGTTAACGCTGGTCACCGCAGCCGCCGTGATCGGTTAATGATCTTGAACGACTTAATCTCTTCCACGTCTTCAACGGATCGCATCGTTTGCACGGGTGTGCATCATCGCTACGGTGATCGCGAAGCATTGCAAGGTGTTCACCTCAGCGTCGTCGCCGGTGAAATCTTCGCGTTGCTTGGCCCCAACGGCAGCGGCAAGACGACGCTGTTTCGTTTGATCAGCACGCTTGTTCCGGTCCAGCGTGGCAGTGTCGTCGTTGCCGGAATCAATGCCCAAAGCGACCCGCTGGGGGTTCGCGGTCGTATCGGCATCGTGTTTCAATCGCCCAGCCTCGACAAGAAATTGACCGTCGATGAAAACATCGCTTGCCAAGCTGCGCTGTATGGACTTCGCGGTGCAGCGATGCGGCGACGGCGCGACGAAGTGCTCGAGCTCATGAAGTTGACCGATCGGCGCGGCGACTTTTGCGAAAAGCTGTCCGGTGGACTGAAGCGGCGAGTCGAATTGGCCAAGGGGCTGTTGCATCAACCGCCGGTGATGCTGCTGGACGAACCGAGCACGGGGCTTGATCCGGCGTCACGTTTGGATCTTTGGCAATCGCTGCAATCGATGGCCTCGGCCGGTGTGGCCGTGTTGTTGACGACGCATTTGCTCGAAGAAGCCGACAAGGCCGATCGGATTGCGATTTTGGCCGAGGGCAAGCTGATCGCCAGCGGATCGCCTGCCCAATTGCGAGCTTCGATGGGCGACGGTTTGGTGACCATCGTAGGCAGCGACTCAGGCGAGATCGAGCGGATCGTGCGAGACGAATTGGGATTGGTTGCTCAAAAAGTGCAGCAGCAAGTGCGAATACAAAGTCCTAATGCGGCGGCTTTAGTGCCGATGTTGGCCGACCGGTTTGGCGACCAGGTCCAATCGATTACGATAGGACGTCCGGGACTGGAAGATGTGTTCATCGAAAAAACCGGCCATCGGTTTTTGTAAGTTCCACGCATCCCTAAGTTGCTCGCCTGTCATGTCGCTGCTCACGACACCTTCATCGCTGCCCGCTACCGCAAGTCCGGCTACCGTCGCGCCCAATGACGCATCGGTTCGCCGCGATTCACTCGCTCTATCACCGGCCGGTTTCGCCGCTGCGTGGATGTTGGCCAAACGCGAATGGGTGCGTTTTTTTCGCCAACGCAATCGAGTCATCTCCGCAGTCGTCCAACCATTGTTGTTTTGGTTGCTGTTCGGCACTGGCTTGCGAGGCTCATTCGTCGGTGCGGGCGAGCAAAATTTTCTGGAATACTTTCTACCGGGCACAATTGCGTTGATTGTCTTGTTCACCGCGATCTTTTCAACGATCTCGGTGATCGAAGATCGACGCGAAGGGTTCATGCAATCGGTCTTGGTCGCACCGGTCGGTCGTTGGCCGGTGCTGGTTGGCAAGGTACTCGGCGGTGCCGCGATCGCTTGGGTCCAGGCAATGATTTTTCTCGGCTTGGTCTACCTGTTCGGCGCCGCACCGCTGACCTCATCCGTGTTTGGGGTAATGTTGCTGTTGGCATTGATGGGCGTGGCAATGTGTTCACTCGGCATGATCGTCGCCTGGCCGATGGACAGCACCCAGGGGTTCCACGCGATCATGATGTTGGGCTTGATGCCGATGTGGTTACTCAGTGGTTCGTTCTTTCCAATTCCGCCATTGGGTGAGGGATCATCGTGGGGCCAAATGGTTTTGGGCGCGATCATGCGTGCCAATCCGCTGAGCTATTGCATGGTGCAATTGCGGCGATTGCTTTATCCGGCGATTGAATTTGGCGCGGCGGCCTTTGCACCGTCGGTCGTGGTTTGCTGGATCATCACCGTTTTGTTCGCGGCGCTAACGACATTGTTCGCTTGGCGGCTAATGCGCGGCAGCCGCCGCGCCGACCTCACCGTCTAGTAATGGTGGAACGGTTGTCCCAACCGTTTGGGAACGCACAAACGGTTGGGGACAACCGTTCTACAATCGTTAAGGATGTCGTGATGGGAATTCTCCGCGCTGGGTTGAGTTGGCAATCGATAAATCTTGCTGTTTTTGCCGACCAGGCACACTCCACCGTGTAGTTTTTTCGGGGAGTGCGCCGGTGAGCATCATGAAGATCATTTACTTTCACCAGCACTTCACGACGCCTGCGGGTTCGGCAGGAATCCGCTCGTACGAAATGGCCCGGCACTTAATCGCCGCTGGACACAGCGTCACGATGGTTTGTGGCTCGAGCGATGCAGCGAAAACAGGTTTGTCGGGCGAATTTGTGTCGTCACGGCGCGAGGGAATCGTCGACGGCATCCGCGTCATCGAGTTGGAGTTGCCGTATTCAAACCACGATGGATTCAAACGCCGCTCGTGGACGTTTCTGAAGTTCGCGATGCGCAGTGTTTGGGTCGCGCTACGTGAAGATTACGATCTGGTGTTCGCCACTTCGACGCCGCTGACTGCGTCGATTCCTGGCATTGCGGCGCGATGGTTGCGCGGCAAACGGTTTGTGTTCGAGGTTCGTGACCTGTGGCCCGAGGTCCCCCGCGCCATGGGAGTGATTACCAATCCGCTGGTACTGGCGGCGATGTCGGTGCTCGAATGGGTCAGCTACCGATCGGCCCGGCACTGCATCGGTTTATCGCCGGGGATGGTCGCAGGCATTGCCAAGCATATCGGCGATGAAAAAGTCACGCTGGTTCCCAACGGCTGCGACTTGGAATTGTTTGACCCGAGGTCACCCGGTCGTTGGCGTCCGGTGGAAATCGAAGGTGCCGATTTCGTAGCGGTGTTCCCGGGCACTCACGGTATAGCGAACGGACTTGATGCGGTATTGGACGCAGCGGTGGAATTGAAAAAACAAGGTCGCGGCGACATCAAGTTGCTGTTGATCGGTGAGGGCAAACTCAAACCAAAACTGGTCCAGCGGGTTCGCCACGAGCAACTTGACAATGTGATCATGTGCGACGCGGTCAGCAAATACCAAATCGCCGACTTGTTGCGATTCTCAAACGTTGGCCTCCAAATCTTTGCCAACGTTTCGGCTTTCTATTATGGCAGTTCGCCGAACAAATTTTTCGACTACATTGCCGCCGGACTGCCGGTGCTGAACAATTATCCGGGCTGGGTCGCCGATTTGATTACGGAACATGATTGCGGCATTGCGGTGCCGCCGGACGATCCGCAAGCGTTTGCACGGGCGTTGATTGCAATGGCCGATGATCCACAACGCTGTGACGAAATGGGACGGGCGGCGCGGGCGCTGGCCGAGGCGCAGTTCAGCCGCTGCATGCTGGGTGAAAAGTTTCGTAGCGTGTTGGAGAACGCCGCACCACCGATAGTGAAGAGTTGATCGTGGCGAAACGTGTGTTTGATTTTGTTATCGCGGGAACCGCACTGGTGATTTTGTCGCCGGTGCTGGTCGTGATTGCGATCTTGGTGCGTTGCAAATTAGGTTGCCCGATATTTTTTGTCCAGGACCGCGATGGTCTCGCCGGCAAGCGATTTCGCATCATCAAATTTCGCACGATGAAGTCGTCGGTTGATGCCGCCGGACGGCCACTTCCCGATGGTGATCGAATGACTCGCTTGGGCGCATGGTTGCGATCATCAAGTCTTGATGAATTGCCCGAGCTTTGGAACATTGTCGTTGGCGAAATGAGTTTGGTTGGCCCGCGACCGTTGTTGCCTGCCTACTTCGACCGTTACAACGAACATCAACGACGACGCTTGGAAGTCAAACCGGGATTGACTGGCTGGGCACAGGTCAACGGACGCAACTCACTTAACTGGGAAGAACGATTCGACTTGGACGTTTGGTACGTCGATCATCAAAGTCTTTCTTTGGACTTCGTGATCTTGTTTCGCACCGTCGGTACCGTGGTGTCACGCTCCGGAGTCAGTGCGGATAAACATGCCACGATGCCCGAGTTTTTTGGCAAGCAGGAACCATGACTAGAATGTCAGATAATCGCGTTTATTTATCACCGCCGCACATGGGGCCGACCGAATTGTCGCGTTTGGTCGATGCGTTCCAGAGTAATTGGATTGCACCGTTGGGGCCACACGTTGATGGTTTCGAACGAGAGTTCGCCGCCAAGATCGGTAGCCGTCATGCTGTCGCGCTTTCCTGTGGCACCGCCGCGCTACATCTAGCGCTGCGAATTATCGGCGTGCGCGGCGGCGACGAAGTGCTGACGTCGTCGATGACTTTTGTCGCGACCGCCAACGCGATTTGTTACCAAGGTGCCAAGCCAGTGTTCATTGACAGCGATGAAGCAACTTGGAACATGGATCCGCAGTTGTTGGCTGAAGAACTAAGGCGCTGCGCCGCGACCAATCGATTGCCGCGCGCCGTGTTGATCGTTGATGTAAACGGCCAATGCGCCAACTACCGCGAACTAAAACCGATTTGCGATCGATACGAAGTGCCGTTAATCGAAGATGCCGCCGAAACGCTTGGTGCAACGCTTGATTCGCTGCCGGCGGGTCGCTTTGGCGCGATCGGTTGCTTCTCGTTCAATGGCAACAAAATCATCACGACCAGCGGCGGTGGCATGTTGGTCACTGACAACGAAGCTTGGGCACGCGAGGCCCGCTACTTGGCAACTCAGGCCCGCCAACCCGCCGCTCATTACGAGCATACCGAAGTTGGTTACAACTATCGGCTCAGCAATCTGTTGGCCGCCGTGGGTCGCGGCCAATTGGAAGTGCTGGATGATCGCGTGGCCGCGCGGCGGGCCATTTTTAATCGCTACGTCGCAGCGTTCGGCGATCTGCCGGGCATCGAATTCATGCCCCAGCCGGACGGATTCTTTTCCACGCGCTGGCTGACTTCGTTGCTGATCGATCCCGAGCTGTTCGGATGTTCGCGCGAAGATATTCGACTCGATTTGGAAGCCGCGAACATCGAATCGCGTCCGGTTTGGAAGCCGATGCACATGCAACCGGTGTTTGCCAATTGTCGCGCGATTACAACCGGCGTGTCGGAACGGTTGTTCCGCGACGGATTGTGTTTGCCCAGCGGATCTTCGCTGTCACAGACGGACCAGGAGCGAGTGATCAAGATCATGACGACCTGTGGCTGCCCATTTTGACGCAACTTTGACGATTGTTCCGATTTTGCGAATTGGTTCAAGTTTGACGCGCCGCAGTTCGATATTCCTTGAAGAACGGAATCCGACCATTCAAGGATAAAGCCCTATGGCTATCAGTCGCTCTCGCCAATTGTCCGCATTTATTTGCTCCGGCCTCATGGGATTTGCGCTGATCGCGACGGGTTGTTGCGGCCCAATGGCGTGCGGACCAATGGGTGGTTGCGGCTCATGCAGCAACGGGCCACTAATGAACCTCGGGTGCGGCGGCGGATGTGGTGGTTGTGACGGCTGCGGCGAGACGTATGTCGATGAATGGGTCAACCATCCACCGAGTTGCTGCGACCCGTGCGACTCTTGCGGAAACTACAACGGCCAAGATTGTAGTGCTTGCCGACCGATGTTCGATGGCTTTAAGAGCTTGTGGGGATATCGCCGCGATTGTGGTTGCGACACGAGCGATTGTGGCTGTGAAACCAGTTGCGGTAGCGAGGCACCAGGCTGTGGTTGTGAATCCGGTGGCTGTGATGGTGGCTGTGCAACGTGCGCTGGCCATGCGTCAAACTATGACAACGCCGACATGAATACACAGTACGCAGACTCGCCGCGTTATCCGGCACCGACGATTGTCCAATCACAACCGTTGCTCAAGCCGTACCAACCGCAGCGGACCAAACAAATCTTCCGTCCCAAGGGCAACTCCGCCAACGCAACGGTGCGAGCCAGTCATTTTTGATCGGTCGCGATTGCGTCGTCCAGATTGTTAAGGCGATCAAAGCACTCTTCGCTGCGATGTTCGGCCGTCGCTGCGCGAGCGAACTGTGACGCCGAGGTGTCGTAAAAGGCATCGCTGAGATAGTAGTCTTGCTTCACGATCGCTTCGTCTCGATCCTCGTAACGAATGACAACGCAAGTCTCTTCAGCAGCACCGCCCGCACGCCGTTTGCATGTTTCAACTCGCCCCTTAAGGCCGTACCGCTCACCAAGCCAACCCTAGCTTTTAATCTTGTTGAAGCACTAGCCCGGCAATGACGAGTTATCAAAAGCATTGGGCAACAATTCAGACAAGCGGTATTGCTTGACGTTTCGTGTGTTTGCATCCACACACAAGACGATCAGATCTTGGCCGAATTCGGATAAGAATTGGCGACAAACACCGCACGGTGTCACGCCGCCGGGGCTGGACACGGCGATCGCTCGCCATTTCATTTTTGCACCTGCCACGGCGCTTCCTACCGCTACACGCTCGGCACAAATCGTTGCCGAATAACTCGCGTTTTCAATGTTACAACCGACGATGATTTCGCCATCTTCGCACAATAGCGCCGCACCAACATGAAACCGGCTGTACGGTGCGTACGCGAAGGTCCGAACCTGCAAAGCGTGGTCAATCAGTCGCGCTGCGGTCACAGCGTCGAGTTCAGCGTACGAGTGGGTCATGTGCAAGTGCCATCTTCAGCGATGCGATTGAGGATGATTGAATTAGCGGCTAAACCCGAATCGGAAAGTGTGACAACGCTGCGCAAGGATGTCGCCCAATCATCGAGATGGTCGCGCGCGTAGACCGTAAGCAGCTTCTGGCCGGTGGCAACATGATCGCCAACTCGTACATGAATCGCAGCACCGACACTGGGGTCGATCGCGTCGGCTGCGGTGCGCCGGCCGCCACCCATTTCGACGACGACGCGACCCAGTGCTTCGCAATCGATTCGCGACACAAAACCACTGTTAGTCGATTCGATGACCGCCGAGCCAGCAAGTGGTAACGGTCCGCGCAGTGTTCCACCTTGGGCGACAACCATTCGATCGAATCGCTCGCGCGCCGCACCGCTGTCAAGCGATTCTCGCAGCGCCTGGCGTGCAATCGCCAATGAATCGAAACGACCGACCAAGTGCAACACTTCGGCGGACAACTCGATCGTCAACGCACGAACCTCGGACGGGCCGCCTCCATCGAGCAATTCCAGTGACTCATTGACTTCGATCGCGTTGCCGACTGCATGACCAAGTGGTTGATCCATGTCGGTAATTAAAGCTCGCGTCGGCATGCCCGCCAAGCGTGCGGTCTTGACGATTGAATCGGCTAATTCCTTGGCTTGGTCGGTCGTTTTCATAAACGCGCCACCGCCAACTTTGACATCCATAATGAGCGCATCAAGATTGGCGGCCAGCTTTTTTGACAAGATGCTGGCGGTGATCAAGGCGACCGATTCAACCGTCGCGGTGACATCGCGAATTGCGTACAGACGCCGGTCGGCGGGGGCAATTTTTTCGCTGGCACCGATCATCACAAAACCCGTCTCGCGCAAGCATCGGTCGCGCTCCTCAGGTTGCAATTGGACGCGAAACCCCGGGATCGCTTCAAGCTTATCGAGCGTGCCGCCGGATAAACCGAGACCCCGACCGCTGATCATCGGCACATGAACGTCGTGACAGGCGAGCAGCGGTGCCAACACCAATGACACCTTGTCACCTAATCCGCCGGTGCTGTGTTTGTCAACTCGTGGCAAGTCGCCTGAACCGCGCGGCAATCGCTCACCACTGTCACGCATCGCCAACGTCAGCGCCGCAACTTCGTCGGCAGTCATGCCCTTGAGCAAAATTGCCATCGCCAGCGCACTCATCTGGTAATCCGTCACGTCACCAGCAACGAAACCTTCGATCAAAAAGCGAATTTCACTGTCGCTCAATACCAAGCCGTCTCGTTTTTTCGCAATCAAAGTCGCAGGCAGCATTTCACACCATCTTAGGCCATCATCATTCAAGCTGGGCCTGTTATACTTTAAACCGAGTCGAGTGCTTGGTTTGATTTTTTGTTCTAGGCTCTGTTTGAAAAGGGGTCTGACCCTTTGGAGACAATCACGTTGTCGGAGAGGGTCAGACCCCTTTTCAAACAGAGCCTAGTTCCGTGAGCGGAATGGCGCTAGCCACCGGCACCGCGACGCACCGGCGGTTAGTGCCGATACGCTCACATTGATCCAATACGCTCGACAAGCGATTCAGTAACGACGGACCCCGAAAGAGAACTGCATGTATCGATTGAAGTTAAACATTGTCTTGGCCCTCCTCGGTGTCGCGTTGTCAATTCAAACTGCTTGCGGCGACGACCTCGTTGAGCAGGCCCAAGTCGGCCCCCGCGCCCTGTCGCGTGCGTTTCGCAACGCCGCCAGCGAAGCGACGCCGTCGGTCGTGACCATCTTGTCCTACGGCCAAAACATGGACGAAGACGCAAAGAAAACGGAAAGTCGAGACAACGGTCTGATTCCCGATGATCCCGCCGATTCAAGCGCCGACGAGACTGAAGACGAGCCAGACATGCCGATCGAACCAACGCCCTCGCCGCTGCAATCCGATGACGGCACGAGCTTGCCAATCACGGGACTGGGCAGCGGTGTGATCTTGACCGCCGATGGTCGCATCATCACCAATAACCACGTCATCGCCGGTGCAAAAAAGGTGATTGTGCAGTTGCCTGACCAAACCGAATACGAAGCGTTTAACATTTTTGGCGATGTCGAAAGCGACGTAGCGACGTTTCATGTTACGCCCACCGAGCCGCTTGTGCCGGCAACGCTGGGCAACTCCGATTCGCTGGAAATTGGTGACTGGGTGTTGGCAATCGGCAGCCCCTTCAAGCTTGAAGCGACCGTCAGCGCCGGAATCATCAGCGCCAAAAACCGCGCCATCTCGCGAATCAGCCGCGGTCGTTTGCTGCAAACCGATGCCGCGATCAATCCCGGCAACTCCGGTGGTCCGTTGATCGATTTGGACGGCGACGTGATCGCAATCAACACCGCGATTGCAACTCGCAACGGCGGCTACCAGGGCATTGGATTTGCGATCCCAATCAATCAAGCGAAATGGATCGCCGACGAATTGTCCGAGCATGGAAAAGTTCGTCGCGCCGCGATTGGTGTTCGGCTGGCTGAGTTGAACAAGAAGGTTGCGACGAAATTGAACCTGCCGGTCGGCAGTGGTGTCGCGGTCTACCAAGTGATCGAAGGCAGCGCGGCGGCCAAAGGTGGCCTCAAGCCCCTGGACGTGATCACCAAATTCGCGGGCGAACCGGTCAAGCGATCGAGCGACCTGCAAGAAATCGTCGAGCGATTGCCGATCGGCAGCACGCAGAATGTCACGATCCTGCGCAGCGGTGAAGTTCAAGAATTGGAGGTGCAGCTGGCTCCCATTGATGACCCAACCGATGTCTCGAGCGAGTGAATCCAAACGTTGCGCGGGCGCTCAAACGCGAATTGCAAAGTGAACTGGCCACGGGCCAGTGCGGCAGTCCCGGCCGCTTACGCGTCACGGCTCTCGCAATCAACAAGCCCACCAAGTGAGCCGCTGGCCGTGAGGCCACTGGCTAACGCGGAACACAGGTGGGATCGCGCCAGCACGCGACTCGGGCTAAACCAGCTCGGGCTAAACCAGCTCGGTCTCGATCCGGCCCATCAGATAGCTTTTCAGGCTCATGATGATTTGTTGCGCGCAGGAAGTCACCTCCTGGCGGCGGCGATCGCGGCTGCGCGTTGGCATCATCTCCACCTTGACCAACGTTTGAACTTGATTGACGCGGCGATTGTCGGGCCCGGTGGCGAACGCTTTTTCTGTCAACATCAGGCGGACGCTGAACGAGATCTGCGAATCGACGCTGCGGCGGCCCGACGGCCCGAAGTAGACGTTTTGGCGAATCTGCAGATTGCCTTCGCTAACGCTGACGATTTCGGCTTTGTGGTCGGCAATGAACCCGCGCAGCTTCTCGATCGCGAAGTTAACCGGGACTGGTGTGATGATTTCAACCGTCATGTTGGTCGGATCAGCACTGCTGTCGAACCAACTCCACAAACCTCGTCGTCGTTTGGTCGTCGCCAAATCGGTGTCATCGCCGCCACCGATACCGAGTTGAATCACTCGGTTACGGCCCTTGTCTTTGGCCTGCAACAGCGCTCGGTCGGCACGGGCCAGAACGGAATCGGGTGAATCGCCGGCTTGGACTTCGGTGACGCCGAAGCTGGCGGTGATCGGATGATTGCCAATCGCGGGCAATGGTGTCGATTCGACGGCGAACCGCATTATCTCGGCACGGCGGGTTGCCGTGGCAATGTCACAATCAGGCGACAGAATCACAAACTCTTCGCCGCCATAGCGACTAACAAGATCCCCTTCACGACTGTTGGCCGACAAAATCGTGGCAAAGCTGACCAATGCGTCGTCGCCGGCCAAGTGACCGTGAACGTCATTGACCCGTTTGAAATGGTCGATATCACAAATGATCAAACTGAAGCTCGACCCGCTATCGACGCGGCGTTTGACCAATTCTTCAACGCGGATATCAAACGCCGCGCGATTGGCGACGCGAGTCAACGGGTCTTGGGTGGCTTGTTGATGAAGTTCCTCGACGCGTTCCTCGAGATTGCGTTGTTGCGAAGCATCTTGGGCAATGAAGATCACGCCACAAAGTCCTGGCTGGCCCGCCGCGACCGGTGCGACGTGAACGCGAATCGGAATGGTTATGCCATCGTGACGGCGAATCGAATATCGCCCGCTGACATGCGATGCATTGGCAAGACAGCGGCGCACCGGACACTGCGCGTCGGCGACATCGCCTTCATCATCACTGAGGCCAAGCAGCCCCGGCGACCACGAGCTAGTTAACACCGCTCCCGGCGCGATGCCGGTCAATTTTTCCAGCGAATAATTCCAACCTTGAATCGTGCCATTGCGATCAACATAGATCACACCGTCGTTCATGTTGCCAAGCAGACTCTCGTGGAAACGCCACTGGTCTTTTCCAAGAGTTGATTCGTTATCAATTCCGGCGTTCGGTTGAATCGCCCATCGCGAGTCAGCCGATTGGCCAGCGGGAAACTCGAGCCAGCGCGACAACACATGACGATGCGCCAGTTCCGGTTCGTGCTGCATCATCGCGCAGAAATCTTGAACCAACTCAGGATCAAACTGCGTGCCGCTGTTGTTGAGCAATTGACTCATTGCCGCTTCGCGACTCATCGCCGGACGGTAGACGTGGTCGGTCGTCATCGCGTCAAAGGCATCGGCGACTGCCAACATGCGCGATCCCTTGGGAATGGCGTCACCGCTCTTGAGTTGATCGCGCCGGCCGCTGAACCATGACGGTGCATGCAGAATGACTTCGAGCAACTCTTCGTCGTTACAGCAACCGCGCAGAATCTCGCAGCCCAGTTGCGGACTCAAGCTCACCGTCAATTGTTCTTCGAGCGTCAGCTTGCCTGGCTTGCGCAGGATTTGGTCTGGAATGCCGATCTTGCCGATGTCATGGAGAAACGCAGCAACTTCCAAGCGGTCTCGTTCTTCCTGGCCAAAGTTCAATCGATCACACCAAGCGGCACACACGAGCGCGACGCGAAGACTGTGCGACGCGGTCGGCGGATGTTTGGCGCGCAGTGACGAATATAAAGACGTCGCCATGCCCAAACGCACAACCGCAAGCTGGTTTTCGTGCTTCGATTCGACTGATTGATTCTGGACAGGATGCGCCTGGGGAGCGACCGCGGCCAAGTCGGCCAACAGCTTGGCCACATCATGTGACCCTCGGTGAATGGATGTCGTGGCATCGATCGAGGATCCGGTCGAAAATCCAGTTGGGGCGTTTGCGTCGATTGACGACATGTCGAATCTCAGGGCCAAAGGGTTGTGACGATTATTCATGTTGCATTGGGCTGGGCCGTCTCGGCGCAGCCCCACCAGCGGTCTTTTTCAGCTCGATTGAGCAAACCTAGGTCACGCCGACGTATCGAGCAAAGCTTTTCCGCCGCAGATCGACTTTTGCTCCGCCCAGCCAAACTCACGACCCAGCCAAACTCACGACGTTGCGGTATAATCCACAGCGAAGGGTTCCATCCACTCGAACAATCATCGTTTGCGCAGTGTGTTCTACGACGCTCCGCCGTCGTAAAAAAAGAATTGACGGCGAAGCGTCGTAGAACACTGCGCCAAACTTCGGGATGGAGCTTGACGAAGAACTTATTTGCCAATCGTTTTTTTTGCACAGTGTGAGTGTGTTCCATGCCCATCGAGATGCAGTTGTCGCGGATCATCATTTCCGAGATCAGCGACAGCCAAGTGATCTACCTCAAAGAAGTCGAAGGCGAGCGCCAATTTCCGATTTTGATCGGCATCTTTGAAGCGACGAATATCGATCGCCGTGTCAAGGATAAAGAACAACCACCGCGTCCGCTGACACACGACTTAATCGTCAAGGTTGCCGAATCTCTCGGGGCTGAGCTTGACAGTGTCGTGATTCACGAACTGTCCGAGCACACTTATTATGCGTCGCTGAGGCTGCGCAAGGACGGCGAGCTGATCGAGATCGACTCGCGTCCCAGTGATGCGATCGCGGTCGCGGTCACGTTCCATCCGCCGTTGCCAATTTTCGTCAGTGAGCAGGTGCTCGCCGAAGCCACCTCATCGCAATAGCTTCGGCCTAACGAAGATGCAAACCGAAATCGATTCGCCGGCGGTCATCACCGCACCGGCAGCCGCTCGCAGGTGGGTCGCTTTGCGTTCGCCGTCGCGTCGTGTGGCGGTCGTGCCGACGATGGGTGCGCTGCACGAAGGTCATTTGGCATTAGTCCGGCGTGCCCATGAATTGGCCGATGACGTCGTCGTGACTATCTTCGTCAATCCGACCCAGTTCGCGCCGCACGAAGACTTATCGCGTTACCCGCGACCGATCGATGATGATTTGCGGATGCTTCGCCGCGAACGAGTCGCGATGGTGTTCATGCCATCGATCGAAGCGATCTATCCCGCTGGATTCAGCACATTCATCGAACCACCGGCGGTTGGCGTGCCGCTGGAGGGCGAGCGCCGGCCAGGTCATTTTCGTGGCGTTTGTACCGTTGTCTTGAAGTTGTTCCAGATCGTTCCGGCGCATGTGGCGATCTTTGGACAAAAAGATTTTCAACAGGCATGTGTGATCCAAGCGATGGTGCGCGATCTTGATTTGGCGATTACGCTGGATATCATGCCGACCGTGCGAGAGGCCGGTGGCTTAGCAATGAGCTCGCGCAATCGCTACTTGACCGAGACCGAGCGCGGCCGAGCACTGTCAATCAATCAATCGCTAACCGCTGCCGCGAATTTGTATTCCAGCGGCCAGCGCCAAGTCCGTGCGCTCGAAGCGGTGATGCACGAGAAGCTTGCCATCGGCAGTCCCGGTGGTGTCGATTCAATTGACTACGCCTGCGTCGTCAACGCCGAAACTTTGTTGCCAATCGAAACCGTTGACGATTCCGCTGCGGCATTGATCGCCGCCCGCGTGGGCAACACGCGCCTGATCGACAATCACGTCTTCTCGAACTTGACGCGATAAACGGGAATCGAATGCTGGATACTGCGCCGTTCAAAATGCGTGCGAAACCCAATCGCATTATCGCCTTCGGGTTCGTCCGATTCGTCAGGTAGCGGTGGGCCGAATTGCGGTACGAATTCGGCTATCATCTCGATCGCGGTTGAAAAGTATTCAAGCACATCGGTCCAAAAATGCAGCGAACCGCCGGCGACACACGCGCGATAAATCTCGTCGACCGTCGTTGGGTTTACGACACGACGTTTCTTGTGTCGCTTTTTCCACCACGGGTCAGGAAAATAAATATGCGCCGCGGCAAGTGAGTCGCTCGGAATCGCGGCCAACAACCGCTGGGCATCGCCGACCACCATGATCGCATTGGCAAGTTCGTGGCGCGCCAATCGCGCCGCAGCGTGCGCGGCGTAGGCATGGGCAATCTCGACGCCAAGAAAATTGCGATCCGGTTGCGCCAGGGCTGCATTCTGAATAAACAGACCCTTGCCCGAACCGATTTCCAGCTCCAGCGGATGATCGTTGGCGAACAGTGTTTCGCTGGTCAATTCTGCGGGCAACCTTTCCGACGCACGAAGGTGAGCATCAAGAACAAGCGACGGATCGCGTTTGGGAAGTTGTCGACGAGGCATCCGGGGCGATCAATTCGAGCGATGGGAGTGAGACTGGCGGTAGCTTAGCATGCTTGACGAACCGAAAAACCACTACAATGCTGCCCGCCCATAAAGTTACTCGCATTAACCGTGGCTGGGGCTTCCAGAAGCGGCGGCTGGAAGCTGCGGGCGATTTTTTCCGCGGCCCGCGCACACGTTTTGGAATTTAGATTTGGAAACCACGTCCCAGCCCGGTGCCGATGCACCTGAACCCGATTCGACGACGGCAAATTTTGCGGGCCTGCGGATCGCTGCTTTGGAAAGTCGTCGCGCCGACGATCTGTCGCGGCTGATCACACGTCACCACGGCATTGCCCACGTCAGTCCATCGATGCGCGAGGTCGCGATCAAGCCTAATCGCAAGGCAATTGACTTTGCTTATCGCTTGATGACGGGCCACATCGGTGCGGTCGTGCTGATGACCGGCGTTGGCTTTCGATTTTTGCTCACTGCCGTCGAAGAGTTCATCGATCGCCAACGATTTCTCGATTCGTTGTCCGACGTGACCACGATCGTTCGCGGACCCAAGCCCGCCGCCGCGATGCGCGAAGTTGGCTTGACGCCGACATTTAAAGTTCCCGAACCCAACACGTGGCGCGAGATCCTGCAGCTCATCGATCGCGAACTGTCGATCGCCAATGTCACCGTCGGTTTACAAGAATACGGAGTTCCCAATACAAGTTTGATCGCCGGCTTGGAAGCGCGCGGAGCGATCGTCGAACCGGTGAGAGTCTATGGATGGGAGTTCCCCGAAAACGTCGCTCCGCTGGAAAGCAACATCCGCGGAATTATCGCCGGTGAACGCGACGTCTTGATGTTCACCAGTGCTCACCAAGTCGTCAACATGTTGCGGATGGCCGAGCAATTGAAGCTAACCGAACCGCTGCGCGCCAGTTTGCGCTCCACGGTGATCGCTTCAATCGGACCGACGACCACCCAGATGCTCGAAGAGTGTGACTTGATGGTTGACATCGAACCGCCGCATCCCAAGATGGGACATTTGGTGGTCGAAGCGGCAAAACGCGCACCGATGCTTGTCAAGTTAAAGCGCCAGGTTGTCTCCTCGCGCGTGTCGCTTACGTCGTCGCAGCCGACGGCGAAGACCGTTGGCCATCCCAGCGACAAGAGCTTGTTTATGCGCACTTGCCGCAGCGAGCCGACCGAGCGAACGCCCGTGTGGTTGATGCGCCAAGCGGGCCGCTACATGGCCGAGTACCGCACCGTTCGCGAACAACAATCGTTTCTCGACCTGTGCAAGTCACCAAAGCTGTGCAGCGAAGTGATGTGTACCGCAGTGGATCGCTTGGGCGTCGATGCAGCGATCATCTTTTCGGACTTGTTGCCGATTCTCGAGCCGCTGGGATTTGAACTCGAATACATTCGCGGCGACGGGCCGGTGATTCACAACCCGATCCGTAACGCTGCCGAAGTGGACCGCGTCAAACATTTGGACGACCCGCAATCGCTTGGCTTTGTCTATGAAACCGTCAGCCAGACGCGCGCCGACCTGCCCACAGAGATTCCGTTGATCGGCTTTGCGGGGTCACCGTTTACTTTGGCAAGTTATGCGATCGAAGGCGGCGGCAGTCGACAATACGCGGCGACCAAAGCGCTGATGTACGGCGACAGCGGTGCGTGGGGATCGTTGATGGAGAAACTTTCTCATGCGGTAATCGTTTACCTGAACCATCAAATCGCCGCCGGTGCTCAAGCGGTGCAGTTGTTTGACAGTTGGGCGGGATGCTTGTCGCCCTATGATTACGCGACCTACGTGTTGCCATTCATGCGATCAATCATCGCGGGGATCACGCCCGGCGTACCGGTGATTAACTTTGCCACCGGCAACCCCGAGTTGCTACCGATGCTCTGTGGCGATGCCCGCACGGTCGTCGGTGTTGATTGGCGAATCCCCATCGACGTGGCGTGGAATCGCATCGGGCACCAACGTCCGGTTCAAGGCAATCTCGACCCCGGTGTGTTGTTGGGTTCACCCGAAATGATCGTTGAACAAACACAGCGTTTGCTTGACCTCGTCGGCGGTCGGCCAGGGCACATCTTCAATGTCGGCCATGGCGTGCTTCAACAGACACCGGTTGAAAACGCGATTCGTTTGGTGGAACTTGTCAAGCAATTGAGTTCACTGCGATGAGCGACGAGTTGGTCGTTTGTCCGTTCTGTCCACTGAACTGTGACAACATTCCCATTCGCTGGATGCAAACGGCAACGACGGGTTGCGCACAAGCAGACGCTCGAATCAAGTCAGTCATCTCCCGTCGTGCGGAGCCAACCAGCGACGCGGCGATTGCCACTTCGCGGCAATGGGTCAGCGCCGCGAAACAAATCACGATTGGCGGCACCGTCGCGGACATCGAGACATCGCGCGTGGTCAGCGATTTTGTTCGCGATGTCGGTGCCCAGGTGCACGTCCAACGCACCAACCCATCGGCCGGTGTGTTGTTTTCGAGCGACGGGGGATTCATCACAACCTGGGGCGAAGTCGCGGCGCAAGGCGCAGCGGTGTGGGTGATTGGTGACGTGAAAAGACGTTGGCCAAAAGTGGATGAGTCTTTATCGCAAGCGAAATCAATTGTCCGCTGGTCCGAATCGAATCGTCTTGGCGACCAAATCGCAGCGGTTCGGCAGCGACTGAAAATGTTATCAACGGACGCTTCGGCAATGACGCTGGAACGTGGCGAAGACGAATGCGTCAGCGCTGTGTTGCGTTTGATTGCCGACGCGAAATATCTGGTCGTGCTTGTCGCACCGCTGCATGAATCAATTAGTAGGTCGTTGGTCACGTGGTCGTCGTTGTCCGGGCTCGTCCGCGATCTCAACAAAGCAACACGTGCCGCAGTGTTAACGTTTGATCCCTCGATCACACTGCGCAGTGTCATGGCATCGCGATTGAATCCGCCAACGATGCAGTGGCCGACGCGAACCGATTCGCTGCGGATTGTATTTACGCCCTGGGCCGATGATGAAACCGATTCGCTGTGGCTAAACGAAGCTGGACAAACCGAAACAATTACCAAAACAATCACCATCGGTGTGGGCGATTTTGGCGCTGATACCGACGACCACCCTCGGCGACTGCATCTGGCGGCGGGAACGCCCGGCTTTGATCATCGCGGGGTGGTGATTCGCGGAGATGGCTCCGTTGCATTGCCGCTGCAGCAAGTGATCGCTTTGGACAACTCCGTCCAATTGCCCACACCCGGTGCGATGCTGCGCCGTCTTTGGTAACTCGTGGTCCGTCATACTTTAGTTTTAGGGTTGCAGCAGTGTTCTACGACGCTACGCCGTCGTTAAATTACGACGCCGGAGCGTCGTAGAACACTTTGCGCTGACCCTAACTTTCAGGCCTGACAAACCACTACTCAGCCGGATCAAATCAGCACAATAGTGCCAGTCATTAGCACGATCGCGACAAGACGTTCCCTGGTTTTGCAAATAGACGAGTCCTTACCGAAGAAAACGTAAATATTAATCGCGAATCAGCATGAATGAATCCTGCAAGGCCGGGTATGATCCCATTAGGATCGCGCAGCGTTAATCTGCCGACCCGCGAATTCCCGTTTTCCTTCACGCTTGTATTCGGAGATTTCTCATGAAGCGTTATCGGTCTGCATTCACCTTGGTCGAACTGCTGGTGGTCATTGCGATCATTGGGGTAATGGTCGGCCTACTTTTACCTGCTGTGCAAGCCGCACGCGAGGCAGCTCGTCGAATGAGCTGCGGCAACAATGTCAAGCAACTTGGCTTGGGCATTCACAACTACCATGCGGCATACAATTCGATGCCAATCCATGGCAACGGAACTGATATTCCGATGGGTTCCCAGCCATGGGCCAACCTCAACAACATGGTTTCCAACAATCGTCACGGATCGTTTCTGGTTGGGGTGCTTCCATTCGTTGAGCAACAGGCGTTGTGGGAGCAAATCATCACTCCGCTGGCGAATCCAGGCGGCACGCCCAATCCATGGCAGGCAATGGGACCTGGCCCGGCGGTGATCGCTTATGGTCCGTGGGCGACTGAGATTTCGACCTTTCGCTGTCCCAGTGATCCCGGCTTCGGCTTGCCCGCTCTGGGGCGAACGAATTATGGTGCCTGCATGGGAGACTCGTCAGTCATGACGCGAGAAGGTTTTGTTTTCGTACAACTAGTCTCCGGCGGCGCAACAATGCCATACACGGCGAATAATCCGACCCAAGCCCAGCGGTCACGGATGGTTCATCGTGGGATGTTTGTGATGTTTAGTCCATCGGGTTTCCGAGAGACGCTGGACGGTTTGGCCAACACGATCATGTGCGGCGAATTGGCGACCGACCTGGGCGATGCAGACAATCGGACGTCGCGACCCGGAGCGGCGTTCGCCGATACGGGTAGCGGCCGCAACGAGTGTCGAATGGATCCTAAATGGCAATTCCAGCACCACAATCCCCTGCGCCCAAGATTCTGGAACCCTGCTGCTGCCGCAACGGTCAGTGCAACGAGCGCTCGCGGATATCGCTGGCACGATTGTTACCCGATGTTCAGCCAGGTTCACACGATCCTGCCGCCAAACTCGGGACTATGCACGGGCTTTAACGATAGCCATGACCAAACGGTGACGGTCTCCAGTCGCCACCAAGGTGGAGCGCACGTGCTCATGGGTGACGGCGCGGTCAAATTTGTTACCGACTCGATGGAGGCCGGGAACAGCAACGCACCGATGATCTCGTACCATGCAGCTCCGGTAACGGTTCCTGGCGCGGCAAGTCCTTACGGACTTTGGGGAGCACTCGGTACCCGAGGAAACCGCGAAGTTATCAGCAGTGATTTCTAGGCCGTGACCAAATCGGCGTCGAATATTCGACATCTAATCTCCCAGCCCTGCGATAGTGCAGTGGGGCTGGGAAAATTTTAATTCTTTCAACGAATTCCCCTGCTACGGAAACTATTCGATGCGAATCGCTAGACTAACCACAAAGAATATCAAGCTCCTGTTGGCTTTTCTGATGCTTCTATCAACCGCCGGGTGCTCGTCTGAGTCAACACGAAACATTTCAACCGATGCTTCGCAAGAACAAATCGATAATTACAACCGGTTAATTGAGGAGGAGGCCGCGAAAGTCAGTGGCAACCCCGATAACAAAAACATTTGATCCCAGCCAAGCACTTTGGCTCAGCTTCGATTTCGAGTGACAAAAATTGTAAAACGGTTGTCCCAACCGTTTAGGAACGCTCAACGGCTTTTAATTATGATAATGCGCCTTCTTGTAGTTTTAATTTTAGCGTCCTCGGCATGCGTTGATTGCGCTGCCGAGCAGTCTGCGATTGATTCGATTCTAAAACCTTCTGTCGGTCGTGACGGCGAGTTTGAATTTGACGCAATGATCAGTCGTGGCTACACGCCACTCTTTAATGGCAAAGATTTGACTGGATGGCGAAATCCATATTCCTACGGCGAAGCCAAGGTCGTTGACGGAGAAATTCACCTGCTGGCCAGCGATAAGTTCTTTTTGGTGACAGAAAAGCAGTATTCAGACTTTCGCCTCAGCGTTGACATTCACTTGCCCGAGGGCGCAGCCAACTCCGGCGTCATGTTTCGCTGTCATGTCGATCAAGACGCACCGAAAATCGTCTACGGTTATCAAGCCGAATGTGATGGTTCGGACCGGCGTTGGTCCGGTGGATTCTACGACGAGTCGCGGCGCGGCTGGATTTGGCCAAGCACGCCAGGACGCTCCGAAGCTCAATTCCTCGAGCACGAAGAAGAGTCAAAGGCTGCGTTCGCCGAGCCAACCATCGCCAATGCACTCCATCGCAACGGTTGGAATCGCTTTGTCGTGACCTGCATCGAAGATCGCATCACGATCGAACTCAACGGAGTTCCCACCGTCACGTTTCGTGACGCGACCGACGCGTCGGGCTACATCGGTATCCAGCATCACGGCGAAGATGGACAAACCTACCGCTTTCGCAATCTGTTCATCAAAGAGCTTCCCGAAATACCGGCTGAGAATACCGTTTCGCTGACCGACCAAGCACCTGTTTCGGTCAAGAAAATTGACGACAAAATTACCCTTGTCGATTTCGGCAAAGTTGCCTTTGGAAACATCGCGTTGCGCGTTCCTCGCGGTGGTGCAGGTGGTGGCAAGATTCACTTCGGCGAGAGTTTGCAGGATGGCCGGATCGATCGCCAGCCACCAGGGACGGTTCGTTATGGCGTGAGCGAGTTTCGCAACGCCAGTGGCGAGATCGGAAATTGTATCGTGCCGACTCCGGTTGATTTACGAAACACCGAGCAGGCGGGTCCGACGCGGGCTCATCCGCCGGCGGTGTTGACGCCGCGGGCATGGCTGCCAGTGATGCCGTTTCGCTGGGTTGAAATCGAAGGTTGGCCTGGCGAATTCAAATCCGAATACATCGTGCGGCGTGCGGCTTTTGCCTCCGATTGGAATGACGACGCGAGTTTCTTTGAGTGTTCCGATGAGACGCTCAATCGCCTTTGGGAACTTTGCAAATACAGCATCAAGGCAACGACGTTCGCAGGAGTTTACGTTGATGGTGATCGAGAACGAATTCCCTACGAGGCAGACGCGTATTTGAACCAGCTCAGCCATTACACCACGGATGACAACGTCAAGATGGCGGCCACTTCGTTTGATTGGTTAATCGAGAACGGCACTTGGCCGACAGAGTGGGCACCGCACATGGTCTTCATGGCCCACGCCGAGTGGATGTATGCGGGTGATAACCAATGGCTGAAGCATCGGTATGAATTGCTGAAGGCCAAAACGTTGATGAATCGCAGCGGAGACGACGGCTTGGTTCGCAGTTCCGAAGCCGATCAAAAACGAACCGACATTGTTGATTGGCCACAAAAAGAGCGCGACGGATTCGTGTTCACCGAGATCAATACAGTCGTCAACGCGTTTCACATCGCGGCGATCAAGCAAATGGCCGAGATGGCTCGCGCGATCGGCAACAACGAAGACGCCGATGCCTATGAAGCACGCGTCAGACTCGCTAAAGCAGCTTTCCAGAAAAACCTCTTCGACGAATCAGCGGGAATCTATCGTGATGGTGTTGATACCGATCACAGCAGCATTCACGCGAACCTCTTTCCATTGGCATTTGGGCTTGTGCCCGATGACAAGCAAGCTGGAGTGATCGCGTGGCTCGAGCAACAGCAGATGCAATGCAGTCCCTATGCGGCGCAATACTTCATGGACGCGTTGTTCAGTCACGGCAGTGATAGAAAGGCGATCGGGTTGATGCTTGCTGACGGTGATCGCAGTTGGAAACACATGGTCAACAGTGGCACGACGATCAGTTGGGAAGCCTGGGATCTGAAGTACAAGCCGAACCAAGATTGGAATCACGCCTGGGGTGCTGCTCCGGCTAATCTCTTGCCGCGATTTGTTTTGGGTGTCCAACCGAGTACGCCTGGATGGACAACCGCAGTCATTCGGCCATGCCCCGGCGATTTGAAGTTCGCTCGTGGCCAAGTCCCAACGCCACGAGGCCCGGTATCGGTCAGTTGGAACAATGAGTCCACGTTCAAATTTTCGCTTGACATTCCCAATGACATGACGGCCAAAATTGAGTTACCAGCAACTGACGCTTCGACTGGCGTATACGTTGATGGAAAATCTGTAGCTACGACCAAGAGCGGAGACCGCTGGATCGTGACCAAGGCAGTCAGCGGATCGGTCACCTTGGAAATCAAGTAAAATGCAAAGGGTGGCTAGGCTTCCAGCCTGACATTTGAACCAGGTGGTTTTGCTCTGAAAGGCAACGCTGTGAAGCGTTTATTATAGAACGATTGTCCCAATCGTTTGGTGCGCACGACGCTGGCCAAACCAATAAGCCACCGGCAGCCTCAAATGCCGGCGGCTAGCGTCGATCCGTTCATTGATACAACCGTTGCAACCGACGGCAGCCAGCACGATTGACGGCCAATCATGCTGCCAAGATTCGCGCGGCATTCTGCTCGCTGGCCTAAACCGTGACCTAATCTTCCCAGGGATGATTGAATTTGCACGACCTTAACGCTTAGCCACCACGCCGATCATGAAGTTTTTCAACGCGACGCGACGCAGCCGTTCGTTTGTCGATACCGAAGTCCAGGGCGGACTGCTGAAGAAAATCGCCTTTCACTGGACGATTATGTTCGTCGTCAACGCACTGGCGCTGGTGATTTGGGTGCGCATGTTCGAGCAGCCTGAAACCGCTTGGGCGACAACGTTCGGTGATTGCATACGGCGTTTCTTGCCGTTCTTTGTCATCACCGCAGTATTGATTCCGGCGTTTATTTGGGACACGTTGAAGTTGACCAATCGCTTCGCCGGCCCGATCCTGCGATTGCGTGAATCATTATCGGTGGCAGCACGCGGCAGCGCCGTCGAGCCGATGCACTTTCGCAATAGCGACTTCTGGCAAGCCATCGCCGATGACTTCAATCGGCTCGTCGCACGCAAGGATCAAGTGAATGAATCCGGCAAAAACTAAGTTGCCCCGCCGTGGTGCCGCGACCATCGAGTTAGCGATTTGCTTGCCGATTCTCGCACTATTGGTGTTCGGATCGATCGAAGCGGCGAGCTTCATTTTTTTGAAGCAGTCACTTCAGGTCGCCGCATACGAAGGTATTCGCGAAGGCATTCGCAACAACGCGACGGACGCAGACGCAACCTCGCGAGCTCAATCGATCATCGACTCGCGCGTCATTCGCGATGCGAACATCCGCTTTGTCTCGGGATCTGTGGCGACGACGGCGCGTGGCCAAGAAGTCATTATCGAAGTCAGTGCACCCACGCGCACCAACAGTCCCCTGGCCGGCCAATGGGTCGCCAACCGGACACTCACCGCTCGTTTGGTCATGCTCAAGGAATAGTCTCGAATGTTGGCCATTAGAATCTTAACAACGGCTTCATCACGACCATCGCATCGCCGTGGCGCGATGTTGGTATTGATCGCGGCGATGATGGTCTTGTTCATGGTCTTTGTCGCGTTTGCGATCGACATTGCACACATGTACTTGGCCAAGACGGAACTGCGCAGCGCCACCGACGCCGCCGCTAAAGCCGCTGCGCAAGAATTGTCACGGACCCAGAACATTAGCGAAGCGATCCGCGTTGGATCATCGATTGCCTCGCAAAACTTGGTCAACAACTCACCGCTGCAATTGGCGGACGCCGACTTTGTGTTCGGCCGATCGGCGGAAGACACAATAACTGGACGGTTTGATTTCACCGAGGTCGGTGCCCCGATCAACAGCGTCCAAGTGATCGGCCGCCGGACCGTGGGATCGCGCAGCGGCGTGGTGCCGTTGTTCTTCGGAAACATATTCGGCGTGCCGTTCTTTGAACCGCAATCGACGGCCACCGCAGCATTCATTGAACGCGACGTGACGTTGGTGGTTGACCGCTCGGGATCGATGGCCGGCAGCAACATCGCTGACTTACGTGCCGCGATTGACATTTTTATTGCGACACTTAACTCGACTCCGGTCAGCGAATTTGTCGGCTTGGCGTCGTACAGCGACACCGCAACGGCCGATGTCGCGATGACACCCACGTTGACGCAAATCCAAGCCGCCATGGCCGCCATGCCGATCGGCGGTTTCACCAGCATCTCCGCCGGCATGGATGCGGGCGAGGTCATTGTTGCTACCGGTCGATCGCGAACCTTCGTCGAACGAACCATGATCGTGATGACCGACGGAAATCACAATCGCGGACCCGAGCCACGCATCCCCGCGGCCCGGCTTGCCGCGGACGGCGTCGTGATTCATGCGATCACATTTGGTGCAGCCGCCGATCGCGTGCGGATGCAAGAGGTGGCACGTATTGGTAACGGTCGGCATTTCCACGCTGACAACGGATTGCAGTTGCAGCAAATTTACCGCGAGATCGCTTTGTCACTTAGCACGATGATTACCCAATGATGCGATGCCCACCCAAGCCGAAGCTCGCCAGATTTAAACGCCATCGTCGCGGTGCAACGATGGTTGAGTTCGCACTTGTCGTGCCGATCGTCTTCATCCTGTTCTTCGCGGCGGTCGAATTCTCGCGCGTGGCGATGGTTCGGCACACGATCGACAACGCTGTGTATGAAGCGGCTCGCGTGGCGATTGTCCCTGGGGGAACCGCCGCCGACGTGACCGCCGAAGCACGCCGAGTATTGAGCACTGTGGGAATTGTCAGCCCGTCGATTCAAGTCACGCCAGCCACGATTTTGAGATCAACACCTCAGGTCACTGTGCGAATCTCGGTTCCGATGAATGCCAACAGTTACGTTCCGCCGCAATACTTTGCCGGTAGCGTCATCACGCGCGAATTGACGCTACGTCGCGAGGGCGTTTAGGCGGATTCGGCGGCGCTAGTCGATAAATTATCGGTCGGCTTTCGGATTATGTCGTAAACTCATTTGCAGCGACTACTCGTTCGTTCGCAGCCGCGGCGCATCAGGCAAACTTTGACATGATCGACGTTTTCGAGCTGACCAAAACTTATACCGACTTACATCGCGGAACCTTTGTGGCCGTTGATCGAGTCAGTTTCCAGGTTGGCCCTGGCGAAATCTTTGGATTGCTCGGCGCCAACGGTGCCGGCAAGACAACGGTACTGCGAATCCTCAGCACCGTGCTGCGTCCGACGTCGGGGTCGGTGCGAGTCCATGGATTTGACGTCGTTAGCCAACCTGCCGACGTTCGGGCCAGTATCGGTTTTGTCAGCAACAACACCGCCATCTACGATCGCATGACCGCGCTCGAAATGGTGGATTTTTTTGGTCGTTTACATGGCATGGAAAAAGCCCACTTGGCTGATCGCATCGCAACGCTGTTCGATCAATTGCGAATGAATGATTATCGCGATTGTCCAGGCTCGAAAATGTCGACCGGCATGAAGCAAAAAGTCTCCATCGCCCGCGCGCTTGTGCATGATCCGCCGGTGTTGGTGTTCGATGAAGCAACATTGGGCCTGGACGTCATGGTCGCGAGAAATTTACTCGGCGTCGTGCGTTCATTACGCGACGCTGGCAAGTGTCTGATTTTTTCGACCCACATCATGAGCGAAGTCGAGCGGCTGTGTGATCGTATCGCGATCATGCACCAGGGTCGCATCTTGGATGCCGGCACGCTTGAGCAATTGCAATCTCGGCATGGCGAAGACAGCTTGGAAGAATTGTTCTTCGCGATGTTGTCAAGCTACGAATCACGCAATCCATCACTCACGTCTGCGGAGTTGGCATGACCCATCGTGAGCCGGGCGGCAAGGCCAATCATCACGAACGCCAAGCACCGAAATGGGGCAATGTGTGGTTGATCTACATGCGTGAAATGCGCGACCAACTGCGCGACCGCCGCACGTTGTTCACGATCGTCGTATTGCCAATTCTGCTCTATCCGTTGGTCGGGACGTTGCTCTTGCAGATCGCTCAATTCAGTCGCCAATATCCGACGGTTTGTTGCGTGGTCGGCGACGAGCATTTGGAAGGACTTCCGCCGCTGATCGACAACGACAAGTTCGCCGCCGGCGTACTCGATGCAAGTCAATCAATGGAGCTGGTGAAATATCGCTGGGACGAATTCAGTACCCGCGACGACCTCAGCGAAGCAGCCGAAAAATGGGTCCGCGACAACGTCTATGACGTCGTCATTGTCTTTCCGCCAGAGATGGCAGCGGCGATTTCCACGCCTGCCAGCGACGAAGAAGCAACTGCGGCAGCGGGTTCGCTTACTCCCACCAGCGCCGAAGTCGAAGTTGTGTTCAATGTGGCCTCGGACCAATCGCTCGTTGCCCGCGATCGCGCCGCGACGATCTTGAACCGATGGCGTGACACCTGGGTAAACGAGTTGTTTGCGGCCCGCGAGATTGATGCGGGACTGCTGCGACCCTTCGGCGTTGCCCCACGTGACATTGCACCGACCAGCGTTCGCGAAGCCGCATTCTGGAGCAAGATGTTGCCGTTTGTGATGTTGGTTTGGGCAATGACCGGTGCTTTCTATCCAGCGATCGACCTAGTTGCTGGCGAGAAAGAACGCGGGACGCTGGAGACGCTACTGTGCAGTCCGGCGCTGCGCGGCGAAATCGTTTGGGGCAAGCTGGCGACGGTGACGACATTCAGCATGATGACTGCGGTCTTAAACGTCAGCAGTATGTTGGTGACCAGCGCGCTGGTGTTTCGCCAAATGTCGGCGGGGGCCGGTGGTGTCTTTACGGCACCACCGCTCGTTCCACTGTTGTGGTTAATTGTTGCGCTCATTCCGTTGTCGGCGTTGTTTAGTGCCGTCGCATTGGCCGTGGCCGCGATGGCGCGCAGCAGCAAAGAGGGCCAGTATTATTTGATGCCGCTGATGATGGTTTCGTTGCCGCTGGTGCTGTTGCCTTTAATGCCCGGCACGACGTTGACAACGGGAACCAGCTTGATTCCGGTGACGGGCATGTTCTTGATGGTTCGCGCGTTGGTTGAAGGCCAATATGCGTCGGCGATGTTCCACTTGCCGCTGGTTTTTGGCGTGACCGCGCTGGCGCTTTGCTTGGCAACGCGTTGGGCACGGCGTCAATTTGAAACCGAGAGTGTGCTGTTCGCCGGTGGTGAACAATGGGAATTTTCTCGCTGGGCAAGACGATTGTGGGAAGACCGAGGGCTTCACGCCACGCCGACTCAAGCTTATTGCGCCGCGGCGCTGGTGATGATCGCGTTGTTCTTTGGCAAGCTTGCCGTCACCTCAATGCCCACGACGTTCGCTGGCATGGCACAGTTGATCGCCGTTCCGCAGATTGGTTTGATTTTGGCACCGACGTTATTGATGGCCATCATTTGCACACGTTCGCTCAGGCAAAGTTTGCGGCTGACAATGCCCAAGTCGGTTTGGGTGCTACCCGTGGCCGTGTTGTTCGGCCTGGCGCTGCATCCGCTGTACGTGCTGTTTGCGTCTTGGGTGACGGCGATTTATCCGATCAGCGAAACGGCTGTCGCGGCGATGAAGCCGTTTACCGACCAGATTGCTTCGGCACCGTGGTTGTACGTCGTCTTGCTGATGGCCGTGTTGCCGGCGATTTGCGAAGAGCTGGCCTATCGCGGGTTCATGTTCGGTGGACTGATTCGCGAAAGCACACCGCTACGCGCAATCTTAGTCACGTCGGTCATTTTCGGAATTTCGCACGGTGTGTTGCAGCAATCAATCACGGCCACCTGCATGGGAATGATTTTGGGTTGGATCGCGTTTCGCACTGGCAGCGTCTTGCCGGGTATGCTGATCCACGTGACCAGCAATGCACTGTCGGTTTCGCTCAGCCGCGTGGCCGATTTGGATTATCGCGGAATTGAGTTTTTTATCCGCTCCGCTTCGGACGGGGTTGAGTACCAGCCGATATGGACAGTAGTCGCGGGATGTTTGGTCATGTGTTGTTTGCTTTATTTCAAGTTTTATGATCATGGCGAGCCTGAATTCGAAACTCAAGCCGCAGCACGCACGGAATTTGCACCCGCGGTCCATGGGGCATGTTGCTCTCAGTAAACATTCTCCGCCATTTGAGAAGGTGCTCGGAGCGGACGCATGAAGATAATGCTGATCGGCAGCTTGGTGATGCTGTCCTGGGCCATCACTTTTTTGATCCTGGCATTGATCGCCAGACTGCTCGGTTTTGACTCCGTTTCGGCTGGTTCGGTCGGGATCGCGAAACTCTTGTTCGTAATCTTTTTGCCGCTGCTTTCGATCGGCCTGTTAACGCGTACTTTTCGTCGCAACGATATCCGTCCATAAAAAAACCGGCTTGCAAGATTTCTCTCGCAAGCCGGCTCTATCGTTGCTTCGGTTGTGCGGCGGCAAAACGGAGCCGCTGGGAGAATCGTGGAGGTCTCAGCGTGCTTCTGCACTAGCCTTTTTGGTGACCTCGACGAGCCCGTAAAATGGTCCCTCTGCCGGAATTACAACCGAAGCGAAGTGGGTTTTCTCAATCCCACAGCTCTCGATTTTAGACCCGCGTGAGCAGGTAGCATAGTGCTTCGGCGTTTCGTTTTTGGCGCGGTGAGTCTTTTCTCAAAAATGCCGCGCAAAGTTAGGCTTTTAGCGACGCAAAAGATCGCTTTAGCAACGCCAGAATCTCAGCGGACAGACTGTCAGCCACCGTCAAGCGGTACGGCGAATCACTCGGCAATCCTGCCATCAAACGGCGATGTGCCTTGCCCAGATTGTGATACGGCATCGTCGGAAACAGGTGATGTAGCGCGTGATAACGCGTGCCAATCGGTCCCCACAATTCGCTCAACCAGGGTCGATTGGGATAATTGACCGAATCCAAAAGTTGTTCCTCGAACGACATCTCTTCGCCCGTCCCGGTCCAACGATGAGCACCCAACGTGCGGATTTCGTTCAGCAGCACCAGCGACACGCCGACAACGTAAGCGATGACCCAAATGGGATCAATCGTTTCGCCTCGCATGATGCTGCTACGGACCAAGAACCATACGCACCAGGCAAAGCAAGCCATCTCCTGCAACACGATCACGCGGCGCAGCCGTGGCGAGTCATCGGTTCGCTCATAAAACGGATCGACGACCATCGTGGACGCATGGCGGTGTACGTAGGCCCGCGCTCCCGGAATCACCCAACAGATTGGGCTGATGATCAGAAACCGAGCCAATGCCAACAATGGAATAATCATTGCCTGCAGCAAAAAACCAACAATCATCCACGGGCCATGATTGCTGAGACTGATATACTCGCCATCGTGATCGGTTCCATAATGCTTGCGGCGATGATGATCGACGTGCGGATAATACAAAAACGAGGGGATCAAAAAAAATATCCCGCACATCATGTTCCACGCAATCCGAAACGCCTTGAACTCGTTGCGGGGCAAATGGACCAATTCGTGAATGAACATGGCGCACCGCATGTAAAGCAGCAAACACACGACGTAGGCCAAACCCATTGCCGGCCACATCCAAGCCGAATTTTCCGGCAGCCACTTGGGCAAATAATACATCGCGTGAAACGCAAGATGGCCGCCGACGATCGACAGCAAAAAATCGGTCCAGTAGATTGCCGCGTTCGGCTTATGCAAGTCACCGACCAGCGAGCGAGCTGCGGCAAATGAAAACTTCGATAACCGTTGATTGTTGGCTAGTGCGCCCATCGCAAACTCATCACGTTGTCGTTACAGATAAACTTTTCACGCCCCTTCGCCAGGCCATTGGATGCTCAATGGCAGCGGTGTCTTACCGGTAAGTCCGTTGACCCCTATTCTGGTACATCGGCAACCTGGGTCAACCCAATCCAGTAGCTTTTCGCAAATCCAAACTTGACTGCAAACTTGCTAAACGATCCGCAACCATGAAGATTGTCGTCATCGGTGCCGGTGCTGCGGGCCTAATGGCCGCTGCGATTGCATCATCAACATGCCGCGATCGCGGCGTGGCGAGCGAAGTCGTCGTCGTCGAAAAAAACCGCAAGGCCGGCGTAAAAATATTGATGAGCGGCGGCACTCGCTGCAACATCACACACGACTGCGGGCCCGCTGGGATCATCGAGGCGTTTGGCCGCGGCGGATCGTTCTTACGCCAGGCGCTGGCCCACTTGCCGCCACAAGCGGTCGTTGAACTCTTTAATCGCCTGGGTGTAGCGACCCAAGTCGAAACGACCGGTAAAGTTTTTCCGCTGAGCAACCGTGCGCTCGACGTTCGCGATGCGATACTGGGTTACTCAATCGACTGCGGTGCCGAGGTCCGATTGGGCGTTGCAGTTACGGCAATCGAGCGCGATGGCGATGACTTTATCGTTCGCACCGATGGTGGTGATCTGCAGGCCAATCGCGTGATTCTGACTTCGGGTGGACGCAGCTATCCGGGCTGCGGAACAATCGGCGAAGGCTACTTGTGGGCACGCGGACTGGGGCATTCGATCGTGCCGCCGCGACCGGCGCTGGTGCCGTTGGTCGGTGGTACCCAGTGGATGCGCAACATCAGCGGCGTGACGCTGGACCACGTCGGTGCAAGCGTCTGGGCGGTGCCTCAGCCTGGCCATAAACAACAAAAGAAACCGCTGCTGACCCGCACCGGCGGCTTCCTGTTTACGCACCTCGGCTTCTCCGGTCCGACGGCAATGGATGTCAGCGGTGTGATGACCGGTGCGGGCGAGATGACCAACACGCACCTAACACTTGACCTCGTTCCTGGTCAACAGGCGGCCCAAATCGAAGCCTCGTTCAATGAGCTGCGACAACGCGATGGCAAGAAAAAAGTGTTTGCCACCATCAGCGAGTGGCTGCCAAAACGATTGGCCGAAGCCGTTGTGACCGACGCCGGTGCGGGCCAAAGCAGCTTTGCCGAGTTATCTCGAATCGCGTCGCAGAAGTTGATTCAGAATCTTAAGCAACTATCGTTGCCCGTCACTGGCACACGCGGTTTTGAAAAAGCCGAAGTCACCGCTGGCGGAATTGATCTTCGCGAAGTCGATCCGCGAACGATGCAAAGTCGCATCGTGCCGGGCTTGTTTATCGCCGGCGAAATCCTTGATCTCGACGGTTGGATCGGCGGTTACAACTTTCAATCCGCATTTTGTACCGGATACGTCGCTGGGCTACACGCCGCTACGATGTGACATTAGGCTCCGGGGTCAGCGCAAAGTGTTCGACGCCGCTCCGTCGTCGTAATTTAACGACGGCGGAGCGTCGTCGAACACTGCTGCAGCCCGACAATTAAAGTTTGACGGACCACTAGCCGCAAAATAATCAACGATGCCAGACCTCATTGCCCAGGGAACTCAATCGCGCGAGCGTTGGCGTCGTACACTGCCGACGGCCAATCAAGCGTGCGAGTTGGTGCTAGGTCGCGGCGGTGGCGCGGGCCATGTTTGGGCAGTGCCGTGGGATGATCGGATCTCGCGCGAACATGCCATGCTACTGGCGCGCGACGATGGATCGGTGTTGGTTAGTAAACTTGGCTCAGCGCGAAACCCAATTTTTTATCACGGCCGCAAGCACGACTCGTTTACACTTGGGCCCGGCGAGCATTTCGTAATCGGGCACACGACTTTCACATTGGCAGTGCGGCCCGAGGTGAATGTCAGCGATCCTCGTGCCGGTGTAACCGAACACATCTACGAAATGGAAAACCTGCGCCGCCGAGGTTTCCGCGAAACGGCGACCCGCATCGAAGCGCTGGGGCGATTGCCTGACATCATCGGCAGTAGCAGCAGCGATGACGAATTGTTGGTTCGTGTGGTAAGTCTGCTGATGCAATCGATTCTCTCGGCGTCAGCCGTGGCGATCATGCAAGTTCCCACGGAAGCGAATTTGCCGCCGACGATCTTGCATTACGACAACCGCTCGCCCGCCGCCGACGGACCGCGCCCCAGCGCGCGGATAGTGCGCCAAGCAGCAATGCGAAACGAAAGCGTCCTGCAACTTTGGGCCGCTGGGGACGACCATGCAAAAATCGACAACGCCTACACCGCAAGCGAAGAAGTTGATTGGGCGTTTGGCGTTCCGATCGGCGGTGAAGCGTGCCAAGGTTGGGTAATCTATGTTGCCGGCCAATTGCAGTCACTGCGCAGCGGCGGTATCGATCAATCACTACAAGCTGCACCGGAGAATTTGCACGACGATGTCAAGTTCACCGAGCTGGTCGGTACCACGGTCGCATCCTTGCGCCAATCTCGGATGTTACAGCGCCGGCAAGTTGGCATGAAACAATTCTTTGCTCCGGTTGTGATGGACGCGATGCTGGGCCGCGATCCCGAGGATGTGCTGAAGCCGCGCGAGACCGATGTGTCGGTTTTGTTTTGTGACCTGCGCGGCTTCACGCGACAAAGCGAGCAATCGCAGGGACGTTTATTGGAATTATTACAACGGGTCAGCGACGCACTCGGCGTGATGACGGGTGAAATTTTAAAATGGGGCGGCGTCGTCGGTGATTTTCATGGCGATGCGGCAATGGGGTTTTGGGGTTGGCCACTGGACCAAAACGATGCGGTCCTGCGCGCCGCATCGGCGGCGCTGGCGATTCGTGATGCGTTTCGCGACCAAGCCAACGATTCGTCGAGCACCGCCGCGTCATTGCATGGGTTTCGCTGTGGCATTGGCGTCGCCACCGGGCGTGCCGTCGCAGGGCGCATCGGTACGGTCGACCAAGTCAAGGTGACGGCGTTTGGTCCCGTCGTCAATTTGGCCAGCCGACTTGAAGGCATGACCAAGGCGCTGGGCGTTGAATTGCTGATTGACGACGTCACGGCCAATTGGATTCGAACCAATGTAAAACCAATTCAAATGCGAGTCCGCAAGTTGGCAATCGTGCGACCCGCTGGGTTCGAGTCACCGCTGGAGGTCAGCCAATTGTTGCCGCCCGCCGACGTCCCCGATTCACCGAGCGACAATGATGTCGAGCTATACGAAACGGCATTGCGGTTGGTCACCGCAGGTGATTGGGACCGCGCCTTTGACCAATTGCATCGCGTCTCGGCGAACGATCGCGCCAAAGATTTTTTGACCGCCACGATCCTGCGTCACGGACGCATCCCGCCAAGCGATTGGACCGGCGTCGTCGACATCGCCAAGTGAGATTAGAGTTATGCCATAGTTGCTGACACCAGCCGTAGTTTGCTCATGGCTCCGCAATGAATGGCGTGTCATCAGGCCATCGCAGTTTATCGAGCGTCATCCATTCGTTTGAACTTGATCCCCACCCGTTATAGCCCACTTCGTATCGATCGTTTTCTTGGCCGATCACTTTGCCTTCCCACCAGGAGCTACCCCATTTGATGAGCACAGCATCGTCGATCATGGGAAGTTTGTTTCCGTTAGCGTCCGTCGGACGCTCGGTCTCGCGTTTGTACCAAGTCTTGGCGCGAGTTTGGTCGTAATCCGACAGCGAGTCGTAAGCGACCGACTCAGTTTGGCCGTTGGACGTCTTCAATCGAACTATCGTCCGCCCGTCTATTCGCTCGACGCCTATGATCGCAGCTTCGATGACGACTTGGCCGTCCCGATCCGTCCACTCGCGAAACACACCGAAACTCGACTCAGCATCAATCGTTTCCCTTGATTTTTCTGGCTTCGTCGTCGGCAACGAGCTCGCGGTTTGATCCGAGCGAGTTTGCCTATTCTCGTTTGCGGTACTCTCGATTGTGGGCAATGACGGAGCTTTCCCCGACTCAACGGGCGACAGAACTTCGCGATCCGAATTTGCCAGACTCATTGGGGCATTTTCCGGCGCGTTATTGCTCTGCAGGGTCGCCACTGCGGCACCGACCAACTGCACGATGCCAAAAATCAACGCGCCGGTAAACAGCAGCACACCGATCAATGCGGCGATTGACTTCAATCCCGAACCAAACCCACCTTGCGGCGGCACAGCCTCTGAATCGTCACCGCCGGGGTAGCGCAAGAAGATGACCTTTTCTTGGCGGCCTAGTACCGACTGGATATGCAACACGGTGATCCGCTCGTCATTTGATTCACCAAGCGTGTCGCCATGTCGAAGCACCGGACCACTCGTCAACAGGTATTGGCAGATACCGAAAATTCGCGCGTACATATCGCTGACCGATTCGGGAGAACGGATTGACTCGATCTCCATCAAATCAAATGTTCTCATTCCCGTGGTTAAAGCAATCATCGGTGAATCGTCATCAGCGCTTGGAGAGATAGTGATCTCGATCCAAAGCGAAATTGGTAAAGCGTCCTGCTCTAAAGTGTCGAGGACTTCGAGAAACGAATCCGCCGAAACCTTCAGTCCGTGCTTATTCCAAAGGACGCCAATCGCGGTTGGATGGGAACGTAGGATCGCTTCGACCACACGTGTGACCAACCAAGCTTGATCTACCAAGGACAATTTCGATGCAGCAGTGGTGACAATCCAGTGACTTTCGTGGTTGGCAAGATCCTGCGATGCGGTCAGCCAAAGCGGGTTGTAATCGCCCGGTTCAATGGCGAGAGCAGGCATTCTGGAGACGAACACCGCACCTGGATCAATACCGCTCCCAGACGTATCGTGAAAATCGATCTGAAAGATGTCGTCGCTCGCGCGCTCAACCTGTGAAACCTTGACCGTTTCCAGCTGGATTGAATCGATTTCGCGCCGGAAGCTTTCCCGATCGAAGTCCGCCGAGTCGGAAAACGGCACGAAGCAAACCATCGTCATTTCTGTAAACTCTCGTAAACCAAGTTGTCCCTCGACATCGACTTATCACTGGCAATCTATATCGTTTGCATCAATTGCGACATGAACGTAGACTCTTAGCCAGTCGCTCTTGTGGATTTCTCGTTCTTTTCCCCTGCGGTTGACCAATCGCCATCGGTTATGCTTCCCGCAACCAATGGTAGTTTAACACCCAGGGACCGCGATGACACACGATGCCGAGATACTTCTTCAGGATGCAATTCCCACCGGCGCGGCCCGCCCGGTAAATCATGCCCAGGCGGCTGTGCGTTGGGACTATACCGTTTTCTTCGTCACACTTCATGCCTTGGCACTTTTAGTCTTCCTGCCTTACTTCTTTTCGTGGGCCGGTGTTGTCGCGTTCGTGATCGGCGTCGTCGTGTTCGGCCAGATGGCGATTCCGATCGGCTACCACCGGATGCTTTCGCATCGAAGTTTTACGTCGCCAAAATGGTTCGAGCGAACGCTGGTCACCTTGGCAATGTGTACCGCGCAAGAAACGCCCGCCCACTGGGTTGCCTGGCACCGCATGCACCACAGCCATTCGGATCACCACGAGGATCCGCATTCGCCACGGATCAGTTTCCTCTGGGCCCACGTGCAATGGCTGGTGCATGAAAGCCGCACGCGATTGGCGACATTCTCAATGTACGAAAAATACGCCCGCGATATTTTGGCCGATCCGTATTATCGCTGGATCGAAAAGCTGCCGACGCCCGCAGGAATCTTCTATTTTGCACACGCGATCCTGTACGCATTGATCGCCAATGGTGTTTGCATCGCCATTTACGGAAATTCGCCCGAGGCCTATCGAGTGGCCGCCAGTGTTTTCGTTTGGGGTGTGATACTAAGAACCGTATGGGTTTGGCACATCACATGGTCGGTCAACTCGATCACGCATGTGTTCGGTTATCGCAACCATGAAACGAGCGACGATAGCCGCAATAATTGGTTCGTTACCCTGCTGACCGCCGGTGAAGGTTGGCATAACAACCACCATGCCGATCCGGCCAGCGCCTCGGTCCAACATCGTTGGTGGGAAATCGATATCAATTATTATGTGATTCGCCTATTCGGCGTCTTGGGTCTGGCCACGAACATCATTACGCCGCGACACGTGCGAAAGAAAGATGCAATTCGAAAACCTGTTGGTTTGCATAGTAAGGCCAGCGGCACTTGAAAATGATGTTCCTGCGTCGGAAACTCAGGTTGCGGTGGAGAGCCGAGAAGCTCATTCGCGCGATCGGTGATTTGGGCGTGTTTACATCCGATGGTTTGCCCTATCCCAACATGGATTTGCGGGCTTTGGTGTCTGGAGATCCCGAGGACACGCGAGCGAGTTTCCAACAAGTCGGTCGAACTTGCTTAAATCGGATTGCCGATTCGCTACGCAAGGACGGAGCAAATCTCAATGACTTCAATGACATACTCGATTTCGGTTGCGGTTGTGGCCGCACGATCCGCCATTTTCAACACCTCAAACCAGAGCAATTGATTGGCACGGATTACAATCCCAAGCTCATCCAGTGGTGCCAGCAGAACTTACCTTTCGCCCGCTTCGATGTCAATCAATTGAATCCACCGCTGGGCTGTGAAGATGAAAAATTTGAGTTGGTTTACGCATTTTCTGTTTTCACACACTTACCCGAATCGCTGCAGTTGGCCTGGATGGTCGAGCTGCGGCGTGTGTTAAAGCCAACCGGCTACCTGGCACTATCTACACTCGGCCTCGATTGCTTGAGCGCAGAACAACGTACGGGTGAATTAGTCGTGCTGAGGGAGCACGATGCCGGCAAAAATCAATGCAGTGCATACCATGCTTTCGATTACGTCCGCGATACACTTGGAAAAGGATTTTCAATCGTAGACTTTGTCGAGCGTGGCGTCGGTCAAGATTTCTATCTTTTGAAGAAACAGGTCCTAGTAGTGCAAATGTCGAACGCGGATGGCGCGAACTGAACTCCCCAACACAGCGTGACGACAATGCATAGCCAGGCGAACGCATTGCCCGATACCGTGTAGAGCGTCGTCAACGTCATGCGGGGAACGGCCGCGACCAATTGGCCATCGACGCCGACGGGCAAGCGTGCTTCGATCCGCCCGCTAGGCGCGATGAAGCAAGTCACGCCTGTTGCGGCACAGCGTAACATTGCCCGACGATTCTCGATCGCCCGTAATTGAGCCAGTCGTAGGTGTTGGGTGAGTGTATCGGAATCGCGAAATGCCGAACCATTGATAATGACCGCCAGGCACTCCGCGCCCGCTAAAACCGTACGCCTAGCGTTTTCACAAATCATGTCTTCGTAACAAATCAGCGTCCCCAGCTTGGCACCGCTGGGCAAATTGAGCGGTTCATCGATCGTACCCGGAGTGATCGCAGCATCGAGCGCAGCCCAATAACGCAGCGCCGGTAGCAATGACTCGCCGGGCAAATACTCACCAAACGGGATCAACGTTCGCTTGACGTAGCGTCCCAGAATCTGCTTTTCCGGGCTGATCAAAAACGCTGTGTTTTGATACGGACCAGCGTCCCGACCCCCATCGCCGTAAAGTTTGCCACCGGCCAACAGGCAGGCCTTAAAATGTTTTGTTGGATCCTCGGCCGGGCAAGGTGATTCGGACAATTCACTGACACGAATCGCGTCGCCAAAATCGCCCAACGAAACGTGGTAATTTCCGATCGCCGATTCGGGCCAAAGGACGAGGTCCACGTCATCTTGCAGCGGTAACGACCGGGCGCGCAATTGATCGACCGATTCGACGAATGTTGGGTCGACCTGAATCGCCGCGACCCGAAGGGTTAGCGCTGTGGCGGCCAGTGCATCAACTTGTTCGATGCGGAACCGGCCCCAACCAAACGCAACGGCGACCACGGCGGCTGATACCAAGGACACTTGCAACGCGCCCCGGCGATCTGGCAACGAATCTGCTATGCCTAAGACAAACATAGCGATTGACAATGCGGCCAAGATCACAACCGCGCTGACCGCGCTGGTCCCGCCCAACTCCGCGACCTGCATCAACGGTAATACGTCGCTGTGGGTGTGTGCGATTCCCCATGTAAACACCCGCGGCCACAAAAACTCAACCGAAATCCACCACGCCGGCGCTAGCAGCAAAACATAGATTCCTTGTTTCGCAGCAAGCGAAATCATCCCCGCAAACGCGGCAAGTAAAAAAGATTCCCAAGTCACCAAAATGAAATACACAGCCGTCGGCCAACCACGGGGCAAGTTTGTTGTTTCGGCTATCGATGCGGGTGCCCAATGAAATGCGATCGCCAGCATCACGGTTCCCGCACCGGCTCCGACCAGAAACGAGCGAGCGGGCGTATGAAGAGTCGCGTAAGCAATCAATGCGGCGTGACCCAGCAAGCTGATCGCATACAGATGGGGATACAGCCACGACGCACTCAGCACGATGCCGATAAACGTTACCGTAATGGTATTTTTTCCAGAACGAAACAACGAATTCATGGGGCGCATCATGATTGATAAAAGAAAGAGACCGGCGGATTAACTCATCCGCCGGTCCCAAAGCAAACGACAAAAGCACTGGCGGTGCTTAATTAGTTGCCTGAGCTTGAGCTTGAGCTCGACGACGGGACCGACAGATTGACCGTCGTGGTGCGTCCGCTGGTGACGCGAACGGTTCGACTGGAGAAGTCCGAGGCAGACAATGATGTTGTCGAGGAGTCAACGAAAGCGAAAACCAGGCTGCGATTGCCAGCCCGCAAGTTGGAAAATGTCATGTTTCCACCTGGATTGATAATCTTGCCGCCGCGATCAGTGAATTGATCCATCGTCGTGGCCGAAGATAACGAACTGCTGGGGTCAACGGCAACCAAAACCGTCAGCGATGAATCGCGATTGACGGCGCGGATGCGGGCGGTGGCTTTGGTGCTTCCGCCACCGGCCAAAGCCGCCGAAGGAACGCTGAGGATTAATGCGGCCGCGAAGAGATAACGATACATGTTCTATTCCTGCTGGTTTGGGTCAAAGTTAGTAAGCAACGCGAGCTGTTCAGGTGTGAACGTGGGGAGTTGTCATCTTGACGGGCAAAAGAAACCGATCCGCTTAGTCTCTACTGATTCGCTTTCTTGTCGGGCTTGGCTCCTGCGAGTGGATGGAAAATGTAAAGGACACTAGTCCCAAAGGTTGTTGACTTCTTCGCGGCCATTTCGCGAGCACAACGCACCGATGATGCTTGGCTGGACCGACTCGTTGATAAAGCGAACCGCACCGTCACACAAAACGACCTGTGCACCGCCGGGATGAAAACTAAATATCTCGTCGGCATTGTCGATGTTGATGCCACCGTTGTCGTGGGAGATGCAACTGCGTCCATCCATCCACAAACCAAATTCGTCTTCCAGCCGATCGACTACTTCGGAAACGCAAATCGTATAACTGGATCCGTCAGTGATTTCACCGATCGAGACCGGTCGCAGTCGTTTGGCATTGGCTTGGACCAAGACGCCGTTGTTGATTCCAAACGCGCCGACGGAACCGGCTGATGCTAGGGTGCTGCCAAAGATGCCCGAGTAATCGGTGTCGCCCTCGAAGTCAACGATTGACGATGGACACCGCAGAGTTGGAATTACCGAACGGCTGACCGCGAGATTGAACGGATCGTCAACCGGTAGTTTTTTGTTGATGCGCTCGGAAATGCCCGCCTGCTCGATCTGCGGCAAAATCTCAGTGATCCAACAAACGAAGTTTCCATCGGGACCGGCGTTGCCAAACGGAAAGTGGCGGTACGTTGCGTGGAACGATTGTAGACCCAAGCCCAATTGACGCAGATTGTTGGAACACTGGACGCGACGCGCCGATTCGCGCGCTGAACCGAGCGCTGTAGAAAGCAATCCGACGAGCACGCCGACGATGGCAATGACGACCAACAATTCAACGATCGTAAATCCACTACGACAGCATTGCGGCGAGCCGAAACGACGGTCCTGCTGTGTCCACATGGCGCCACCTGCCCCGCGAGTTCGAGAAGCGGCAATCGAGTTCTTTGCGATCCACCAATTTTCACCTGACTAGCACAGCGCGTGAATATCGGTTGCTAGCAGCGGGGCCACAACCCCTGTAGGTGTAAAATCTTTTACCACCTGGGCCCCATCGATTGACGGACACATGCGACACACAGTGTGTCAGGCGTTACAGATATCTCTGTGTCGCGGCGACGGCGAGTTGATCGCAACGTTCGTTCTCGCAATGCCCGGCGTGGCCTTTGACATGCTGGTAAACGATTTGGTGGGTTTTTGTTAGCTCGTCCAGTCGTTTCCAGAGGTCGATGTTTTTGATCGGCACCCATTTTGAACCGTCTTTGCGTTTCCAGTCGCGGCTTTTCCAGCCCGCCATCCACTGCGTCAACCCTTGGCCGACGTAGTTGCTGTCGGCATACAGCGTCACAAGGCACGGTTCTTTGAGCGATTCAAGACCACGAATCACCGCCATCAATTCCATTTGGTTGTTGGTGGTCTCGCGCATGCCGTCGGCGCATTCGAGTTCCTTGCCGGTCTTGGAGCAGCGCAAGATAAACGCCCAGCCACCCGGACCCGGATTGCCGCTGCACGCTCCATCGGTAAACAGTTCCACTTCTTTCATTCGTTAACGACACCGCGTGGGGATATTGATCGCTCCGGTGCAGCGCCAGGTTTGGTAAACTCGTTGAGCAAGATGCTTTTCTGCTTGACGTCTGCAATGGGATGCCCTGCAGCCTTGAGCTTTTCAAACTCAGTGTGCAAAAACGCAGCGAGATTATCACCGTGGGCATCCATGAGTTGACGACGAACGGCATAGAGTTCTTCAAGGACTGAGTTGGTCATTGGTGGATTCTCCAAGAAATTCCAAAGGCGTACAGATGAGAATTCCTGATAACCCGAGATCTTCCAGCAAGCGGTAAACTCGGGGCAATGTGCTCGCATTGGCAATATGTCGGCAATTTAGCGTTAGAAGATATTGTACGCCAGCAAGTGCCGCGATCGCCACATGCAAAGTATCCACTCGTGCGGTTGCTGGGATAAGCGACCGGGCAATAAATTCATCGGCGACCGTATCAACCTCATGATTTTCAGCGAGGATTGCGATGTCCGCCAGCATTGCCAATCGTCTTGCGGCAGCATCGGCGTCGCCTGCAGCCGCCTCGGCGATGACCAACTGAGAAGTTACCACCTCGTATTTCGGTCGTTGCTCGGCCATCCACCGCATAGCTTGATTTCGAAGAGCGGCTGTGTTGACATCGGATGTCGCCCTCGCCGTAGCGTGACTGATAATTGTCGTTTCGATGTAGACCAGTACCATCGATCTACGCCGAGCCAATCATTGAAACCGAATCGGAAATTTTGCGGGAGGGGTCCAGTCGCCAGGGCAATTTGACCCAGAACGTGCTGCCGTGGCCCAGTTCGCTCTCGAACCCGACTTCGCCGCCGAGCAGTTTGGTCAATTCCTTGACGATCGAAAGCCCCAGTCCGGTGCCCGAGTACTCGCGGGTCAACCCTTCGCCATCAAGCGTCTTTTTACTCTGGCGAAACTTCTCGAAAACCACCGACTGGTCTTCCGAAGCGATGCCGACGCCGGTGTCGGTGACCGACAACACAAATCCGCCATCATCCTCGCCGCGGCGGACGCGCACCGTAATAATGCCACCCTCGGGCGTGAACTTGATCGCGTTGCTGAGCAGGTTATTGAGCACTTGGCCAAGCTTGTTCTGGTCCTGGAACGCGTCGGGTAAATCGGGTTCGACTTCGACATTGAGCGCGATGTTCTTGTCTTCGGACAAACTGCGCACCATATCGGTTTGGGCGTTGACCAATCGGCTCAGCGACATCGTCACGGGCCGTAATTCCATCTTGCCGGCTTCGACCTTGGCCAAGTCCAAAATATCGTTAATCATTTCCAACAACACGCGGCCACTTTTCTGAATGTTCGAGGCGTAGCGTCGTTGTTTATCCGTTAACGATTCGATCCCCTGCAACACTTCGGAAAAACCGATGATGCTGTTCAGCGGAGTGCGCAACTCGTGACTCATGTTCGCCAAAAAATCGCTTTTCAAATGGTTGGCTTCGTAGAGCTGCAGGTTCGCTTGGGCCAATTGGTCGACGCGCCCGTCGAGTTCGCGGTTGACGGTATGCAATTGATCCTGCGACTCGGTCATGTGATGCAACATGCGATTGAACGCATCGGCCAATTCGCGAAATTCGTCTTCGGTATCAATCGCGGCCCGCTGCGTCGTGTCGCCCCGCGTGATCGCATCGCTGACGTCGCGTAAGTGATATAGCGGATCGAGCACCAGGTAACGAACGATCGCATGCAAGATGAATAACATCACGGTGATGATCAACATCGCCGTCGCGATCAACACCGCCCGAATCCAATTCGCCGTCGCCGACGTGCTGCTCGACGGCATGCTGACGCGGACCACGCGAAACGGATACTGCGCCGCCAATTGGACCGGGTCGGCGTCGGCCGCGAACGAGACCGTGCCGCCAACGGGCGCATGGCAAGGCACGATGCAGGTCGGCTTGCTGAACACCGGTGTGTATTGAATGTATTCGTCGTTGCCGACCCAACGTTCTTCCATCACGATGTCTGACCACGGATCGAACTGGCTCATCGGTGCATCGACACCAAGGTCCAACGGTCGATCGATGTCCGGTCGATCTTGCTCGATGCGTTCGGCCAAGCGTTGGCGAAACTTGGCTTGCAGCGTTTCCAATAATTCTCGCTCGCGATTGGACTTCGGCGGCTCGACCTTGGGCAATTGTTGGTATTCGATCGTGTCGGGCAAACCGATAATGTCGTAGTGGTAGTCTTGGTTGAGCAAGTCTTCGCGCAAAAGTTCAATCACCGCGTGTTGCTCGTCATACGCTTCGGGCGTCATGCCGCTGCGATAGTTTGCGTCGGTGTGAATGCGTTCGAGCACGCCAAACGAATAATCACGAGCGATCTGGCGCGTGCGCTCGGAAATCAGCTTGTTCGTTAAAAATTGAACGCCCCAAAACGCGACGCACATCAAAATCACGATCACCGAGCCGAACAGGACCAAGCATTTGCGCTCCAGACTGGTGGAGGCGAAAAGGTTTTGAAACAGCCGCAGCATGACGTTTGCTCGGTCGACTTTGGGTCAGGCGGAGGATTTAAATGTTTGTCGTAAGTGTTGAAGCCCACAGTGTACGGCGTATCGCGCTCAGGACGCACGATGTATCGGCCCACTGCGAGAATACGGGGATAATAAGCGTCAGAATCGACACAGCCGAAAGAAAACCCCCAGTTTGCCGGGATTTCGCTGCTTGCCGACTCAAATTGGGGCAATTACTCTAATGGTGAGGTTTCAACCCTGCGCGGCGACTGTCGCTGCCGCACCTTGAACGCACCAGCTTTGCCGCAAAACCCCAAATAAGAAATGAAACGCATTCTCCCCCGCTACGTCTACTCGTCGATCGTTGGCATCGTCTCGGTCACGATGGTTGCCAGTCCCGCTTCGGGCGGTTGGCTGTTGCACAAACTTCGTTGCCACAAGGCTGCCAAGCACGCGTCCCATGGATGCGAGCCGGTATGTGAAACCGTATCTAGCCATGAGCCAGTGTCATGCTGCGCACCAGTAATGGAAGTCGCCACCGATTCGTGTCGCGGATCAAGCGAAAGCATGATGATGGGCGGCGAAGTCATTTATGGCGAAGTCAGCAGCGAGATGTCGAGCTGTTGTGGCGATGAAGGCATGGCTTACGAAGGCGAAATCATCCACGACGGCGGCATGATGCAAGACGGCATGATGATGCACCAAGAACCGATGACGCACGAAGGTGCAATGATGGGCGATATGATGATGGGCGATGCCGTCATCGATTCGATGCCAATGCACGATATGAGCATGGAGCCAATGATGGAAGCTCCGTCGATCATGCAGCCAAGCGAACCGATGCCGATGAGCAGCTCAGACATCGTGGCTCCAACCGATACTGCACCGGCCAAGACACCGGAGCCCGCAATGGACACCAAGCCTGCAGATCCAAAGCCTGCCGCACCCGAACCCGCCCCAGCCGAAGATGATCTGTTCGGAACTCCGCCAGCGGAACCGGCACCAATGCCGGCTGCGGAACCGGCAATGGACGATCTGTTCGGTGAACCACCGGTTGAGCCAGCCGCACCAGCCGCACCAGCCGAGCCAGCCGAGCCAGCCG
>JBGSVE010000087.1:0-27006 GCA_041753075.1 Pirellulaceae bacterium
CCCCAACCGTTTTGGAACGCCCAAACGGTTGAGGACAACCGTTCTGCAATTAAATAATTGCTAACGGATTGCGTGCCGCTTCCATCGTTCCGCGGGTCACTCCGACGCGATTGAGCGCCTTCAATTGAGTCCATACCTCGCGACCAGAAACTTGACCGTCAAGCAGTTGGCGATAGACGCCCAACAGCGATCGCGCTTCGGCACCATTTTGTTCCAGCAATTCAACGCGGTACGCCCTGACGCCGCAAGCTTGCATCGTCGCCACCGCCTCGGCTCCGCTTTGCGGCACGGCGTTGTAAAGCGTGTTGCGACAAGCCACATCGGCCTGCAACGGATGGTTCGCACCAACGCGGTCGCGTAACTGGACAACGTGACGATCACACGGACGGCCGCAATTCGTTTTGTTCGTACCCGGCGACAACACGCTGCAAAACACACAATGCTCCATGTGGAACATCGGCATGTGTTGATGAACGACCACCTCCAACCATTTCGCCGGCATCGCCTGGGCCAATTCGACAAGCTGGTCGCGGTTCAGGTCATACGATGCTGTGACACGGTCACACCCTTGGTCGACCAACCATGCGGCGGTCAACGGATTGACCACATTCAACGAAAAATCACCGACGATGGGACGACCGTGTTGGTGAAAGTAATCGACGGCCGCCAGGTTTCGCGCCAAATATCCATCGGGCTCATGCCGCAACAGAACCTTGAGCAATCCCTGTTCGCCGGGCTTTTGAATTCGCACCGACGCGACGTAAACTTCCCGCGCATGTTGCTTGCAAAGCTCGATCGCCGATCGATACAAACGAATGTCGTGGAAGTCGAGATAGATTCGCGCCACGCCGAACTCGGCCGCCGCTTGAACTTGCTCCATCGTTCGACACAACACCAACAAGTCGCTCGCTGCCGCCGCCGACCCGGTGGATGTTTCATCGATCGCCGCCGTGATCCGCGCCAGCGACTCGGGATCGGATCGCCGCAGCGGCGGGGTCGCCAATGACTGCAACAGATCCTCGACCAGATCGCGGCGCAATTGATTCAGCACACTGCTTGGAACCATCGGCGAATCGGTGATCGTCGTTGATAATTGGTCCAATCGAAACGGCGTGCCACCGAGACGATCCAATTGCGCGCCGATCGACGCGGGCGACGCGGGCCGGTTGGTCGCGATGGCCAGCGGTTGGTCGCTCGTCACACAGGCCGTCCATCTGCCGCGCGCCGTTTGCAAATCCGCTTCGATTCTCAGCGGCTGGCCGGCGATGGCGACCACGTTCATATTGATCGGACGGCGGTACGCCGGGTCCGCCACCTCGAACGACGCGCGCAATCGTTTGTTCAGCGCCGGATCATCGCTTTTCCAAACGCGCGAGTTCTCCGGAATCAAATGGCTGTCAACGGAATCTTGGCCAAAGACCAATTCAACGCCGCGCCCCGTCACTTCACCGTCGGCCGACCGACTGCCAATACGGACGTCATAGACACGGCCACCTTGTTGTGCTCCCCGCGTGCGATCACCGTCAAACGCGATCCCATCACCGCGTTTTAATGGTGCGACCAGGTCAACGAAAACGCGTCCGCCGCGAATTTCGGCGACGCGTCCAATCAACGCACCCCGCTTGGCCGACTCGGTGCCGGGGACCAATTGTTTATGATCGTTGCCAGCCAACCAACCGGGCGAGAAGCCACGCGAAAATGACATTTCCATATCGCGAACATCGTCGTCGGTGATTGTCGATTGTCGATTGGCAAGTGCTTCGTCAATCGCGCGGCGATAATGAGCGGTGATGTTGGCGACATATTCAGGTGTTTTTAATCGTCCCTCGATTTTGAATGAGCAAACGCCAGCGTCGATCAAGTCAGCGGTCTGGGCATAACCGGCCAGGTCTTGGGGACTGAGCAAATAGCGCACGTCGTCGAGGTCTTGCCGCTTGCCATCACTGATCACTTCATAAGGCAACCGGCAAGCCTGGGCACATTGGCCACGGTTGGCGCTGCGTCCGCCGAGCGATTCGCTGGTCAAACATTGCCCCGAGTACGCGACGCACAATGCACCGTGGATGAAGACTTCCAACGGCATCGTGGTCGCCGCCGAAATCTTGCGAATCTCCGCGACCGAAAGCTCACGCGCGAGCACGACGCGGTCGACGCCCAGCCGCTCCGCTGCAGCGATTGTCTCAGCGCTAGTCATCGTCATTTGCGTCGACGCATGAATCGACAAGTCGGGACACAGCTCGCGGACCAATCGCGCCGCGCCAAGGTCTTGCACCAAGATCGCATCGACACCGGCGCTCGAAATCCGCTGGATCGTTTCGGCCAAACGCGGCAGCTCCGCGGCGAACACGAGCGTATTCATTGTGACGTAGGCGCTGACGCTGCGGCGGTGCAACATCGCGACCAACTCGTCGAGGTCATCGAGATGAAAATTCTTGGCCCGAGCGCGCGCGTTGAAACCGCAATCCAACCCGAAATAGATTGCATCGGCACCGTTTTCGATTGCGGCAACGGCGCATTGATAGTCGCCGGCAGGGGACAGCAGTTCGATCAAACAGTTACCTTCGATTAAAGTATTGTGGAAAGCAGCATAGCATTTTGCCTAATAAAGTGGCTGGTGCTTCTAGCTGCAGCGGTTCAATTGTCGCCATGCCATCGATTCGCTTTACAAACAATGGACTAGGCCCCAGCGACGCGATTTGCCTAGACTCGCTGACGAAGCGCCCGGGACTTCGGGTGAGGACGCGGCTAATAATCGGTCGATGACTCTTTCGGGCGCGAAGTATCCTTTTGACGATGGGGTTGCGGCATGGATGCCCGACGACGTTTTTCGCTAGCATTTGCGATCACTTTGGCCTGTTTTGGCTGGCAAGTTGCCGCCCCAACCAGCGCCGCGGACTATCGTACCCAGAACTTTATCGTGATGGCACCGACCGCCGATCTGGCACGCTCGGTCGGCGATTCGGCGGAACGATTTCGCCACGAATTGGCCATGCATTGGCTGGGCACATCGCTGCCGCCGTGGCAATCGCCATGTCCGATTCGTGTGATCGCCGGCAATTTGGCCGCCCAAGGTGTGACCCAATACAACCGCTCGCCGGTTCGCGATTTCCAAATGGAAGTCGTTGGCACGCCCGAGCGAATCCTTGATAGCGTTTTGCCTCACGAGGTGACGCACACAATTTTGGCCACCCACTTCGGGCGACCGTTGCCGCGTTGGGCTGACGAGGGCATTTGCACCACCGTCGAGCACGAATCCGAGCGGGCCAAGCACGAGCAAAAACTCCGCGAGTTCCTGCAATCACGCCGCGGCATTGCGATGAACAAGCTGTTTTTGTTGACCGAATATCCTAACGACGTATTGCCGATGTACGCCCAGGGGTACAGCGTTTGCCAATTTTTGATCGCCCAAAAAGGCCCGCAAGAGTTTGTCCAGTTCCTCGGCGATTACATGCAGCGACCGTCGTGGACCGACAGTATTCGGTTGCACTATGGCTACGAATCGCTCGCTGAGCTTCAGGAACAATGGTTGCAATGGGTCGCCGTTGGCAATGGTCCGGTCGAGCGTTTTGCCAAGATCCAACCAGCGAGCCCCGCAGTCCGAAGCTATCCGACCACTGACACACCGCGCGAGATTCAATTGGCCGCAGCAAATGCGATCCCGGTCTCAGCGAATATCGCCGCGAATTCAAATGCCGGAGGTGCCGGTGATGGTTGGTACACGAGGCTGCGTCGCCAGGCCGAAGGTGGCCGATCGGATCCACCGTCGATCTATTCCGCGGCCCAACCGCAACCCGAATTCGGCATTGGCCAAAGCGGCATTCGGCCCAACCCGAATCTCAACAAAACTGACGCTCCCTTTCAAGACCGCACGACGCATTGGCGTTAGTGCAGACCTTTTTTAGGTAGTCTTAGTGTTCTACGACGCTCCGCCGTCGTACCCTTTCGTAACAATTATGTAGGCAGAGCGTCGTCGAACACATTGCGAAAACTCTTGCATTTGATGCGGAAGCTCCGCTTGCATCAAAAAACCCGCGCTACACGGTTTGTATTTCCGTCGCGAATCGCTAACATTCTCTACCCAATTCCATTCTCCCAATTGAAATTTCCCAATGGCAAAGCCACACCACAAGTTAAAAAAGGCCAATCACGGCCAACGTCCCGCCAACGGCAAGGCTCGCAAGGCCAAACGCAAGAAGGTTAAGACCTAAGCTGTGGCGTCGATCGAATTACTCGTTGATCTCGAAAAGTTGGATTTTGCCAAACCGATCGCCGATATCGAGGCGATTCGGTTGCTCAATCCACAACGCTTCGAAATGGAACAATTGACCGCAATCCTGTACGAGGATTTGGCGAACAGTGTTTGCGCGGGTTATCTGCAAACGTCCGAAGACAGTTTTTGGACCCGCGGCCACATGCCGGGAATGCCTTTAATGCCAGGCATGATGATGATCGAAGCGGCGGCCCAGGTGGCCAGTTTTTTCACCCAGCGGCATGATCTGCTCGGTGCCCAAATGGTTGGTTTCGGCGGCGTCGATAATACGAAATTTCGCGGCATCGTCTTGCCGGGCGATAAGTTTGTGGTGATGGTGAAATTGATCCGAGCGCGCCGCAACCGCATGATTGTTGCGCAGTTTCAAGGTGTCGTTGGCGACCAAATTGTGTGCGAAGGCGAGTTGAAGGGAATTCCGATCCCGGTCGAATACGTTGCGGCGCAATTAGCTCGACTTCGCGCGAGCGTTTAGACGATTTCTCTAGCATGTTTGTATCGGCTCGTTGTCCAGTGGGCCGTGACGCGTAAGCGGCCGGGTACTCCAAGTGGGCCCGTGGCCTCACGGCCAGCGGCTCACATATTCGGGTCACTAAACGTGACCCAAAAACCCAACCACCCAGTCGACCGCGCGCTCATCGCTCATCAAAAATGTGTGCCCGATCGGCATCGTCCTAAACTCCGCTGCACCGTCTAGTTTGGCTTCGTCGACTTGCACCAACAAATCGTTCGCTGCGGGCAACAGCGGATTGTTGATCAACATGCCGCTGCAGTCGCCAGCCAGAATCGCGAACGGACAAGACGGTGTTGCCAATTGCGATTGCAATTCCTGCCACCGCGTCCCAAGCTGCATTCCGCCGGGACCGTTGACCAACTCGAACAGTCCGGTCCAGCCTAACCGCCGTGCAATCATTGCGCCTTGATTGGGCGGACCCAACATCACGACGCGGTGCATCCGCGGCAGCACATCGATTGGATCGCCGAGTTGTTGCCAACGTCCGATCGCGGCACGCAGTACGATGTTGCCCATGCTGTGACCGACGAAACTCAGCCGCGCCGCCGGCGGCAGCGATTCGACAAACTCGACCAGCGCCGCCGCGTGATTGCCAATCTCGGCCCGCGAGCTGGCGTAGCGATAACAGATTGCCGGACCAAGCCGTTCTTGATCGATTCGATCGGCTAATGTTCGCATCGAGCGGGCAGTGCGCATCAGGCCATGCAGCAGCACCACAAACTGCGCCGGAGCATCGGCCTGAAGTCGGCTGTCAACGATTTTTCCCAGCTCACGCTCACACTCGGCACGCTCGCCGCTGCAAATTTGGCAATTGTGTTGGTCGAGCACCCGCCATGAGCCGGTCAACGCATTGCGTTGCAAAAAATAACCGCTGGAGTAGCGAAAATCGGTCCACCATTGCAAACCGCCGAATGTTTTCGTCACGATCAACCGCTCCACGATGCGTTGCCCGGCCTACGGCAAGCGGGCGCGGTCTGGTATCTTTGGTGAGATTTAACTGGCCCAAACGCAACTGCGATTTGCGGCTCCAGCATTCCCTTCCCCAGCCCGTCGGAATCTGTTGTGCCACGTCGCGACGACATCAAAAAAATCCTGTTGATCGGCAGCGGTCCCATCGTTATCGGCCAAGCTTGCGAGTTCGACTATTCCGGTACCCAAGCTTGCAAGGCGCTTCGCGAAGAAGGGTACGAGGTCGTGCTGATCAACAGCAACCCCGCAACCATTATGACCGATCCGGCGACGGCCGATGCAACTTACATCGAACCATTGACGTGGCAAATGGTCGAAAAAGTAATTGCGATTGAGCGCCCCGATGCACTGTTGCCCACACTCGGCGGCCAAACCGGTTTGAACTTGGCGATGGAACTCGACGCCAAAGGTGTGTTGACCAAATACAACGTCGAATTGATCGGTGCCAAGGCGGACGTCATTGCCAAGGCCGAGGAGCGCGAAAAATTCAAACGTGCAATGGAAACGATCGGCCTGGAAACCTGTCTCGGCGAAACTGTTCGCACACTCGAACATGCACGTAAAGTGCTCAAGATGGTCGGCTTGCCCGCCGTCGTTCGCCCCAGTTTTACGCTCGGCGGCAGCGGTTCGGCGATCGCCTACAACCGCAGCGACTTTGACGCATTGGTGCAAAACGGTTTGGATCAAAGTCCGATCACCGAAGTCTTGATCGAACAATCGATCATCGGTTGGAAAGAGTTCGAGATGGAGGTGATGCGCGACTTGGACGATAACGTCGTGATCATCTGCAGCATCGAAAACTTCGACGCGATGGGCGTGCACACTGGTGACTCGATCACCGTCGCGCCGGCCCAAACATTGACCGACAAAGAATACCAGCGGATGCGCGACGCTTCGATCGCGGTGATTCGCGAGATCGGCGTTGAGACTGGCGGCTCGAACATTCAATTCGCAATCCACCCGACGACGGGCCAAATGATTGTGATCGAGATGAACCCACGGGTTTCGCGCAGCAGTGCGTTGGCCAGCAAGGCGACCGGTTTTCCGATTGCCAAGATCGCGGCCAAGTTGGCGGTCGGCTATCGACTGTGGGAATTGCCCAACGACATCACGCAAAAGACCAAGGCCTGCTTCGAGCCGACGATCGATTATGTCGTGACAAAGATTCCGCGGTTTGCGTTCGAGAAATTCCCCGAGGCCGATTCGACGTTGATGACGCAAATGAAAAGCGTCGGTGAAACGATGGCGATCGGGCGAACGTTCAAAGAATCGTTGCAGAAGGCGCTGCGCGGTCTAGAAATTGGTGCGTTTGGATTGGGCAGCGACAGTCGTGATTTGTGGGGCACCGAATCCCAGCCCAGCGACGACGAAATTCGCGCTCGATTAAGCACGCCGCGAGCGGAACGGATTTTCTACATGCGGTACGCGATGAAGGCGGGCATGTCGATCGACGAAATCTATGAATTGACGCACATCGATCGCTGGTTCCTGGACCACATGTTGCAAATCGTCGAACAAGAAGACGTGATCGCCAAGGCCGGGCCGCTGGAAAATTGGACTCGCGAGTTATTCTTTTACATCAAGCGTTTCGGATTTTCCGATCGCCAAATCGGCAAGTTGATCGGCACGAACGAATGGCAAGTGCGCGCACGGCGAATCGAGTTGGGTGTGCGTCCGGTGTTCAAGAGCGTCGATACGTGTGCGGCTGAGTTCGAGGCGGTGACTCCGTATTTCTACAGCACCTACGAGAGCGAAGACGAATTGCCGCCCAAGGGTGACAAGAAGCGGATCGTCATTCTCGGTGGCGGGCCCAATCGTATCGGCCAAGGAATCGAGTTTGATTATTGCTGTTGCCACGCCAGTTTCGCGCTCCGCGAGATGGGCATTCAAAGCGTGATGATTAATAGCAACCCGGAAACGGTCAGCACCGATTACGACACCAGCGACATTTTGTTTTTCGAGCCGTTGACGATCGAAGATGTGTTGAACGTGTGTGACGCAATCGATCCCGATGGTGTGATTGTGCAGTTCGGTGGCCAAACGCCGTTGAACCTCGCGCGGGGCTTGCAGGAAGCGGGCGTGCCGATCATTGGGACCAGCGTCGAGACGATCGAAGCAGCCGAAGATCGCGAATTGTTTTCCAAGCTGATCGACGAACTTGGCCTCAGGCAACCGCCCAGCGGCATCGCGCGGAACATGACGGAGGCCCGTCGCGCCGTTAAACGCATCGGCTTCCCATCGTTGGTGCGACCCAGTTTCGTGCTCGGCGGCCGCGCGATGGAAATTTGCTACGATCAAACGCAATTCGATCGCTACGTCGCCGAAGCGTTCATCGCCGCCGATGGGCAACCTGTGTTGATTGATCGTTTTTTGGAAGACGCAACCGAAGTCGATGTCGATGCACTGGCGGACGCCAGTCGCTGCGTCGTCATGGGGATCATGGAACATATCGAAGAGGCCGGTGTTCACTCCGGCGATTCGGCATGCGCGATTCCGCCGTACGATTTGAGCGCGACCACGATGGCGGAGATTCGCGAGGCGACGGCGAGGTTGGCGAAGCGATTGTCGGTCATCGGTTTGATGAACATCCAGTTTGCCGTCAAAGACGAAGACGGTGTGCCGACGTTGTACGTATTGGAAGTCAATCCGCGGGCTAGTCGCACCGTCCCGTTTGTGGCCAAGGCGACCGGCGTGGCGGTGGCGAGGTTGGCGACGATGGTGATGGCCGGCAAGACGCTAGATGAATTGGAAGTCTTCGATGAACCGATGCCGCGTCACATTTCGATCAAAGAAAGCGTGTTTCCATTTCGCAAATTCGCCGGCGTCGATATCGTGTTGGGGCCCGAGATGCGCAGCACGGGTGAAGTGATGGGCGTGAGCCCACGGTTTTCGCTCGCATTCGCCAAAAGCCAGATCGCCGCCGGCACTGTGCTTCCCGAAACCGGCAACGTGTTCATCAGCATTTCGTCGCGGCACAAAGAAAGCGCCGTGCAATTGGCAAAACAAATTCGCGATCTCGGTTTCAACATCCTGGCCACCGCCGGAACGGCGTCGCACATCGAGGCGGCGGGGATTCCGGTGACGCGGGTCAAGAAGATTGTCGAGGGCAATCCGAACTTGCTGGATTACTTGAAGAACGGCGAGGTGCAATTGATTTTGAACACGCCCAGCGGCAAAGGCGCGCGAACCGACGAGGGCAAAATTCGCGCCGCCGCAGTTCAGGCGGGCGTACCGTGCATCACCACCTTGGCCGCCGCCGAAGCCGCCGCGGGTGCGATGACGGCGCTGCGCCAGGAGTCGCTCGAAGTCCAATCGCTGCAATCACGCTACGCCGAAACAATGGCCGATTCGTCGGTGACTTCCTAACCTGGTGGATCAAATCGATAGCGGTCGACGGTTTGTCCGTCCGACGTGCAAAATTCAGCCGCAAATAATCTTTGGCACTTGGCCAGAGGGTAGGGCTCCCACAATCGGCGATTCAAGGCTAAAATCTCGTCCCCACGGCGTGTTGAGATCTTCACGCGATGAACCCGTTCTCCCGTATCGCCACCGTTTTTGAGGCTCGCATTAGGATGTCCACGCAAGAAGCCCCCGAAGTTGAAACACCTGAAAAGGCACCGCTGACGTTGGACGTTGCGATTTCCAGCCCGCAGTCTTGCGTCCGCGAAGTTGTCGTAACCATTCCCCGGGGCGAAGTTGATCGCTACCTGAAAACTTCGTTTGACGAATTAGTACCCGATGCTCAGGTTGCTGGATTTCGCGCCGGACGAGCTCCACGGAAATTGGTGGAAAAGCAATTCAAGGAAACGATTCACGAGCGCGTTAAAGCGAATCTGGTGATGGACAGTCTGGCCCAGGTCACCGAAGGACAAGGATTCTCGGCAATCGGCGAACCGACGTTTGACTTCGATTCGGTATCGTTGCCCGAGTCTGGCGACTTTAAGTACCAGTTTACGATCGAAGTGCGTCCGGAATTCGAGACGCCGAACTGGAAGGGGCTGCAATTGACCAAGCCCGTCGAAGAGATCTCCGACCAAGATGTTGATACCGCCGTCGAGGGTTTGCTCAGCCGCAACGCAGCGATGGAAGCGACCGATGATGCGGCGGTCCAGGGCGACCGCTTGCTCGTCAACGTCAAGTTCACCGCCGATGGTCGCTACCTATCGGAGTTGGACGAAGAATACGTAACCTTGACCGACACGTTGTCATTGTCCGATGCGACTTGCGATGAATTTGCCAAGGTGATGGTCGGCGTGATCGAAGGCGACACGCGAACGGTTGCCGTGACTATGAGCGACAACGTTGACGACGAGGAATTTCGTGGCAAACAGGTTCAAGCCGAAGTCCATGTGGTCGAAGTGCTGCACCGCCATTTGCCCGAGTTGACGCCCAGCTACCTGCAAGAAATCGGTGACTTCGAGTCCGAAGATGAGTTCCGCGGCTTCGTTCGCGATAGTTTGGTGCGTCAAGCTAAGTATCGCGAACAACAATCAGTGCGCAAAGCGGTGGTTCACCTGCTGACCGACAATGCAAATTTTGAGTTGCCGATCGAGTTGGTCAAACGCCAAACCTCACGCGAATTGCAACGCAAAATTTTGGAGCTTCGTCGCAGCGGTTTTGGCGAGGAGGAAGTTCGCCGGTACGTCAACGCGATGCGCCAAAATGCTCAAGCGGAGACCGAAGTGGCGCTGCGTGAGCACTTTATTTTGGAACAGATCGCCGAAGAGTTGAAGATCGAGGCCGACGCCGAAGATTACGATTCGGAAATTGAACTGATTGCTCAACAAAGCGACGAATCACCACGACGAATTCGCGCCCGACTCGAAAAGGCCGGCCAGATGGATGCGCTTCGCAACCAGATCGTCGAGCGCAAGGTGATTGAAACGATCATCACCGAAGCGAAAGTTAGCGAGTCCAAGGCGACTACCAAAGCGAAGAACAGCGAAGTCAAAGAGTTTGCCGTGTTCCACAATGTAGTGCCAGTCAAGGGTGCTGATATTCCCGAGGCGATGCACGACAATTCGCCCAACGAAGACGCGACGAAGACGCCCCAAAAAGCTTCGACAGTCAGCTAGTGGATTGTCTCGGCTTGGACAACCGTTCTACAAAAGCCTCAGCCCGAAAATCAAGCAGCGTAGTAACAGGGTTTGCGGTTGAACATGAAACGATCGGCCGAAATCACCCATGCCTAGCGATATTGTCGTCACAGGCGTGGGTGTATTGGCGGCGTGCGGAATTGGCGTCGAAGCGTTTTGGGATGCGATGCAACATGGTCGTAGCGGCATTCGATCATTAGCCGATCGCGATGATGGCGGACCCAAACCGCCGGCCGACTGGCGAACCTCCGCCGCCCCTGGCCACTGGATCGGTGGTCCCATTCTCGGATTTGATGCCGCACAATTTGTCCGCCCGCGGAAAGCGTTGAAGGTCATGGGGCGGGAATTGCAAACCAGCTTTGCCGCGTCGCAAATGGCGATGGAACAATCGCGCTTGGCCGCCGCGATCGATTCCAAAACGATCGATCCCCACCGCATCGCGACCATCTTTGGCTCGCAAATGTTGTATGGTCCCGCCGAGGAATTGCTCGACGCCGTGCGCCACAGCGTGGACGAAAATCACGTTTGCGATATCAAGAAATTTGGCACCCAGGCGATGGCCGACATCATGCCGCTGTGGATGCTGAAGTACTTACCCAACATGGCCGCCTGCCACGTCGGAATCTCGATTGGTGCGATGGGTCCGAACAACACGATCGTCTCCGGCGACGTCTCGGCGACCTCAGCGGTGATCGAATCGATTGGAGCGCTGGAGCGCGGCGTTGCCGACGCGGTCATTTGTGGCGCGACGGGGTCGCGGATCGATGAAACGTATTTGGTGTATCGCGGCGATTCGCCGGTACCAGTGGTTCCCGATGAAATTACCGCAGCCAGCCGTCCGCATGCCGTATCGCCAAGCGGTGTGGTGCTGGGCGAGGCCGCCGCGACGTTGGTGATGGAGTCCGGTCATGCGGCGGCGGCGCGTGGTGCCCATTCGCTCGCCCGAATCGTCGGTTATGCTTCGCGGTTTGTGGCTCCACCGGCGAATCAACGAGGATCGGCCGCAGCGATTTTGCTGGCGGTGCGCGGTGCATTGGAGGTCGCCAAGATGAAGCCCAGTGACGTCGGTTTGATCGTCTCACATGGTACGGGCGATTGGCAACGCGACGAAGCGGAACGACGAGCAATCTGCGAACTGCGATGTGACGCACCAATCGTCGCACCGATTTCGCTCTGTGGACACTGCGGCGCAGCAACCGGGGCACTGCATTTGGTGACTGCCGTGATGAGCCTAATGCACCAAATCGTGCCAGCAACACCCCATGCAGACGGCATTCATACTCACTTGGCAAATCGATTCCCCAGTGAGCCGGCGGTGCTGGAGAAGCCGTTGGCATTGGTGCTAACTCACACCAGTCACGGCAACGCCAACGCAGTTCTATTGAGCCGAGATTGATCTAAACTTCTCGCCACCAATTTGTAGAACGAATGTCCCAATCGTTTGGGCGGTAATTGGACTATAGAAAGGGTGGGGAGCAACCAAAGACGAAAGAACGGTTCGCAACTTTATCGTGAACTCGATTCGGCCAAACCTGTCAGGGCCTCCTAGAAACTGGTGAACCTCTGACTTCACGCAGCGGCCCAGATGACCTCAGGTCAGCCGGCATTGCGGCCATGACAACAAAACGCAAATCGAAAGACTACATCCCGGTGACAGTGCCGTTTTCGGCGGCTAGATTGCAACTTCACACGTTGCTTTCACCCTCGAACCAACCAAACGAATGCTCCACGCCGTCATCATGGCCGGAGGAAGCGGCACACGCTTCTGGCCAGCTTCACGCCGCGATACACCGAAACAACTGCTTTGCTTCACCGGGGATCGCACGATGATCCAGGACACTGCGGGGCGACTTGGCGATTTGGTGCCCGCCGATCGCTGCATGGTTGTAACCAATGCAATGCTGGTCGCGGCGATTAGCCAGCAGTTGCCAACGTCACTCGTCGTCGGCGAACCTTGCAAACGCGACACCGCCCCCTGCGTCGGCCTGGCCGCCGCGATGCTGGTCGCCCACGACCCCGATGCAACGATGTTGGTCATGCCAGCGGACCATGTGATCAGCACCGATGCCCAATTCCAAGCCGCCGTGACTCAAGGAGTGTCGCTCGTCGACGCCGACCCCCAGCGGATCGTGACGTTTGGGATCAAGCCAAGCTACCCCGCAGAATCATTCGGTTATGTCCAACGCGGTACCGCGATCGAGTCGTCCGGTGCCAAGGCGTTCGAGGTCGTTCGTTTTCGCGAGAAGCCGAACCTGGCGACGGCCAAAGAGTATTGCCAGGCGGGTACGTTTTATTGGAACAGCGGTATTTTCCTTTGGCGTGCGCAGTTAATCCTTGACCTGCTGCGCAAACACGAACCGGCGATGGCGTCACACATTGATGCAATCGCGTCGGCCGTTGGCACCGACCAATTCGACGCCGTGTTGGCTGATCGCTTTGCCAAGATCCAAGGCAAATCGATCGACTACGCGGTGATGGAACGGCACGACAATGTGGCCGTTATCGAAGCACCGTTTAATTGGGACGATGTCGGCAGTTGGCAAGCGATTGCGCGGCTGAGGGCACCCGATGCCAGCGGCAATTCGGTTCGTGGCACACACGTCGCCATCGACACCAAGAATTGCATTGTTTATGGCGAGGCCGACCATGCGATCATCACGATCGACCTGGATGACCTTGTGGTCGTGCATACCAGCAACGCAACATTGGTCGCGCCCAAACGTTCCGAAGAACGGGTACGCGAAGCCGTCAAGGAACTCGAAGCCCGTGGTCTGGATGCGTTCTTGTAAGCCGACCGATACACTGGGTGCATCGATTTTCATTGTAGAACAATTGTCCCGATCGTTTGGGACGCTGTAACGCATGAACAATTGGGATAATTGTTCTTCAATAGGAGCTTAGATTCGTGGCAAGTGGATTGTTGTTATTGCTCGACGACATCACGTCGATCCTTGATGACGTGGCGGTGTTGACCCAAATTGCCGCGAAGAAAACCGCCGGTGTCCTGGGCGACGACTTGGCCCTCAACGCTCAACAAGTCACCGGTGTCGATGCCAGCCGCGAGTTGCCCGTGGTGTGGGCCGTCGCCAAAGGGTCGCTGCTCAACAAAGCCATTTTGGTGCCGACGGCGCTGGCGCTCAGCGCTCTGGCACCCTGGTCAATCACACCATTGCTAATTGCCGGTGGAGCATACCTGTGCTTCGAGGGTTGCGAAAAACTGGCCCACAAATTCCTGCATTCCCGCGCGGATGAGGCCGCCGAGCACGCGGAACTTCAATCTGCCGTCGCCACCGAATCGATCGACATGGTGGCCCACGAAAAACAGAAAATTCGCGGTGCGATTCGTACCGACTTTGTATTGTCGGCTGAAATCATCGTGATCACTTTGGGCACCCTTACCGAAGTTGATTTCATGACTCGCGTGTTCGTGTTGGTCGCCGTGGGGTTGTTGATGACGATCGGTGTTTACGGTTTGGTCGCCGGCATCGTCAAATTAGATGACCTGGGATTGAGAATGCTCGCGGCCAAGGGCGACAACGCGTTTCAATCGACCCGCCGCGCGATTGGCGGGTTTATCTTGGCGGCGGCCCCGTGGTTGATGAAATTTTTGTCGGTCGTCGGTACGGTGGCGATGTTTCTTGTCGGCGGCGGAATCTTGGCACACGGCGTACCCGCGCTACATCATGCGATCGAGCACGTCGCCCAGTTAGCTGGGGGCATTGCCGTTGGCGGCAACTTGGCCAATTGGCTGACCAGCCTGGCGCTCGAGGGTTTGCTAGGCGTCGCCGTCGGCACGCTGATTTTGGCGGTCGTGATGATGGTGAAGAAGCTCCGCGGCGATGTCGCACCGGTGGCGGCGTGAACGTCGCGCCATCGCCCAATCAAATCTCAAGCCGCCTTGCGACTTTTAATCGATCTCGATAATTTTAGCGCTCGTTAGTGCTGCGCTACGACTTAGTTAATAAGATCGTGAGCGGATTGGCGCTAGCCACCGGCCGAAAAGCACCGGCGGCTAGCGCCGATCCGCTCACCTATTTCACAAACGTAACCCAGCACCGGCAAGTCACGCGGATGTGGCGAAATTGGCAGACGCGCTAGACTCAGGATCTAGTGCCCCTTATACGGGCGTGGAGGTTCAAATCCTCTCATCCGCATCAAGCTCGAAGTGTTTTATTTTACCGCCAACATTCTTTCCAGCGCCACCAAACTCCATCGCGTCACCTCGGGGTCAACTTCGATCACATTAACCGCATGACCGGCTCGCAGGTTCTCCAAACTCCAGCACAAATGCGGTAAATCGATCCGGTACATCGTCGCACACATGCAGACAACGGGGCTGAGGAAATAGATCTCTTGCTCAGGATGCTCGGCCTTGAGCCGGTTGACCAAGTGCAACTCCGTTCCGATCGCCCATTTTGATCCGGCGGGGCTGTCGCGCACCGTTTGAATGATCTTGCCAGTGCTGCCGGACACATCGGCGATGTCGTTGACTTCACGCGGACATTCCGGGTGAACCAAAATCTTGATCCCCGGATGCTGCTGGCGAAATTGAACGACATGCTCAGGCCGAAACATCTGGTGAACGCTGCAATGACCTTTCCACAAAATCACGCGACTGGTTTGCAACGCCAAGTCGGTGTTGCCGCCCAATTCCAATTGATACGGGTCCCAAACCGGCATCTGCACCGGAGTGATATCCATCTTCAGCGCCGTATTGCGGCCCAGGTGTTGGTCAGGAAAAAAGAACACGCGATCACCACGCTCGAACGCCCATTGCAAAACCGCTTTGGCGTTACTGCTGGTGCAAACGATCCCGCCATGGAGGCCACAAAACGCCTTCAAGCTTGCGGCGCTGTTGATGTACGTCACGGGAATGACCCGCTCGGTATCGATCACTTCGCCCATATCGGCCCAGGCGGCTTCGACTTGTTTGATCCCCGCCATGTCGGCCATCGAGCAACCTGCGGCCATGTCGGGCAACACAACGGACACGCGGCGACCGTCACGTTGCGTTAATTTTTCCGGTCGGTTGGCCAACATGTCGGCGGTCTCGGCCATGAAGTGGACACCGCAAAACACAATCGCCTCGCACGATTCGCTGTCCGCCGCCATGCGGCTGAGCTGGTAACTATCGCCGCGCAAATCGCTGTGCGCGATCACTTCGTCTTGTTGGTAATGATGGCCAAGAATCATCAAGCGATCGCCCATTTCTTGGCGGACCGCTTCGATTCGAGCCTGTAAATCAGCCGCCGTGGCGGTTTTGTAAGGTGCCAGCGGGAATAGCCCATCGCCAACAACAGCCGTCGCATTCATCATTTTTTCCGTGCATCGGGAGCGTCGTGATTCGTCGGATGCGAATCACCTCGTTTGATTATATCATTTGCATCGTGCGGTAAATAATGTTCGTAGCACCCTCACTGTGATTCCCTGCATGAAGACGCTTTCCATCGCCGCTCAATGTTGGCTGCTGATTGCCTTGAACTCGCTTTCGCTTGGCCAAGAATCGGTCACCACGATTTCACCGCCCGATTCACCACCGTATCGCGGGCTCGATGCCAGTCTTTACATGCAAACCTCCGCCGAATACCGCGCCGTATGTTTGCAAACATTTCGTTGGGCCGCGCGATTGGCCGAAGAACAACAAACTCGCCTCGGTGCGACGACCAAACCGCTGGCCGTCGTCATGGACCTCGACGAAACAATTTTCGACAACGGCGTGTTTCAGGCCGAGCAGATGCGCGCCAAGCGCGCCTTCGACATTCGCCAGTGGAGCTTGTGGGAAGACGGCGGTGCGGACCAAGTTCGCTTGATCCCCGGGGCAAAGCGGTTCATCGACCGATTGCGCGAGTTGGACATTGCACCAGTCTACATCACCAATCGCGACGAACGCGCGAAAGCGCAGACGATGTCGGCGTTGACACGATTGGGCGTCGCGGTGCCCGGTGATCAATTGCACTGCGCCAACGAGGAAACCGGCTCGAACAAAACGTCGCGGCGCAAGGCGGTAACCGATCGGTTCGAGGTGATAGTTTATGTGGGTGATAACTTGCGCGACTTCGACGAAGCGTTTCGCTACGATTCCGAACTGGGACCGGATGGTCGATTCACAACCGTCGACGAACACGATTCGATGTTCGGAACCCAGTGGGTGATTTTGCCGAACCCGGCCTACGGCGAATGGAACAAAGTCGCCCGCGGTTCCGCCGCCGACGCGGATCGTTTGCATCAAGCAAAGTGAGCGGGAGGGCGCCAGTCTGGGCTGTTCAAACATTGGCCTTACATCAATTGTCGATTTGCGCAACTTTCTGGCATTCAAAACGGTCCAGGTCACTTCGCTGCTACCTAAGCTTGGCTTTTTCCTGATCCCATCGAGCGGTTCAAGCACTTTACTGCCCCACCCAATTTCCAGGTACAAGTTCATGTGTCGAGCCTTCGTCTTGGGTTCGGCGGACAAAGATGAGCAAGCAATGGCGACTCGAAGGACCAAACGTCTTGTAGTTGAAAATAACCAATGAAGAACCATCCATGACCTCGAATCGTCCCCAACACATACAAGCTAGTTCGCCCGACCTCCAGGGCGCCGAGCATCAGAAAGCCAAATGCTCTATGGAGTCTCTGAGAGATCAATCGACTTCGGCGATCGTGGAGAAGACGGCCTTGAGCCACCAGTGGTCGTCGGGTGCGCGCGAATCCAGCAGGTCCGTCGAAGCGAATCCCAAGAGCGGGAGCCCGGGCTACTTGAACCAAGTCCTTGAGCATCGGCTCGCAAGCTCGCGATGTCAAAGACTTATTTGCTATCCGCCGGGATGGAATCAGCGACAACCGCACGTAACGGCATCGCCAGAAGTCGTTAAGTTGTGTGTTGCGTGTCCATCGCGTACCCACCAGTCGAGGCCGCCAATCAGTTCGCGTACGTTAAAACCCAAGCGAGCCAAGTTAAGGGCGCCCTTGGTCGATGCATTGCATCCGATGCCATCACAGTATGCAACGACAGTGGCGTTGCGGTCGATAGCAGAAGTCGTTTCGGGGGACATTGTTCGGTGTGGAAGGTTAATTGAACCGGGGATATGCCTAGCGTTATAGGCATCCGCAGATCGAGTATCAACGACGACGATCGCCGCCCCGGAATCAAGGGCAACGCTCAAGTCCCACGAGTCAATCTCGTAGGCGAGCTTGTTTTCGTAATGTCCGATTTGATCGTTGTGTTGGGCAGTCATGGATTTCAGTCGGATAACTTCGACCATCAGCGAGCGGCGACGAGCGATTAAACCACTGCAAAGAAACGTGACTTCGCCGCTCCGTTGCATGGTTTTGTTATTCGCCGCCTTGGGAATGCGGACAGTACGAGCTACGCATGAAGGAAGCGTGCCCTGGTCATTCGCCGGTATCCGTAGAATGCAAAGTTGGCGAGGGCGACGACAATCACAATTTCGAGTAAACCGGGATGCACAATTTGCGAGAGCAACGCACCAACACCAGCGGCAACAGTGAGCCAAAAGAAAAACGAGTTCATCATTGCGATCCGTAAAAGTGTTGAGCCGAAAGGTAAAGAGAATGTTGTAGCAAATGCGAGCATGCAGTTTCGGAAAGGTCAATAAGTAATTTTGCGAGGCAGATGCCTGGCAATCTCGTTTCACGCGCACGGTTCATGCTGCCAACGTATAGAACGCCATGTCACCGATAATATCGCGGCGAGCCTCATCGAGAACTTCGACGTTCATCGACCATCCGTTTCACTTCAATTTTTGCGTCGACAACCGACATCTTTGGATTGCTGCTAAAATTCTCTCTCCGGTATGCAAGCACTTCACCATGCCAAGCAGGAGAAGGCAGCGATTGCGGGTCGGCAGATAGTCGTTGCCAAAGCAGGTCAAATGCAGCCTGTTGCGGCTCAATATCCAGCGTGTCAATAAATGCTTCAATGTTCATCGTGCAGTCCTCCAAAGTCAGTTTAGGACAGTGCCATTCGTGCGGACAGTGCCATTCGGGACAGTGCCATTCGTTGTGGCTGGCACCAAGCGCAGCCTTGCCAAGCGCAGCCTTGTCACCAAACGCAGCCTTTATTTCGAGCGTAAGCGGATCATGGCGCAATCACAACCGCCTAACGGTTTTCTCGTCGCACAATGCCGTTGCACCTCATCCAAAGGTGCAAACTATGCTTCTAGCCATCCTATTTAAGATGCAAAGAGCGGGGCGAACACTAAACCCTTGCGTCAGCTATCGCACGCACATCCCGATGAACAATTGGGGACCATTGTTCTACAATCTGCTCGGTCTTCATGAACCGAGTTCGACGTCGATGCGGGACTCATCAACCGCTTCGCGCAATTTGCTTAGCGCTCGGGCTTCGAGTTGGCGAATTCGCTCTTTGGTAACGCCGAGTTCCTCGCCGACTTCTTTAAGCGTCAGCGGTTCGGTTCCACGGCTGAGTCCGAAACGCGCCATGATGATCTTCTGCTCACGCTCGTCCAGGCGGTTTAGGATTCTGCTCAGTTCGCGCTGACGACGTTGGTGAGCGTTTTCTTCGACGTAGGGATCACTGCGTTGATCCTGCTGCGCCAAAAACATCTCTTCCGCGGTCGTGCGGAACCGATCACGATGCTTGAACTCGTTCGGAATGGTTCGCGCGAAGTTCTTCATGATCGCCCATGAAGCGTAGGTACTGAACTTGTTGCCTCGCGAGTAATCAAATTTTTCTGCGGCGCGGATCAACGACATATTGCCGTCGCTGACCAACGAGAAGAAATCGTCGGTCGCGTTCATGTGCCGTTTGGCGATCGAAACCACAAGACGCAGATTGCATTGGACAATCTTATTCTTTGTCTTGACTGCTAATTCATAGATCGCCTCGATTTGGTCCATTACCGCGTTCCTGCCGCTGCGCGAATTATCAATTGAATCACGCAGCTTGCTGGCCTTGTGCTTCAAATAATTCATCTTGCGGAACAGGTGATATTCCTGCTCGCGGCTGAGCAGCGACACGTCATAGAGCGCCGCCAAGTAGCTGGGCAATCCGCTGGGCGCACGCACTTTCCGCGGAGCCACTGCGGGAGCGGGCTCAGCACCGAGGAATTCGTCGTCGCGCGATGCGTTCTCGAACTCTTCGTTATAGATGTAATCCAGCGGTAACTCGGCGATCCGTTCTTGGCGCGTATCCTGCAGAACGCGTTCGATGCTACTGCGCGTGCGCCCGAACCGCTTGCACAACTGGGGCACCGTGCTGCCACGTCGCGACATTTGGTAAATCGTTCGCTTATCATCATCACTTAACGCACCACGATGGCTAGGGAAAATAGCGATCGCTTGGTTGTCGGAGTCATAATTCTTAAGCGTGTAACGAATCGTTTCAGGACTGCGCTGCATCTGGCTGGCAAGCGTCCGCGTGACTTCCGACAAGCTCGAACCCGCGTCAGCCAATTGACGAGCGCGCTCGATCATTTGGGTCTTTTCGGTCTCGGTCAACTGGCTAAAACGCTCGCCACGTTGCACGCGTTCCCGATTTCCCGCAACAAAACGATCGACGCTGCTTTGCAGAAAACCAACGCGACGACGCCCGCCGAATATGAACCGGCGACCGACCAAACCTTGATCGCGCCAACGGCTGATTGTCTTGGTCGAAACGTTGAACAACCGGCTGAGATCTTCGACCGTGTGGACTTGTTCGCCACTGTCTTTGACGTTTACGTCGGCCGACTCGCTGATATCTTCGATCAACAAGCGGAGGTCGTTTTTGATGTCGGCTGATGCGATCGTCACTCGCGACGGTTGCTGTGGCCGATAATTGGTAATCCGAAAGCAAATGAAGTCGTAGGCATACGCCCGATCGGGCTCAATTTCGGCCAGCAACTGCTCAGCCCGAGCCGTCAATTCGACTTTCTGTACCTTCGGAGTAAACCGTACCAATTGGTCACGGAGCTCTTTTACTTTGGCGTCTCGATATTCTTCGTGCATCTTATCCATCTCCCAGTGCTGACACCGATTTGATCGAAATTTCCATGCGGTCCCGGCGGACCACTCGACTGCTGTGTCATGTTTGACCGGGTTCCGCCTCATCCTGAGGCGAACGTCCTCAAAGCGAACTTGCCGACTCTGCGTTTTGATGTTACGGCCTTAACCGCAAAACCGTTCCCGAGTTAGACACCCAGATTCCAAAAAAGTTCACTTGGTGTCGCCTTAACCTTCATTAACCACAAGCCTTACGAAGCTTCGATGCATGTCAAACTGCACCTTGCTCAATGCTTGCATTGGCTACGGCTGCCAACTGACCAAGGTATTGTAGGAAATTTGGGACCAAAACGAAGAAAAAATGAAAAATGATTCTGGCTAGTAGCGGCAACGTCAGGATTTTAGCGTCAATAGGCGCTGAAATGTATTTCGACAACGGTGAAACCTTCTTGGTATTAGGGGACTCAAGCTGGAAAATCTTACAAGCTTTTGCAAAAAACGTGATCAAAAAGACGCAATGGCGATTCTCAGAATGCGACTGACTATGGCGGCTTGATCGGTTTGCAGCCAATTTGGCAGGCGATAAGGTTGTGCCCAACTTTTTAAGCCTTCCCAAACGGTTGGGGACAACCGTTCTACAATTTTTGTTGAACCGACTGCCCGTTTCCGTTGCAGAATCGGGTTCGACTGTGCCGATTTTTCGGGATGTATGGTTGACCGTCCTTGGAATGGGTATTTTTGATGAGCGAGCGCTACATGGGTCAGGACCTTGGTTGCCGGCGTGATTGGTTGCTGCAGGTCGCGATGTTGGCGGCGGGTGGATTGGCCACCACAAAGTGTGCGACTGCGGCCGACGATGCCAAGGCCAACGATTCGGCCGATGCAGTTTTGCTGGTCGCCGACGCCTCGCGGTCACTGTTCCGTGTGCGGGTCGAAATGGATGTCGAGGGCAATGTGAATGTGCCCCGCAATGCGCTGGTCTCGAAGGAAAGAGCCCAACAGATTCCGTTGCGCAGCAAATCGGTGCTCGATTGGGAAGAACGGATTCTCGGCTACGCCAGCGACCGCACCGTCGCCGCGGCCGAGCGTCATTACCACGAAGCCAATCGCGAAGGCACCGTGGGCAAGACCGAGCGACGCGTCGAGCTGCGTAAATCGTCGCAATACTTGATGGTTCGCCGCGAAGAGCCTAAGTGGTTGATGTTCAGCCCCGAAACATACCTCAGCGGCATGGAGTGGGAATTGCTCGAATTGCCGACCAGCAGTTTGGCCGTCGACGGATTGTTGCCGACCAAACCGATCCAATCCGGTGACACTTACAGTCTTGATAAAGAAGTGCTTGCCAAATGGTTGTCGTTGGCCTCGGTGAACGACAGCGACGTGATTGGCGAAATCAATTCACTGGATGCCGACGTTGCCAAAATTCATCTCAAGGGCAAAGTCCAAGGTTCCGTTGGTGGCGTGCCGACGACGATTGACCTGGTCGGCAAAATGGTTTTTGATCGCGCTGCGATGGCGACGAACTGGTTGGCCGTGGCGATCCGCGAGCAACGCGAAATCGGCAAGTCGGAGCCTGGTTTCGACGTCGCCGCGACGGTCAAAATGATTCGCAAACCGCTGGAAACGCCCGCGAGATTGTCATCGATCCCGCCTGCCGCTCCGTTGGGCGCGATCCCCGATGGTCGGTTGTATTTGGAATGGTCCAGCTCCGCCGTTGGGTTTGCGGTGTTGATGGATCGTCGCTGGAAAATCATGTCGGACGTGCCCGGCGCGACGATGCTGCGGATGATCGAAAACGACCGCGGTGTGGCGCAGTGCGACGTGCGACCGGCGGGCAAAATGGCAGCGGGAACGCAATTGACGATGTCGGCATTTGTCGGCGACATCAAACAATCGCTCGGTAAACGGTTCAGCCAATTGATTGAGTCGCGCGAGGAGGTCAACCGCGCCGGTTTGCGAGTGCTGCGGGTTTCGGCCCAGGGCGCGGTCGAGGGTGTGCCGGTGCAATGGGTATTTTTGCACTTCTCAGACGATTCGGGCAAACGTTTGCTCGCCACGATGACCGTAGGCGGAAATGATTTGGACGCTTTCGCCGGTGCCGATGTACAATTCAGTGCTTCGTTACAATTCATTCCCACTGAAGACGAGTTGGCGGCTGTCGCGACTACCGCCACCCAGCCTGCTCGCAAATAGGTTCCCCGTTATGGCAATTGCAATGTCCTTATTGAGAATAAGGTGTCGGACACCTTTATTGCCGTTTCTAGTGCTGGCGGCTTGGCCGGTGGTGGCCCAGGACGGTTCGGTTGCCAAGCAAGACGAACAGGCACCGGTGCGGTTCGAATCCACCGTCTTCGCGCCCGGCGTTGTTAACGTGATCGACCCGGCACCGCACCCGGACGAAACCTTCGCCGGCCCGACGACGCTGCAATCCTTGATCGACGCGCATCCGGAAATTGAATGGGGCTCGCCGCAGTTCGTTGATGGCCGCCCGAACTTCGACGCCCGCACACGAACGCTGGTCGAGATGGCTCGGCAAGTGATCTATCGCCGCGAAATCTATTGCTTCGAGTTCTCGTTTAAACCGTTACGCCAAATTTACATTGACGTGCCCCAACCCAGCGGCAAGATGTCGCGCAAGTTGGTTTGGTACATGGTCTACCGCGTGCGCTACCGCGGCGGCGATTTGCGACCCGCAGCGGACGATGTCGGCGGAGCTCCGTTGTATAAGCGAATCGAAGGGATTGGATACGAGCAGCGCCGAGTGTTCCCAACTTTGGTGCTGGAAGACCACCTCTCGGGCAAGAAATACCTTGACCGGATATTGCCAACGGCCAAGGAAAAGATCGCCGCTCGCGAACAAATCACCGCACCCTTGTTGAACAGCATCGAAATCACCAAAGTTGAGATTCCGCGATCCACGGATGAAGCGGCTCCGGGCGTTTGGGGCGTGGCGACCTGGGAAGATATCGATCCGACGATCGACTTTTTGTCAATTTACGTTTACGGGCTGACCAATGCGTTTCGCCAAGACGGCGAGGGCGAAGACGCTCCTTATACCCGCAAGGCGTTGCAGCTCAATTTCTTCCGCCCGGGCGATGCGATCCGCCAAACCGAGGACCGAATCCGCTTCGGAATCCCGGCTTACCAGGACGACGTGCAACAAAAATACGTCTTGGATCAGTACGGATTGAAGGAACGGCTTGATTATCAATGGCTATTCAGATAATTTACGGGGAGGGTCGCCAGCGAAATTCGTCGGCGTGGCCCGTTATCAATCTGAAAAACCCTTTGACTAGCAAGTTTGGATCATGGCACATAAGAAAGGCCAAGGCAGTAGCCGCAACGGACGCGACAGCAATGCACAGCGTCGCGGTGTGAAGCGTTTTGGCGGCCAAAGCGTGACGGCTGGCAGTATCCTGGTTCGCCAAGTTGGCACCAAGTTTCATCCCGGCCGCAACGTCGGATGCGGCAGTGACTACACGTTATACGCGTTGATTGCCGGCACGGTGCGTTTCGATCGCGAAGGTCGCCGTATTAATATCGATGCGTTGGCGGTATAGGTTCGTATCACTTTATTGTTCGCGCTAAGACAATTCGTAGAACGGCTGTCCCCAGGCGTTTGCTCGTTCCCAAACGGTTGGGGACAACCGTTCTACAATTTCTGTCACCCGTAGTGAGGGCCAGCGCAAAGTGTCCTACAAAAAGACCGCTGACTGATGTTCGTTGATCGTGTCGAAATTGAACTCCGCGCCGGGCGTGGTGGCGATGGTTGCGTAAGCTTCCGACGCGAAAAATATGTTGCCAAAGGCGGTCCCGACGGTGGCGACGGTGGCGAGGGTGCGAGCATCATTTTGGAAGCTCGCGATGGCGTCAACAGTTTGTCGCAATTTGCCAACCGCAAGTTTTGGCGTGCCCCCAGCGGTGTTCCCGGCCAAGGCAAGGGTTGCCACGGTCGCAACGCCCGCGATTTGACGTTGTACGTCCCGCCCGGCACGGCGTTGATCGACGCCCAACATCATTTCGTGATCAAAGATTTGTTGTATCCCGGTGACCGCGTCGTTGTTGTCCGCGGTGGCAAGAAAGGTCGGGGCAATGTCCATTTCAAATCGGCGCAAAATCAAGCCCCGCGGGAGAAGACGCCGGGCGAAGACGGCCAGGTCCGCGCCGTGATCTTGGAACTGAAATCGATCGCCGATGTGGGTTTGATTGGTATGCCCAACGCCGGCAAGAGCACGTTGCTCAGCCGCATGTCGGCCGCCCGTCCCGAAATCGCTGATTACCCCTTTACGACAAAGTTTCCTAACCTTGGTTTGGTGCGTCCGACGGCGGACAGCTCGTTTGTGCTGGCCGACATTCCGGGCTTGATCGAAGGGGCCAGCGAGGGCATTGGGCTGGGGCATGAATTTTTGCGCCACGTCGAACGTGCCGGGTTGCTGGTCCACTTGGTCGAACCGATGCCCAGCGATGGCTCGGACCCGATCAAAAACTACTTGACGATTCGCAGCGAGCTGGAAAGCTACAGTCCTGACTTGGCAACGCGCGACGAGATCGTCATGATCAGCAAAAGTGAATTGCCCGGCTCCGAGGAAACTCGCTTGGCGCTTGCGGACGCAATTGGAAAACCGGTCGGCTCGGTAAGCGCCGTGACCGGCGATGGTCTTGATGAATTGATTCGTGAAATTGCGGCGCGTTTGGCCGCATGGCGCACGTCGCAGGAAAAATCGCCCCAGCCGCTGTCGTGGCAAGACGGTGACGCCGGTCAGGTTGATTCGCAAACTGCTTCACAAGCGGTTTCACCGGAGACCGCAGTGACGAACAAGCCAACCAAAGCGCGCCGCGTTCCTCCGCACTTGGTCGGTTTGACCGCGACGTTGTCCAACGATAACCAACCGTGCAATTTCGACGAGGGAACGCCTTGAGCCGATCGCGTGCCGGTGGTCCGCCGGCGGGCGACACTTCGGGCTCGGTGACGATTGCGGTCGACTTGGGAAACACGGCGGCAAAATGGGCGGTGGGTGACCAAGCATTGCAATCCATTTCACTACGTGCCGCCGATTGGGCCGAGTGTATCATCAACGCGGTGATTGCGGAAACACGGTCGCGTGTGCTGCAGTGGCGAATTGCCAGCGTCAACCGGCCGATGACCAAGGCGCTAGTTAACCGTTTGAGCGAATCGTTTCCCGAGCATGCGGTTCATGTGATCGAACATGGCGACATTCTTCTGGTGGTCAATTTGCCCAACCCGGAGCGCGTCGGCATTGATCGCTTGCTCGCCGCCTGGATGGCGACGCGTCAATATCCTGGCCGAGACGCGGTAGTTGTCAGTGCGGGATCAGCGATGACGGTCAATTTTGTCAATGCAGCGGGTGAGTTTCTCGGCGGTGCGATTTTGCCAGGATTGAATTTGCAGTTCGAGTCGTTGGCGCGAGGCACCGACTTGTTGCCGACAATCGAGTTGCCGCTCGGCGAAGCGTTTTCGCCAGCGTCGTTGGATTTGCCAGCGGTCGATACAGCGTCGGCGATCCGCAGCGGCGTGTTGATCGGCGGGGCGGCGGCGATCGATCGTTTGGTCCGCGAGGGCGTCGCGCGACTAGGGTTTTCGGGTGCGGCAATCGTTTTTACTGGCGGCGACGCGGTGGTATTGGCTGAATTGTCACAGCTTTCACCGGTCGTCGAGCCACGCTGGTTGGTCGATGCGATTGCGGCACTTTGGCGACACTCGCTTTGACAAAGCCACTGCTTTCTATTCACAATGGAATACTTCCAATACCTCCCAACCTACCTGCCTGTTTGAACTTCGCCCGTCATGCCCCACTCCACACCGGAATCCGTGTTGTCGCTGCGGCCTGGCGATAATCCGCCCCATGCTTACGACGTATTGGGTCTGGATTTATTTGAGTCTGACAAGACGACAATCGAAGCGTCCGCAGCAGCGACAATCGATAAACTGAAGGCGGCTCGCGAATCGACCGACGCCGCGACTTGGCAAACCGCCGCCGGTTGGGTCAAAAATGCGTGTGTGATCTTGCGAGACTCGAGCAAGAAAGCCGCATACGATCGTAAGTTAGTGGCTCAGGGTGTGGCGGTTCAGCCGATGGTAGACCCGTTGGCTGGGTTGCTGCCGGTCACGCCGCGCCCGGCCGCGACACAAGAATCGACTGCGTTACCGGTGCCGATGCCGGTTGATATACCGCAGCCGGTCGCGCCCAGTCCTG
>JBGSVE010000088.1:0-37152 GCA_041753075.1 Pirellulaceae bacterium
GGCGGCACCGATGGCGTTCGCAGCCGCTGGGCGAACCGCTGCGCCGGCTGCCAGTGCAGCCCCGACCGGCCCGGCGGCCGATGCGGCGAATATCGTGACCATCAAAGCACCGATGGTCGGCACGTTTTACAGCCGTCCCAATCCGCAATCCGAACCGTTCGTCAAAGTCGGCCAACGGATCGCGGCGGATACCACGATTTGCATCATCGAAGCGATGAAAGTGTTCAACGAAATCCCAGCGGAAATCAGCGGTGTGGTGACGGCGGTGCTAGTCGATACCGAACAGCCCGTCGATTTTGGTCGCCCTCTGTTCAAGATCGATACCTCGGCTTAGCGACATGTATAACCGGATTTTAATTTCCAACCGAGGTGAGATCGCCCTGCGCGTGATCCGTGCGTGTCGCGAAATGGGTATCCAATCGGTGGCCGTTTACAGCGAAGCGGATCGCGACTCGATGCACGTTCGCTTGGCCGACGAAGCGTTCTGCATCGGCCCGGCCCGCAGCGCCGAAAGCTATTTGCGCGTCGACCAAATCATCAGCGCCGCCGAAGTCGGTGGTGCCGATGCGATCCATCCGGGCTACGGGTTTCTGTCCGAGAACGCCCACTTCAACGAAGTCTGCCGAAGCTGCAAGATCGACTTCATCGGCCCGATGCCCGAAGCGATGGAAAAACTGGGCGACAAAAACACCGCGCGATCAATCGCCATCGCGGCCGGCGTTCCCGTTGTGCCAGGCAGCGACGGTTTGATCGACTCCGACGCCGAAGCGATCCGCGTGGCCAAAGAAATCGGCTATCCAGTGTTGATCAAAGCGACCGCCGGTGGTGGTGGCAAAGGCATGCGCGTCGCAACCGACGAAAGCGTGCTTTCGGCCGCGCTGCAACAAGCTCGCAACGAAGCCCAGGCGGCGTTTGGCAACGGCGGGGTGTACCTCGAGCGTTACGTCGATCGTCCGCGACATATCGAAGTCCAAGTGATTGCCGACCATCACGGCAACGTCTTGCACTTGCACGAACGTGATTGCAGCGTCCAACGGCGGCACCAAAAGTTGATCGAGGAGGCGCCCAGTTCAACGTTGCCCGACGAAACTCGCAAAGCGATTTGCGATGCCGCCGTGCGGATGGTGCGCGGTGCCAATTACACCAACGCCGGAACCGTCGAATTTATCGTTGATCGCAACAACGAATTCTTCTTTATCGAAGTCAACGCACGGATTCAAGTCGAGCATCCGGTGACGGAAATGATCACCGGCATCGACTTGATCAAGGAGCAGATTCGTGTTGCCAGCGGGCTGCCCTTGACGATGACTCAGGACCAGGTGCCGTGCATCGGTGCGGCGATCGAGTGTCGCATCAATGCCGAAAACCCGGACAAAAATTTCCAGCCCAATCCGGGCAAGATTACCAGCATGTTTGCGCCCGGCGGGTTCGGCGTGCGGTTTGATTCCCATGCGTACTCGGGTTACACGGTGCCGCCACATTACGATTCAATGATTGGCAAGTTGATCGTTCACCGCGAAACTCGCGAGGAAGCGATCATCACGATGCGACGGGCATTGGCGGAATTGCAGGTCGAAGGCATTTCCACGACCGCCGCCTTCCACCTGCGTGTGCTACAACATCCCGAGTTTCTCGCCGGGCGCTGCGATACCAAGTTCGTCGATCGCGAATTGATTTCGTAACGTCGTTCCTTTCCACCACACCGATCATCCAGGCACCACTAACCTTCTCAAGGCGCGACCACTCATGCACAATCATCACCAACTCGACATCCGGCGCGTCGCCATCCTGTTCGCCGGCGGACCGGCGCCCGCCGCCAACGCGGTCATCAGCACCGCCGCGTTTTCGTTTATCGAAGAAGGTGCCCAGGTGTTCGGGATCAAGCACGGATACAGCCGCTTGGCCGATTACACGGCGGCCAGTCCGCTGCAAGAAGGCACCGATTACATCCGCTTCACGCAGGAGAATTTGACTCACGCGCGAACCAGCCGCGGCATCATGATCGGCACCGCGCGAACCAATCCGGGCAAGCATGTCAGCAGCCCCGATCACTTGAAGAACGATGAATTGGTCGCACCGCTGCGACGTGTCTACGAAGGTCTGTGTTCACTCGAAGTCGATGCGTTGATTTCGATTGGTGGTGATGACACGCTGAAAACGGCCAACAAGTTGAAACTGTTTCAAGACGGATTGCCGGCCCAGGCCCGGCGGTTTCCGATCGTTCATTTGCCCAAGACAATTGACAATGATTACATGGGCATCGATTTTACGTTCGGCTACTTCACCGCAGTTGAAACGCTTGCCGAAGAAATTCGCAACCTGAACTTTGACGCCGCCGCCAGCCGCACGTATTTCCTGTGCGAAGCGATGGGCCGCAGCGCCGGTTGGTTGGCTTATGGTGCCGCGATTGCCGGCGAAGCGTCGATGGTGCTCAGTGTCGAAGACATTCAAGGCGAGTTAGCCGATGTCGAAGTTGATCCCGCGACCGGCCAGACGCGCAAAGTCATCGCGCTGGAAAAACTGATTGACCGCATGGTGGACATGATGATTGCCCGCGAGCGTGACGGTCGTCCGTATGGCACGATTGTGATCGCCGAAGGGTTGGCCGAATTTTTGCCGTCCAGTGCGCTCGAGGGCGTGGGCCGCGATGACCATGGACACATTCATATCGCATCGATCCACTTGGCTTCGCGGTTGGGCAAAATGTTGGCCGAACATTACACGAAGCGCACCGGCAAAACTCGCAAGATCAATGGCCTTCAGCTCGGTTACGAAGCCCGTTGTGCGGCACCGCATGCGTTCGATGTGATCCTGGGGTCGCAACTTGGTGTCGGTGCGTATCGCGCGCTCGTCGAGCAGAAGTTGAATGGTGTGATGGTATCGGTCAGCGGCCAATTTGATCTGAAATTTGTGCCGTTTGATGAGCTGGTTGATCCAACGACTTTGGTGACGAAGGTTCGCTACATCGATCCCAAGAGCGACTTCTACCGACTAGCCCGCTTCCTCGAAGCCTGCGTCGATCATTAGTGAGTGAACTCGACCTCTATGATTTTGACCTGCCGCGCGAATTGATCGCACAGCATCCGCTGGCCAATCGCACTGATTCGCGGCTGATGTTGGTCAACAGGCGAACCGGCGAAATCGAGCATTCGCACGTTCGTGATTTGCCATACTGGTTGCGCGAAGGCGATTCGTTGGTGCTGAACAACAGCCGCGTGATTCCGGCAAAGCTGGTTGGCTATCGAACCCAGACGCGTGGCCGTTGGCAAGGTTTGTTCTTGCGCTGTGATTCGCAATCGGGCACTTGGGAAGTGTTGACGAAAACGCGCGGCACGTTGCAGCCCGGCGAGATAATCATGATCCAAGATCGCGGCGGGCGCGATTCGATGCTGTTGCGCTGCGTGCAGCGGACCGATGATGGCCATTTATTGGCTGTCCCCGCAGCGATTGATCAATGGACAACGATTTCGAGCGACCCGTTTACGCTGTTGGAACAATTCGGGCGAATCCCATTGCCGCCGTACATTCGCGATGGCCAAATGGTCGATTCGGATTTGGTCGATTACCAAACCGTGTTCGCACAAGCGGCGGGCAGTATTGCGGCACCGACCGCCGGTTTGCATTTCACCGAGCCGTTATTGCGGACGATCCATAAGCGTGGTGTCTCGATTGCGAGTGTAACATTGCACGTTGGGATCGGAACGTTTCGTCCGATCGCCGTCGAGCGGTTGGATGATCACAAGATGCATCGCGAATGGGGTTCGATCGACGACGCGACGTGCGCGTCGTTAACGGCCAACCGCACCGCCGGCGGACGCGTGGTTGCGGTGGGAACGACGTCGGTGCGGGTGCTGGAAAGCGCCGCAGCGGCGGCGGGCGGAAAGTTGACTCCGTGGTCAGGCGAGACCGATTTGTTCATCCGGCCCGGCCACCCATTTGCGGCAATCGACGCGTTGATGACCAATTTTCACTTGCCACGCAGCTCGTTGTTGGTGCTGGCCAGTGCGCTGGCGGGTCGCGAATTGATGATGCGAGCTTACCAAGAAGCGATTCGCGAAGAATACCGATTTTTCAGCTACGGCGACGCGATGTTGATTCACGATTAGCCCATCGCAGCTCAACGCGAAAATCGAACTGCCAACATCGTTGGATTAAAGCAAGTTTAACGGTTGTGACGGTCGATACGTATCCTATTTGAGGTTCCTCACGGAAAACCCGCAATGGGCTTGTTCGGCGCGATTCAAACGGCTAACAGTGGCTTGCAGGCGGCTCAGGTCGGCCTGCAGGTTGTTGGCAATAATATCGCCAATGCCAATACGCCCGGCTACATTCGCCAACGCCTTGAACTGACACCGACCGTCGCGACCCGCGAAGGCGGTTTGCTGTTGGGCCACGGTGTCCGCACGACTGGCGTCACCCAGGTGATCGACAAGGCGCTGATCGAACGGTTGTTCGCTGCGGAGAACGCTGTCGCCGGCGGTGAAACGCTCGACCGAGCGTACAACCAACTCGAAGAACTCGTGGGCCAGATCGATGGTCAAGGCATTCCCGGCCAACTGACCACATTCAATAACGCGCTGCATGACCTATCGACGCAGCCCGCCGATTCGTCGCTGCGTGACTTCGTAATCCTGCAGGGTGAATCGTTGGCGCGAGAAATTCGCACGACCTACGATTCGGCTGTCGAGCGGCAACTGGAGTTCGATGGTGAATTGAATGGGGTCGGCGAGCAGATGAACCGCTTGATCAAACGCATCGCCCAATTGAACGTCGAAATCTCGACCGTCGAAGGCGGCGGAACCGTCGGCAGCGACGCCACCGGCCTGCGCGAACAACGCTACAACGCGCTCCAGGAGTTGTCTGGATTCGTCACGCTCAATATCCAAGAGCAAGCCAGCGGTGCGATCTCGGTGTTTGTTGGCGGCGATTACTTGGTTTCCGAGGGTAACTTTCGCGAAGTCTACACGGCCTTCGACATCGAAGATAACGGTCTCGAGGTGCGGATTCGTGCCACCGATTCGCCGCTGCAATCCAAGGGTGGCGTGTTCGGCGCAACCGTTCAAGCGCGCGATGAAATCTTCGGAAACTTTCTCACCGACCTCGATGAATTGGCCAAAGGACTGGTTCGCGCGATCAACGAAATCCATTCGCAAGGCCAAGGACGCATCGGATTCGATTCCGTTGTCGGCACAAGCGTCGGACAAGTCGGTGTGCCGCTGCGAAACGCAAACCTGCCGTTCCCGCCCAAGAACGGTAACTTCGACATCAACGTCTTGGACGCCAACGGACAAGTCGTCAGCACCCACACGATCAATGTCCGCGCGATCAATCAAGTCGGTGACTCGACGCTGGATTCCGTTGCCACCGACATTGACGCGATCGATGGCTTGACCGCCAGTATTTCCTCCAACGGTAAGCTGACGATTTCGTCGCAGGCTCAAGTGTCGTTTACGTTTGGCAAAGACACCAGCGGATTTTTGTCAGCCGTCGGTGTCAATACGTTCTTCACGGGATCCGGGGCCCAGGATATCGCCGTAAACGAAACGCTGCGGTCCAACAGCGACCTGTTGGCGATCAGCAGCACGGGCGTTGGCGAGGACACTGACACACTGTCCGCGTTGATTGACCTGGTCGATCGACCGCTGGACTCGCTCGGCGGAAAATCAGCTCGCGGAATCTTTGATGCGAACGTCGCGGTCTTGGGCCAACGGGTCAGTCTGCAGCGCAGCATCACCGAGGGTGCGAGCAACTACTTTGCGACGCTGGAAAGTCAGCATCTGGGGATCACCGGAGTCAACATTGACGAAGAGTCGATTCGTTTGATCACGTACCAGCGGGCCTTCCAAGCGGCGTCGCGCGTGATTTCCGTGGCCAGTGAATTGTTGGATATTTTGGTCAATTTGTAGCGATCGGGCGTGACGCTCAAACTTTGCGCCGTTGGCATGATCGGCCACCCGAAGGCAGTAACTCGCCATCGCGACGCAGTCCACTTGGCGACGACTCTCGGGTGAGCCGATTGACTCGATAGGAAATGTTTCGCGCCACCGATGGACCGGTATATCGCTATGCAATCGTCATCTCGCTTGGCCTTCTGCGCCGCCTTCGCCTTGTTGCCGACCGGTTCGCTGGTTGCCGGTGAAAGCGTTGACCGATTGGGCCGATTGTTCGGCTACAGTTGGTCCGACGGCTATCATGCGTGCGCCGAGGATTGCTTTCAAATGGGCGAAAATCTTCCGCCGCGAAGCTATGCGGCCGATCATTCGCGGCACACCGGGTCTCCAGCGACGCCGCACCACCACGCCGCCGGATGCGATAGACCCTGTTCGTCGACCACTGAGTTACACGATGCGCCCACTGACGTATACATCGCGCCGATTCCCACCGGACCGGTGATGGTGGATGATTTTCATATACTGGAGCAATCATCGCCGTCGCCGCCGGCATTGCCCTATCAACCGACCGATCCGTCCCAGTCGCGCCCGTTCGACGCACCAAAGCCGCCGGCGACGATGGAACGTATTCCATCACCTGCAGCCGATCCGTTGTTGCCCGGTGATGCGCGAACACGAACACGCCAAACTCCGGCGGCCAAGGTTTCATTACCCCGGCCCGGACCGCTTCGCATCAGCGTGCCAGCACCGCACCGCTTGCCAATGACGCGTTAAAGTATCATTACAAGTATCATGTTTTGCAAAGTCGTTTGATTTCCCAACCTGAAAGATGAACGTAGATGAAATCCCATTTTAGGTTGACGTTTCGTCTCGCCATAACACTCGCCCTGGCAACCTTTGAGTTTGTTGCCCACGCTGCCGAGAAACAAACTCCCAACATCGTCATCGTCTTCATTGATGACATGGGCTATGGCGACATCAGCCCATTTGCGACTAACCAATACTCAACGCCGAATCTCGACCGGATGGCTCGGGAAGGTCGCAAGTTCACCGACTTCGTTGTTTCGTCGGCGGTTTGCTCGGCGTCACGCGTTGCTTTGATGACCGGCTGTTATCACCAACGCGTTGGTATTTCCGGTGCGCTTGCACCCTCGGCAAAAATTGGTATTCACGAGGATGAAGTCACGATTGGCGAGTTGTGCCAATCGAAAGGTTATGCGACGGCCTGTATCGGCAAATGGCACCTCGGCCATCACGCCAAATTTTTGCCCAATCGACACGGCTTTGACCACTACTTTGGATTGCCCTACAGCAACGACATGTGGCCGTTGCATCCCGGCAATGTCGCCAAGCTAAAGGAAAATCCGGCGGCGAAATCGGATTGGCCGTCGTTGCCGTTGGTCGAAGTTCATGGTGACGGCGAACCGGTCATCGTCAATGCCGACGTCCAACCGCGAGACCAAGAGCAATTAACCCGCCAATACACCGAACGCGCCACACAGTTCATTCGCGACAACCAATCGCGACCGTTCTTCTTGTACCTGCCGCATTCGATGGTGCATGTGCCGTTGTACGTTTCCGATGCGTTTCGTGGCAAAAGCGGTGCGGGGTTGTTTGGCGATGTGGTAATGGAAGTGGATTGGTCGGTCGGCCAGATTCTCGATACGCTTGATGAATTGCAACTGAGTTCCAATACCCTAGTGGTGTTCACCAGCGACAACGGACCGTGGCTCTCCTACGGCGATCATGCCGGCCATGCCGGTCCGCTGCGCGAAGGCAAGGGAACGATGTTCGAAGGTGGTTATCGAGTGCCGACGCTGATGCGTTGGTCCGGCAAGGATGGTCACGATGCACACATTCCTCCGGGTACCGCCAGCGATCGATTGGCTTCGACCATCGATCTATTGCCGACCGTCGCCGCGTTGATCGACGCCCCGCTGCCATCGCATCCGATCGACGGTAAGAACATTTTGCCGTTGATGGTCGGCGATGAAACCGCCCAATCGCCGCACGAAGTTTTTTATTGCTTTTACGGAAACAAACTCGAAGCCATTCGCAGCGATCGCTGGAAACTGCACTTGCCACATCGTTATCGAACGCTCGCCGGTCGCTCCGGTGGAAGCGGTGGTAATCCGGCGAACTATGAAACCGCCGAGATTGGTATCGCGCTCTACGATTTGGACAACGACCCCGGCGAGACGACCGATGTAGCGGCCCAGAATCCTAATATCGTCGAGATGTTAAGTAACTACGCCGAACACGCAAGGTTTGATCTTGGCGATTCGGATCCCCAGGTCAAGGGTCTCGGGGTGAGACCCGCGGGGCGATTGTAGTTTACGCCAACAAGTCGTCGAGGACCGTTCCATGCACATCGGTCAAGCGGAATTCGCGACCTTGGTAACGATAGGTCAATCGTTCGTGATTGAGGCCCAGCAAATGCAAGATCGTGGCGTTCAAGTCGTGAACGTGCGTCGGTGAATCGACGATGTCCATGCCGAAGTCATCCGTCTTACCGCGACTGGCTCCGGCCTTGATTCCGCCGCCGGCCAGCCACACGGTGAAGGCGTCTTTGTGGTGATCGCGTCCCGGCACACTGCCAGATTTCAGCACGGACCCTTGGCTTAACGGTGTGCGACCAAATTCCGAGCCCCAAATCACGAGCGTGTCGTCCAGCATTCCGTGCTGCTTTAAGTCTTGCAGCAGCGCCGCCATCGCTTGGTCGGTGTCGCGACACTTTCCCGGCAAGCGTGATTCGAGTCCGCTGTGGTGATCCCAGTCCGAATCGTAAAGTTCAATCAACCGCACCCCACGCTGGACCAATCGCCGCGCAAGTAGGCAATTGTTGGCGAACGACGCCTCACCGGGTCTGGCCCCGTACATGGCAAGCGTTTGTTCACTCTCGTCGGCAATGTTCATCAAATCCGGTACGGACGTTTGCATTCGAAAGGCCATCTCGTACTGGGCAATGCGTGTCGCAATCTCCGGTTCACCCGTTTGTTCGGCTCGAACGTGGTTCAATTTGCCCAGTGTGTCGAGCACGCGGCGGCGATCGTCCGGCGAGTGCCCTGCGGGACTCGACAGAAACAGCACCGGGTCGCCCGACGAACGAAATTGAATACCCTGATAAACGCTGGGTAAAAAACCTGGACCCCACATGCTTGTTCCAGCGCCGCCAGCGGGGCCGCTCAGTAAGACCACGTAAGCGGGCAGGTTTTCGTTTTCGCTGCCCAGACCATACGTCACCCAGGAACCGAAACTGGGCCGCCCGCCGCGTCCAAAACCGGAATGCAGGAACATTTGCGCCGGGGCATGATTGATTTCGTCGGTGTGCATGGTATGGACGATCGCCAACTCGTCGGACATCGTCGACAAATGGGGCAACAGTTCTGAGAATTGGTGTCCGCTGTTGCCGTGTTGGGCAAAATTCCATTTCGATCCCGCCAAGGTCGAGGTTTTGCCGATGAAGGCAAAGTCGCGATCCTTCGTGACCTCGTCGGGACACGCTTGGCCATGCAATCGCTGAAGTTCAGGCTTGGGCTCAAACAGATCGAGCTGTGACGGGGCACCGATCATGTGCAGATAGATGACACTCTTGGCCCGGGCGCGGTGATGTCCGGGCCGGGCGGCCAGCGGCGAACTGGCCGAAGCGGATTGGTCGAGCAATCCGGCCAATGCGATGCTGCTCAAACTGATTGATTGATTCGTAAAAGTGCGGCGGTTGAGCATCGTCTAATCCAACTACGGTTTTGTGATCGTTTCGTGCAAATTCATCAACACCGACGCGACGCTGTACCAGGCCGAAAACGCTTCGATCGTCACTTTCCCTGGCAACCGGATGTCTTTCGCAAGTGTTTGCACCTGAGCTTGATTGACGGCGGCGGCATCAAACTGCGAGTCGTACAATTGCAGCAATACCGTCAACTCACGATCGGTGGGAAATCGCGATGTGCAGTTGCAAAATAATTCGGCGATGATTTTCGACGGCGACTCTTCCGTGACGCTTGCGGCGTAAAGAGCCAGTGATTTCGTCGCTTCGACGTAAACCGGATCATTCAGTAGCGTCAAGGCTTGTAACGGAGTGTTCGTGCGCGATCGCTTGACCGTACACGTCAATCGATTCGAGGCGTCGAAGTTGGTGAAACTCGGGTACGGAGCACCCCGTTTGAGCACCACATAGATACCGCGACGATACGCCTCGCCGCCGGGACTGGTTTGGTAATCGTATTTGGCACCACCTACCTTTGTCCAAATTCCGTCGGGCTGATACGGTCGAATCGATGGCCCCAGCGATTGCAAATTGATCAACCCGGAGATTGCCAAAGCGTTGTCGCGGACCATCTCGGCGTCGAGGCGAAAACTGGGGCCGCGGCCTAGCCACTGGTTCAAGTCATCGATCGCGATTTGCTCACTCGTGACGCTTGATTGTTGGCGGTAGGTCGCCGAGGTAACGATTTCGCGAATGATCTGCTTCATCGACCAACCTTGTTCGACGAAGCGAATCGCCAGCCAATCAAGCAGCTCAGGATGCGACGGCGGTTCGCCCTTGATGCCGAAATCCTCGACCGTCTCGACGATGCCACGGCCAAACAATTCGGCCCACCAACGATTCACGGTGACGCGAGCCATCAGCGGATTGGCGGGATCAACCAACCAGCGGGCCAGGTCAAGGCGGTTGAGCGTTGGCGTTGGCTCATCGCCAAACGTTCTTTGATAAGGATGCAGAAACGATGGCGTGGCTGCGGTAACATTCGCGCCGGGATTTTTATAATCGCCACGAACGAAGATATTCGACATTCTCGGTTCGCCGCGCTCGATCATGACCAACGTCGTGTCGGACTTTAGCTGGCCCAGCTTCTTTTCAGCCGCCGTGATTTGCTTGCCGATCGACAATGCGACGGTGTCAACCTGTTCGCGATAATCAATCAATGCCTGACGGTCGCGTTGGGTCCATTTGGTCGGTGGTTTGGCAATTGCCTGCGTGACGGCAACGGGAATCGATTCAGCCTCGACGTTTCCGGTGACGGCTGAAACTCGCAGGCGTCCGATCGTGCGGGCACCGCCAAAGTTTTGGACCAGACGGATCTCCAATTCGGTTTCGGTTTGGTTCCCGATCGGTTCGTCGAGCACAAATGTCGCCCAGTGTGGCTGGCCGAACTCGGGATTGATTGCCCAGCCGGTCGCGATGTCACCATCGATTGCGTTGACAACCGGAAAACCTTTCTGCGCAAAGTCAGCCAAGGCCGTCCGGAACGCAAGTCGTTTGCCGGGCTTGCCTCCCGCGACTCGAGTCGCAGTAAACTCGTTCAACACGAAGTTTGGTCGTTCGTCGTCGCCGCGTCCGGGGCCTGAGCCCGGCAGTGATGGATCGGTCATCGCATCGATGCGTATTGCGCGAATGTTACTCGACCCCAATCGCGTGCGAAAAACGTAGGTGTCTTTTGGCGGTGCGTCATCGCCGCTGAGTAAGACAGAACCGTCGTCGAGATATTGGACCGAATCGGTATTGCCCGCCGACTCGAAGCCTTCGATCACGAGCGGATGCACCTGAGCCAAGTCACCCAGCGAAGCGGAAGCGGACGTGGCCCAGGATTCCAGGTCGGCGGCGAGTTCCCGGCGGCGCGTGCTTAGCAGGGCTTGCAAGGCATCAATTGAGATTTGCAACTTGACTCGTTGTGGATCACGAGCGTCATCGGCAAGCGGCATCGCGGGGCCGAGAAACTGGATCGAAGAGGGCAGTTTTGGATCGGCGCGATCGGCTTCGAGTTCGGTATGATTGAAGAAGGCAAATATCTGGTAGTAATCAGCCGCCGTGAACGGATCAAACTTGTGATCGTGACACTGGGCACATTCGAGCGTCGAGCCGAGCCAGACGGTCGCGGTCGTGTTGACGCGGTCGATCACCTGGGCAATTCGCGTTTCCTCGGGAATCGATCCGGCTTCGACGTTGGTTGGCGAGCAACGATGAAAGCCGGTGGCGATTCGTTGCGATTGTGTCGCGTTGGGAAGGAGGTCACCGGCGAGCTGTTCGATCGTGAATTGGTCAAACGGCATGTCGTCATTGATCGCGCGAATCACCCAGTCGCGGTATGCCCAAACTTCACGCAAATCATCACGCTGAAAACCATGTGAATCAGCGTAGCGAGCGAGATCCAGCCAAGGTCGCGCCCATCGCTCGCCAAACTGCGAACGACTCAGCAAATCATCGACGAGCGATTCGTAACGGTTGTCGGAGAAGTTGGTGACAAACGAATTGACTTCGTCGACCGATGGCGGCAACCCAATCAAGTCGAAATATAGGCGACGAATCAATTGCTCCGGTGCAGCTTTTGGCGATGGCTGCAGCCCGTGGCGAGTGAGACCTTTCAAGACAAACGCATCGATTGCATTCTCGCCCCAGACATCGCCGTCGTTGCCGGGAATCATTGGTCTCTGCGGCGGCACATATGCCCAGTGCGGCGGCATTTCGACATGGTCGGGCCAATCGGCCCCGGCTTCGATCCAATGACGAATCGCAGTGAGTTCATCACTTGAAAGCGATTTGCCGATTGCGGGCATGCGTTGTTCGTCAGCGGCGGGCAACTGTAAACGCCGCATCAATTCGCTGGCCGCCGGGTCACCGACCGAAATCGAACCGGACTCGAGGGCCGCCGCGCGATTGTCCAGACGCAGGCCGCCTTCCTGTTTCGCCGGCCCGTGGCATTCAAAGCAAGCGCGGCGGAGAATCGGATAAACGTCTCGTGAGAAATCAACCGCAGCGGCCACAGTCGCCAAGGTTGGAGTAATTATCAGCGTCAGCGCGAGGTGCAGGCAATGATTCATCGTTAAAGATCATTGTAGAACCATTGTCCCAAACCAATGGGGCAATGGTCTTACAATTTTAGGCGGGGTAGATGGGCGTGGGTGTTGCTTTGTCGAAATTGGTTTCGCCTATGAACAAACAGCCGGCGTTGGGACAAGCTTGCTGGGTCGCCTCGTCCATGTTCTCGACCGCGGTTGTGATTACCAAAGCGATCCGACCCGCAAGCGGTACCAATTGGGGACAGGTGTTTTGTGGCGAACCGACGGTTTGCCACACGATAACTAGCTTACCCGACGCGAAGTCATAATGCCTCGTTTCACCCACACTCACGCCGCCGGGATGAAACATTGCCACAATGACACCGCTGCCGTCCGGCGTCAAAATCATTCCATCGGGCACGGCGGGATCGTCGGACAAATCGATGAGCACGGATCGCGGGCCGAGCTTGCCCGCCTCGATATCAAGATCGTAGGCCGCGATTTGGCGCGTTGGCGAATCGATATCGATCAATTGCAACCGGCCATCGAGTTGGCGAATCGCTTTGCCGTTGCTGCAGATTTGGTCATCGCGCAGGCGGATCAATTTGCCGTCACAGCCACGGTACAAATACAGACCCGCTTTCTTGGTTTTGAATTCGAGGTCTTTGGTGCCAAAGATCAGATTGTCTTGCCAGATCATGCCATCGTTGATGATCGTGTTGGTCACGTCGTCATCGATGCCATCACAGAATGGAATCCAAGCCCCGGTTTGAGGCGTAAACCGACCGAGAACGCGTTCGCAACCGACGACAAACGACAGCCCATCGTCACAAGCGAAGGCAAACCCCGGTCGCCCAGGCAGCGCGAATGATTGGTTGTTGCCCGTGGCGAGATTCAACAAGTTCAGCGAGCCAGTGCGGCTGTCTTGTCCATGTTGAATACTAACCCAACTGATTTCGCCGCTGCGTGTCGTCGGATACGGACCTTCAGGAAGAAACCGCAACAGCTCGGATTCGGGACGGTGCAGCACGGCGGCGAAGCGGTTTTTGGTCATAAGTGGATGAGCAGATTTGAGAGTGTGCGGAAAGACGTTGAGCATAAACGTTTCCGATTGGGGGTCTAGGTGCGTGTGGCGGCGCGGCGAGTGGCGTGAACAAGCGATTCGGCGGTGGCAAGATGAATGGTTTCGATTCCTGCGGCCTGGAATGGTCCCGCAGCACGGATAAATTCGTTGATGTCTTGGGTATTGATAATCATCGCCACCGCCCAGCCGCGCCGTTTCATGCCAATCAACATTGCCGCCGTGGTTGCGTCACATTGTTGGGCGATGACGATCAGCGTCGTATCGCGCGACAACCGCGATTGCGACCCGATAATGGTCTCGGCAATTGGCCGGCCGTCGGACAATTCCAGCCTGGCCAATTGCCGCAGCAGTTCGTGGTAATGAACCGCGCCGCGGTCACTGGGCACGATCACCGGCCGCAATCGATCGTCGGTTTCCCGCATTGCCCCGCTCGATTTAGCGGCACCACGATTGCGAAATTGATGCGTGCGATAATCCGTGGCAAATCCTTCGTCACGAATTCGATCGACTGCGTCACGCCCATTGGTCAACAATCCGAACGGCTGGTTTTGGTCGTGCAGTGCCGCGGCGATCGATGCTGCCAATGTGATCGCCATGTCGCTGCGTACGGGCTCATTGTGCGGCGGGTTGGTGTCGCGGTGCAGATCGAGCACCAGCGTTGCTCCGGCGATCGTCGTCGGCTCATATATCTTAGTGTGCAACGTGCCGGTTCGAGCCGTCGCCGGCCAATGGACCGAGCGCAACGGATCGCCGATTTGCCACTGGCGTATGCCCATCATCCGCGTCGGGTCTTGGATCAGCGCGTCGCGAATCTGGATCTCGCCAATCGGTCGCGCCGAGGCAATGTCATAGCCTGATAGCGCCACGACTTTGGGCAACACCAGAATGAATTGCGGCGGAGCGCCCAAGCGATAACGACGACTCAATCCCATCAAGTCGCCGGTCTCAAGTACCAGCGGACCAATTTGAAAATAGCCACGGCGATTGCAGGTGATGCGGTAGCGGAGCGTTTTGGTTTCGCGCCCGCGAAGCATCATCACTTCGATCCGCGAGCCAGCGATTGTGAGCGCCAGCGGCGGCAAGCGATACGCCGATGCCGGTAACAAATCTTCGACAAGCAACCACGCAATCGGTAGTGCAGACTGATTCGTGATTGTGACGACGACTTCAAATGAATCGCCGACTTCACACTGCGTTGGCCCGGCTTGGCGAACCGCGACGGCCGCGCGATGCCACGTTGCGGCCAACCAATAGCCACCGCCGATCATCAAGATGCCTGCGTAAGCGGCCAACAGCCACAGCGATGCACCGAACAACATGCCCGACAGCAGCAGCAGAGCGGCAGCGGCGGCATACATCAATGTGGGTCGAGAATTCATGGAAATAAAGATACATTCGAGCATCTTCCGGGGCGACGCAATGTCGCAGGTCTATAGGAACCAGGAATTGCGCAAACCTATCTACAGAGGGGGCACGCCTGCTGACTTCCTACCAACAGGATTATTGTTGCCGCTGCGGCGATTTAGCTACAAAGCTAGCAAATTGGCCGTGAAATGATGCTTTTTTGCACCTGGCGGCGTTCACTGGTCAGCCAGCGAAGGCAGTAAGTGGCGCATCAGATTACGCTACGTGGGGGTGTTTTAACGCCGACGGGTACGCAATTTCGTTGTTGGTTTCAATATCGGTCTGCGGCGAAAATTCATCAAACTCACCCGGTTTCCGTCCTGCGGTGATTGACATCCGACCTTGTGCGGATAACTTTACGCCCAAGTTTACGTTTTCGGCAACCTTTGCGCGAACTGCGCATTTTACCTGCCGAGAAGAAATCGTCTCGCGATTCAAGCCGTCCTTGATCGCGAACAATGTCACGACTCGTCGGACGGGTCGCCGTTGATTTGCGAAGGGATTTGGCAGCAAGATTACCTGTACGAAACTGGAGAGATTAGATGAATCGAAATGTGTTAAGTCTGGCGGTTGTGTTTGCGTTGCTTTTTGGCGGCGCTATGTTCACCGAAACCACTGCCAGCGCCGGTAACTGCGGTGGCGGTTTGTTTTCGAAGTTGAAGGCCAAGCATGAGTGTGGTGGCGGTTTGTTCGCCCACATGAAGGCCAAGCATGAGTGCGGTGGTGGTTTGTTCGCGCGCTTGAGGGCCAAGCATGCTGCATGCTCGGCTCCTGAGCCAACTTGCTGCGAAGCGGCACCTGAGCCAATGTGCTGCGAAGCCGCTCCTGAGCCAACTTGCTGCGAGCCAGCTCCTGAGCCAATGTGCTGCGAAGCGGCTCCTGTGATGGAGATGGGTTGCTGCGGTGGCGAAGTCATGATGGAATCGGCACCATGCTGTGGTGGCGAAATGATGATGGAAGGCACTCCCATGATGATGGAAAGTGCTCCAATGATGGAGAGCGCACCGATGATGGAAGAATCAGCTCCAAGTGCCAGCGATTCAGCTCCGGCAGCACCTGCTGTTGAAGATGCGCCGCCTGCCCCAGCGCCAGACGCTGCCGCTGATGCCTGATCGCCCCTGGGCGATTCGGTTTAAAGCCAGCAACGCAAAAAACCCTGCGACTAGCATTATGCTTGCCGCAGGGTTTTTTATTTCTTATTCGCCGTGACGGCGCAGCGTCGCGATGCGCTCGTCGGCTTGGCGGATTAGCGATTGGACGACGACAATCTTCATGTCCAGCTCGGCCTTGAGGTCACGTTGCAGTTCAAACATCTCGACTTGCCAACGTTGAACCTCAGGCGGTGCCGCGGCCAATGGCACACCGCGCGGCTGGTCCGCTTCGGCTCGTTGGCGACGCAGCTCGCGATCGGTTTGATGTTGCGTGATCGCCTTACCGCGTGATCGCAATTGGCGGCGTGCCAGCATCCATCCCAACAGCAGCATTCCGGCCAACAACATCATCTGCGACTGGAATTGGCTTAGATTGGCCATCAAACATACTCCGCGGCGGCGGGATTTGGGGGATTGAAAGCTGGTGAATGGGATACCACTTAGTAAATGGGACACCAACGCGTTTTCATCGGCTGCCCGGGGCTCCGCTCGCCAGCGCTCAAGCCAAACGAACGAATTTGGCAATCATTCGGATTTCGCGACGGCATTCGCAGCGAATTGGTGGATGTTGATCCGTCCGCGAACGGGATCAAAGGGGTTTTGCGGTGCTTCATTACCGTAAATGTCGCGGCCGGCGATGTGTCTCAAGAATCCTTTGCGATCGCAATGATCCAGCAGGCGTCGTTGCGATGTCAACTCCGCGACCAGCAACGGGTCAATCGGATTGCCGGTCACGTCCAGCGCCAGATGCGGATGCGATTCTGCGATTCTGCGGATCGAATCGGTGCTCAAGTTGCAATCTCGCAGGCCCAGAAATCGCAACGACTTGGCCGCGCGGCCCGACAACAGGTCCAGCACCTCAGGCGTTATCGTCGATTCGGACAAATCCAATCGGTCCAACATGCCGCGCACCAGGCAACCGCCGAGCGTATCGGCCGTAATTCCAATTCCGGACAACTCGAGCTCGATCAACTGGCGAACGTCCGTCAAGCTTGCTAAGTCAGCTTGAGCCAGCGGACAATGATTCAACGAAACCTTCTGTAGGTTGCTTAGCCCAGTCAAAAAGTCGAGCGTTGGTTTGGAAACGCGTGTTTCGCTGAAATCGATATCGCTAAGTAATCTCATTCGTTGCCAATTGCTGGCGAAGATCTCATCGTCCAGACCGCTCCCTGGCAACGTCAAAACGGTGAGCTTGGTCAGCATACCGACGTTCTTCAGCGCGTCACGCGATAGCTTGCCATAGGCGACCGTGAGGTGATCGAGATCGGCGCATTGCCAAACGTGCTTACAGAAGTCATCGTTGGCGCGATCGCCACCAATCGCAAAAAACCGCAGATCCCGAATACCTTCGACTGCGGCATCCGGCGGCAACGGTCCGTTTACCGACAACCCTTGGAGCGAATACGCGTCGTGAATGTCGAGCATTTCGACCTTGGCACCGAGCATTAACTCAGCCTCCAATTGTGGCGACTGACGAATTTTGATGCGGCGGGCTTGGTAGGCTTCGGTACCGACAAATTCGCGCAGGTTGGCCTGGTTGATAATTTCGATAAAATCGAATTGCTCGTTTGAGACTAACATGCGTTCCAACGGCAGCCCGCGGCGAAGCATATCGGCTGCTTCTTGGTCGCTGATCGGACACCCGCGTACATCCAGACTCTTGAGCCGCGGCAGCGCGGCGAGATCAGCGAGTTGCGACCCATCGATTCCGCAATACGAAAGATCGAGCTTGCGAATTCGCTTGTTTTTTGTCAACGGTTTCAGATCCAACTTGCCCAGCGGCAGCGTGCTGAGATCAATGTGCAGCGGTCCGTCGCTGTTGCCCAGTGACTCGATCCACTGTTGGACACGATCGGGCGGCAACTTGTGTTGTGAAATGGAGTTCCGCAAGTCATCAACGGCCAGCAGGCTGATCGATAGCCTTTGCAGATTCGGCACGTTCTCGTAATGAAACGAATTTAAGTCGAGCGCATCGAACGACAACTCCTGCAAGCTCGGCAATTCTTTGATGTAAACGTCGGAAAAACAAAGCGTCGTTGGCGTTCGCGCGCCCGATACGGAGCGAAAGATCAGTTCTTGTTCATTCGCATAAATCTGTTTCAACAACGGCGCGTTCTCGATCCGCAACGAATACCGCTGCATCGTCTCGAGGCTGAGCGTACTGAGCTTGAAGAGATTGCGCAAATCAAGCTTGACGACGTCATCGTTCACTGAGATGTCGCTGCGCCGAACACTCAACTCAAGTAATTCGGTTAATCCGTCGAGCGTCAACGAGTCCGTTCCGTCTGGCGGACGTGTCAGCAACAACGACGTCAGCGTCGTCGGCCAATCGCTCTTGGGAACACTCGACAAACGAATGTCGCTGTCCATCAAATCCAAGCGTCGCAACTTTTCCAGTTTCGAAATGCCGCACAAACCGTGTTGCAAACCAACGCAGCCGCCCAGTTGCAACCAACGCAGATTCTTGATCCGACCGATCGCCGCTAATTGCTCACCGTCCAGCTCAGCACCACGCACCGACAAATGATTGAAATTAGACTTCTGGGACAGAAAATCAAGTGTCTCGACCGTCGGCGATTGGCGAACCGTACCCAGCGAAGTCAACGTCGGAATCTGACTGATCGCGACCACGGTTTCGGGAACTTGATCGAAGGTGTAGACGCCGCGAATCCGCGAGCAAAATGATAAAATTGGCCTCGGAATCAACTGGGTCAAGGGCGACGGAACGTGCGCGGCGCGAAGCACTGCGGCGCGACGTGATAATCGCTGCGCCAATGCTTGGTCGCGTTGCGTTTGCGATGCGAACCAAGCAGAAATCGCCACGAGCACGCCGACCAGGCCGACCAGGCCGACTCCGCAGGCGATCCGCATGATCTTGCCGGTGTTACGAGGCCATCTCGCCGCAGCCACTGCGGCGATGGTCACACCAAGCCCAATCAGACAGTTTAAAACCACCATCCACCAAGACCAAAAATGCGGCTGGCCGACCGGATCGTCTTCCCATTGGCGGACGTAAGCAAACGGAAATCCACCGCGGCGCAGTTGGTAGTAGCTGAAAAATTGGCTCTCAAAAACAAATTCACCAGCGCTAGGTGGATAAAGATATTCGACAGCGACCGCGACGTACTGGTACGGCCAATTCAGCACAACAAATAAGACGGGAATGACGACGAGCAGCGTGATGGTCGCGGAATTCGCACGCCCCTGCACCGTTTGCGCCCCCATAATTTGCCGCCGATTGCATCTGAGTTTTTACCGAGAAAACCTCGCCGAGTTCCTATCGTAGCCCAGTCCGCGATACCAATGTTGACTCCAGCGGCAAATCAATTGTGTGGCGTTGCAAATCAAATTGCCAGCGTCTACCCAACCCAAACGCCCGCATCGGCCAATTGCTTGGCAACCACGCCGGACCAATCGCGATTCGCCGCTGGACTGGCCGGACTCGGGTGCAATATCCGCACGACTCGCGGTTGCCATGTCGCATCGAACATCGGTGCGGCGACGCGCTGCAAACACGTTTCCGCAAACGCGCCCACACCAACGAGAAACTGCGGACGCAGCAGCGCCAGACAACTGCTCAAATGCGCATCGCAAGCCGCTTGTAAAGGTTGCCACTGCGCAGCCGGCAACTTGTCTGGCGTCAGGTTTCGCACCGGCGGTTGGATAAATATCAAGGGACAATAGTTAACGACAAAGTGCCGCGCGAAGAACGCGTCAGCCGTCCCGAAGCGATCGCGAAACAGTCCCCACAATCGCGCCCCGCTGACTTCGCTTTTCTTACAAGCGAAACCTTCAATCGGGCGTTGGGGATGTTCATTGTCTGGACGCGTGACCTCGCCCGTGATCCCCAGCCAATCGCGCACCGCCGCAATTTGACCAAACGGAACTCCCGTTTGCGCCATGCCCCACGGCCCCGGATTCATTCCCAAGAACAACACGTCGGTCGCCTTGACGTTGCATTTTCTTAAATAGCTGCAATGCGGTTCCCAAGCATGGCGCAGCGGATTGTAAACGTGCGTCACCGGTGCGGAGAACGCGATCTTGTCCACCTCATCCGCAAGCTTGGCCGCTAACTTGACCAGTGTCGGTGTCTCGCGCCGGGTCATATTTCCAAATACTCTTCAATGGCCTCGCGAATCGTTTCGATGTCGGGGCCTGTCCCAGTCCAACGCTCGATCGCCAACACCAATCGCTCGACGTCCAGATCGACGCTGGTGATGACGCGTCGGGGTGTGCCATCGGTTGCCGCCGCTGCCGCCCAAGCTGGATAGGTTCCCGACAGGTCAAAGACCAGCGATTCGCCATGCAATTGCGGCAGCAGATCAAGCAGAAACTCCGTCGGCGGAATCGTACTGGCCGCTTTGCCCCTGTGCTTCTTGCTCGGCTTGGAATCCAACGTCCAAATAATCCATCGCGGCTGCGGCACCAAACACGCCTGTGCGACGGGCGCTTCAAACTCGGTCACCGATTCATCTTCGTCTTGTTGCCCGACGACTTCAGACTCCGCCGCGGCGGTCACGGCCCATGGCACCAGCGCCGCACCCACAACCGCATCGACCTGCGGCGGCAGCAATTGGCTAAGCGGCAACACGCGCTTCGGGAGCACCGCCGAATCTCCCACCAACAAACATCGATCCAGCGGGTGACCAATGACTTGCCCGTGAGCGGCCAGCAACTTCGTCGCGGCGGGGGCAAGCAAATTGACCGCTAGGAGTTGATGGTTTTCGTCACGAATCAAACAGTCGTGCCACGAATCGTCCGGCGCAGCGTCAACGGGCGTGACATTGGTCCCAGCGGCGAGCGATTGCAAGATGCGGTAGACTTCCGTTTGGTACGGTGGCGCTATTATCGCACCACAAAACCCCAGTGAATCAATTCCCGCGATCGCCCGCTGCAGCATCTCGGGTTGGACATCAAATGAAATGAATTGCCAATCCAGCCCGAGCGCCGCCAGCGCCCGTTGCGTTACGAACTGCGTCGGATTGCCCGCGATCGGATGCCCGATGGCACATAAAGCAGACTGAATGGGCGAATCATCCATGGGCACAAACTAGGCTCTGTTTGAAAAGGGATCGTTGCAACGTGTATCCGAGTGACAAATCGCTATGCCGCTAACCGTACTTTGGATCATCGCCTGCTTCATAGTACAGTTTTCGCTGGCGGTGCACGCCGTCAATGTATCATCCGACGTCTTTGCCTGGGTCTGGATCGGTTCGATGTGGGCGGGCTGGTCCGCAGCGGTTTGGATCTCGTCGGCAATCCGTCACCTGCCGCTGCGCCTCGTCGAGTTGACGATCGTCGGCGCGTGGCATGTATTTTGGATGGCGACCTCGCGCAACGAAATACCGCTGCGCTACGTCTTGATGCTGGGCGGATACGCAGTTGTCCAAACGATTCTGTTTCGCATGCTCGCAGTTCCCGATTGGAGCGGAAAGCCGCTACGGTTGTCGCGCTTCACCGCCAGCAAACGTCAATTCACAATCGCCGAGTTATTGGTTCTAACAACCGCGACCGCGCTGCTTGCCGTCAGTGCGAAGACCTACCAGGATGCCGTGGGCCTGCAGTTTTGGATTGGAATTCCATGGGTGTTTTTCGTTTTTGCGATGAATGCCGTGTGCTGTGTTTGGGCGATCACGAAACCAACTCGCCGTTTGCGCAGCGCGTATGCAGTCGCGCTGCTGTGTGTCATTGCCGCGGGCTCGTTTTCGATCGCCTGGCTCGAGGGCAGCCTGGCTGTTCCGGCTCGTCCCTATCTGTTTTGGTGGCCCTATTTTGTGTTGCAAAGTATGTTCGCGATCAATTGGACCCTGTTGGCCGCGTGTGGATGGCTCGATTCCCATCGCGACAGCATACAACCGCCCGAGGAAGGCGGTTTGGGGGTAAACTAGTTGCATGATTCATCCTGAAACCATTGACGCGACTACATCGAGTGACGCTGCCTTGATCGTCGGCAACCATTCGCTCACCAGCCGATTGATCGTGGGCACGGGACGATACGAAACGATGGAGCAAATGCGTGCGTCGCTTGACCAATCGGGTGCGACGTGTGTGACGGTGGCCGTTCGCCGCGAGCGACTCTACAACCAGACCGGCCAAAATATCCTCGACTTCATTGACCTGGACCGCTACACACTGCTGCCCAACACGGCTGGTTGTTACAACGCAGCCGATGCCATTCGCGCCGCCAAGCTGGGCCGCGAAATTTTGCGCACGCTCGGCAATCCCGGTGCCGATTGGGTCAAGCTGGAAGTTCTCGGCGACAGCAAGACGCTGCTGCCCGACCCAGTCGAGACGTTGACGGCGTGTCGCGAATTGGTCGCCGAAGGGTTTTCGGTATTGTGCTACACCAGCGATGATCCGGTGACGGCCAGACGATTGAAGGAATTGGGTGCGGCCAGCGTGATGCCCGCCGGCAGTCCCATCGGCAGCGGCCAGGGACTATTGAACCTGAATAACCTGCGGATCATTCTCGAGTATCTGAAACTGGGCGACCCGACCTATCCGGTGATCGTCGATGCGGGTGTGGGAACGGCCAGCGACGTTTCGATCGCGTTTGAATTGGGGGCTGACGGCGTGCTCTTGAACACCGCCATTGCGCACGCCCGCGATCCGGTGTTGATGGCCAGCGCCATGCGTCACGCCGCGATCGCTGGACGCAAAGCCTTTCTCGCCGGTCGCATTCCCAAACGGCTGTATGCCAGCGCCAGCAGCCCGGCCGAAGGCGTGATCAGCACTCGACCCTACCAGTAGCGGCTTAAATTGAAGAACGGTTGTCCCCAACCGTTTGGGCACGCACTAACCTTCGTGACGGAAGATCGTTACCGACAAAATTGGAGAACGGTTGCCGCCAACCGTTTGGGCACGCTCTAACCTTCGTGACGGAAGATCGTTACCGACAACGGTGGCAAGTTAATCGAGATGCTTTCGGGGCGAGCGTGATGGCCATATCCGTTGGTGTTCCTGCCCGGATAATTGCCGACGTTCGATCCGCCGTAGGAAATACTATCGCTGTTAAACACCTCTTTCCAAAATCCAGCGTATGGTACGCCGACATGGTAACCCTGGCGAACCACGGGTGTGAAGTTGCAACAGATCAACAGCGGTGCGGCGTCTTGGCCTTTGCGCAAGTAAACCAAAATACTGTCGTTTCCATTTTGGCAATCGATCCACTCGAACCCATCGGGCGAAAAATCAGACAAGTGTAACGCGGGTTGCTCAATCACCAACTTGTTCAAGTCGGACACCAATTGTTGCACGCCACGATGCGTCTCGAAGTCCAACAATTCCCAATGCGGACCGCGATCATGATTCCATTCATCCCATTGGCCGATCTCGCCGCCCATGAACAACAGTTTCTTGCCTGGATGTGTCCACATGTAAGCGTAAAGCAATCGCAGGTTGGCAAACTTTTGCCACATGTCGCCCGGCATCTGGGCAAGCAATGAACCCTTGCCGTGTACGACTTCGTCATGCGACAACGGCAACACGAAGTTTTCGGTGAACGCGTAAATCAAACTGAACGTCAACTCGTTGTGATGGAATTGGCGGTGAATCGGTTCGTGCCGCATGTAACGCAGCGTGTCGTTCATCCAGCCCATGTTCCATTTGAACGTGAAGCCCAAACCGCCGTCATAAATTGGCTTGGACACGCCCGGCCACGCCGTTGATTCTTCGGCAACCGTGACCGCACCGGGATGCTTCTCATGCACAACCGTGTTGAACTCGCGCAGGAAGTCCATCGCTTCGAGATTTTCGCGTCCGCCGTATTGATTGGGAATCCATTCACCGCCTTCACGGCTATAATCCAAATACAACATCGACGCGACCGCATCGACGCGAAGTCCATCGATGTGATACTTGTCCATCCAAAATAACGCGTTAGCAATCAAGAAGTTGCGAACTTCGCTGCGTCCATAATTAAAGATCAACGTGCCCCAATCGGGATGTTCGCCTTGACGCGGGTCGGCGTGTTCGTACAGCGCCGATCCATCGAACCGCCGCAGCCCATGATTGTCTTTGGGGAAGTGCGCCGGCACCCAATCGATCAACACACCAATTCCGTTTTGGTGCAGGTGATCGACAAAATACATGAAGTCGCTGGGCGACCCGTGACGGCTTGTCGGTGCGTAGTAGCCGACCGCTTGGTAACCCCACGAGCCCGTAAACGGATGCTCGTTGATCGGCATCAATTCGACGTGCGTGAAATTCATGCGGTGGCAATAGTCGGCCAAGCGATGTGCCAAATCACGATAATTCAACCAACCATGAACGCGTCCCGGACCTTTTTGCCAACTGCCCAAATGCACCTCGAACGCATTCATCGGCAAGTTCTGCGGATTCGACGCGGCGCGGCGGGCCAACCAATCGGCATCTTGCCAAGCGTGGCCGTTTAAGTCCGCAACAATCGAAGCGGTCAGCGGTGGCAATTCGGCGGCGAACCCAAGCGGATCGCACTTGTCGACCCATTCGCCGTGTTGAGTCAGCAACCGATATTTGTACTTGTCGCCAACCTTGGCTCCGGGCACAAACAGTTCCCAAATGCCCAAGCTCGGATGAACGCGAGCAGCATGTTTGCGTCCATCCCAACCATTGAAATCGCCAACGACCTGGACGCCGCGCGCGTTCGGTGCCCAGACGGCGAAGTTCACGCCCGGCGTGCTATCGACGGTTCGCACCTGGGCACCCAGGCGACAATACAATTCGTGGTGTTTGCCTTCACCGATCAAGTAACGGTCAAGGTCACTCAGCAACGAGGGAACGGCGTACGGATCTTGCATCAAAGTTGTCTTACCATGGGAGTCAGATACCTCGATACTATACGCCGCTTCGGTCCGCTGCGACCGCCCTGAGTTTGCGGATCGCAAAAACTTTTCCGATTCGCTCTGGATTCCGTCGGCGGGAATGATCGCCTCGAAGAAACCCGCAGGATGCAACTTTCGCATCGGTCGCCGCGCCCCATCCAGGCGATCGATCACCCACGCTGCCGATGCTTGCGGCAAAAAACTTCTCACTGCAATCGCAGTCTCGCCACGATAGTCGATCCGATGGGGCCCCAGCAAATCGGCTGGGTTTTCGTACGTGCCGTCGATCAGGCTACCGATGCTGGACAATTGTAAAGCGGTTTGCATGGTGGGTTACTGGCGGATGAAATGGGGTGAATAAATGTCGACAAAAAGTGTTCCACGAAGATCCGTCGTCGTGCATTCATAAACTGACTTGCTACGCCCCGCGAACTTCGGCCGCGCCAAAACGATTGCGCTGGGCCAGCGCCGGCGCGGCATCACAATTTCCCGCCAACCACCGGCGCAATCCATCGCTCGGTGCCGGCACGGTTGGTTGATGCGCTGCGTCGAGACGAAACTGCGGTGCATCGTCGCTGGTCATCGCATCAAACGCGCGCCGGTCGTCTTGGCTCGACGACACGCGCGTTGTTTGCAACAGCGACGCCGTCACGCTGTGGATCTGCAACGTGCGATCGATCCGCCGCCACAAGTCCGCGTTTTGGACCGGCATCTTGCGACCAAAGTGCTCCCAAACAAAATTGTTCTCGCGCCATCGTGGCAACGATCTATCCAGCGAACGAATCAGGTAACGATTGTTGCTAATCAATGACACCAAACCGCGTCCATCGATCGCCTCGAGTCCACGGACTGCGGCCAACAATGACAAGCGGTTCAGGTCACCTTCTTCTTCGCACTCGGCCTCGAGAACCGGTTCGCCCGAGAGCGACTCGAGTGAAAAGCACCAGACGCCCTGATTGATTGCAACGCTGCGAGCGTGGCAAACCAACAGATAATGACGCAGTGCATCAGGTGTCATCGATTGGGGATCAGACGACCAAGCGATATCTGCAGAAAGATTAACGATCACGGGCGACTCCACAACGAGTTGCAATCGGGTTGTGTGCTAGGTCCATTCCATGACCGACGTAACGGATGCCGCCATCCGTCAAAGGTTCCCAATCGACAAACTCACCGCTAAAACCTTAACCCCATCGAACGAAATACTTTCGCTATTCAAACCCTCACCGCATAATCCTCACCACCAATAAGAACCGAACGCAAAGTGTTGCCGCGTGGAGTTGTTCTGTGTTTCGATGATATCCCGAAGGGATTGAAGCCATTGAATTTCACGACCAGGTTACGCCTAAAGTTTTTGCCGACGTGGCTAACCGCACGCTATCGCGTTACGGCTGATCGCGCTGCGGTTGATTAAACAGATCTTAAACACGATCCATCACGTTATTGTGTTGTATAGTTCTTATGCACCATCAAGCCAGAAACTTTGGCTACCGCCCCGTTCTGTTCCCCCTGGCCAATCGATCGCTGCCATGTCCGAGTCGAACCAACAAAAATTGAACCGTGCAGTCGCTGACGGACTCGGATTGACCGACCCCAGCGAGTTTGCGGAATTGGCCTATGGCAAGCATGAGAACTGGGACTCGATCGCCCACATGAATCTGGTCGCGTGTCTTGAATCCGAATTCGACATCATGCTGGATACCGATGATGTGATTGGGATGAGCAGTTATCCGGTGGCGATCGAGATTCTTAAGAAGTACGGCGTCGATGTTAATTGAAGGCAAGCTGGCGGTGGTCACCGGATCGACGCGCGGTATCGGTTGGCAAATTGCCAAGTCGTTCGCCGAAGCGGGCGGATTGGTGATTTTGCATGGCTCGTCGGCCAGCGATCTGCTCGACCAGCGACGCGCCGAACTCGGCCCACAATGCGTCGCCTGCGTTCACGGTGACGTTGCCTCTGCGGATGCGACCAGTGAAATCTACAAGCTGATCTTCAACCAATTCAAACGCCTCGACATCCTTGTCAATAACGCCGGCATCCTCGACGATCATTTGTTGCCAATGGTTTCCGCGGAAAGCGTCAAGCGCACGCTCGATGTCAACACACTCGGCTCGTTTTATCATCTGCAACGAGCGTCTCGCATCATGGGCCGCGCCAAGTCAGGTTCGATTATCAATCTGACTTCGATCATTGGCACCAACGGCAACGAAGGTCAAGTTGCCTACGGCATGTCCAAGGCCGCCGTCATCGGCATGACCAAATCAGCGGCCAAAGAACTCGCACCGCAAAACATTCGCGTCAACGCCATCGCGCCCGGCTTCATCGACACCGACATGACCCACGGCCTGCCACCGGAAAAGTTTCAAGAGCGATTGCGAAGCATCAAGATGAAGCGGATCGGCACACCGGCTGACGTGGCCGGTGTCGCACTGTTTCTTGCCTCCGAGCTTTCGGCCTATGTGACTGGCCAAGTCATCGGCGTCGACGGCGGCATGTTGATTTGAAGCGGGACGAAATGGATATTCTCAATCGTCTCGCCGCGTACTCGGGTTCCGCCATATTGGACGCGGCGACTGAGCGCGTTGTCACGTACGCAGAGTTATCGCAGTCGGCCAGCAGCCTAGCGAAAACACTCGATCGCCGTGAAGCAGGCTTGGTGTTTTGCTTAGTCGATGGTTCGGTCGCGTCGATCGTCGGCTATCTGGCCGGGCTGATGTCCAGACATTGTGTCTGCTTGATCGATGCGTCGATGGCGATGCCGATGGTCGAGCGATTGCTTGACCTTTACCAGCCCGGTTGGCTCATTACGCCACAGTCACAGCAAATGTTTGCCCGGCCACTGGTGCTCAACTGCGTGGATGATTCAGGTCTCACACTTTGGCAACTTCAATCAGCGCCGGTGGGCGAAGTCAACTCGCTTAACAAACTGCTGTTGCCCACCTCAGGCAGCACCGGCAATCCCAAAATGGTGCGTTTGTCGGCACAGAACCTCGACGCGAACGCAGCGTCAATCGTCGAGTATTTGGAGCTGAACGCGACCGAGCGTCCAATCCTAAGTTTGCCCATTCACTACTCGTACGGATTGTCCGTTCTCAATAGCCACCTGTTGGCCGGCGCATGTCTCACCCTAACACCCGACAGTATCTTGCAAGCGACGTTCTGGGACGCGTTTCGCAAACATGAATGCACCTCCTTCGCCGGCGTGCCGTTTCAATACACCTCGCTGTTGCGAATTGGACTCGAAAAATTTGAATTGCCTTCGCTACGGTCGATGACGCAAGCCGGCGGAAAACTGGCCGACGCTGCGGTGCAACGGATTTGGCAACGCAGCCAAAACTCGAAGTCGCCGTTTCGCTTCTTTGTAATGTATGGCCAAACCGAAGCCACCGCGCGAATGTCCTATTTGCCACCGGGTTCGTTACCGTCAAAGCTCGGCTCCGCAGGGATCGCGATTCCTGGTGGCAAGTTCTCGATTCATTCTACCGAACCGGGATCGAAAATCGGCGAAGTCGTCTACTCCGGTGCAAACGTTGGTTTAGGTTACGCAAGCCACCGCGCCGATCTAACGCTTGGTGACGAGCGCGGCGGCGTTTTGCATACCGGCGACCTCGGCTACGTCGACGACGATGGTTACTTGTTTATCACTGGTCGCGAAGGTCGTTTTGCGAAAGTGTTTGGCTTGCGACTCAGTCTGGCTGATATCGAAGCCGCGATCGCGAGCGATGTCGTGGCGGTTGCGGCCAGTGAATGCGTTGTCATTTGCCACGATGCGAATCTCGTCGACCCAGCCGCGACGCGGCGTCAATTGGCTGACAAGTTTCGCATTCATCACAGCGCCTTCAAGCTGCAGGCCGTCGATGCGATTCCGCTCAATGCCAACGGCAAACCGGATCATCGGCTGCTCAAGGAGCGATTCGGTGGAACTTGACGAATTGCTGACTCAGCCGCCATACGATCAACCGGCATCGCAAAAGCAAGCGATGTTGTTGCCGATGCTGAGCGAATTGACACAACTCCATTCCCAGCGATGCAGTGACTACGGTCGCGGCGTCGAGGTCATGTTTCCGGCCTGGCGAACGGCAGGAAATTTGGCCGAGTTGCCGTATTCGCCGGTGCGAATGTTTAAACAGCGTGAGCTTCGCAGCATCGAGCCCGAGCAGGTGTTCAAGGTGATGACTTCCAGCGGTACGGCGGGCGATGTCAGCCGCATTTTCCTTGACGCCGAGACGGCCAAGCGGCAAACGATCGCGTTGTCGCAGATCATGCAGTCGTTTCTCGGCAGCAAACGATTACCAATGTTGATCCTTGATTGCTCCTCGGTCATCAAGGACCGCAAAAATTTCAGCGCCCGTGGCGCTGGCATACTTGGCATGATGAATTTTGGTCGCGGCCACGCCTATGCGCTCAACGACGACATGACACTCAACCGCGACGCACTTGCCGCTTGGCTTGACGCCCATCAAGGCCAACCGACCCTGATGTTCGGTTTCACGTTCATGGTGTGGAAATATTTCTATCAAGCGATCTTGGCCGACAATGATCTCAAAATAAACCTAGAGCATTCGACGCTGGTTCACAGCGGCGGTTGGAAGAAGCTCGCTGACGAAGCCGTCTCGAACGACGACTTCAAGGCCGCATTGACCGATCGCACTGGCTTGTCGCGAGTTCACAACTTTTACGGCATGGTCGAACAAGTCGGCAGCGTGTTTGTCGAATGCGAACAAGGCTGCTTTCACGCCCCGTTGACCGGCGATGTGCTGGTCCGTGATAAAGAAAGCCTTGCCAGTTTACCGCCGGGCCAGCGCGGCATTGTCCAGGTGCTCAGTCTGCTGCCGCGAAGCTATCCGGGGCATTCGCTGTTGACTGAAGACGAAGGTACGATCCTTGGCATTGATGATTGTCGCTGCGGTCGCCTGGGAACTCGATTTTTGATCCACGGTCGTTTGCCGCGCGCGGAAGTTCGCGGTTGCAGTGACACGCACGCGGCAGCGACAATCGGAGCGGGAAGCAATGATTGAATATCTGTTTCCACGCAATGCGGCTGCATCACTCGATTCGCTGCAAAGTCGCGTTGATGATTCGCGACGTCAATTAGCCGAACCGTTTGGCGAACCGGTGATGCAGTTCTTTGCCAAACTGTCCGAATCGTTGTTCGCGGCCAATCGCGATCACCAATATCCCGAATTGCAAGCACTCGCATTTTGGATGCGACCGGCGGCGATGCGCAAAATGCGTGATCAATTCGTCGAGACGCTGCCCGCTGATGTGATCGTCGCACCGCGCGGCGTCAGCTTTCATGTCACACCGTCGAACGTCGACACAATGCCGATGTATTCGCTGCTGTTATCGCTAATTTGCGGCAACAGCAACGTGGTTCGCGTATCCAGCCGATCGGGACCACAATTCCAATTGGTTTGTGATTGCATCGACGCCGTACTTTCCGCCCACGACGATTTCGATTCGATCGCCAACCTGATCACGTTGCTTAAATACGACCGCAACGAAGTCGATGTCACCAAAGCGTTATCGTCGCTTTGTGACACGCGCGTGCTGTGGGGCGGCGATGCGGCGATCCAGGAAATTCGTCGTGCCAGTTTGCCGATCGACGCCAGCGAGATTGTGTTTCCAGACCGAACGTCGTGGGCCGTGATGCGGGCCGATTATTTCCACGCCGCCGATGATCAAGAGCGCGAGCAAATCTTCGCGCGGCTATTCAACGACACATTGGCACTCGACCAATTGGCCTGTTCTTCGCCTCAGGTGCTTGTGCTAGTTGGCAACGACCAATCATCTGAGCAAGCCAGCGAAAGCCTTTGGCCAGCGTTCGACAAAGCGATCGTCAAGCGTGGCTACGCGATCGAAGCCACATCGACTGTCGATAAGTTCGCCGCAGCCTGGCAATCGGCGATTAAAACCGATCCGGTGGTTCAAGTTTGGCAAGGCGAAAAGCTCACGGTCGTCAAGCTGAATGGTCCGGCAACAACAGGCTATTCCGGATGTGGATCAGGGTTTTTCTTTGAATTGCGTTGCAAGCAATTGAGTGATCTGGTGGCGCTCGTAGACACTCATGACCAGACGCTGACTTACGCCGGGTTTGACCGAGTGGAAATTAAGTCGCTGGCGGAAATCTTGCGCGGTCGTGGGTTCACTCGCTTCGTACCGTTTGGCGCGGCGCTAGAGTTTAATCATCTGTGGGAAGGCGTGGACCTGCTGCGGACATTCACCAAGTTAATTCATATTCGGTAGCACAACTGACTACTACCGCATCCGAAAGATTGCGGATATCACCAGATAAAGCCTTTGAATCATAGACATGGGACTTGTCGCAACCAATGCATCACCACGCTGTCCGGCAACTACGGGCGACTGCGTCGGTTGCAATTCGACGCGAACCAAGTAAGACACGTCCAACAATTGATTGGTCGCCGCGATCGCGGAATGGGCCGCAGTGGTATCGACGTCACCGCGGCGTTGGCTCATTTGACGACGCGACACATCGACGACATGTCCCGCTTGAAAGTCACCGGGAAACGCCGCCAATGCCAACCGCACCGATGACTCATTGGCGATTCGATTGGCAACCGATTGCGACACCACCAACTCGGCCTGCATCACTTCGGACTCGATGATGCGAAACAATTCTGTGCCGCTGGCGACAAAGCAGCCGCGATTCTTTTCGTCGGTCGCGTAATCGATCCACTCGCTCAACTGCTCTTCTTCATTGACGCTGGCCGACTTGCGTTCGCCGGCAATCACCAACCCCGAATTCGCCGCGCGAATCGTCATGGCTTCGATGCGGGCTTGGTGAATACCAAACTGATTGGCCAAGTCCATTAACTTAGCCCGCGCCGCTGGTAATCGTTCGGACACTGAAGTATCCGAGATCTCCGCGATTTCGAGCGCTTCAATGAGGGCGCGCTGATTGGCCAATTTACCCTTGGTGCTTTCGTAATTGAGTTCGATCGCTGGATTTCGCAATTGTGCGACCACGTCGCCTTGCCGAACACGCTGACCCGGCGTGGCCGTCATTTCGACAAAGCCCGCGACCGTGGCGAACACCGCATCGCTGCGCTTGGGCGTCAATGTTGCTACCGCCGCAACCCGCGCCGGAAATGGAAACGTCAGCGCAGCAACCAACGTTCCGATTGCCACGGCTGACAATCCAACGCGACGAATCTCGAGCCGACGGCGTTTCAGCGGATGTTTCACAAACGCAACGACGGGGCGCAGGATTGTCCAAATCGCCGCGCCAGCCGCAAAACACGCCATCGCGACACCAACCGACTCAAGCCGAATCGGACGCAGCATTCGCGAAACCAAAAACACAATCGTCAACGTCAACATCCACCGATAACTCCAGGCCAGCACGGCGTACAGAATCATCAAACTGCGGCCCGGATTGGCGATCGATCGATCGGGCGGTCCGCCGGTCAAGCATAAACGCGACATCGTCGATGACAACAATGTTTGCGAACGCGGGCCGAGATTCGGTACGTCGCAAAGATCGCTGAGAATGTAGTAGCCGTCATAGCGCAATAGCGGATTCGCATTGAACAGCAGCGTGCTAATCGAACAGACCAACATCACATTCATCGCCGCAAAGTGGACGAGCCCATCTGGCGAGCATGACCACACGAACGTGGCCAGCGACGCAATCACCAATTCGACCGCCATTCCCGCTGCGCCGACGGCGGCGCGACAAAAACGGTTTGGCAATAGCCACGAATCGGTGGTGTCGCAATAAAGTGCCGGCGAAAACAGCAACAGCATCGGTCCGATCGTGTGACACTCGCCACCAAAGTATTTGCAAACGTACGCATGGCCCAACTCATGCATAACCTTCGTGGCACCGATAACAACCATCAACAGGACGATCGACTCGAAGCGAAACCAACGGCCCATGTCGGTCGTTTCGCTGACGAATTGATCGGCGTTAACGGCAAACGTGATGACTGCCAACGACGCGATCAATGCGTAGCAAAATATCGCCAGCGGATGCAGCAGCGGTCGCACAAACGGTATCGTCGCGTTCAAAAACCGATCGGGGTCGACGCCCGGAAAGCGAATAAACAGCGGACTCAGTGCCGCCTGCGCGATTTTCTCGCGGCGCTTTTTGCCGGCCCTGCGCCGCAAATTTTCGCCTTGGCCAACCGGCGATGACACCAATAATCCGTGTTCGTGCAAACGAAAAATCAGTTCATTGATCTGCGCCGGCTTGGCCGTACGCGGTGCAAACTTCTCCGCGTAGCGTTTGGTGATTTGTTCCAGCGACCTTGCACCGTCGAGTTGGCACAGCACAAAATACTCGTCATCACGAAGCCGCACATACTTCATCGCGATCGGATCCTTGATAATCACCGCCGATTCGTGGCGATGCTTGACCGACACGGCGATCAAGTCGTCGCGTTTGCGTGCGTAAATGACGCGCCCCCCGGCGGTTTCGCCGTCGCTAGTCGCCGGTCGATTTGCCGCTGGTCGATTCATCGATGTGCGATTGATCGGCGTCGTCATCAGCTCAGGTAAAACCGAACGTAGCGATGATAGAAGTTGGCGATGTCACCGAACCAAGTGGCCAATACGGATCGACGACCACAGGCGATCTTGGCCGTCACTTCGGCACCCATATTGATTTCGATCGCTTGTCCTGGAACCACGGCGGCGGTCAAGTCCAAGACGCTGACACCTTGGTCATCAACGCGCGTTGAGGTCGCTAGTGCTCGCGATGTCGCTTGGTAAGTGCAATCGGGCCGCGTTGCCAAAACAAATTCAAGCCGCAGCGGTTCGCTTTGTTCTCGCGATAACGTCAACACATCGCCCATGTCATGGTCGGAGATTTCCAAACGCAACACATGCGGTCCACTTGAGTCGACGATCGCGAACAAGCGATGCCCGCGACTGACCGGTCGATGTTCTATCCGTTCTCGCAATCGCCACCCAACGACTTGTCCGTCAATCGGACTGTAAATCGATTGGCGTTTTTGCTCCGCGGCGATGACGGATTGTTGGGCGCGAAGACTTTCGAGCTGGGCTTGCAAATGGCGGCGCTCGATCGCCATCTCGTCGCCCTCGGAAACTTGTTGGCGTTGTCGTTGCGAAGAAACGAGCACGGCGTCGATCGCGGCAATCTGTTCGATGACCGTATGAACCTCGCCCGAGATCTCTTCGGCTTGACGTTCCAGCTCGGCGTTTTCAAGTTCAACCAACAAGGCGCCTTGAGAAACCATGTCGCCATCGTTTACGTGCAGCGTCCGCACGACTGCATCGGAGCTGGCGAAAAGATTGCGAACCGACTGCGGCTCAATCGTTCCCGTCGCTATTACCTTGTAATCAATTTGGATCAACAGCGAAGCAACGAACAATGCCAGCATCGTCGCCAAGACCGCAAGCGTTCGGTGCCGCCGCGCCGGCGCAACCCAGTGTCCGACGGTTTGCCAAACCGGCAACATGAACACGGATTGATGAGTCAACGAATTCTGCAATGCCAAGCTGGCTTCATCGCATACCGTTTTCATCGCCGTGGAAACTTCCCCAATCGGCTCGCCGCGATATCGCTCAAACGCAATCGCACCAATCACACGCCCCGGCTGGTCTCGCTTGGTCCCGTCGTTCAATTCAGGTAACAAACGAATCGGAACAAGCACCCCAGATTGCACCAAGCTTTGGTCAAGGTATTGATTCAGCGGCAACTCAATTTGCGGAGGCAACTCGACGTGCGCAGGGTACACCAGCGGCTTGTCGATCGCGGCGGCGGTGGTCGCAAGCTGTTCCAGATAACTCGGTTCGTTGCCGCGACGATCAATCACATCGACGCCGGTCACTGCGGCCAAGCGATAATGATTGCCGCGGCGAAGCAGCACGCAAACACGATCACAGTCGACCAACCATCCCGACTCCGCCGCGATCGCCATCGCCGTGGCGTCCACATCCAGCTCGCGATGAAATTCAAGCAACCGAGCCCGCGACAATTCATTGGCTTGAATAAACGGCGTTGGAGCCAACTCGTTCGACACGGTCAACGAATGAATCGCACGGTATGCGGCGTCGGTTGCCAGCGCCAGAGTGCGAAGCTGTTGCACTTGGTTCAATGAATCGAGTGATTGTTCAGGTCGATGCACAATGCCAAGACCAATCGATGCATCGCCATGGCCAACGGTCACTTGCAACGATCGCGATCCACGACCATCGGCCAAACGAATCGTTGTGGAATTCGAAGAAACGCCGGCGCGGCGCATTTGAAACCGCAGCAACTCGGGGTCGATCATGCCGCCATTGTCGTCGGAATCAACGGCCAATAAGTCGCTGCGATGCGGCATCGTCGCAACCGCCAACCACGCACCAAAATGATCGCGAACAAGCGGAGCGACCTGGTCCAAAAATTCGCGCGGCGAACGGCTCTGCGTCGCCGCCGCTGCGATCGACTGCGCAAGGCATGTGACCAAGTCACTGCGGACCAGATCGGCCGCGGATTCAGATTCGGAATTTGCCACGTGAGACCAAAGTCGGGAAGTCAAATGCCGTGATGGGCAACGCACTATTGTTAAGGTGCGCACTGTAGCTGGAGAAGCCCGCAGATGCAGGAAAATTATTACCCAAAACACATCGAATCGCCCTGGCCCGGCGGCCAAGACAAGCCGTAGCGGTTCTAGCGGTCATTCTCAATTGTCGATTGCGCTTACTCGGCGAAGCAAAACAGATGCTGCTCGCCACGAATGAACAATTGGCCATCCACCGGTGCGGGTGTCGCATCGACCGTTTCGCCGATCGCATTCGTTGCGACCACGCGCAACGTATCGGAATCTTCGATTACGACAATTGTGCCGCTGCGGTCGGTCAGATACACGTGCCCACCGGCGGCGATCGGCGAGGCATAGATATTTGACAAACCGGGGATACGGCTGGCGATGTAGTGAGGTTTGCCCGTTGCCGCATCGACGCAGGAAAGCTGGCCCGATTTACCTTTATGAAAATACAACCGTCCGCCCGACAGTAACGGCGACGCCACATCGGGAGTATCGTGATCGATTGTCCAGAGAACATCGCGGCTGGCTTCGATGTCGCCGCGACCGGCCAGTGTGAACGCGCCCAAGAACGCGCCGCGAAATCCGCTGCCGACAAACACGTGCCCGTCACTGGCGACCGCCGACGCACACGGTCGCTCGGTTTGACCACCACAACGCCATAGTTCCTTGCCCGATTCTAAATCGTAAGCCCGCGCTTTGTTTTGGCCGTTCATCACGATTTGTGATTGACCATTATGCGTCACAACTAACGGCGTCGCCCAACATGTTGGCTCATCGCGCGGCGTCATCCAAATTGTTTCGCCCGTCAACTTGTTCAACGCATACAACGCCGAAGGGCCTTCGTGATCCCAAGGTACCAAGATCATGTCACCAACCAACGTCGGTGAACTGCCTTCGCCGAAACCGTTTCGTGTCGTCATATCACCAAAGTTGCGCTGCCAAACCAAATCGCCGGTCATCGTGAAACAAAATAAACCGCGCGATCCAAAGTGAGCATAGACATGTTCGCCGTCGGTGCATGGCGATGCCGAGGCGAAGTTATTGGTCGAGTGAGTCTCTTGATGAGGAATCGCTTCGACAGCAGTTCGTTGCCATATCGGTTTGCCCGATTGGCGATCAAAACAAAAAAGTTGGAATTGCAATTTCGACGGACTTCCCGCGACCGGCACTCCTGACACCACGAACACCCGCTCGCCGCTGATAACCGGTGATCCCGAACCGCTTCCGGGAATCGGTACCTTCCACTTCACGTTATCGCGATCACTGAACTCGACGGGCGGCGAAGCGTTTGCGGTGCCATTGCCCAGCGGCCCGCGCCAATGCATCCAGTCTTCCGCGACGCTAACTACAGGTGAAGCACAGAAGATACTCACGAGACCAACCGCCCAGCGATTCAAAACGATTGACATGATTACGATCTCCGGTGAAATAAATGGATGCCATGAAATCAGTTGATTCAACCAAATGGACTGGGACAGCATAATTTTGATGTAGTGGATCTTGTTAAAGATCCACAAGGTGAA
>JBGSVE010000089.1:0-17213 GCA_041753075.1 Pirellulaceae bacterium
CGGTGGCGGTCGAGATGGTCCATGCTTATTCGTTGGTCCATGATGACTTGCCGGCGATGGACGACGACGATTTGCGGCGTGGTCGGGCGACGACTCATATCGAGTTTGACGAAGCGACGGCGATACTTGCCGGTGACGCGTTGTTGGCGGCGGCCTTTGAGCAGATGGCGTCGGCCAGTGCGACTGCGGGAACCGTTGTCGAGTGCCTGCGCGTGCTCGGTCGGGCTGCGGGGCCCGAGGCGCTGGTCGGCGGACAATGCGAAGACTTAGCCGCCGAGCGAGGTGGCGACCAAACGCTCGAGCGACTCGAAGCGATTCATCGCCGCAAGACTGGTGCGTTGTTCGACGCAGCGATCCGCATTGGCGGGTTGCTTGGCGGAGCCGACGAGGCCGCTCTAGCAACACTTGCGAGATATTCTCAACCGTTAGGTCTGGCGTTTCAGGTTGTTGACGATTGCCTTGACCACACCGCCACGGCCGAGTCGTTGGGCAAACGAGTCAACAAAGACCAAGCCCGCGGAAAATTGACCTACCCAGGTCTGCTGGGGCTGACGGAAGCGAAAAAACTGGCAAAATCGCTTGTTAAGGATTCTTTATCGTCGGTTGATGTTTTTGGAACTAGTGCTTGGCGGTTAAGATGGTTATCGACGTTTGTCCTCGAACGATCGCGTTAGGCTTTTGCACCCTGAGTTGACCCCCATGAAGATCGGATCGCACGTTTTACTGTCTCGCATTGAGTCGGCCGCGACGCTGAAGCAGTTTTCGCCGGACGAACTGGTCCAGTGTGCCAGCGAAATCCGCGATGTGCTGTGTAATTTGCTGGCCACGCGAACGGCCCACTTCGCCAGCAATCTCGGCGTTGTCGAATTGTGCTTGGCGTTACATGCGGAATTCGATTTTTTGCGAGATCGGCTGATTTGGGACACCGGCCACCAAATTTATCCACACAAGTTGGTGACGGGTCGGTATCGAGAATTTGATTCGATCCGCACGCAGGGTGGCTTGATGGGTTATCCCAACCCGGCGGAGAGCGATTATGACCTGTTTATGACTGGCCACGCCGGTTGCAGCGTCAGCACGGCGATGGGTTTGGCCAGTGGCGATTCGTTGTCCGGCGAAGTCAATCGACACAGCGTCGCGGTGATCGGCGACGGTGCGTTGCCCAGCGGCATTGTGTTCGAGGCGATGAACAACGCTGGTGCGACGGGCGAGAAATTGACGATCATCTTGAACGACAACAAAATGTCGATCTGTCCGCGCGTCGGTTCGTTGGCCGCGTACCTGGATCGTTTGCGCAGCAATCCGTTCTACACGGGTTTGAAACAAGAAGTCACCAAGGCGCTGGGCCGCGTGCCGATGTTTGGTGATCCTGCCGAACGTTTACTGGCCCAGATGAAGGAAGGAGTCAAAGCGGGTTTGCTCGGCGGCATGTTGTTCGAGGAACTTGGCATTCGCTACGTCGGGCCAATCGATGGCCACGACATTACGTTGATGCGAAAGTATCTCCGCATGGTTCGCGACATGGACGGTCCGGTGTTGTTGCACGTCGTGACCGAAAAGGGGCACGGCTACAAGCCAGCGGAACAGAACCCGGTTTACTACCACACGCCACCTGCGTTTCAAGACCAAGACGGCAAACCGGTGACGCTGCGCAGCGACGGCAGCCCGCCGTATACAAATTTCATCCGCGATGCCGTTGCGGCGCAGTTGCAAAGCAACGATCGCGTGACCGTGTTGACGGCCGCGATGTGTCAAGGGAATAAGCTCGAACCGATTCGCGAAAAGTTTCCTACACAATTCTTTGACGTGGGAATTTGCGAATCGCACGCGGTTGCCTTTGCCGCCGGACAAGCCAAAGCGGGCCTGCGTCCGATCGTCGATATCTATAGCACGTTCCTGCAGCGGAGCTATGACCAGATTTTCCAAGAGGTTTGTTTGCAACGGTTGCCGGTCACGTTCTTAATGGATCGAGCGGGCTTGGCCGGTGCCGACGGACCAACGCATCACGGCGTGTTCGACATTGGCTATCTGCGTTCATTCCCTAATATCGTCTTGGCCGCACCGGGATATGGCGAAGAAGTCGCACCGATGCTGGACTTTGCGCTACATCATGATGTGGCCGTTGCAATTCGATATCCCAAGGCGTCGGTGTTGAACCTGCCCCACGCCGCCGCGCCGATCCGCGTGGGCCAGAGCGAAGTCATTCGCCACGGTATCGATGGAACGATATTGGCCTATGGTGCGATCCTTGACCAAGTGCTTGCTGCGTGTGACTTGCTCGACGGCGAGTTGAATCTGACCGTTGTCAACGCACGCTTCGCCAAGCCGATTGACCACGCCATGGTTCACCGCGCGTTTACGTCGGGATCGTTTGTGATCACGATCGAGGAAGCGGCGCTCGTTGGCGGCTTCGGATCGGCGGTGCTCGAGTCGGCGTGCGAACAAAATCTTGATACCCGCCGATTGCGTCGCTTGGGAATTCCAGACGCATTTGTCGAGCATGGCAGCCGCGATGCACTGCTGGCACAATGCGGTCTTGGGCCAAACCAAATTGCCGATGCTTGTCGGCAATGCAGCGGTGCGGCGGTTTCGGTGTAGAATTGGCGACTGCGATCGCCGAAACAACCTCTGCTCCACGACGTTGCCGCCATGACTCACGCACATTGGGCCCAACCGCCGTGGATCATCGAGCAACGCCGTCCGCGCGTAGCGATTCTTGGCGCACCAAATCGACCGCGCGTGATTAGTGCCTTGGAACGATTGCGACCCGCGATCCAACAACACGCCGATGTCGTTGTCGAAGACCTGCAATTCACCTTTGACTTTGCCGATACCAGCGTTGACTTGGTGATCGTGTTGGGCGGTGACGGTTCGATTTTGCAATCCGCGCGCCAGCTTGCCGGTCGCGGCGTTCCGGTGCTTGGGGTCAATTGCGGAACGCTTGGATTTTTGGCCGCATTGTCGCCCGACGAATTCTTGCGGGTTTGGCCCGACGTTAGTTGTGGTGGCTTCTCGATTGTCGATCACTTGATGTTGCGGGTCAAACATATTCGCGGCGGCATCGAAATCGCGACGCAGCTTGCGCTCAATGAGGCCGCGATTCTGGGCGGACCGCCGTATCAAATCATGGACGTCGATCTGTACGCCGACCAAGTTTTGGCGACGACATATCGTTGCGACGGATTGATTGTCAGCACGCCGGTTGGCTCGACAGCCTACAACTTGTCGGCCGGTGGTCCAATTGTGCGAAAAGATTTGCGTGCCGTCATCATCCAGCCGATCAGCCCGCACACGCTGACTTATCGCCCGCTGGTTGATTCGGCGGACACGCATTTTGAACTGGTCGTGGCCAAACCCAATGTGTCGACAAGTATTGTCACCGACGGTCGCGTTTTAGGCCAAATCATTCGCGGCGACCGAATTTCGATTCGCGCCAGCGAGCATTCGTTCCGTTTGCTGGCCGTTCCGGGGCAAGACGACTACCGCACCCTGCGTGACAAATTAGGCTGGGGCGGCAGCGTTTTGGGATAAGCTTGATTTAACATGCTGCAACGAATATACTTCATCTCAGCTAAGGACAGTACCAAACGGGTTTAGCTGAAATAGAAACCTCTCTAGGCAACTCGGTCTCTTTGATTATCGCGGCTTGCGGTAACGCCAATGAGTTGCGGGAATTCCATCTTTGTAAAAGTGCATGACTTTTGAATCTCTCGGACTCGCAGCGCCATTGATGCGCGCGATCCAAACACTCGGCTACACCGAGCCGACCGCCATCCAGGTCAAATCAATCCCCGATGCAATCAGCGGTCGCGACATGCTCGGATGTGCTCAAACGGGCACCGGCAAAACCGCCGCATTCGCGCTACCAATTCTGCATCGCTTGGTGACCAGTCGCGATGGCGACCAAGTACCAAAGCCTGCGCCGCGCAAAGCGCCGGGGCCACGCGGTCCGTCCGCGCGGGCTCCGCAAATCTGTTTTCCGCGGGCATTGATCTTGGCACCAACGCGCGAATTGGCTGCCCAAATCGGCGTCAGTTTTAATCGCTACGGTAAGCATTCGCACCAACGAACCGTCGTCCTGTTTGGCGGTGTCAATCAAAACCCACAGACGCAGTCGCTGGGTCGTGGTGCGGAAATCATCGTTGCCACGCCGGGACGCTTGCTTGATCTGGTGTCGCAAGGGTTCGTTGACTTACACCGCGTCGAAATGTTTGTCTTGGACGAAGCCGACCACATGCTCGACATGGGTTTCTTGCCCGACGTGCGGCGGATCATCGCAATGTTGCCCAAGCAGCGCCAGACGTTGATGTTCTCCGCCACCATGCCCGCCGAAATCCAAACCCTCGCGAAACAGATCTTAGTTGACGCAGTGCGGATACAGATCGACCCGCAGCGACCGGCCGCGGAGCGTGTTGAACAATCGATTTATCACGTTGGCCAAAAGAACAAACCGGCTTTGCTCAGCCATCTGCTGCGCAGCCGCAATGACGCCAGCACGATCGTCTTCACACGAACCAAACACGGTGCCAACGCCGTAGTTCGCAAACTTGCAGCCGTCGGTATTACCGCCGAAGCGATTCACGGCAACAAATCGCAAGCCGCCCGCGAACGTGCCCTCGACGGCTTCAAGTCAGGTGATTTGAAGGTCTTGATCGCCACCGATATCGCGGCACGCGGAATCGATGTCAGCGGCATTGGCCATGTCATTAACTTTGATTTGCCGCAGGTTCCCGAGACCTACGTCCACCGGATCGGTCGAACCGCCCGCGCCGGCCGCTCGGGTTGTGCAACGTCGTTCTGTGGCCCGCACGAAACCGGATTGCTTGCCGATATCGAAAGCTTGCTGCGCAAACGCATTCCCGTGGGTAGCGATCAACCGGCGTCAACGCGAGTAACCGACGCCGACCGAGTTGAAGACAAGGCGGCGGATGCACAAAACCGCCAGGGCCGAAATCGACCATCGCGTGGCTCCGGTGCAGGGACTGGTAATGGATCTGGTGGCGGCCGCAACTCGTCAGCGAACAAAACTGCCGGTAGCAAGTCGGCGACTAAGTCGAGCAAACGTCCCGAGCACATGCGGGCCAAGAAAGCCAGCACACCGACGAAACAGTCGTTGGTCCAATCGGTGCTGATTCGCAAAGGTCGCGCCAAGCCAAAACCCAAGACCAGCCACTTCGATGACCCGTCGCCGCTACTTCAATAGCACGGTCTTTACCAGGTCATCGACCGCGAACGGACGCGAGGCAACGAAAACTTCGCCCGCCGAAACACCGGCGGCCAGACCGCTGACCATCGCGGCGGAGCGGACCCGATCGATCATCATCGCCTTGTGCGCGAACTGCGTTTGGTAACACATCACCGAGCGAATTTTGGACTCCAAAGTCGCGGTGATATCGACGGTGAAATGACTGGACTCGCCGGGAATCAAATCCGACTCGACCGCCAAGCGAAAATAGAGTTGGCGCGATACGGCGTGAACGGGCAAGCCCAAGAAATACTCATCCCACTTAGTCAGGCGGCTGTAAAAGACCGCCGCATCGGTGATTTGCATCGCTTGATAATGGTCTGGTGACGCCATTGCCGTCTTCGCACCGAACCCGATGACGATTCGCGGTCGCCAAATGCGAAACTGCGTCGCCAATGCCACGCGATGCTCGAACGTGTCAAACAAACGCCGATTGGGCAGGTCCAGGTTGATCCGGCGGTGGACGCCAAGGGCGGCGGCAGCGGCCTCGGCTTCGGCCAGACGCGTCTCCGGACCCGGCGAATTGGGTGTCGGCTCGCCATCGGTCAGGTCGATAATGCCGACGCGGTACCCTTGGATTGCCAGTTTTGCTAGCGTGCCACCGCAGGCGATTTCGACGTCATCAGGGTGAGCCCCGACGGCGATAACGTCGAGCCGTTCGGATTCGCTTGCGATCGCTGGTGCCGACAAAGTGCCTTCCATCCGTTTGATTTCCAATTGATTGCGAATATTTCCGTAGGCAGTTTCTCAAAAATGCGCATAATTGACTACGGCGGCACCTGGTTGCGAATCGAATTGAATCGTTATCAATCAATAAAAATGGAGTGTCACAGTCATGATCGACAAGTGCGATCCCAGGGAAATCTGCAAGCGGGCGTCCGAAGCCCTTTCCGGCAGCCATATCCAGGCAATTCGAGCGCTACATGTCCAGCGACATCGCGATTCACTTCGCGTTACTGGGCAAGTGGCCAGCTTTTATCACAAGCAATTGGCGTTTGAGACGATTCGCAGCGTATCTCGCGGCATGCGAATCGAAAATGTCGTCGACGTAGCGTAGTGCATCACCCTCTAATCTCCGCCCAATGGCAACCGCTCGGTGGAATTTAATTCGGGAGCACCGCCGCGACTACCGCTACCGGCGGCCGTCTAAATGTAGTCGCCGACGAAAGCGAATCCCGGCCCGTGTCGGCCCCGACGAAGCGACGGCCATGATTGCTAAGTGCCCGTCACCGGATCAAGCCAACGAGTTGAGACCGATTCCGTGGCATGTTGAACTGCTCAGCTTAAGTTTTGAGTAGCAAAAATTGTAGAACGGTTGTCCGAAAATCGGATTTAGGTGAAACCGGTCCACAAAACTTTCTCTCTGGACGCTTGCAAACTGGTTGCGGTATTCTTCCGCAGCCAGAGCGCGTGTGCGGAGGTTAGTGCCCTTATCAAATTGAAATTTTAGGGCTGTGAGCGGAATGGCGCTAGCCACCGGCCTCGCGAATTACCGACGGCTAGCGTCGTTCCGCTCGCCAAGCCGACCCGAACTTTTAATTTGGACAAGGCAATAGGTTATGAATTTGATGGCGATGTACCGACAATTGATCAACCAATTGATCAACACGATCAGTGCTAGATCATTTGCCCTGTTGTGCGCAGGAATCAGCACCACGATGCTTATCGCTGCCGAAACAAATCCTGGCTACGCACCTTCGTTTCGGGTTGAAACGCATTTATTTGAAGGCACCAATGCGCAGCCGTCGTCGCAACATTTGGTGCTGTTCGACGCTGGCGTCGTCTATGACATCCCGCTGGAGTCGGCAACGGTCATTACGGTGTTTGACATACCTCGGGGTCGGGTGTTGTTGCTTCATAAGGACACGCTGGTCAAGACATCGATCGCCACCGATACACTGGTGCAAATGGCGGCCCAAGTCCGCGCCACCGCGATGCAATCAAAAAATGCAGCGGCACTCGGATTGGACGCAAAAATCTTCTCGGGGCCCGAGCCGGACAGTTATGTCGTACAGTTTGGTGACAGTAAATATGCGACGACGAGTGAGCGCGTGTCGGATCCACAAATCGCTGCGGAGTATGCGTCGTTCACAGCGTGGGCATCGCGTCTAAACTTGGCCCGTCATGTCGGCTCACCGCCGTTCGCGCGGATATCGCTCGCCGAAGAAATGGCTGCGAAGCAACAGTTGCCACGCAAGTTGACACTTGAAGTTCGCCGTGGCTTTAAGACGCGGGTCTTGCGATCGGAAAATTTGGTGGTCGAAAGATTGAGTGAAGTCGATCGCAAACAGATCACCGATGTTGGCGGCATGATTGCGACGTTTAATGACGTCGCGTTTGCTGAATTCCCTGGCGAGTAGCGATCGGGTCGGTTAGCCGCGAATCGAATTGCCGCGCAGGCAGATGAACCCAAACGCCACGGCCGAGGCGCTGATGATTGCCCATTCGGTTCGATTCAGGTGGTCGAAATAGTGCACCAACTCGTACAACGCATCGGCAAACCACTGGCTGGTTGAAAAGGCGAGCAACAAATTCATGGCGAATCACCCAGCATAAAAGCGGGTCAACGAAAGTGGACATAAAGGCACATCCAAGCCTAGGTTGCTCCCGGCGCGCTCACTGCTTGTGGCCGGAAAAAATGCGGCAATGCCGTCCCCGGTGACGAAAGAAAATTGTAAAGGCCGGCAAAATCGCTACTACCGGGCGCGAATATCGGTTTGCGACCCGGAAACCCGGACTTCAAGCGGGGTTGAAGCCAGGCCCAGCGTAGCTATAATCCGCGACAGCCACATCAAGTGGCCAAGCGACGGCGCGGTAGCTCAATTGGTTAGAGCCCCGGACTGTCGATCCGGAGGTTGCGGGTTCGAGTCCCGTCCGCGTCGCTTGAGAGTAACACGTTATTTACCGGCTGGAACGCGATCAGCGTTACCACCGTCCAGGTGTGGGGCCCCGTTCAAAACTAAATTTCATACTGTAAAACCCAGCGTGAAGTTGAACCGGGAGTCTCACCGATGGCACGTCCAAAAGCCGCCGCCATTGCTCGCAGCCACCACATTTCCGGCCAGCCGATCGTCAGGATCGATGGCAAGGATTTCTATAGCGGCAAGCATGATTCGCCCGAATCAATCGCCCGCTATGCCGTCCTGATCGGCATCTATCAACAGAACGATTTACGACTACCCGTTTACGAATACCCGATGGTTTCAAGGTTGAAGCGACCGACGAAATGGTGGCCGTACTGCTTGGTCACATCGCGCCGGAAGTCGTCACTTCAAATCAAGCCAACACGCCGATGCTGGTTCGGCACGTCACCGCGCTATTTCGTGACTTGTCAAGAAGCGATACGCCAACGAACCCAAGGAGATCGCGCGTCAGAATCAAATTTGCGATGTACTGGAACAGCACGACGGCGACACCAAGGCCAACGACTACGGCCCGCTGGCATTACAGCGGCAGCGGCAGCGATGGATTGATTAAGGCAATTCCCGTGTCTATGTTAATCGATTGACACGTAACGCCGTGCGGATGTTCGGTGCTGGGAGGAACGGACGAATTTCTTGGCGTCAGTTTTTGCACTTGCTCGGTCAGCGATTCGACTTGCTTGGTCAACTGATCGATCTTATCAAGCAACGCCAGAAAGGCTGCTTTGACAGCGGGTGTCATTTCGGCTTCGAGTTCCGGCGGTATCCTGCTCATGCCAGTATTGGGGCCGAAAACCGTGATCCGAGTCCAGATCAATTTGAAAAATCATTGCACCGACTTGTTAACGCTTACAGCGTTACGAAGCTCGAAAGACGGCCACTGACGCGAATCAACACGGTCAAGGCCCGACCTTTACAGACAGGCTTAGGACTCTTCAATCCGAAGTCTAGCGACTCCGGCTATGGTTGAAGTCTCTGCTGCCGCTCGCCTAAATATACGTCAAGAGCCTATCGCATGGCCCGAAGATTTCCTGAATACCCAATTGAAATGTCCTACAAATTAAAACGATCGGAGTCGATCCAGTCGGGAGTTCGTCGGATTGCGACGCAACAGATCGATAGGGCGATCACCGAGCTTGATGACACGACTGTTGATCCGCACGCGACCATCCACCAAGTTCGTAAGCATTGCAAAGAGCTGCGCGGGTTGGTTCGGCTCGTGCGTCCAGCACTTGGAAAAGAATACAACGCTGCCAACGACGCGTTTCGCGATGCCGCAGAACCGTTGTCCCGCTTGCGTGATGCCCGTTCGATGATGGGAACATTTGATGATTTGTTGGACCACTTTCGGTCGCACGTGAAGCCAGACGCATTTGGCTCCATTCGAGATGCGTTATCGCGACGGCTCAATAAGATCACCGACGACGAGATCAAACAGCAGTTTGCTGGCGTCCGAAAAAAACTTGTAGTTTCACGCAAGCGAGTTACCGACTGGAAACTTTCGGAGACTGGATTCAATGCGCTCGACGATGGCGTTGCGAAGACACATCATCGCGCCGCAGATTGCTTGAAAAACGCATTGTATGATCCTGAAACGGAGGTTATTCATCAATTGCGCAAACATGTGAAGTATCACTCGTATCACGCGAGACTGTTGCGTGATATCTGGCCCGCCGTGCTGAATCCTTATGCCGCAGCATTGAAAGAAATTGGTGAATTGCTTGGCCATGACCACGATCTTGCCGTGCTAAACGAGACTATTTTGACTTCGCAAGACGAATTCGGCGCTGCGGCGGACGTCGAAGCATTCATCGGCTTGCTCCAACAACGCCGCGAGCAAAATTCCGCCGCCGCCATGGCGGAAGCGCAGGCGGCGTTTGCCGAGCCAACGGAGGTATTGATAAAACGCTTGAAAGCGCTGTGGAAGCTCTGGTGACACGCATCGATGGCACAAGGTTTGCGTGTTGCGGTCACTGAGAGAATAATCGTGTGGTAGAACTATTAAATCCAAACGCACCACCGACGACCAATGCTATGATTCTTGTCGATCCTCAAATTCGCAAGCTACCAATCTTGGTGGTCAGTTCTCAATCCGATGACATCACTCGCGCCGCACTACGGTATCTTGGTGCGGATGGCTTCGTCGCTAAAAACGTCGACGTCATGTAAGTGCGAAGCAGCGCATCACGTTTGTTCGTCGACTTATAAGTTGCTTCTCAGCATTGCAGTTGTGATCCACATCGACGAAAGCTTCCCAGTCTACTGCCGCTTTTCACGCCTCGTCCTTTGAAGCCAATGGAAACTTCACATCCGCTGAAACGTTGTGTGATCGCTGATGATGTGCGATCTTCACGAGAACTGCTTTCTTCCTGGCTGACAACGAACGGTTTCAACTGTGTCACAGTCGCTGACGGTAATGAAGCTTGGGATGAAATACAGAACCATCCGCCTGACCTGGTGATCACTGATATTTTGATGTCGAATTGCTGTGGACTGAAACTACTCAAAAGAATCCGTCAAAGCGAGTTGGAAACGATTAACGCGATCCCTGTCTTGGTGATTACCTGCTTAGGTGATTGCAAGTTGACACAGACAATACAGCGATTTGGCGGGAATGCGCTGCTTGCGAAGCCGCTCGAAAAACAGTCAACGCTCCGGAGCGTGGTGGGCGTGCTGGCCAGTGGTGCCAAAACGAACAATTTTATCGTGAACGATCCCGACAACAAAAACGCTGGCAACGGTCTGATTTCCCCGACGTTTCGTCGCCATATGCAGGACGAAAACAGCTGGTAGGAACCGTTCCCCATGGCTTCGATTGATCTCTCCTCATGCCGCCTCGCGTTTCCCGACCGATGGAGCGCGGCCAGCGGCGGCCCCAGTCAGCGCTCGGATCTACCAGCGCAATCTTTGTCATCACTCCGTTAGAAACATCAGCAAGTCAGTTTCGAGTTGTTTCTGATGAGTTGCGAACAATCCGTGAGGCGCTCCTTCGTACTCCTTCAAAGTCGCATTAACGATCCCCTTTGCGGCAGGTCGGCCGCTGGCACCGATGGGAACCGTCTGGTCCTCAGTCCCGTGGATGATCAACGTTGGAACCGTCACCGCCGCAAGATCAGGACGAAAATCAGTCGTTGCAAAAGATTTTGCACACGCAAGTGTGGCCTTCAAGCTCGCCTGCATGGCAACGCTGCGGGTCCACTGCATGTACTCGTCGCTCACAAGCTTTGAAAGAATCCCGACGCCGTAAAAGTCTTTGAAGAAGGCGGCGAAGAACGCGGCTCGGTCGTTCAGCATGGCTGCGGTCATCTGATCGAACACTGCTTGGTCCACGCCATGCGGATTGTCGCCAGTCTTCAACATGTAGGGCACAATCGATGAGATTAGCGCGCATTGCTTAACGTGTCGGCCCGCATGCCGCGACATGTAGCGAACGACTTCACCGCCGCCCATCGAGAATCCGATGATCGATGCGTCCTTGCACTGGGTGGCCGTCATCACATCGCTCAAATCGTCCGAGAGCGAATCGTAATCATATTCACCGAATGGTTGGTCAGATCGGCCAAAGCCGCGTCTGTCATAAGCGATCACCTTGAAACCGGCATCGGCAATTTTCATCGCGTGATAGTCCCAGCTATCAGCGGACAAAGGCCATCCGTGAAGCAAGACCACCGGACGGCCAATGCCCCAAACTTTGCAGTACAAAGCGTGGCCGTCACGGGTCGAAATCATTGTCATAGCTTAATCTTTCAGGGTTAGAGGTTCGATTGTTTAACCGCGTGCGCATCGGGTCGTGCGTTCAACTGAATAACGCGGGGCGATGCCCACGCGGTTAAACCAAAAGTATTTCCGCAGTCATCGAGGTTTCCGATGCTGTCCAATGGCTTCGACCAGTTCCGCTTTCTTCATGTTGCTTCGGCCTGCGATCTTCTTATCCGAAGCGTTATTGCGGAGTTCGTCGACTGTCCGATCGTCCAGCGAAGTGTTGGGATTTCCGATTCCCTGCGTGGTTTTGTTGGGAGTGCGTCCTTCTTCACGTCTTTGTTTGTTTTCTGTCCGCGCGGCAATCTCTTTTGCACGTTCTTTTGATCTGCCTCGATCGAGAATGCTTTCTTTCACGTGCTCGTACTGTCGCTCGTCTTTGTCAGTCCACACAGGCATGTTGATTCTCCACTGCACCTGCACTATGAATCGATTCGTTGATTGCGGCGATCGCTCTCATATCAAAAAGTTCTTCTTTGCTAGACGTATGTGGTTTTGGACGATGGGAGTTAGAGGAAATGGAGCTATCGCGGCGGATGGATTAACAGACGTTTGGTTGACCGAATCACTCTTCGTATTTGCAATTCGGTGGCGTCGAGAGCGGTAGCGATCCAAAGCATCTCCTGCGCAATCAATGCCAAGCCGACGATCGCCAGGAAACCACCGGGGCCAGGCAACCATCCGATGCCAAGACCGATCACGATCAACGTCAGCCCGACCAGGAAACTCAGCACTCGTCCGACGCTGAGACTGCCCGAACGTCGCCGTCGTTGTTCATCCGTGTAGTCGCGGAAGCGCCGGCCGGGATGACCATCGCGTAGCACTTTGTAGTAGTGCTTAAGTGTTGCAAAAAATTTCAACGGAATCACTCCTTCGAGTTCGATTGCTACCACTGCGGTTTGAAGCGGTCGTGTAAGTGGTTGGTAATTAGTTCACGACTTTGGTCGGCTGTCAGATCTTGGGTTCGCTCAACGTCGTCGATTTCACGCGTCAACGCATCATCTTTGATGATCTTACCAAACCACTTTGAATAATCGTGACGCTTCAAATGAAACATCCACGTCTCATCATCAATTCCCGCCGCCGCTTTTACAAAATCTTTCAAATTGCCAATTGCTAACGACAATTTGTTTTCAGGACCTCGGAAAACAAACTGAAAATCTTCGTCCATCTCGCCTTCGTAGTAGCTGTGTTGGTGTCGTTGGGCGCCCGATCGCGGGGCGAATCGACTGAACCAAATCGGACGTACATCATCACGTCTCCACGCCAATGCCTGATGATAGCGTCGGTCCTCTGGTGGATGAAATTCTGGTAACTGTTCGTTCATGATCTCACAGCACTGCGCAATCGCCGCCTCCGGCTGTTCGGCGATGGAGATGATCCAGTCAACATGTTCAAGCACGGCTGGCGAAAGTTTATCGTGATAGGCACTGATGAATATGATTCCGGCCGGTTCATCGCCGCTCCACATTTTTGGGTCCATCCGGGTTTATCGTGGATAGGCAGGATGTGCTGTTGGATTTTTTGAGGGATGGCTCCCGTGTCCAAAGTGACTGAAGGACGATCCTGTGCCGTACAATTGACGTGCCTGGTGAGGCGGACTGAAGCTCTGCGGGGACGCAACTTTGGAAGCAATAGCCCGGTCGACCGTGCGACAAAGGTGCTCATCGGTCGCCGACGGGATACCCGCCGGCGACTTTCTCGAATCTTCCATCGCGACGACTTTTGGACACGGGAGCCATGCCTCCAAAATTTGGGTTCCTAGGCAAATCCACGACAAAGTCTGATGGACCCTTTTTTGCGGGTTGCCAGTCCCGTGGTGCGGCATAGGGAGCCTCGTCAACGATAATCCAATGCGGTCGGCCCGTTCGGCTGCGAAGTTCTGACAATGCGCGAAACAGACGATTGAAATACTCCGGTCGGTCTTGCTTCCCGATACCGAAGAAACTGACGATGCAGTGATCATTGGGCGGCTCCATAACACCAATCACCTCCTCCACCTCTGGCGCGCGGTCGGCAGTTCCCAATGCGATCGAATTCTCTAGCCCCTGGTAGTCGCCCTCCGGATCGATGACGCAGCACTGTTCCCCGCGCGCCGAAATCGCTTCCATCGCACTGATCGCAAACCTACTCCACCCACCACCGGGTCTGCCGGTAACAAAATCGCTATCTCCGTAACCCGGAATTGAGAATGGTTTTCCATCGAGTAGACTTCCGAGCGTCAGTTGTCGATCGGGGCGACCCTTCAGCTCTGCAGGATCGTCATCGACGATCTTGTCAATCAGTTCTTCGACTCCGCGACCGTGAGCATGCTTCATCACGAGGGTCGCCATCTCCTTAACACGAGGCAGCGCATTATTAACCGCGACCGCTACACTGCAAGAACGCATCATCGCTTCGTCGTTCTCAGCATCGCCGACGGCAATCGTGTTGCGAGGCGAGTACCCAAGTTCGCGTAACGCCCTCGCTAGGCCAGTCGCCTTGTTGACTCCGCTGGGCAATAGCATCACTGCGTCTTTATTGAAGACAATCTGTAAATCAACTGCGAAGTCGCGAATTACCTCCAAGCAAACCGTTTCAAAAGGCTGCCAAGTCGCCACAATGCAGCGACCTGTTTCGATACGTTCCACGCCACGATCGCGGCGGGCAGGAACAAAATCCGGCGGCGGCGGATCAGCCAACAAAGTCTCTTCGCCGGACTTCGGACAGAAAAGCAGCGCACCATTCTCCGCGACAATCGAGTCGAACAAGCAGACGTCTGGAAACAGATCGAGCACCGGCTCCAATCGTCGCCCAGTCACCAACAACAACTTGCCGCCCGTATCGCGGACTCGTCTCAGCGCGTCCACGGTCGAGTCGTCGACAAGTCCATCCCTAGCCAAAGTTCCATCGTAGTCGGCGGCTAGAACATGGTATTGCATCGTGAACTCGACTAGCGAGGCTTGACGGTGCGGTTGGTGTGCAGACGCTCGTAAGCGTCCATCGCGGCCGGCTGCGCCTCGTCCCACGTCATGTATTCCGATCCACCTTCGTTCTCCCAGTGCTGACGAGCGATCGTTTCGCGAGTTGCCCAGTCGTCGTTCACGTCGGCATCGAACGCTTGCCAGCCCGATTGGTAGGCTGGCTGATACTGATCGTATCCGTAAGCTTCGTTGTAGTACGGACGGTCAGAATGCTGCTCACGCCAATACGCATCTTCAACGGTCGGATCGTAATCTTCAGCGATCGCTTTACCCGTCAACCCGCCAGCGACTCCACCGATCACGGCTCCCGCAACCGTTCCAATGGGGCCACCCACCAGTCCCGCGGCAGCACCAGCCGCTGCACCACCCAGTGCCGCACCGACGCCGGTTCCAACGGGATGCGAACCAGGTTCGCCGGTGATCGCATCTTCGTTACGAAGTTCTTCGCGAGTTTCGTTGTGTTGAGTTTTCTTGACTGCCATGATTCTTTTCCTTACTGATTGAGGATTAGGCCACCGCAGCGAGCCATGCGCCACGATGATTGAATACTTACGCTCCGCCTCGAAATAGCATTTGCCGTGCCGATCAGTGCAAAATTGTTGGCTCTCCCACGGTCCAAAATTTGCTTATTCGTTTAACCGCGTGCCCATCGGGCCGCGTCTGGCAATAACCTTCAAGACCGCGGGGCGATGCCCTCGCGGTTAAACGATCATGTCGCAAAAATTTCGAGTCAGCCAACACGTAACGTGGAACCATGCGGGCAACACCGCAGAAGGACACCAAACGCAAATTCGATTGGCGATACAAGCGAGTCATCGTCACGGGCGGCTCGCGCGGGCTTGGGCTGGTCATCGCGCGGCAGTTGGCCGACCAAGGTGCTCGATTAACGATCTGTTCCCGCGATGCATCGGACCTCGAAGTCGCTGCTGAAGAACTGCGGCAGCGAGGCGGTGAAGTACTCGCCGTGCCATGCGACGTCCGTGAACATGTGCAAGTTGAATCACTTGTGGATCGCGTCGTCAACCAGTTAGATGCCGAGATCAACGCGGCGTTCTCGGCGTTGCAATTTTCGTTCAACTCGATGCCTAGGAATTCCAATCCACTACAAATGCGGCTCCGGACTGATGGTGGGTTTTCACCAATCCCGCCGGAAAATACCAACCTATTAATCCCACCGATCGCTGCTGCGTAGCCTCCGATCCGCTTCTTGATCTTGTAACAAAACAACTCGACTGCTTCCGCCGCTCGAACGTCTTGACCCAAAGCTGGCTCCCGTGCAAACGTTCTTGAGCACGCTTGGTATGACCGGTATGACGGCGTGGGCCCGTCTGACACGCGTGGCCAAACTCAAGCCCGGAAGCACTGCCTTCGTTTCCGCTGCGTCAGGTGCGGTGGGCTCGATCGTTTGTCAGATCGCAAAGTCAATGGATTGTCGAGTGATCGGAAGCGCTGGGAAGGCGTCGAAAATCGCGTGGCTGCGAGAGAAAGCTCACGGCGACGAAGTCTTCACCTACAAGAAAACTGAAAGTCTGTCGGCAAAACCTGGCTCGCTGGCTCCCAACGGAATCGACGTTTACTTTGACAACGTCGGCGGCGAACACCTTGAGGCCGCACTCAATCAGCGAGACCAGTTTCTAAAAGACATGTCCGGCTGGATAGAGTCGGGTGCCATCGTCTGGGAAGAAACCATCAGGGATGGACTGGAGAATGCTCCCGCAGCCTTCATCGGTTTGTTCCAAGGCGACAACATGGGCAAGTCACTGGTTCGCATTAGTTGAGATAAGCGATGATTACTCGCTCACGTTTGAACAGGAGGGAACTGAGAAAACGGAGAAAGCGCCTTGAGCGTCTCTACTCTGTTAACTCTGCGACCTTTCAACTCTATCAGCCCAAACGCGTTAGCGTCCGGCTCTCTAATGCTGTAGAAACCGGACGCTAACGCGTGCAGGCTGATTTGGTTTGAGTTGTCTGGTCAAGAAACCGCTGAATGAGTTCCGACCCTAAGCGAAGCCACTGCCGCTCGGATGATGCTGGCACTGGCATTGAACGCCGCGCTTTCTTCGGTTGTCAGACTTAAAGGAATCGGCGAGAGAACACCGTCACCTCCCAGCAAGTGCGGAATCGAAATCGTGACGGCAGGTATGCCTTCGGTGTGCGGCATTCGAGAGCAGATCGTCAGGATCGAACGCTGGTCGTTTAGGATCACATCAACTACCCGAGCCAATGCGCTGCCAATCCCGTAATATGTTGCACCCTTGCCTTCGATGATGCGATAGGCGGCACGCCGAACTTTGTCGTCTATGTCGGCGATTGCCACTTGGTCCA
>JBGSVE010000090.1:0-146327 GCA_041753075.1 Pirellulaceae bacterium
CGGCTCCGGAAATCTTTTAATTTGCTCACGCATCTTCGTGATTACCGTCTTGGATCGAAGGTTCTTGACTTTGTTGAGTTTGAGTAAGCCGCGCTTGCGATCGGTGCTGCATACCAGCCCGCGTGGCTTGCCGGGACTGACAATCGTGTGGCCTTCCCAGTCCCCGCAGCGACGACGATCCTCGGCTGCTTCAGGCCGCCCTGCAATCGAAACGGCTGCTCGTAACTTGCCACGACGATCGTCTTTGGGGCGACGCTTGCCACGACGACGTAGAAAGCCCTCCCAGTGATCTCTGGACGAGTCTTGGCGAATCCAACGCTCAATCGTGCTGCGAGAAACGCGGTCAACCGGTGCCAAGCCGTCGAGCTTCATTCGGCCAGCGATTTGCTCTGGCGACCAGAACGACGTGAGGTTCTCTCGGACACGGGAGTTGACTGACGCTCGGCCCGTTTTTGTTTCACGGGGACGCTCTGACTTTCGCTTTTGAGCGAGTGATTGTGCCTCAATCGCTGAATAACCCTGCTTCGAGCCGTTGCGTTTTAGCTCGCGATAGATCGTACTGCGATGACGCCCCAAGGCGTCTGCAATTTCAGCTTCGGAAGCGTTTGAAAAATGCATTTGAGATATTACTTCTCGTTCACAAACGGTAAGCTGTTTGGGCATCGTTGAGACTCCGTTCGATTGACCTGTGGAAAAGCCATTCGAACGCTCAACGATGTTTTTACCAATACCGATTTTGAAGACGTTGCGGCTCTCGACTGTCGCATTTCAAGTGCGCATGCGCCCGGGATTCCGGGCACATTTCTGATTGGGCCTGATGGCAAAATACTTGCCAAAGATTTGCGAGGGCCGAATCTGCCGAGTCTACTTACCGAATTTCTTCTCAAGAAATAAGTTAAGCTGATTGCGATTGGGTAACGCTAAGCGGTTGAACGGGTCAACGCGAAAACGCCACTTACCCTCCTCAAACTTCGCGACCAATGACGGATGTCAAAATTTACGATACACAGTTCTCACTGCGGAAGACCGCTGTGTTGTTTGCTGTTGCTCTGGGTCTTTTCGAGCGTTAGCGATGCTCAAGATGACAAGCAGCCCGTAAAAGCAAGTGTCCGACGTCCTAACATCCTGTTCATTTTTGCGGATGACCAAAACTACAAGACGCTCTCTTGCGAACCGGCTTCACCCGACTGGGTCAGCACGCCGAACATTGATGCGTTGGCGCGCCAAGGGATTCGTTTTGAGCGCGCGTACTTTGGCGCTTGGTGCATGCCATCGCGAGCGAGTTTTTTGACCGGCCATCTTCAGCATGGTATCCAGAGCATGCGGATGGAGGACCCGTATCCGCGCAGTACTTACGATCCCGGGCTTTGCCCATTCATCCCATCCGTGTTTCGACAACAGGGCTTTCACACTGCACAAATCGGCAAGTGGCACACCGGCGTCGACACCGGCAACGGTCGCGATTGGGACCATCAAATCGTTTGGAACCGACCGGCCCAACCTGAAAACGCGGGCAACTATTTCTACGACCAGATTCTGACGTTCAACGGCGAGGATCGCGAAGTTGCGGGGTACTCCACCGACAACTACACGCAGTGGGCAACCGACTACATTCGCGGCGAGCATCGCGACGGCGACAAACCGTGGTACTTGTGGCTTTGCTATGCCGCCGTTCATGGCCCGACGACACCAGCGGATCGTCACAGCGGAAAATTTGCAGGCAAAAAGGTACCGCTGCCTGCGAACATCGTGGGTCCATTTCCGAACAAGCCAGTTTACCTGGACAAGACTGTCGCGTGGCAGCGAAACCCGGCCGGCATCGTCACGCGGCGAAAACGCGACATCGATCCCGCATCCAACTTCAACACCAACACCGTCGGCCAACCGTATGACGATTGGGTCCAACAAACCAACGAGTGCATGTTGGCGATCGACGAAGGCGTCGGCCAATTGATTCGGGCGCTTCGCGAAACCGGCCAACTCGACAACACCATTGTGGTCTACACCGCCGACCAAGGTTTCAGTCTGGGGCAACACGGACTGAACCAAAAAGTCGCTGCCTACGATGCCGCCATCGCTTCACCGCTAATCATTTCACAGCCGTCGCGAATCCCCATGGGCAAAATATGCCAACACCCGATCAACGCGCCCGACCTGGTGCGCTGGTTATGCGAATCCGCGTCGGTCGAATTGCCATGGCAAACGCACGGTCGCGACATCACGCCTCTGATCGAAGATGCCGCACGTAGCGATTGGAACGAGCCAATGATCATGACTCACACGGGGCGGGTCTATGGCGACGACACCAGTCCGTTGCCCACCGACGGTCCTCTATACATCGTCGGTGACATTCCCTGGTATGTGCTGCTTCGACAAGGGAAATACAAATACATCCGGCACTTCGTCGAAGGCGAGATCGAGGAGATTTACGATCTCCAGTCGGACCCCGAAGAACTTGTCAACCTAGCCGTCGCTGACGACTACCAGCTACTGCTGGAAACTCTCCGCGACCAAGCGATCGCAGAACTTCGCCGCACCGACGCCGCCTTCGCGGACGAGTTGCCTCCGACCCAAGCCATGTCAAAAAAATAAATAGAAAGGTGAGCGACGGAGAACTCATGGCGAAAGAAAATTCCTGTAGCACGCTTGCGTCAACGGCCGAACAAATCGCTCGCGCCATCTCCAATCCGACTGCGATGGTCGAGTCGCCACGTTTGAAAACCGCCACTGGTAAGCTGTCGGTTTCCGATCCTGGTATCCGAATCGAAGGTTTGGGGGCGATGCCGTTTCCGCTCAGGGTGCGGCATTTGAAACAGATCGAACCGTTCACTGTGCAGGTGCCCTACGGCAAGGGCACCAAAACACTATTCGATAAGTTAGTGCGAAACACTCGCGAAATCACACCTGAATTGCTGTAGCTGTCTGACGAGTTTCAGCAGTCGGTGCGTGAGACGCTTCCCCATGTCGCAGCATCTCTTGGATTGCCGGCAATCGACTTGCATACCCAGCTTTACAAGTTGTTGATCTACGAGAAGGACGGTCGGTTTGAGTCGAACAAGCCAACGACATCCCTGCCGATCAGGCCATGCCCGTTTCGCGTGCGGTCCGTGACTGGATGGAAAAGAATCCTAGCGAGCCGCTGGTCGTCGCATTGGAGCATCAATACACCGAAGCGGGATTGAAGGCTGCTTTGCTCAAGGGTGTCGATCGCGAAGTAGCAGACCTGCTGCAGCAGACTGCCGATGAACTTGATTGCCGTTTCCACTTGGGCATGGTTTTGCGTCACCTGTGCCAATTCGCCGACGACGGCAACTTTGGCGGTGGTTATTCGCGGTATGGTGCCTATCGCAGCCAGCCCGTCGACTACGACGAACTTCGGGTGGGTGAAGTTTATGACGATGACATTATTGTAGATGGATGGAAAAATGCGGCCGGTTCGACCGTTGCGATCGGAGAACTTGCGTGCGATGCATCAAGTTTGATTTCGCTGACGCCATTTGAAAAATGGAAACCGTCTGAGCAGGACTACGAGGGATACACCGGCAACGCTGGCAATACACTCGAACGTTGGTATCACAAATCGGCAATTGTCTTGTGGTCCAACGAACACCATTTCGATGTTGCCGCACTTGAAACGAATGTTGGAGACGATGCCGTCACCGAACAAGTACGGTCACGTCATTGCCAGCGGCCTGCCGATGCGTGATGCCGCTTGGCTATTGAAGTTGAGCGAGCAATCAAAGTCGTTGGCGGTTTCCATGGAACAGTGCGCCGAACTGTCTCGTGTTGGCATCCATCGGTTCGCCTCGGGCGTTCAGAACAACACCAATACCTTTTGTCGAAACAAGTCGAACACGCAATCCACTTGGCTGCTACTTGTCAGAGCCGCAGTGACGCTGGAGCAACAGTTACCTTTCGGCTTCGACGCGACGAGAGTACTGTTTGATTTGTTGGTCGAGTGCGAACAGTCGTTTGACCTCCGAAGTTTTCAAGCGATCCGCTGCGTCGAACTGGCACTGTGGAGCGAAAGCAGGTTGCGGTCAATCCCCGCTTCGGTTGGCGATTGGAGCCAATCCGTGCGCGACCGATTGACCGAGGCGACCAGGACCAAGCCGCTGCCGCCCACGGACCAAGCACGCTCCGCCGATGTCGCTTGTGATTGTCGATACTGTGGTCAATTAGTCGCCTTCCTCGCTGATCCGGGTCAATCGACCGCGACGCCACGCGCCAGGAAGGAGATTCGGACTCACGTTGAAGACGTAATTCGTCGAAACGATTTGGACGTTACTGCCAAAACGATCCGCTCTGGCACTCCCCATGGCTTGGCCATGACGAAAACTCAGGCGTCGTACTAGTAGCGAGCACTGAAACGCTATCACGACGATTTAGAATTGATCGCGAATCTCCAAGCGGTCAAGCCCGATTTAGTTTGAGCCAACCGTTCTTCTTACTCTTCGGTCGGCTGCACCAACTGCAGAATCCGAATGCCGAATTTGTCGCCGACTTTGACGGTTTCACCGGTTGCGATTGGGTGGCCGGCCGCTTCGAGCAATAGCGGCTCGGCATAATGCTTGTCAAAGATCAGCATCGACCCAGGAACCAACGCCAAAACCTTCTGCAGCGAGACGTTTTGCCTTGCCAAAGTGACCGAAACATCGGTCTGAATCTTTAGCACGCCTTGGCGGTATCGCGATGAGTCGATTGGCGAAGGGTCCATGATTGGTGATGCACTCGCGTTGGATCGTGGCGACGACTACCAGCCGCCACGTTGACTTTGATCGGCATTTTGCGGTAAAGTGCCGCAGCGAAACTGCATTTCGCGGCCAATGATCAGGCGGAATCGGTGAAATTGGCAATGAGAAGCACAAAACTTTGAGGAAACCACCCGCCGGGGGGTGTATCCGATCGGTGACGGTGGATAGATTGATCGTCGTCGTAATGGGCCACGTAAAGATGGTTAATGCGACAAGAAACGGCGTTCGCTACGAGTGCGACCTATCCCCCCCACTCCTCACTGATCTTTGGAAAGAAAGCTTCTTCGATGTGCTTACTAGCTGTTCAGTATCGGCTTGTACCTGAGAGCCCCATTTTGGTGGCTGCTAATCGCGAAGAATATTACGACCGCCCCAGTTTGTCCCCAACCATTCAAAGCGGAAAACCCCGCGTGCTGTGTGGAATTGACCAGAAGGCTGGCGGTTCTTGGTTGGGTGTCAATCAAAGCGGTTTATTCATCGGTATTTGCAATCGGGCTACAGTTACTCCGCTCTTTGGCCAACGTTCGCGAGGGCTGTTGGCGCTTGACCTGATGCGTTGCTCCAACGCTCGCAAGGCGCTCGACAAGGCGTTGACCGAGTTGGAAAAGACTCGCTACGAAGGTTGCAACATCGTCATTGCCGACTCGCGCGATGGCTATGTAATTCACGCCGACGAGCAACGCCAAGTTGTCGAGATGCAGCAAGGCTTGAACATCGTTGGGTCTCGCAACCTCAACGATCCACGTGACCAACGCGTGGCGATGGCCCGTCGTTTGTTGACGCTGCAAACGCTTGACTCGCCGGTGAAATTTCTCGCCGTAGCAAGTCGCGTGTTTGCACGGGCACCGATCGGCGATGGGCGTCCCAGCATGGTGATGCGTGGTCGCGATCACGGCACGGTCAGCAGCACGCTGATCGCCTTGGGAGTCAAGCCGCGCGACGCGATTTACCAGTTCAGTTCGGGTGCGCCGGATGTGAGCCGTTACGAGGACTTCTCGCCAATGTTGCGAGACATTCTCAGCCGCGGCCTGCGTGAATCAAGAGTCTCGACTCGCACTGCGTAACGGCCTTGTAAAACTTGGGAAGTCAAAAAGTGATCTGCGACGGTGCGCCGTCGTTGATCACGACGACGGAATGCCGTGGAACACTGCTCCAGCCTGCGGTTGGAATCTGGTCAAATTCCGAGCTTGGCCACCGAGTTTACTGATGCCGCCCAAACTCACCCACGACTCTTTTCAATCACCGCGCGATCCGATTGTCGCGGCACCGTCGCGCACTGGCGCTCGACGAATGGCCGACATTCCTGCGACGTTACAAAACGACCTCGACAACGGCTCGATCGAAGCTGTGTCGCTCGTGGAGTCACTTGCCGTCGATCATGGAAAGTTGTTTCATTCGATTGCACCCAAAGCCAAAAAGTCTGTCAAAAGTTTGATGGACGAATCGATGAGCGTGCCGATTACGCGGCGCATTCGACTTGGTGGCGAGTGTTTGCTGCAGCAGTTTGGACTTGAAACGGCGGTAAAACTTTTTATTGGTCACCGCTCCGACACGGTGCGCGGCTGGGTGGCGGCGATCATCGGAACTGTGCCCGACCTGTCTTTGCAGGACCGACTGGACTTCATCAAAGTGTTGGCTGATGATCCCAACGCGGGTGTACGCGAATGGGCTTGGTTGGGGTTGAGGATCGAAGTTGCGGCGCAGTTAGACGAGGCAATTCAGCGGTTGACGAAATGGACATCGGATCGATCACCAAACCTTCGTCGCTTCGCGTCCGAAGCGACTCGTCCGCGCGGCGTGTGGTGCGTCCACATCCCTCGGCTCAAAGAAAACCCTGAACTTGGCATGCCCATTCTTGAACCCCTTGCGTCTGATCCGGCGAAGTATGTCCAGGACAGCGTGGCGAACTGGCTCAACGATGCATCGAAGACACGACCTGAATTTGTTCGCGAAACCTGTCACCAATGGTTGCTCCAATCGGATTCCAAGGCGACGGCACGGATCTGCAAGCGAGCGACGCGATCAATTGATCGACCAAAGTAACACGCCATGTTTACCGGAAGGTACAATCGAAACATCGGTGTACCGCGTTGGTTCAATCTCCACATCAACATTCCGGGGAGTCGCTATTGTTTGCCGTCATTCGCCGACCCCCAGGTCGCGCGGTTCGAGACTTGCTGCTCTTGTTGATGATGACATCAGCGATGGTCGCCAGGGGGGAGGAGGAGGCGGACGAACTATACAAGCGTGGACAATATGACGAGGCGATCGTGCTGGCCAGCGCCGAAGTCGAGCGCGGTGTTTGGAACGAAAAATGGCCCAAGTTGCTGATCCAGTGCCAACTGGTTCGCGGCAAATACAGCGACGCTTTAGCGGTTTACCAGGAAGCCATCAACCGCTACTCGCAGAGTCTGTCACTGCGACTGCTAGGGCGCGAGGTCTTGCTGGCCAACAATTTGATCGCTGAGGCCGAACGCGAAGCCGACCAGATTTTCACGATTCTGCAGCGTTCGGCGTCGCGATTCGCCAGCGCCGACTCACTCGTCGCCGCCGGGCGTTACTTTGTGTTGCGTGACGAAGACGCGCGCCAAGTGTTGACGCTGTTTTATGATCGCGTTCGCCAAGCCGATCCGACGCACCTTGACGCCCATTTGGCCACCGCTGAATTAGCAATTTCCAAGGGCGATTTTCAAGTCGCCTCCCAGACCCTTGCAATCGCCGAAAAGCTAGACAAATCGGATCCGCGAGTCGGCTATTTGCAATCGTTGGCCTGGGCATCATCGGATTCCGCCAAGGCTGGGTCAGCGATCGAGCAGTCGCTGTCGCTCAACCCGCATTTTGCCCCCAGTCTCTTGTTGGCTGCGGATCGCGCGATCGATGCGGAGCAATTTGATAAAGCGAAAGACCTGATACGCCAAGCGTTGAAAATCAATGTCAATGATTGGACCGCTTGGGCTTACCTGGCCGTCATCGCGCATCTTGATGGCAAGTACGAGATTGAATCATTGATGCGCGCCGCAGCACTGAGTAATTGGAGTGCCAACCCAGGCGTTGACCATTTAATCGGTCGAAAATTGTCCGACCACTATCGTTTTGCCGTTGGTGCACAGTACCAACGCCAGGCAATCGAACTGGATTCCTCCTTTACGGCGGCGACGTATCAATTATCACAAGACTTGTTGCGACTCGGTGATGACAAAATTGGCTGGGAACTGGCGAGCCGAGTGTCCCAAGCCGACCCTTACAATGTTGTCGCGCACAATCTCATGACTCTATCGGATCGCTTGAAGACTTTTACGTCGATCCAGGCGAACGGCGTCGACGTGCGGATGGATGCGCGCGAGGCGGAGATTTATGGAGATCGGGTACTGGATTTGTTGCTCGAAGCCAAACGGACGCTATGTGAAAAGTATCAGGTCGCACCGCATGCACCGATCATCGTCGAGATTTATCCCGAACAGAAAGACTTTGCAATTCGCACGTTTGGTCTACCCGGCGGCGCGGGGTTTCTTGGTGTTTGTTTTGGTCGCGTGATTACGGCAAACAGTCCGGCGTCACAAGGCAACACGCCTTCAAATTGGCAAAGTGTGCTTTGGCACGAGTTCTGTCACGCCGTGACGCTTGAAAAGACCAAGAACCGAATGCCGCGTTGGCTCAGCGAGGGGATTTCGGTCTACGAAGAGCAATTGCGCGACCCGTCTTGGGGCCAGTCGATGACACCGACGTATCGCGAAATGCTGCTTGATGAAGACCTGACGCCGGTGAGCCAACTTAGCAGTTCGTTCCTCAATCCTGCATCGCCACTGCATTTGCAATTTGCCTATTATCATTCGAGTCTGGTGGTACAATTCTTGGTCGATAAATATGGTGCCGACGCGCTCAATCAATTATTGGATGAACTTGGTAACGGGTTGTCGATCAATGATGCGATCGGCATTACGATGCGACCGATTGAAATGATTGACGACCAATTTTTGGCGTACGCGCGACAGCAAGCCAGCGACTACGGACGCGACGCCAACTGGGCGCGCGAACCAAGTGACGAAGCCGACCAAGCCAACAACGTTTGGAGTTTGCTGAAGGAGTCCGCTGAATTGATTAAGGCCAAGGATTGGGATGCGGCACGTCAATCACTTGAAAAAATCGAGTCATTTGGAATCCAGCACAGCGAACGTGGCGGAGCAATGGAAATGCTCGCTAAGGTGTATCACGAACAAGGCGACGAAGAACGTGAGCGAAAAACACTCCAACGGCTGAACCAACAGTCCAGCGACTCGTTAGCGACGCTGACACGCTTGATCCAGTTCGCGATAGACGATGGTCAGTGGGAAGACGCATTGGATTACGCAAACAAGTGGATTGCCATTCAGCCGCTGCTGCCCACCGGATATGAAGCTGCGGGCAAGGCCGCCGGCGAGCTTGGCGAACCTGACTCGGCGGTAAAGTCGCTACTGACCCTGGCCAAACTCGAACCAATTGACCCCGCAGGTCTCGACTTTCAGATTGCCCAAACGCAATTTCAATTGGGACAGTTCCAGGAAGCTAAGCAACGTTTGCTACAGGCGCTCGAAATCGCGCCGCGATACCGCGATGCGCATCGATTGCTAATCGAAATCGCCGACCAAACCGAAGAGATTGTTCCATGATGAATCGGCACTATCGCTTCGTGGTGATCGCGCTACTGTCCATTACGACAGCCGGGATCGTTTTTGCCCAACGCGGGTATCGTCGTAGTCGCGAGCCCGACGGCGGTCGCAACGGTGTACCCGATTGGGAAGTTAACGAGAAATTCCCTGGCGATTTGTTTACGTTCGTCCGCATCCGATACGACTCTTACGGACGTTATGGCGGCGGCTGGGCAACGGATTATCGCGACAGCGACCTGAATTTTTCGCTTCGCTTGCAACAACTCACCACGCTCAAGGTCAACCCCGAACCGATCGTGCTGGAGCTGACCGATGAGCGGTTGTTTGACTATCCATTCATTTACATTATTGAACCCGGATCGCTGTACTTTAGCGACGAAGAAGCGGCAGCACTTCGACGTTATTGTTTAAATGGAGGGTTCTTGATGGTTGATGATTTTTGGGGAGATTCCGAATACGAGAGCATGCGAATGCAATTGTTACGCGTATTTCCCGATCGCCAGCCGTTTGAAGTACCGCTGTCCCATGAGATCTTTCACTGTGTATATGATCTCAAAGAAAAGCCGCAAGTGCCGTCGATCCACTCGGCCCAGCGCGGCGACGAAAATGTAACGTGGGAATACTCGCGAGACGGCAGCGACACCAGCGTGCCTCATTATCGCGCGATCACCGATGACGAAGATCGAATCATGGTATTTATTTGTCACAACACGGATCTCGGCGACGGTTGGGAACGCGAAGGCGAAGATCGCTGGTACTTTGAAGAGTTCTCGGTCAAGAAAGCATATCCGCTGGGAATCAATATCGTGACCTACGCGATGACACACTGAGTTTCCTTTCCCCATGACGAGCATTACCGTGTCGATTGAAGATGAAGCGGCCGTAGTTGAGCAAATTCGCATTGGCCGCGGGCGCATTGAAGCGGAATTGGCGAAGGTCATTGTTGGCCAGCACGAGGTGATCGAACAATTGCTAATCTGTTTGGTTGCCGGCGGTCACTGCTTGATCACCGGTGCGCCCGGTTTGGCGAAAACACTGTTAGTACGAAGCGTTGCGCAAGTGTTTCACCTGCGATTTCAACGTATCCAGTTCACCCCCGATCTGATGCCCGCCGATATCACCGGCACGGAGATACTGGAGGAAGAAACCGATGGTCATCGCCGTATGGTCTTTGTCAAAGGTCCAATCTTTGCCAATGTGATTTTGGCCGATGAGATCAATCGCACGCCGCCCAAGACGCAGGCGGCGTTGTTGGAAGCGATGCAGGAACATCAAGTCACTGCCGGTGGTCGTCGTTATGAACTCGAAGAGCCGTTCTTTGTATTGGCGACTCAAAATCCGATTGAGATGGAAGGCACCTACCCGCTTCCCGAGGCCCAGCTTGATCGTTTCATGTTTAACGTGATGATCGACTACCTGCCACCTAAAGATGAACTTGCCGTGGTGCTGCAAACGACGTCTGGAAAAGGCGAGCCAATTGAGCCGCTGTTTTCCGGTGAGGACATCTTGCGATTTCATGCGGCGGTGCGGCGAGTGCCGATCGCGGAAGAGGTGGCGATGAGCGCGGTGCGATTGGCTTCGCTCAGTCGCCCCGGTCGTGAGGGTACTCCGAAGTTCATCAACGATTGGGTGAATTGGGGTGCTGGTCTTCGTGCTGCTCAAACAATGGTGCTGGGTGGCAAGGCCCGCGCGTTACTGCGCGGTGGAACGCATGTCACGTTTGCCGACATCCAATCGCTCGCTCGGCCAACGCTGCGGCATCGAATTTTGCTGAGCTATCGAGCCGATGCCGAGGGCATTACGGTCGACCGTGTTATTGACCAACTTGTCGACGCCACTTTCGGCCAGCAAGCACTTGGAAAAGCAAGCTAACGCGAATGCCGCCATCCGCATCAACCGCAGCGAAAATTGACCCGACCGCAATCATGCGAATCAAAGATTTGCAATTGCGTGCCAGGGCGATCGTCGAAGGCTTTCAGAATGGATTGCATCGCAGTCCCTATCATGGGTTTTCGGTCGAGTTCAATGAGTATCGGCCTTACACACATGGTGATGATCCGCGCAGTCTCGACTGGAAGCTTTATGCGAGAAGTGATCGCTATTTTGTCAAAAAGTTCGAGGACGAAACCAATCGGCGCTGTCACCTTGTCGTCGACCAGAGCCGTTCCATGGGCTACACATCGATCGACTACGACAAAGCGGATTATGCTCGCACCATTGCCGCAACGCTTGCTTACTTTTTGTCGTCACAACGTGACGGTGTGGGACTGGTCACGTTTGACGAGAAAATTGACCAAGTGATTTCGGCCCGCCATCGACCTGGGCATTTGCGTCAATTGATGGTCGCGTTGTCTCGACCGCTTTCGGGAGCCAGCACGAATCTCAACTCACCTCTGGAACAACTCGCCAAGATTGTTTCCCAGCGTGGTTTAGTGATCGTGATTTCCGACTTGTTGGTCCCCATTGAAACGATCGGTTCCTCACTTAGCCTGCTACGTTCGCGCGGCCACGAAGTGATTGTTTTGCGAACGCTCGACCGCGGTGAAATGTCGTTTTCTGCGACGCAGCCTGGGATGATCGTCGATATCGAGACGGGCCGAGAGCTGTATATCGATCCGGCAATCGCGTCGCGCTTGTATGACATTGGATTTAAGGCGCACAGCCAACAGATAAAGTCCATCTGCGATTCACTTGGAATTGACTTGTTTGAAATCATAACGGACCAATCCCTTGAAAAATGTTTGTATGACATTGTGACGGTGCAGCACCGTCGCGGGCGTCAAGTAGCGCGACGCGGATCCGCTGCGGTCTCTCTGGGAACCGCTCGATGAGCTTGCTTGCGCCACTGTACGTACTCGGTGCTCTGGGGATTGGGTTGCCAATTCTATTTCACTTGATTCGTCGCCAACCGCGCGGCCGAGTGGTCTTTAGCTCGTTGATGTTTCTGAAAGCGACCCCGCCAACACTGACTCGGCGAAGCCGCTTGGACAATTGGCCGTTGCTGCTCATTCGCGCTCTCGCATTGATGTTGCTCGCTGCGGCTTTTGCCAGACCGTTTTTGCGAAGCCCTGTCTTGGAAAACGACGAAGCCAGTGGTCGGCGCATCGTCTTGATGATCGATACCAGTGCGAGCATGCGTCGCGACGGACTTTGGCAGCAAGCGATCGATGAAGCGACCCGCGTTTTGGATTCGCTGAAGCCTTCCGATGAGCTCGCCATCGTGGCATTTGATGCAAGCACGCGGTTAGCGATGACGTTCGATGAGTCCGCGTCGCTCCAACGTCAAGCTCGCCGCAGTCTAGCGCAGCAAACAATCCGTCAGCTAAACCCCACATGGTCGGCAAGTCAGCTAGGCCAGTCACTGGTTTTTGCTGCCGAACTACTAGCCCGTACCGAATCGGCGGCGGGAACGGACGGAGTTCAATTGGCGGAGCAAGCCAATGGACATTTGATTTTGATCTCCGATATGCAGTCCGGCGGCGATACCAACCTGGCGGCGGTGCAGTCATATCAGTGGCCCGAATCGATCAAGCTGGAAATTCACTCGCTGGCTGCGCAGAAATCGACGAACGCGTGGGCAACGGTTCTGGAGCAACACGAGGATGATAATGACCTAAGCGTCGAGAAGTCGGATATGAAAACTGAAGTTGCGAACAAGACTCGCGTCCGCGTGTCCAGCGCAGCGAACAGTTCCGCATCGGACTTTACTTTGATGTGGGCCAGTGCGATCGGCCAGCCGATCGAGTCAACTCGGACATCGGTAAATGTCGGTCCTGGTGAAAGTCGTATCGTCAATTTGACTGACCCACCGGAGTCCATGTCTGACACGACTACGTCAAGATTGATGCTAACCGGCGATGATCACGATTTTGACAATGATCGATTCGTCACGCGCCCCAAGCCAATGCCCCGGCAGTTACTTTTCATCGGTGATAGCTTCGACGAACCGCGCGAGAGTCTGCTTTATTATTTGCAGCGTGCTCCGCTGGACAATCGCCAACGAACGGTCACGCTGCAGCAGTCTGACGCACAGGCTTTGGTTAGTCCGCCGAACAAAGATCTCACGCCGCTGGTCATTGTCGCATCGCGAGTTGATGACACAGGTGCTGCGGCGCTACGTAAGTACGTGCAATCAGGCGGAAACGTGTTGTGGGTACTCGATGGCAATACCGACTTGGCGGCCGCGCAAGCATCACTTCGGATAGTCGGCGGTGTGGCGGACCTGAGACTCTCCGAGAGCAAAGTCAACGACTACGTGATGTGGTCAAAAATCGACTTCGCCAACCCATTGTTGCGTGCGTTTGCTGATGTCAAATACAATGACTTCACAAAAATTCGTTACTGGTCTCATCGCAACATCGAAGGTCTACCAGACTCTTGGAACGTACTGGCCAGGTTTGATGACGGCAACGTCGCCTGGACGGAATCAACGGATACAGACGGTCACCTGTGGGTGATGACGGCCGGATGGCAGCCCAAAGAAAGCCAGCTTGCGCTGTCGACAAAATTTGTACCGCTCGTGTTTGGCATGCTGGGCCAAAGTGACGCTGACTTTGCGCTACAATCACTCGTCGTTGGCGACGGCATTAAGCATGAAACCTCTGCAGGTACAACGCTTGAGCTGCCTGATGCCACAGTAGTTAAATTCGAGGATAAATCCGGCGAATTCGTAGCGTCAACGCCTGGGTTCTATCAACTCGTTGAGGGCGAACGCAAGCGGACATTCGCAGTCAATGTCGCCGAATTCGAAAGTCGCACATCGCCGCTGCCGTTGGACGAACTGGAACGATATGGCGTCGCACTTGGAACGATCGATGAATCACCCGTCGCCGCCGAACAGCAGCGCCAGCGACGCGATGTCGAATTGGAGAGTCGCCAGCGATTATGGCAGTGGCTGTTGTGTGGCGTGTTGTTGTTGTTGGGTCTCGAATCCTGGCTTGGCGGATTTCTAAACCGCCGGCACAGTGCGGTCTCATGAAGACGGACAAGCAGGTCTACGCCATCTTTTCAGCGAACCCGCGGTGGCTTTTCGAATTGACCGGTTTGGACTGGCCGGGTCCGTGTCGAATGCGCTCGGTTTCATTCAAAGCGACAGAACGAACCACGGACGGTGTAATCGAACCCGAAGACAGCAGCTCGCCGCTCACGGTCGTCGAGTTTCAATTCCAGCTTGACCCTTTCGTCTACTCACGAATCGTCATTGAGATGGCGATTTTGCAGCAGGAATCGGACAATCGATCCGTCCAGGGGGTCATTATTTTCTTCGATCATACGCTGGACCCCATGATAGAACCGTGGACAAAAGTCGTCCAAGCGTTTTCGTTGGATAGACTCGTTTCCCAATTTGCCCGCGAACAACCGGCTCATCCCCTGGTCGCCGTTTTCAGACCCATTTTAACTTTGAGCCGAGTGGACCTCGAAAATAAGGCGGCGGATTATTACAATCAGATTAGAACATCTGAGCTCCCAAATGCGACAATCGACACGCTGTTAAACGTGTTCGTAAACTGGCTTGAGCAGCGATTCAGCGAACGAGGAAAAAAGGAAATTGAAGATATGCTAATGGGCACATTACCAGACCTGCGAGAAACCCAATCGGGCAAAGACCTGATACTGATTGGTAAAACGGAGGGCAAAATTGAAGGAAAGATTGAAGGAAAAATCGAGGGCAAACGAGAAGTGTTGATGCTTCAATTGGCGGCAAAGTTTGGCATTCCCGATCAACGCTTAATTGACCGCATCGAAGCGATCCAATCTCCCGAAACGATTGATAACTTGCTGCTGCAAATGCTCAAAATCGAATCGATTGATCAGATGCAGTGGTAGAATGTTTGCGGTGAAAAAGAATAGGAGTCTTGGAGGCGATGACTAGCGACAACAGCAGACCACTGCGGGATTCGGCAAACCTGTCGATTGGCCAGTACCTTATTCGTCGTCTCATTGATTACGGGATTCGAGATTGCTTTGGTATCCCGGGCGATTACGTGTTGGCATTCTACAGCGAACTGGAACGAAGTCCGCTCAATGTGATCGGCTGTACGCGCGAAGATTGCGCAGGCTTTGCTGCGGATGGTTATGCACGGTTGAGCGGCATGGGAGCGGTTTGTGTAACGTACTGCGTCGGTGGACTGAGCGTTTGCAATAGCATTGCGGGGGCATTTGCTGAGAAATCGGCCGTGGTGGTGATCTCCGGTGCACCGGGCGTAAGTGAACGCAATCGAGGGGCGCTATTGCACCATCAGGTACGTGACTACCGCACTCAGTTATCGGTCTTCGAGAACTTCACAATCGCGGCTACCGAACTTATTGATCCACTAACGGCATTCGCAGAAATTGACCGTGTGCTTGACGCTTGCGATCGCTTCAAGCGGCCTGTCTACATTGAACTGCCACGTGATATGGTCGGCGTTGTACCACCGGTTATACATCCGTATCGCGGCTGGCCTACGGCACCCAATAATCAGGGCACAAAAGAGGCGATCCTCGAAACAGTCGATAGGATCAACGCTGCCAAGCGACCCGTGATCATAGCCGGTGTTGAAATTCATCGTTTTGGACTTCAGGACGAACTCGTCGCACTCGCGGAGCAATCGGGGATTCCGATCTCGGCGACGATTCTCGGGAAAAGCGTGATTAGCGAACGGCATCCTCTCTATATCGGCTTGTATGAGGGTGAAATGGGCAACCCGGAGGTGACTGAGTTTGTCGAGCAAAGCGACATGATCTTGATGTTGGGAACCTTTCTTACCGACATTAACCTCGGTATCTTCTCCGCTAATCTTCGTCCCGAGCAATGCATTTATGCGACCAGCGAGAGCTTGCGCATCTCGCATCATTATTATCACGACATACCGCTCAAAGACTTTTTGGTTGGCCTCCGCGACGCCAAAATGAGTGTTGCGCCACGATTAATACCGGCCTCAATTGCCCAACGTCAAAACCGTAATAGCACAGTCGTGATCGAATCCGATTCGCCACTGCGAACAAGCAGAATGATGGCGATTTTAAATCAGTATCTTGATGAAGATACGATTGTGATTGCGGACGTCGGCGATGCGCTGTTTGCCGCGACCGAGTTACTCATTCAGGGTCGTGGCGAGTTCTTAAGTCCAGCTTATTATACTTCCATGGGTTTCAGTATTCCGGCGGCATTGGGAGCAGCCACGGCGAGGCCAGACCACCGCGTTGTCGTCATTGTGGGCGACGGAGCATTTCAGATGACGGGCCAAGAACTATCAACGCTGATCGCTCGAAAACACTCGCCAATCATCATAGTTTTAGATAACCACGGTTATGGTACGGAACGATTTCTCCACGCTGGCGATTGGAATTACAACGAAATCCAACCCTGGAATCATGTCAAGTTATTGGACGCTTACGGCGGCGGTGTGGGACAGTGTGTCACCAACGAGGCCGAGTTTGATGGTGCATTGAAGAACGCTTGGGCCGACGCGAATCATACGCATCTGATCCAGGCCAAGTTGGTCGAAGGCGACGCCAGCGACACGCTGTTGAAGCTCGCCAGCCGCATGGGCAAAACAGTCTAGGTTAGCTTGCTAGTCGTTAAGGAGAGACCCATGAGCTTAACACCCATTTCGGAAGCAAAGCGAAAAGCGGGATTACCGACCGGTTGCCTTGGCACCATCGGTGCCATTTTTGCGATCGTCGGTTTGGTCGCGTTCTGGGCCACGGGCGTCAAGCCATTGCTGCTTTACTTTGCCGCACAAAGTTGGGTTCAAACACCGTGTATAATTTTGACTTCCGAACTGGAGGAGATTCGAGGCGATGATGGATCGACTTGGCGCGCGAAATTTACCTACGAGTATGAAGTTGCAAACGCGACCTATACGGGGAATCGCGACTCCATCTATCGATCTTCGGGTTCTCGGTATGCGGCACGCAAACGCATTGAAGCATTGCCCATAGGATCTAAAACAACGTGTTGGCACTGCCCGAGCGATCCCGCCGAATCTCTGCTTAATCGCGAAATCTCTTATACGCAGTTGGGGCTTGCATTTGGCTTACTCGGTGGGTTCACGGGAATCGGCTGCTGGATGGTTTTTTACGCGGCTCACAACCGTCACCGCAAAGGCAATTTAGAAAACGACCGCGAAGAAATAAGAAACTTGCTTTCGTCGCCCACAGCTACCACCAGCGATGAAGATGAGCTTGATCGGCTTGCTGCGGTTCCCCAGCAATTGGTTCCATCGCAAACCAAACTGGCGAGACTAGTTGTTATGTTAATTGTGTGTTTGTTCTGGAACGGTGCGATTGGCTTTTTCATTTGGCAGTTTTTTCGCGACAAGCCTTTTGGCAATGCCTTCGGCAATATCCTCTTAGCATTATTCTTTGTTCCGTTTGTGCTCATTGGGCTAGCAATTTTCGTTGCGCTCATCGAAGGACTTCTTACCATGTTTAATTCACCAGTTCGCGTTGCCTTGTCGAGCGGTGCAGTCCCGCGCGGCGGCGAACTCGATATCGCATGGGAACTTAAAGGAGGACTGACTCGAGTCCGCAAGCTGACAGTTTCCATTATTGGAAACGAAGTGGCCACTTACGTTCAAGGCACCGATACACACACCGATCAATCGACGTTTGAGATTATTCATGTGGTTACGACCGACATGCGTAGTGAGATACAGTTTGGGACGCGAACGATTATGATTCCGCAGGCAACGATGCATTCGCTCGATCTGGAGCATAACAAAATTCGTTGGACAGTGCGCGTTCACGGGGAAATTCGCTGGTGGCCAGACATCAACGATGAGTTTGCATTTCGCGTTTCGCCCCGAAATGGCGAATTACTCGTTGCATCACAATCAAGCGAGCTTGCGAGTACCGAGGTTAGTGATGATTGAAATCAATTTGCTCCGAAATAACTTGCGATTTACACCAGGGCAGCCAATCGTCGGTATCGTTAGTTGCGAGCAGCTACCGTCGAGCGATACTTCCCTTGCGGTTCGCTTGATCTTCTACACCAGCGGCAAGGGGGACCGCGACTTCAGGATCGTCGACGCGACTGAAATTGAATTGGGTGCGAGCGCATTGGAACATCAAGCAGATTTTCAGTTTGTTGCGCCAACGCGACCACTTAGTTTTAATGGAAAGCTGGTTTCGTTGAGCTGGGCGATCGAAGCGGTTGCATTGCCGTCAACGCAAACTCAACGTACCGATATTGTCATTTCCGATGACAACGAAGCTGTGGTATTGACCGACAAATCGAGTGAGTTAAAGCGGTTAGGAATCAAAACGTTGTCGTCGAGCTTCGCGCTTAGGACCAAAGCTTGAGGAGCGATCATTGCGTGGTTGAGAATCCTTACACCCAACAGCGGCTGGAGCGTTTAGCATATCGATTTCCTGATGGTCTAACGTGGCATGAGAATTGGCAAAGACTTGCATTGATGGGTTTTCGCGGTGCCATCGTCGGTACACGTGGGAGCGGAAAGTCAACGTTACTTCGTGAGATCCACCGACGGTGCCGTAAACAAGCATTAGATTCCACTTTGATCGGTCCGCTTGATACGTTAAGCGACGATCCAATAAGCGAGCCTGCACATTGCTTGGCCAAAGACGAGTCAACGGGCCTGCGGACGTTGCTGCTGAACGTGCCACGGCCTTGTCGTCGCGGGCAGCGCGCCGGATTTGATCGTCGTCATCAGCGGCGATCGATTCGACAGCAACTTGAAATGCTTGATCGGCACACGATTTTACTTATCGACGGCCTGGAACGACTTTCATGGCTTGAACAGCAATGGTTGGTGCGGCGGACTGCATCGCCGACGCGTTGTGCTGGCACCGTCGTTACAGTCCACCGATTCGCGATGCGCTTTGGCATTTCGGTCTGGATCAAAACGACGCCAACACGGGCATTGCTCGACGAGTTGCTGTCCGATTTGGGCAGGTCCGCCGACCGTTCACTCGCTAAGCAAAGATGGCAAGAAACACCAATGAATATCCGAGATGTTTTCCGCAAATTGCATGACGATTGGTTTAATATTTCGCATCAACGCTCTATTCAGAGTTGAGGCCTGACCAATCTGCACCTACGCTAATAGCCAACGCTTTGATTATTGTAAATTTGCATGTCTATGTTCGAACCCAGGTATCGATAATGAAACGTTTGCTCCCCTTGTCCGCTGATCGTCAATTGTTCCGTCATGCGAACCTTGGACGTCGTCAATTTATTGAGTCGGCGGCGGCGTTGTCACTTGGCCCATTGCTGGCACGATCGGCTGCGGGCATGGTGTTGAGCAATCCCGTGTTCAATGATTATCCATTTTCCTTGGGTGTTGCGTCGGGTGACCCATTGCCCGACGGCGTTGTGCTGTGGACGCGTCTGGCACCCGACCCAGTTCACGGGGGCGGGATGCCCGAAGAGAACATCGAGGTAACTTGGTTGGTCGCGTCCGACGACAAGATGAAGAACATTGTTGCGCGCGGTACTGAGATCGCTTCGCCGCAGTTCGCGCACAGCGTCCATGCCGAGGTGTCCGGGCTCGATGCGGGGCGAACGTATTGGTATCGATTTCAGGCCGGTGGCGAGGTCAGCCCCATTGGGCGCACACGCACCGCACCGCCGGTCGATTCGACCCCCGAGCGGCTGAGATTCGCATTTGCATCGTGCCAACACTTTGAAAGCGGATTCTTCAATGCGTATTACCACATGGCAGGCCAGGATTTAGACCTTGTTGTTCATCTTGGCGACTACATCTACGAAGGCAAGGCAGTTAGCGGTGCAATTCGGAAACATATTGGCGACGAGATCGAGTCGCTTGAGGATTACCGGCGGCGGCACGCTGTGTATAAAAGCGACACGGACTTGCAGGCCGCGCACGCAGCGTTTCCGTGGCTGGTGACCTGGGACGATCACGAACTTGACAACAACTACGCCGGTGACATCAGCGAACAGACTTATGTGACGCCAGCCGATTTGTTACTTCGCCGCGCTAATGCGTACCAGGCCTATTACGAACACATGCCACTGCGGCGGCTGTCGACCCCGGATGGACCGCTAATGCAGATCTATCGCGGTTGCCAATGGGGCCGTCTCGCTGACTTTGCCGTACTAGATACGCGCCAATACCGCACCGACCAACCTTGTGGAGATCGCAATACCGAGCCGTGTGCAGAGTCGCTCGCGCCGTCGCAAACAATGCTGGGCGACGCGCAACAAGCATGGTTGGACGAGCGACTGAAATCCTCGCCCGCCATTTGGAATGTGTTGGCTCAACAAGTGATGATGGCGCGGGCGGATCGTAAAGCGGGCGAAGGCGTGGCGTACAGCATGGACCAGTGGCCTGGATACGAAATGCCGCGGCGACGATTGATGCAATTCCTGCGTGACGAGAAGATCTCGAACCCAATTGTCTTAACCGGTGATATTCACACCAACTGGGTCAATGACTTATTGGTTGACTTCGACGACACATCAGCGCCGGTCGTGGCAACGGAATTTGTCTGCACGTCGATTTCCTCAGGCGGCGACGGCCAAGAGAATCGGCGCGGCAGCGAGGCGGTGCTCGCCGAAAACCCGTTTGTCAAGTTTCACAACGGCGAGCGAGGTTATACGCAATGCGACATTACGGCTGACCAGTGGCGGAGCGATTTCCAAGTTGTCCCCTATGTAACGCGAAAGGGAGCGCCGCTAATTACCCGCGCATCATTTGTGGTCGAATCAGGTAAAGCGGGCGCGCATCAAGTTTAGGCCCAATTTGCCAACAGGTCCGTCGTGATTAAGAATGAGCGCGAGCGGAATTTGTTGGAATAGTCTCGCGATTGCCGGTGAATCAATCGCGCCCCGACTTAAAAATGCGGTTGTAAATCAACGGAATATGCAGATTCGTTGGCACAATCGGAAAAAATTGCGTAAAACATTTGTTGGGAACAACTGCGAAGATCAAGCGTATCATTGCTGTCGTCCTTGTCGCATGGTTCGGCTCGATGCTTAGACACAAGCTAGGCTGGCAATGACGACGGATCGGTAAATACGTTTCCGCAGCGCTCGCCTCGACAATACCACCGCCTGAAATAAGCCCACCGATGAAATTCAAAGCATCGTTACTGATCCCGTTGAGTCTCTGTTTTTTTGCAACTTCGTCGCGCGGTGACGACGACTTGCCGCCATTCGCGGACGTCAGCAAAGACTTTGCAGCGATTGCGACACCCGATCAAAAGAGCCCAAAAGGCCTGTTCAGCATTTGGAAACGCGAGAAAGATTCGCAGTTGATTGGTGAGTTGCCCAAGAATTTCATGGGCAAGCGTTACTTCGTGGCTCTAACGCTCAGCAGCGGCGATCGTTACGCCGGATTGCAGTCCGGCGACTGGGTCATTGAATGGCGGCGCTACAACAATCGATTGGCATTGATTGCCCCAAACCTGGAAGTCCGTGCCGAAGGTGAAGCCGAGGCCAAGGCCTCGGTCAAACGATTGTTCACCGACCAAGTGTTGATGGACGTGCCGATTCTGGCGATGGGTCCGACCGGCGGTCCGGTGATCGACTTCGACCAGTTATTGCTTACCAACGCTTCGAAGTTTTTTGGTCCCTCGGTGCGAATCACCAATCCCGGCATCGTTTCGATCCCGTCAGCCAAGGTGTTCCCCGAGAATGTCGAATTGGCATTCGAGATCGTCGGCATGGGCGGAAAGCTGCAAACGATTCACTATTCGTTTAGCGAAGTACCACCGGCTAACAGCGGATTCAAGCCACGCAAAGCCGACGAACGGATTGGATATTTCACGACTTCGTATTCTGACTTGAGCAAATATGACGACGATGATACGCGCGTTCGCTTTATCAACCGTTGGCATTTAGAAAAACGTGACTCACGCCTTAAGCTCAGTCCGCCCAAAGAGCCAATTCGGTTTTATGTCGAGCATACGACGCCGGTTCGTTATCGCCGTTGGGTTAAGGCAGGCGTCGAATATTGGAATCGAGCCTTCGAAAAAGTCGGTCTGATCGATGCGGTTGTGGTCGAGTACCAGGATGCCGAGAGTGGTGCGCACATGGAGAAAGACCCTGAGGACGTTCGATACAACTTCATCCGCTGGTTAAATAATGACGTCGGCACGGCGATCGGACCCAGCCGTGTGCATCCTGAAACTGGCGAAATCCTTGACGCTGACATTATTTTGACCGACGGTTGGATTCGCTACTACAACTTCAACTATCACGATTTGATGCCGAAGTTGGCAATGGAAAGCGCCAGCCCTGAAACGCTGGCTTGGTTGGGAAGCCATCCATCGTGGGATCCGCGCGTGCGACTCGCGCCAGCCGAGCAATCAAACTTTTTGCGATCCAAGCTCAACCAGCAAGCACAACAACCGATGGCTGGGTTCGCGATGGCAGGGGCCGATCCAGCGTTGCTGGGCGACGACGAATATGATGGTTTATACGGCAGAATCAGCCAAAAGAATGGACTTTGCATGGCTGCCAATGGCCGCCAATTGGATCTGTCATTCGCGCGGATGAACTGGGAATTCGCCTTGTTGGAAGATGGCGAAATCGACGCGGAGAAGAAGAAAAAAGAGGACGAAGAGAAAGCCAAAGCTGACGAAGCGAAAAAGGCCGATGCGGAAGTCGCGTCGCCATCGGATGAGCCTGCGGACAAGAAAGACGAACCGAAAGCGGACGCTACTGATGACGATCAAGCGAAATCCGATAAAGACAAAGATAAGAAAGAAGCGGACGACCCAAATCGGCCGGACATGCTCGATGGAATCCCTGAATGGTTCGTCGGGCCATTGTTGGCTGACCTTGTTGCCCATGAAGTTGGACATACCCTTGGCCTGCGCCACAACTTCAAGGCATCCGGAGCGATGAAGTTGGACAAGATCAACAGCGAAGAAGTCAAAGGCAAGAAAACGTTTACCTCCTCCGTGATGGATTACATTCCGATCAACTATCGATTCGAGGCCGGCGAAGTCCAAGGTGACTACGCAATGATCGACATCGGTCCCTATGACTATTGGGCGATTGAGTATGGATACACATTTGACGACAAGACACTCGCTGACATTCTCAAGCGTTGCAGCGAACCCGAATTGCAATACGCCACCGACGAGGACACCAGCGGTCCGGATCCTTTGGCCACACGCTATGACTTCAGTTCCGATCCACTGGATTATGCAAACGAGCAAATGAAGTTGGTCAAGATTTATCGCGAGCGAATTCTTGAGAAATTTGTCAAGGAAGGTGACAGTTGGGCGAAGGCACGCCGTGGTTATGAGTTGACGCTCGGTTTGCAGATGCGAACGGTCAGCATGATGGCCAACTGGGTCGGTGGAGCTTTTGTCCACCGCGACAAAAAAGGCGATCCCGGCGATCGGCCACCGGTCGAAGTCGTACCAGCTCAAGCCCAGCGTGATGCTCTCAAGTACGTTATCGCAACGACGTTCAATGACGACGCTTACGGGTTGAGTCCCAAATTGCTCGAACGCATGTCGGTCGATAAGTGGCTTGATGGCGATGGGCACATGAGCATGTCCTCCGAAGCGACGTGGCCGATTCACGATCGCATTCTGGGCATTCAATCGTCGGCATTAACATTGTTAATGAACCCCACGACCTTGCGTCGCGTCTTCGATAACGAGCTGCGCCTGCCTGCCGAAACCGATACGTTGACGTTGCCCGAATTACTTGACGCGATTAGCACCGCAGCCTGGACCGAATTGTCGCAACCCTGCCCCGATGATCGCAACGATCGCAAGCCGATGATTTCAAGTCTGAGGCGAAATCTGCAGCGCGAACATTTGAAGCGACTGTTGGACCTGGTGCTGGACGACTCCGATGATACGGCCGCACACAAGCCAATCGGAAATTTGGCGCGGATGCAGTTGCGAGCGCTCAAGAGCCGAATCGAGGCATCGATGGCGACATGTGCGAATAAGATGGATGCGTATACCGCGGCCCACTTAACCGAATCTCAGGAGCGGATTGCCCGTGCGCTCGAAGCCAGTTACACGTTCAACGGCAAGCCGCAAGCTCCGCCAATGATGATGTTCATGCTTGGCAAAGAGGGTGAAAACCAGCAATAGCGGGTTGTCACAATGGCAGGACTTTGGTTGACGCGGCAGAAATTCGCTTTACAATCAGTCGCGGTGTGACAAACGCACCTACCCGCCTGCCCTCGCCAAAACGTCAGCGCCCTGGGCTACCGGCAATGCGTCAACTTGTTTTTGACGTGACGCTGGATCGGCGGTGTCAGACCATTTCCTCGGGAAAACCTCCCAGCGGATCGGTCGGACGCCCCCGTCTGACAGTCTGCTTTGTGTTTTCCTGAATCATGGCTTAAGACCATCGTTTTCGGGAGTTTTGTGTGGCTCGAATATCGACTTTGTCCTTCTTGGGGGCCTCGCTTTTCGTCGCTGGACTGGTGTTGGCCGAAGAGCCAAAAGCAACACCAGCCGATAATTCCGTAGAGCCCAAGCCGGTCAGCTACCATCGCGACGTGTTTCCGATATTGCGCGCGAACTGTCTTGGGTGCCATCAAGGTGCCAAGCATCGCGGCGACTATGTGATGACGCAGTTTGACCAATTGCTTTCCGGCGGCGAGTCAGGTGAAGCGGCGATTGTGCCGGGCAATGCGGACGCCAGCTTGCTGGTCACGCAAATTACGCCTGTTGACGGTCACGCCGAGATGCCGGACGAACCCGCCAAACCGCTGGCCGATACCGAAATCCAACTGATCCGTCGGTGGATCAGTGAAGGTGCGAGCAACGATTCACCTGTCCAAGCAATCCCTTTTGACAATGACAATCCGCCGGTTTACCGTAACCCACCAACGCTAACTTCGATCGACGTTTCAGCCGATGGCAACTGGATTGCTGCTGCCGGCCACCACGAAGTGATTCTGATCGATGCTCACTCCGGCGAGCGAAAGCAGCGATTAATTGGCTCGAGCCCGCGCCTAAACAGCATAAAGTTCTCGCCCGATTCAACTCGCCTTGCCTGCGCCGGCGGCAGTCCCGCAGTCGCCGGTGAAATTCAAGTTTGGAATGTCGCGTCGGGCAAACTTGAATTGTCGACTTCGGTAACCTTCGACACGCTTCGCGGCGTGCGTTGGTCACCGGACGGTAAGCAGATATCGTTCGGTGGCGGTGACAATACGCTGCGAGCTATTGACTCGGTGACGGGCGAGCAATTGCTTTTCCAAGGCGCCCACGAAGATTGGGTTTTGGACACGGTCTACACGGTTGATGGCACTCATTTGATTTCCGTGGCGCGAGATATGACGTGCAAGTTGACCGAGGTTGCCACCGAGCGATTTGTCGACAACATCACGTCGATCACGCCGGGCGCACTATCGGGCGGCCTGAACAGCGTCGAACGACACCCGCTTCGCGATGAACTCTTACTTGGTGGAGCCGATGGCGTTGCCAAAATCTATCGAGTATTTCGCGACACACAGCGCCGCATCGGTGATGACGCAAACTTGATTCGTCAAATGCCAGCCATGCCCGGTCGAATTTTTGCGGTCGCAATCAGCCCCGATGGATCACAGTTCGCCGCCGCAGCGGAATTGGACGGTAACAGCGAAGTGCGCGTCTGGGACTATGACTTTGACGGTACTCTGCCCGCAGACATCAAACGAATATCCGGTCGTGCCGTGGGCGAGCTTTCCGAAGACGACAAGCAGCAGCTTGCCGACTTTCGCAACCAACCGGTACCGCAACGATGGCGATCGGAGATTCCTGGTGTCGCAGTTTATAGTTTGCGATTCGCGCCCGATGCGTCGCTACTAGTCGCCGCAACGGATGGGCTGATTCGCCATTTCGATACCGTCGGCCAAGAGATTCGCACGATCGAGGTCATTGACGCCGAATCAATCCAGCCACTGAGCAATGCGGACTTAGCGTTTGATCCTCGAGCTTGGCTGCACGATCAAGCAAATTCGGTTGACACTGCGTCCGAACCGCTGCAACCCGTTGACCAAATCGTCAGCTTGCGGGTGACACCGGACGAGGTGATGCTTGATGGCCCGCTGGCTTACAACCAAATGATCATTGCGGCCACGCTTGTTGATGGATCGAATGTTGATGTTACCCGCGCCGCCGAGTGGCAACTGCCTTCGTTTGCCACCGTGACCGCCAGCGGCGTCGTTCGCCCGTTGTCCGATGGCCAGGGCGCCGCGACGGCACGCTTCGGGAAGCACGAGGTAGTGATCAAGATCGACGCCCGTAGTGTAACGCAAAACTATGACAGCGGCAGCGTCGACATCGACTTCATACGCGACGTCAATCCGGTGCTCAGTCGCTTGGGTTGCAACCAGGGAACATGCCACGGAGCTCAGGCCGGCAAGAACGGTTTCAAATTATCATTGCGCGGTTACGACCCCATTTTTGACGTTCGTGCGCTCACCGACGACCATGCGGCCCGACGAATCAACGCGGCCAATCCTGATGATTCGCTGATGCTGCTCAAGCCGCTCGGCTTGGCACCGCATCAAGGCGGCACGTTGATGAAGAACTCGGATCCCTACTACGCCGTATTGCAGCGGTGGATTGCCGACGGTTGCCAGCTCAGGTTGGAATCCCCGCGAGTCACGGGCATTGAAATCGCTCCGGTGAATCCAGTTGTTAGTCAGCTTGGCGGTCGCCAACAAGTACGCATCGTCGCCCACTACGCCGATGGTCATTCGCGCGATGTCACGTCCGAAGCCTTTGTTACCAGCGGCAACACCGAAGTCGCCGAGGCAAGCACGGCGGGATTGCTAACCGCAGTTCGTCGTGGCGAGGCTCCAATTCTTGCGCGCTACGAGGGCAGCTATGCGGCGACAACGATGACCGTGATGGGCAAGCGAGATGACTTCCAATGGGACACGCCACCGGTTTGGAACCGGATCGATGAACTGGTTTCCGAGAAATGGCAACGAATGAAGATTCGGCCTTCGGGGTTGTGCAGCGACGAAGAATTCCTGCGCCGCGTTACGCTGGATCTCACCGGCCTGCCGCCGACGAGCCAAGCGATTCGCGAATTCATGGCCGATCCCAACGACACGCAGTGGAAACGCTCCTTGGTAATTGATTCATTGATTGCGTCGGACGAGTACGTCGAATTTTGGACCAACAAATGGGCCGACTTGCTGCAGGTGAACCGCAAGTTTCTTGGCGTCGAGGGCAGTGCCGCGTACCGTCAGTGGATTCGCGAGTCCGTCTTAAGCAACCAACCGTACGACGAATTTGCTCGCGCCATTTTAACGGCGATGGGTTCTAACAAAACGAATCCGCCGGCGTCGTATTTCAAGGTGCTGCGAACTCCTGAAGAAACGATGGAAAATACCACGCACTTGTTTCTTGGCATTCGATTCAATTGCAACAAATGTCACGATCATCCGTTTGAACGTTGGACTCAGGATCAGTATTACGAAACGGCTGCTTTCTTTACTCGTACCTCGCTTCGCGCGGACCCAGCCGGTGGCAAGGAGATGATTGGTGGTTCGGCGGTTGATGGTGCAAAACCACTTTACGAAGAGGTTTACGAAAGCCCGACGGGCGAAATGAAGCACCTGAGAACATCGAAAGAAGTTGACCCGAAGTTTCCCTACAAGGTTGATCACGACACCGCCGACGATGCAAACCGCCGTGACCAATTGGCGGCATGGATGACCGACGCGGACAATCCGTATTTCGCGCGCAGCTATGTCAATCGATTGTGGGGCTATATGACCGGCGTCGGGCTGATCGAACCCATCGATGACATTCGTGCCGGCAACCCGCCCACTAACCCGGAACTGCTCAATCATCTAACGACATCATTTGTTGACAGCGGATTTGATCGTCGCCACATGCTGCGCATGATTTGCAACAGTCGTACTTACCAGCTTTCGGTTAAGACGAATCGCTGGAACAATGACGACACGCAAAACTATTCCCACGCGCTGCCTCGTCGGCTGCCGGCTGAGGTGCTGTTTGACACCGTTCACTTCGCGACCGGTTCGGCACCCAACATTCCTGGCGTTCCCAAGGGCACTCGCGCCGCCGAGTTACCCGACGCCGGCGTCAAGCTCGATGATGGCTTTTTGCAAAGCCTTGGCAAGCCAGTCCGCGAGAGCGCTTGCGAATGTGAACGAAGCAGCGATTTACAACTTGGTCCCGTCATGTCGCTGGTCAGCGGACCGACCGTCGGGCGAGCGATCTCGGACCCGAACAACGACATTCGCCGGAGCGTGGAGTCGATCGATGACGACGGTAAGTTGGTCGAAGAATTGTTTCTGCGGCTATTGGGCCGACTGCCGCGAGACGCCGAAGTCGAGTCCTTTGCGGCGCTGAGAAACGACATTCGCGAGAATCACGAGTCGCTCAAGTCGGCAATGGGCGAGCGCGAAGCATGGTGGAACACGGAGCTGCCCCAGCGCGAAACGGCTCATGCTGAGACGATCGCAGTTGCCGAGTCAATGTTGGCCACCGCGATCGAGCTCGCCAAGCCAGAACAAGGGCGATTATCGCAAGAACGCGACAAGCGGATTGCTGTTGCTGAAAATGAAGTCAATGCCGAGAAGCAAAAGCTTGTCGAGAAATTGCCAGCTTGGGAAAAATCACAAACGGACAACATCGAGTGGTTCCCAGCTGTTCCCGTGCGGATGTCGGCAACGAGTAACGACAAAATTCATGGGCGCGAAGACCGATCGCTGGTCGTTTCCGGTGGTGGCGAGAAGGGGATTTATGAATTGACGTTTGAGACCTCGCTGCGCGATATTACCGGTATTCGTCTCGAAGCCCTGGCGCGAGACCCCGATCAAGGCGTCGGACCGGGACTTGCCTCCAACGGAAATTTCGTACTCACGGAACTCGAAATCGAAGTTGCCAACCGCAAGAACAACAAAGAAAAACAGCCTGTTGCGATTGGGCGCGGTGTCGCCGACTTCACGCAAGACGGTTTTTCCGCAGAGGCAGTCTTCGATGGTCGCCCGCGCGATCAACAGGGCTGGGCGGTCTCCGGTTCCAGCAACTATTCGCACTGGATTGTCCTGCAAACGAAGGAGCCGATTTCACTGGGCGATGACAAACGCTTGGTGCTACGTTTGAATCAATTCCACAATGCCGAACAGCATCGCTTAGCGCGGTTCCGAATTAGCTTCACAACCTCGACCGCCCCGGAAATTGGCTTGGGCCTTGCTGAAAATTATCGAGCCATAGTAACCACACCGGCGGCGGAGCGTTCCGACCAGGATAAGCTGCTGCTGAGTAACTATTTCGAGTCGATTGATCCTGCGCTTCGCGATGCAAGCCGCAAACTTGCCGAATCCAACGCGCCAGTACCGCCAGACCCTGAGGTCATTGTGGCGAAGAAGCGACTCGAGCGAGCCCAACAACCAATTGTGACCGATGCGACGCTGGTGGGATTGCGCACCGATAGCGAACAAAGCGACATCCAAGTCAATCAAGAACGACTAACCGCCGCCGAAGATCTTGTTTGGGCGCTGATCAACAGTCCCGAATTTTTGTTCAATCGATAGTTTTCACTTTCCACCACTGAGGCAACGATGCTTTCTTTTCAAGGCCCACGTGCTAAAGACTTGTGCGACCGCTATCTGACTGCGACCCGGCGCGATGTGCTGCGCGTCGGCGGCAGCGGTATCTTGGGGCTTTCACTCGCATCGCTGTTGCGATTACAAGCCTCTGCAGCGGAGACGACGAATTCCAGATCAACCGCGTCGGCGATTGGGCAAGGTGGGCCCGGTTGGGGCAAGGCCAAGAGCATCATCATGGTTTATTTGCAGGGCGGACCTAGTCACCTGGATTTATGGGATCCCAAGGAGAATGTGCCCGACAACGTCAAGAGCGTTTTCAAACCGATCAGCACCAAGATCCCCGGGGTGATGTTCACCGAAAACCTACCGCGGCTCAGCCAGATCAACGATCGATTCACGATGATTCGGTCGATGTCCTACACGCCCAACGGTTTGTTTAATCATACGGCCGCGATCTACCAAATGATGACCGGCTACACGACCGACAAAGTCAGTCCGTCGGGACAACTCGAACCGCCGACGCCAAAGGACTTTCCGAATTTCGGCAGCAACATCGTTCGGCTTCGTCCCATCAGTGACCCAATGCTGCCGTTTGTCATGCTGCCGCGCCCGTTGCAGGAATCAAACGTGGCCGGCAAGGGCGGAACCGCCGGCTTTCTTGGCAAATCTTTCGATCCCTACACGCTGTATCCCGACGGCGACGACATGGATATGGACAAGATGAGCCGGATCAAGGTTGATGATTTGAAGATGCAGCCCGAGGTGTTCCGTGTTCGTCTTGAACGTCGCGCCAAGCTTCGCGAATTACTTAACGACCAGATGCCGGACATTAACAAAGCGATCGAGTCATACGATCTTGATGAGTATTATGACCGAGCATTGTCGTTGGTCGTTTCAGGCCGCGCCCGCGACGCTTTCGATCTCGATGCCGAAGCCGACGATCTCCGCGATCGATATGGTCGCAACACCTTCGGCCAAAGTTGTCTTTTGGCGCGGCGATTGGTTGAAGCCGGTACCCGCGTGGTCGAAGTCATCTGGCCCAAGCAAGCCAACAGCGACAATCACTCCTGGGACCATCACGTCGCATTGTCCGATCGCATGAAAAAACAATCGGCACCGATGCTTGACGCCGGATTGACGACGTTGATCCAGGATCTTGATGACCGTGGGATGCTTGACGAAACGCTTGTCGTCGCGGTGGGTGAATTTGGTCGCAGCCCGCAGCGCGGCGTCAGCACCAGCGGCAACAACAACAGCGCCGACGGTCGCGACCATTGGCCTTATTGCTACACCGCGGTCATGGCCGGTGCCGGAGTGCGACGTGGTTATGTTCACGGCAAGAGCGACAAGACCGCGTCAGCACCGCTGGAGGATCCGGTACATCCTAATGAATTGCTGGCATCGATCTATCACAACTTCGGCATTCATCCCGAGACGATCGTCTACAACCACCTCAACCAACCACGCGAGCTGGTCAAAGCCGAAGCGCTCACGAAGCTCTTCACTTAGCGGCGAGGAAACGCCACCGGATAACCGTACCAGGGTGGAAAGCATCCGGCCGCCACGCCTAGCAAAACTGCCTTGCCGTGCTGGTGCTCGGGACCATGGGTGTAATCCCATTCTAATCGCTCTTCGTATCGCAAGACGCGCAGCAGCGGCGAAGAGAGTGCAAGTTGCAACAGTTCGCCGGGTTGGAAATAATGCTTGACCGCCCAAGCCGTTTCGCTGACCGGATTGGCGTTGGAGCTTCCAGGAGGATCGGGGCAACCAGGATCTTCGGTGGTATGAACCTCGGCATAGAGCACGCCAGTGTCCGATAACGAGTTCACGATTCGAGTCCACATTGGCTTTATGTCGTGTTGGTTCACGTGGTCAAGCACCGTTGTCGCCACGACGGCATGATAATGATGTGTCGGCATTGCGACGTGACGCACATCGGCTACCTCGGTGGTAACTCGCTCGCGAATATTCAACTCGGTGGCGCGTTCGATCAACCTAGCCAAGCCGCTTTCAGATAGATCGACGGCATGCACGTTCATTCCCGCTTGAGCCAGCGCAATGCTGTTGCGCCCAGCGCCGGCACCGAGGTCAATTGCATTGCCAAGCGGCCTGACGTGATCCAAGTAACTGGCAAGTTCCGCTGATGGGTCCAACCCAAACGCAATCTCGCGGCCGTTGTAGGCATCAAAGAATGGGTCGTTTTTCATTTGCTTGAGCGTCGTAAGAGGAGACTGGGCGGCAAAAATCGAATGCGAAACGACTAAAACGGCGTCTCGTCTTTAGCGGCTTCATAGAGCCTGCGAATCTCATCAAGATCGACTGCAACGGGCGGCAACTTCGGGTTCATTTTCTCGAGCGTCTGCATCACAATCCCGGCGACAACCGCGTCACGATACCAGTTGTTGTCGGCTGGGATCACGTACCAAGGTGCGTGTTCCGAAGAACATTTTTTCATCGCGTCCTGGTACGCGTTGCGATAATCGTTCCATTTGTCTCGCGCCGAGTAATCGCCAGAATTGAGCTTCCAATGTTTGCTGGGGTCTTCAAGTCGGGCCGCAAACCGTTCCAATTGCTCGTCGGCGGAGATATGCAGATAAAACTTCAAAATCGTCGTGCCACGATCGACAAGCAACGATTCGAATGCATTGATATGGTCATATCGTTTTCGCCAGACTGTCGCGGGCGCGAGCTTTTCAATTCGCACTACCAACACATCCTCATAATGCGATCGATTGAAAATGCTGACTTGACCCGTACCTGGTGCGCACGGATGGACGCGATAGAGAAAATCGTGAGCAAGCTCAAATTCCGTCGGCGCCTTGAACGGAAACGTGCGGCAACCTTGTGGATTCATTCGCCCCAACACTTTGCGGATCAGTCCATCCTTGCCGGCGGCATCGGGTGCCTGCAAGACGATCAACAGCGATTGCTTGTTCTCGACAAACAATCGGTACTGCAGCTCTCGAATGCGACTGATTGCCTCAGCGGTAAAGTCTTTTGCATCGTCCTTGTTTTTGAATGGCTCTTCGACGCGCGTGTCGATCGAACTAAGATCTAATTTTTTGTTTGGGTGAACAACGTATTTTTTTGCGAAGTCGGTCATGCTGTGGCTGCCTCGATGGATTGTTCTTGCTCATTGTGCTTCTTCGATAGTCTAGCCCGCAGCATTGCGAGCGCTGCCTTGCCGATCCGTGCGTGGACAATACTGGGGTGGCCACCCAAACGATGCGACTCCCGCACATCGTCGGTGACGTTGGGGCCGATGACCGATATCGAGACCTCGCTTGGCGTCCCGGCATTTTCACCACATAGATCTCGCGTCGCAGGGTAGCGATCGACCGCTAACAACCAGTCGGCGCGCAGTTTATCACGAATCTGCCTAAGCGACTCCGTCACGACCGTGGAGTTAGGTGATACACGACCACCGCGATAAACCGCTGTGTTAGGAATATCGGCGAACCAGTTGGCGATTGGGGCGGCGTGCCCAAACTCGACCGTCGCGAGCGTTTGTGCAAGTTCCCCGAGCTGCTGCGCAACCGCGTGTTGCAACTCGAATTCTTCGCCTTCGCCGAACACATATTCGCCCACTTTGCCGTGAATCTCTTGCCTTGTCGACTCGATTAACGTTTCGCATTGCTGTGGCGTATCGCCTTGAGCCGAAATTCGCAGCGAGATCGTCGCGGCGCTGACGGTAATGCCAACGCGCGGCCAAGCTTGGCGCGAGATCATGTCACCCAGTCTCGCCTCCATCTCGCTCTCACCCAAGCCAAAGCATTTGATAATCGCATTACGGATGATGCGGCGGCGCGCTCCCATGAACTCGACGATTCGCGGGCCAACCGTTGCCTCGAACATTTCTTTCATCTCAGCCGGTACACCGGGTAATGCAAAAATGCGACTACAGCCACCGTCGCTGCGCGTTACCGTCAAATCGATGCCGGGCGCAGTGCCGCGCGGGTTGAAGATATCAATGGCTCCTTGCGGCAGCATCGCTTGGACTCGATTTCGCGGTGGCATTGGGCGAGCGCGAGCGGCAAACAGCGTTTCGATGTGCTGAAGCGACGCAGCGTGTATCTCCAGCGGAACCTGCGCCGCCGCAGCGATCGATTCACGAGTCAAATCATCCGCCGTTGGCCCCAGGCCGCCGGTGGCGATGACGATATCGACGCGGCGCGACGCATCGGCGAATGCTTCGATGTTGGCACCAAGGTCATCGCCAACCATCTTGGTCGAACGCACGATGATTCCCAACTCGGTCAAGCGTTGGCACAACCACTGCGTGTTCGTGTCCAACCTCGCACCGCTAGTCATTTCGTCACCGATGGCGATGATCTCGGCTTGCAAATTAGTCATCTTGAGATTTCATCACGTCGGGCAAGCGAATCGAGTGGCGTGACTTGGTCACGACGATTGTCTTCTCGGAACCGCTCTTGCCGACCACAACGACATGTTGGCACTGGGGCTCGACCTCAAAAAGAGTTTTGATCTGCAATTCGCGTTCGTTTCTGTCGCTGGTCGCCAACACGACCTCGAAGTAGATCCAAACCTGGCGACCGCTTCGTTGCCAGCCAACCCAGCGAAATTGATCCGTCGTCAATTTACGGTTCCCAAGCGAAATCGTATCGCGAAGATAATTTCCAAGTCGAACTTTCGCATCATTGTCGCTGAGTGATTCAACATCGACTGGGGATTGTAGGCGGTTCTTCAGCGCATTCTCGATGTCAAGCGAATCAAACCTCGCTGCGATTTCAAAACACTTGCCATCCTCGGATCGATCGATTTCGATCCGCGTGGTGTGGCCAGGATGCAGCAACAAAAAAACGAACAACCAAGGGATCATGAATTGGGCCTGACCGTTTCATCAACGCTCTTGGTGTCGCTTTCGGGCTCTTTCTTTTCCTCCGCCGAATCACTGGGAGCTGCTTCGCTTCTGTCGCTGGCTTTCTGCATTGGATTCCTTTTAACTTCGTCCTTGAACAATTGAAAACGACTCGGGACTAGCTTGGGCGGCCAATGATTATTGGTAACATCAGCGTCGGCGGTCTGGCGTTGTGGGTCCAGCTCAATCGACTCGATGGTTTTGTCCGAGATAACCAATTTGCTGACGACGCGCGGATCCTGCTGCCAAATAGCTGCGGGGATGGCCATGTGACTGCTGGACCCATCGTCGTAACGTATCGTCATAATGATTGGCGTGACGAGCCCGCCGAGATTACGAAACCGTACGACGTAGAAGTTTGATTTGCGCTTGATCAGTTTCCGTTCTTCGGCGTCGAGTCCATCGATAAACTTGCGGAACGTCTTGCGATCATCTTCGCCCACCTGCAATTCGTCATACTCGTTGTAGAAATCCTTTAGCCCAGGTTCCAAATCGATTCGACGGGTCAACGGCTGATTTCGTTGCATTGAAAGACTGTCCGGCTTCTCATCTTTCTCACGGCGCTTTTGTTCCGCGTTTTCATCTGGGTCGCTGCTGTCAATTTGATACAGCTTGACATCTTCAATCGCCACATCAACGTGATCAGTCGTGTAAAACCAACCGCGCCAGAACCAATCGAGATTCACACCGGAGGCATCTTCGATCGTGCGAAAAAAATCTTCGGGCATGGGACGGCGAAAACGCCACCGACGCGCATACTCTTTGAACGCAAAATCAAATAGTTCGCGGCCGAGTATTGTCTCACGCAACACGTTCAGCGCCGTCGCGGGCTTTCCGTAACCGACGTTGCCGAACTGGAGCAGCGATTCGCTTTGCGTCATGATCGGGCGCTGGTCATTGCTGCGCATGAACGCCGTAATGTTTTCGGGTTCACCGCGATTGCTCGGATAATCGGGTTCCCATTCTTGCTCGGCAAGGTATTGCAGGAACGTGTTAAGACCCTCGTCCATCCACGTCCAACGACGCTCGTCACTATTGACGATCATCGGAAACCAATTGTGTCCAACTTCATGGATCACGACCGAAATCAGCCCGTACTTCGTCGATTTGGAATACGTCCCATCGGACTCAGGCCGTGGTCCATTGAAACAGATCATCGGATATTCCATGCCGAAGACGGGTCCATTCACACTGATCGCGACGGGATAGGGGTAATCGAAAGTAAAGCGGCTGTAGACATCAAGCGTATGCGTGATCGCGGCGGTCGAATACTTGCTCCACAGCGGCTCGGCTTCGATTGGGTAATACGACATTGCCAACACAGAACGCTCACCGACGTTGTGGCCGACCGCATCCCAAATGAATTTGCGACTCGCCGCAAAGGCAAAGTCGCGGACGTTTGTCGCGGTGAATTCCCAGGTCTTTGTTTGCGACCTGTCCAGCGGTTTGGTTTTGCTTTGATTCGTTTTTGCTTCGTCGGGAGTGACAATGAACACTGGTTTGTCCGCGACGGCAGCGTCGGCGAGTCGCGTTCGCTGGGCCAGATTCAAGACCGATAGCGGGTTCTTTAGCTCACCCGTTGCCGCGACAATCATGTCTGCCGGTGCAGTGATGCGGACGGCATAGTTACCGAACTCAACGGTGAATTCACCTCGCCCCACGTACGGCTCATGTTGCCAACCGGAGTAGTCCGTGTACGCCACAACGCGCGGATACCACTGGGCGATTTCGTAAATATAATTGTTATCCTTCTCAAAAAACTCGAAGCCGCCGCGACCAAAAACAACCTTGGCGTCCAAAATGCGATACGCAAAAGCAATCTTCACATCGGCCGTTTCACCAGGCTTCAGCGGCAACGGTAGATCAACTCGCATCGACGTTCCAACGATCGTGTGAGGCAACGATTTGCCTTCGCCGTCGGTCACCTCGGAGATATCGAATCCACCCGCAAACGATTCCCTTGCCAAGATCGAACGCAAGATTCCAAAGGGAACCTTGCCATCGAAGTTGGGTGCCGGTGAGGCCAACAAACCTTCTGCGTCCGGTCGATAGATGTTCTGGTCGAGTTGAAACCAGATGTAGTGAAGTGTGTGCGGGGAAAAGTTTTGGTAGCGAACGACCTCGCGTCCGCTGATCCGTTGGCGATCATCTTCGAGCGAAACATCGATGCTGTAGTCGGCCCGTTGTTGCCAATACTCGGGGCCCGGCGCACCCGAAGCGACCCGTTGTTCACCCGGCGTCGCCCACCATGAATCAAGCGGATAAAACGGATCAGGTCGGCCACCAAACTTTGCGTTGGCAACCTCTTGTGCGTGACCCATGCTGGCGATTGCACTCAGCCCCGCGATGATCGCAAATGCGAAGTGAAGTCTAGGTAGTCGGCGATAGATCACGGCAGCTCAGGGGCAGGACGGTATTCAGCAATGGCACAATCGTGCAAGATGTGATGTCCGAACATTCTAATTCATCCTCTGCCGATCCCAACCGCGCCATGCCAGCAAGTCGCCCATTACCCACGCATTTTCGCTTGGGCTATTGCACCAATGTGCATTCGGGAACCGATTTGGCCACGATTTGCGATCGGCTCGACGAATTCGCCGCTCCCTTGGCGGCAGCGATGCCGGAGAACGAGAGTTTAGGTGTGGGACTTTGGCTGCCGGCGTCGGCGACTAAACAGTTAGCATCGCCGCTCGAAGTGACGGCATTTGCGGATTGGTTGGTCGCGCGAAGGTTGAATCCGTTTACGATCAATGCGTTTCCGTATGACAATTTTCACTTGCCCGTCGTCAAACACCGAGTTTATCAACCGTCCTGGGCGGAAGCCGCGCGGCTGGAATACACCGTCGCGGTGGCGAAGATTTTGGCGGTTCTGCTCAATCGCACCGAGCCAAACGGAGCCGTCGGGTCAATCAGCACTTTGCCAATCGGTTGGCCTGAAGGTGATCAGCCAAACGTCGTTGAACAGGCTGGGAACAACCTGCGCAAACTGGCCACCGAGTTGGAGCAGATCGAACGTTTGACCGGACGACGAATTGTCGTGGCGATCGAGCCTGAACCGGGCTGCCTGCTTGATCGTTGCCAAGATGTAATCGATTTCTTTTCAACACAATTGGCCGATGAGTCTCAGCGAAAGTATCTGACCGTTTGTCACGACATTTGTCATAGCGCCGTGATGTTCGAGGACCAGGCCGAGACGCTGCGCCGTTACGCCGAGGCGGGTCTAGCGATCGGCAAGATTCAGGTCAGTAGCGCCATCAATGTGCCTCTGGAAGCAATGAAATCGGACCAGCGCGCCGCTGCGCTAAACCAATTGCGCCAGTTTGCCGAAGACCGCTACCTACACCAAACCGGTTGCTTGGATCAAGCTGCGGCATTTCGCTTGATCGAAGACTTGCCGCAGTGGTTGGCCCAGTCAGAGGAAACAAACGACAAGCATATTCGCATTCACTTCCACGTGCCAATTTTCCTGGACCGATTCGGCGAGCTTCGTTCAACGCAAAACGACATCAACGAATGTTGGCAAACGATGCAATCATCGCAGGCACCGAGGTTTACTGGCCACTGGGAAATCGAAACGTATGCTTGGACCGTAATGCCCGCAGCCATGCGAACCGGTGGATTGGGTGCTGACATCGATCGCGAACTGAATTGGTTCCGCGCGATGAGCGATTGGTCGTCCTGATACTATGGTTGCCATGTCCTACAACTTACCGTCGCCTTCTTCGTCGTCGTACCGAATGACCGACTTGGAATGATACGGATTCAGTCTCGCTTCGCCGCCGAGCGTTGCCAAATGGATCAGGAATGAGCAACCAACAATTTCGGCATCGGATTGCTCGAGCAAGCGACAACACGCTTCCATGGTGCCGCCGGTTGCCAGCAGGTCATCGACCAACAAGACACGCTGGCCCGGTTTGATCGAATCGATATGAATCTGCAACTCGTCGCTGCCGTACTCCAGGTCATACTTAAAGGACCGCTTGTCGTACGGCAATTTTCCGGGTTTGCGGATCGGCACAAATCCGGCACCCAGCCGCATTGCCAGCGGAGCGGCGAAGATGAATCCACGTGCCTCGGCGGCTGCGACCATGTCAATCTTGGAATCCAAATACGGGTCCGCCATCAGCTTGGTTGCCAACGTCAACGCCTCGGAATTGGCGAGTAGTGGAGTGATGTCGCGGTACAAAATTCCCGGCTTGGGATAGTCTGGCACATCGCGCACAAATTCGCGGAGATCGTCTGATTGCATGTTATTTAATGAGTTTGCGGAAACTAAAAGTCGGTGCGAGCAAAATAGACACAACCGATCGTCAGCATCACGGCGATAAATACCGCACACGTCACGACCGGTCGCCAAACATGATACCGCCTGACCGGAGGAGCTTCAGCCATCATGGGCAATTCAAGCGCCGATTCACCGGAAACAATTGCCGCAATTGTGTCCCCGAGTTCGCCCGTTTGCGGCGTTACCGTGCGCAGCGGTGTCACCGCGTAACGATCAACCAATCGCCACCCGGCGATACTCGGTTTTATGGTCGACGCGACACGATGACTCGCCAAGTCAACGGCGGCAACTTGATCGATATGGTGCGAGCAGAAAAGTTGCCTGGGCGCGGCATCCCACGACAATGCATCGACCTCACTCAAACCGCTCAGCGGCGTCATCGTCGCGGACGCTTGATCGCCCAAGCCAAGCGTGAATGCCAATCCGTCGGTTGTGACGATCGCGACTTCACTTGTTCCCGTACACGTTACAACGTCACTAATCTTGAAATCGCCAAAATCAAACTTTATCAATTCAATGTTGGTGAGCGGTTCCAGCGAAGCGTCAAAAAACATCGGCGGCGAATCGCTGCGCAGCAAGACCAGATCGTCGCCAATCATGCGAAACCAACTTGCTTTCGTCTCCAGTCCGAGCGACTTCGTCGCCGCGACTTTCCACTGCGTCGTTGGCGTATCGGGTGCCTGTCGATCCAGACGGCTGAGCGTTCCGCCGGAGTAGACGAACACGGTGTCGCCGGAGGGAGCAACGGCCACGCTGCGCGGTGTTGATAACGAGACACTGTTGGGAATAATCGATCGAAACCCATCGCTGGCACCGCCCATCATCTTCATCAACTTTGAAAACAATGCGTTCGGGGTTGGCTTTGCGGCTTCGCTCGTATTCTTGCCGTCGCTTGCGCTCGGTTCGTCGATGGGGCGCAGTAAGCCGCCGCTGGCGAGCATCAATTCGCTGGAGTTCAATGCCAATAACTCGCCCTGTGGCGTCGTAAACAAATGGGTCGTTGATGTTGGCAACTCAATCGATGGGATCGGGGTCCATGCTACCGAGCGGTCAAGGAGCAGCGATGACGTTGAACCAGAACCAAACAGATTCATCCGCCCGCTGCGTACTCGCGCCGTGATGATGCGACCATCGGCAAGCGTTACAGGTGGCAGAATCATGTCGCCTCCGCCACGATTGTCTGGGAACAAGTCGACCCAGCGATTAGTTGTCACATCGAATCGCTTTAGCTTTGCGCCGCGCGTTGCAGCAATCACCGTGTCGCCTGAAACGGCCATCGACTCGATGCGGTCTGGCTCGGTGATGAATCCATCCGATACGCCGCCGGCGATTCCAACGATCAAGCACAGCGCACCAAACGCATTGGCCAAGCCGATTGACAAGATCGGCGAACGCCAACGCAATCCCGCCACCGCCGACACGCTGTAAAACACGGCAAACAGAAACACGCAAACCGGAATGCACCACAGCAATCGGGCGTTCCAAACATCCAACCGCCAACCACAAATCAACCACAGCCCAACAATCAATTGCGTAACGCAAACCATCACGAACGCGCAGCCGCCTAGAAACTTGGCCAGGAAAAGCCATGATCGCTTAATCGGTTTACTCAACAGTAGATGCAACGAACCGGGCTGGAGCATGTCGGGAATGATCGAAGCTGTGACCAGAATGCCCAGGAAAATCATCACGAAACCAAGTATCCAGTCGATGATGATGCGGAGCACAAAATGATTCAGCAGCAACTTGAATTGACTCGGATCGATTTGAAACACCGCCGGAAAATCGAACCCCGCATAGGTCAGTGACAAGCTCCTTGCGCTACGCGATTGAAACACGCCTGGCAAAGCCGCCTCAATTCGCAAACGCGATATCCGACGACGCTCATCTTCGCTTTGGTCAGACGCAGGAATTTCTTCCAACTCGCGAAGCTCGCGCAACCGCACCGTCTTTTTCCAGACATCGGCGTCGTACCAATCATCACGCTCCAGCAGTTCGGTCAATCCATCGGCAAGCAGGTCCAGACGAATTCGTACCTCCTGGCCTTCGGCTACTTTGCGCAGGTTCGCCTGCAGCTCTTCGGGCAGCGCTCGCGCAATCATGCCCGGCGGCGTTCGCTTTGATTCGTCGATGTCTTGAGCCAACATCGCCTTCATTCGTGTGCCGTTGGACAGATCAAAGGCGCGAAACGAGGTGGTCATCACCTCGCGATAGCCGAACGGTGCGATCGAAAACAAAAACAGATAGATCGCCGCGATCGCAACCCACAACACGCGAGACGAAAACGCCGCTCGAAACGAATCGCCGATCACGGCAAGGTACGGTCCCATCAAGCAAACCTGCTAAGATGCTTCGCGTGGTTCGACCAATGACAAAAACACATCTTCGAGCGTCCGCCGGCTACTTTTTAGTCCCGTGATGCTTAACCCGTCGCGACGTAGCGAATCCACGGCTGCATCAACCTTCGCTTGGTCGTCGCAGCGTACTTTGACTTGGACCAACCCGCTAGGCATCGTAACGACTTCGACATCATCCGCGTGATACCCTGGCCTGGAACTAAAAATCGGTAGCAAACAGACTCGCAACTGGTTCGTGAATTCTTCGGCAACAAGCGACGAGCCGCCGGAAACCAATTCAATGATCAGATCGCGACCCGTCGTTTGGTTGGTCAAGTCCGCGATCGTACCGGAGCCGCGAACGGTTCCGTTTGACATAATCGCAACTCGATCGCACACCAATTCGACTTCCTGAAGGATGTGGCTGTTCAGAAAGATCGATTTGCCACGTGCCTTCAGCTCCAGCAGCAGGCGCCTCACTTCACGACGGCCAACGGGATCAAGTCCATCGGTCGGCTCGTCCAAGATCAACAGGTCAGGATCATGCAACAGTGCTTGCGCAAGGCCCAGCCGCTGGTACATGCCTTTGCTGAAGCGGCGAACCGGTTCACGATCGCGACCACGAAGCCCGACGAGCTCCAGCAGCGGGTCGATCCGGCTGGCAATCGTCTCGACAGGCAAGCGACTCATTCGACCGTAGAAGTAAAGCGCTGAGCGTGCCGAGTGGTGGCGATCAATCCGCAGACTCTCGGGCAGGTAGCCGACTCGGCGACGCGCCGCGATCGACCCAGCGGGCTCTTCAAATAGTTTGGCTTCACCCGCAGAAGCACGGACGACGCCAAGCAGAATCTTGATCAGCGTGGTTTTGCCCGCACCGTTGGGACCAAGCAAGCCAAAGACTTCGCCCGGAAATGTCTTCAGCGTTACACCGGCCAGCGCATTGATCAAACGCGACTTCATCAACGCGCTGCCATAGGTTTTGGTCAGCCCATCGACTGCGATCACCGATTCGCCGGCGCTCACCAAGCCAGCGACTTAAGAAAATATCCAGTCGCCATCACGCTGACCATCAGCAAACCAGCGGCAAGCCAGCGATGAGCCGGACCGCGCCAGGTGGGGCCAAGTTGTTCACGTTCGTAAACACTGTGAAAACGTTCGCGTTGGCCGTCGCTCTCAAGCACACGATCCTCGACCAATTCATGCAGCCCAAATTGGATTGAATATTCAATCACACCGTAAATCGGCAGCCTTCGATCCAAATCATCAATTCCGATTCCGTCGAAGTACCAAAGCTGGGATCCGAAACTCAAATCTGACTCGCGCCGATAATCGACACAACGAAGATTGGTCGCTTCGCTGCGATCGGGACAGAACCGAGCGCGCATGGTCGCACGTTGCGCGTCCAAACGAATTTGGCGCATGGTTCGTTCCGGAAACCGGACTGTTCTTGTGTCTGCACTCATTTAACCATTCCTCCCTCTACTCCACCAACGAAAAGACCTTTAATTCCCTCGCAGGCCGCCGCACTATCGACCGCGCTTTCAAACGACACCCAATTCAAAAGCCCCCGCCGATGGCTCTCCACTTTGCTCGCGTACTATTTATTATTACAACCCGACCCAAAAAAGTCAGTGGCAATTTCGACAACATTCCGACGAGTTAGCGGAATTTAACATCCCGTCAGGCAGATTTCTAGTTCCTTTACGGAAATCCGCCGCGTTGTGCCCAGAAAAACCACGTTTTGGCTGCAAATCACGCGCGCTGTGGGATACCGGCGACTAGCCCGCCAGCGGCAGTGGCCGGGCGGACAATTCGACAGCAAGCTGCCCTTGTTGTGATCCGCTGAGACCGTCACAGGAAAATACCCACCACGGCTGAACCTTTCGGATGACACCTTTCTCCATGAAATCGGCGAAAAACGGGATCGATCGGCCCGTTATCTTGGCCGGATCAACGGACGCCTGATCACGCTCATCGACGAAGATCGAAACATCGATCGCAGGCTGGTCGTCATTCGCGCCGTTTCGCTGCCACGAATAAATGTCGGCGGTAAGTTGGCGTTGATTGAACAACGAACCGTCGCCCGATGGCGCGATATCGACCTGTGGAAAGGAATCCAACGAAAGTGTTTCAATCGCGATCGTCGATTCGACGACCAATTGGTCGCGGTTGGCTTTGACGATCAAGAACACCAAATCGACTCCAGCGTCATCAACACTCGTCGGCGGCATTGACCAATGCAACTCGTCGCCGCGAATGAAGCTATCCTGCAGCTCGGGCAGCGGCTCGCCGGCCAGCGAAACGATCGACCGCGAAACGGTTGAATCGTCTTGAGATACAGCGACCTCAATGCCGTCGGCCGATCGGCTGACCTGGAAGTGCCAACCGCTGACGCGAAACGACGCCCGGCCATGATTCAAAATGTCCCACATTGCTTTTTCTCTACTCGCAAGTTGCCCTCAATCGTAAAGCCGTTCATTAGACCAAATCACCTGGCGGATAGGTTAAGCTAAGTTCTTCCTTCGCACCTTTGGTTTGCATTGTAGAACGATTGTCTCAATCGTTTGGCGCGGAACTGAAAACACCTTAACCCAAACGATTGAGACAATTGTTCTAAAATTAGGTAACATCGCTATGGTCAAGTTTACGCATACGACGCTGATCGCACTTACGGTTCTGATTGGCAATGTTGCTTTTGCGGACGACGCGTCGAGCAAGTCGGCATGGTCGGCCAAGCCAAAAAATATCTTGATGATTGCGATCGATGATCTCAACGATTGGATTGGTCCGCTCGGTGGGCATCCTCAAGTCAAGACGCCGGCGCTTGATCGATTGGCGGCGCGGGGCATGACGTTTACCAATGCGCATTGCCAAGCAACGCTCTGCAATCCTTCACGCACCAGTCTACTGACCGGACTGCGCCCCGGCACGACCGGCGTGTACGGTTTGTCGCCTTGGTTTCGCAACGTCGAGAGGTTGAAAGACATCGAGTCTTTGCCCCAACATTTGCGGGCAAGTGGACTGCGAACGTTGACCTGCGGAAAAGTCTATCACGGCAGTTATGGTCGCGGCCCGATCGAGTTTGACACGGTCGGCGTTTCCGCCAGTGTCGGCGCGCGACCGCCGCAAAAGTTGATTGGTCCGACTCCCGGCGGCAACAATCCGCTGATGGACTGGGGCACGTTTCCGCATCGAGATGAAGACAAAGGCGATTGGCAAGTCGCGTCCTGGGCGACGAAGCAATTGCAGGAAATCCCCGCCGACTCGCAACCGTTTTTTCTGTCCGCCGGTTTCTTCTTGCCGCACGTGCCGTGTTATGTGACTCAATCATGGTACGACATGTATCCCGACGAGACGCTGGTCATGCCGCCGATCTTGGATGGTGATCGCGACGACACTCCGCAATCGTCCTGGTACATCCACTGGGATCTTCCCGAACCACGCACCAGTTGGCTGGAGCAGCACGACCAACTTCGCCCGCTTGTTCGTTCGTACCTCGCGTCGATTTCGTTTGTCGACAGTCAAGTTGGTCGGCTACTCGATGCACTGGAGAATTCGCCGCATCGCGATGACACGTTGGTCGTGCTGTGGTCCGACCATGGTTATCACCTCGGCGAAAAGGCCATCTCGGGCAAGAATTCTCTGTGGCAACGATCAACCCGCGTGCCGTTGTTGTTCGCGGGACCGGGGATCGAGCCGGGATCACGATGTGACCAACCCGTCGAGCTACTGGACATTTATCCGACGCTCTCAAACATGATTGGAAGTGCGCCGCCAGCGCATCTGGAAGGCTTGAGCTTGGCAGGCTTGTTGCTTGATCCAGCGGCCAAACGATCTCGTCCCGCGATCACTACTCACAACGCTGGCAATCACAGTATTCGCGACGATCATTATCGCCTGATTCGATATCTTGATGGAGCCGAAGAGTTTTACGATTGCCAGATTGATCCGAACGAATTCAACAACCAGATCGCCAACCCGCAATACGCCAGCCAAATTGCGGCGTTGCGCAAATGGATTCCGCAAAGCGATTCGCCATTGGCAGCGGGCAGCGCCGACCGTATTCTGGAGCGGCGCGATGACGGCGTGATTTATTGGGAAAACAAACCGATCGTCGCCGGTGAAGCAATAAAATAGTATGAATGTCACCAGGGATTGGATGCTGGCGTGGTGCCTGATCGGAGCGGGCGTCGTGGGTTGCTCCGCGAACGTTTCCGTTGTCTCGCCTGAACCACGGGAAACCGAAGACATCGATTCGGGCGATCTTGATTGGGTGGTCCCGCCGGCTGCAATTGAACCGGAACCACCTAGCGACGTTAGACGCAGCGAAGTGATTGTGGTTTGTCCGGTCGCGTTTCATCCGGCGTTGCAACCTTGGGTCCAGCGTCGCGAGCAACAAGCGATGATGGTCACAGTCCTCAATACTTCGCCGGACACAGAACTACTGGCGCAGACAATCGCCAATTCGAACAAGGGGAATTGTCGATATGTGTTGTTGGTCGGTGACGCAATCATTCCGGGTGGCGAAGATGGGATCGATCAACCGAATTTGGTGCCGACGTTCTATCAAGATGCCGACGTTTCAAAACCATATCAACAAACACGCGAGCTTCCCGGCGATTTTCGGTTTGGTGATTTTGATCGTGACGGAATCATTGATGCTGCCGTAGGGCGTTTGCCCGTTAAGACTGCGGCGCAGTTGACCGCGCTTATCGATCGCATCATTGACTACGAGGACAGCCGCGATTTTGGACGATGGCGATCGCGTGTCGATCTCGTTGCTGGACTGGGTGGCTTCGGCACGATGATTGACCGTGCCATCGAAATGGTCGCCGGCGGCATTATCACCGGCGCGCTGCCTGGTTCGGTGCGGACGCGAATTACGCACGCGGGGCCAGCGAGTTTGTTTCACCCCGGCACGCAATCGTTCACGGACACGGTGCTCGACAATTATCGAGACGGTGCGCGTTTTTGGGTCTACGCTGGGCATGGTTGGATCACCGAATTGGACCGCGTGCCATCGGGGCCAGTGGGCCGGCCCGTATTGTCAATGACCGATTTGCCGATGCTCGATCGTCCGCATTCGTCGGCACCCATCGCCTTGATCTTGGCTTGTTACACCGGAGCGTTCGATGCGCTGGAAGATAGCTTGGCTGAGCGAATGCTGTTGGCGGACTTCGGTCCGATCGCCGTGATTGCCGGGTCGCGTGTGACGATGCCGTATGGCAACGCGGCGACGGCAATCGGTTTGATTCGTGCAATCTACAATGATGACGCGGCGCGATTAGGTGATGCATGGTTGGCGTCAATGAATGAGTTAGCAACCGCGTCGGATGCAAGCGATGATTTAAAAACAAGACGCATGATGATTGACGGAATCGCATCCGTTGCCGGTGGCGGGGCGCGAATGGACGACGAGCGACGCGAGCACATGCAGCTTTACAATCTACTGGGCGACCCCACACTCTTGCTCGGAACTGTGCATGATGTGGTCGTTGATGACCAGGGCGATGCGGTCGTTGGCCAACCGATTGTTGTCCGCGGTCAAACGCCAATTTCCGGCACGATGGTGGTCGAGGTGCATCGTCGGCTGGGTTCGCTGCCGATCGCCACGAATGCCGAAAACGTTTCGCGGTACATCGAGGCCAATGACACCGTCATTACCTCGACGTCTTTCGACGTTGAGGCTGGCCCGTGGCAATGTGCGATGCCAACCGATCGATTGGTTTTGCATTCAAAGACGACATCGCTTCCAATCACGATCAAAGTGGAAGTCATCGGCCACGATGGATATGCGGCTGGATCGCGCGCCGCGTGGTTGAGAACGCCAGTCGTCGCGAAGTGATGGCAAAAACGCTGTTCTACAATGCGATATTCGAACTTAACGGCTCAAAAATCGGCGAGCGTTGGACGGCCGAACGGCCGAACGAACGATCGCCTGCTGGACAGGTTGATCGCGCCAATTCCGCCCGTACCTGTGCCGCCGGCTCCGTCATCGGGTGTTGGCGCTTGCAAGGATTCGAGAAGCTGTGTCAGGAAATCGATCAAGAACTGCAGGAAGGGAAAGGGTTGTGACCAAAAATCATCACACGTCGACATGTCATCGTCGTCAGTCGGTGGTGTGCCATCACCGGGTAGCATTCCCTCGCTCATCAGCGCCTGGTCGATCCAATCGGCGAATGCATCGACGCGGGTATTGAACGCCATGTCACCCAGCATCGCATTGGCTTCGGAGCCACCTGATGTGATGGATGCAATGAACAATTCGCCGTCAACGTCGAGGTAGCCGGGACCGCCTGAATCCCCAGCGGCCGTGTTTGATTCGGTCGGATCATCGAAGGTCCACAGCACCAAAGTATCGCCCACGTCATCGATCATCGTCATCCCGACATTCTTGGTGCCAAACGTGCCGGCAACGCCACCACTGGCATCGCCGGTTTGACCAAATCCAACAATGAACAAGACGTCCCCGATCATCGGTGTGCCACGAAAGATGTTCGATGGTGCTACATCGAGAACCGGTTCATCGAGCACCAAGATCGCGATGTCATTGGCCGAAGTCTGGACGTTGTAGTCCGGGTGAATGACTACTTCCGAGGTCGCATAGACTTGGTCGCCAACGGTAAACCTGCCGGCTGTGGCGCTTTCAATCTCCATCGCGCAGTGCGCCGCGGTCAACACGTGCGTCGACGAGATCAACGTCCCCGTGCAAAATCCTCCTGCACTAGCGCTGCCAACGATTCCGACCGATGGGTACTCATCGGTCGTTTCGCCAACCAAAATCCGCGGCGTCGGGTTGTTACTGATTCGCAAGACGCGGGGAATTGGTTGCTGCGCCAACAAGCTTGATGTCGACCCCGCACAACCGGTAATGACAAGTGCGCAAACAAGACGCGCACTTGAAAAGCAAACGCAATACAACATCACAGTGACTCCGCCACAATGGCTAACCGGGGAAGGCAATTAGAATTACAGGGACAATGATGTATTTCAGGGTTGCTCCGGTAGAACACCGAAGTGTGCTGATGGTTTCGCGAAATCGAAAGCTGTCGCCACAAAAAAACATGGGCCTGGGAAGTGTTAACACTTCCCGGGCCCATTGTTTGTGGCAATGACGCAGATGCGATCGAGTGGATGTTCAAGCTCAAAAATAAGAGTTGCGGCGATTGCAGAACGGCTGTCCTCAGTCGTTTGTGCGCTGCCAAACGGTTGGGGACAACCGTTCTACAATTTTTGACACCCGAAATCGAAGCTGAGATAAAGCGCTAGTGCCTATTCGGCGACCTTGGCGAAGCCAGCCTTCTCGAATGCCTTGTCGTTAAACACCATCGTCAACTGTTCTTTTTCTTCAGCCGCTTCGACTTTGCCTTTGCAATTTGCGCAGCAGAAAGAAACTTCGGCATCGCCGACTTTGATCTTGGTCTCTGCATTCAGCTCACCACCTCTGAAGGGACAAGTCTTTTGAACGTATTGCTTGGTCGCAACCAACTGCATGTTCGCATTGGGCGCAAATTTTTCCGGTGCTTCGGCAAACTTGCCGGCGCAGTTGCCACAACAGAAGTAAACTTTGCCGTCTTTGTAATCAGCCGACTTGCTGGCAATGGCCGCTTTCGGTGCGACAACGCACTTTACACCGTCCAATTTCACTTCGTCGGCCCAGACGGTAACGCCCGCCACAATGACCACTGACAACGCCGACAGCCACATTTTTCGATTCAGCATCTCACCACTCCAAACGAGTTAACAGGTAATCAAGAAACTCAGAACAACGCCTCGATCCTACACTTTTTCCACGCACCGTGTCAAATCTAAGACCAATTTGGCAGAATCCGCTTGTCGCATTGAGGATGCCGAAAAAACCTATCGCCTGATTCTCCACTCTTGAACAATTGCAACAAATCGATTGCGGTCAATCGGCGTCTACGGTCCCCAATGATTGCCAAAGCTCAAAGTCAACTGACATCGACATGAAAGCGGTTGAGCCGTCAAGTCTCGCCATATTAAAGCCACCTGAGTGGTAAGATGATGGTTTAACCGCTCCTATAATTTCCATTCCGATCGGAAAACTTAGGCCGTCCGTTTCACCAACACTGGGGATCGCTTCTCCAGGACTAAAGACATGATTAAAGTTCCATCAGACTTTGTCGCGGATTTGCCTAGGAACCCGGATTTTGGAGGCATGGCTCCCGTGTCCAAAAGTCGTCGCGATGGAAGATTCGGGAAAGTCGCCGGCGGGTATCCCGCCGGCGAGCACCATTGTCGCACGGTCGACCGGGCTATTCCTTCCAAAGTTGCGTCCCCGCAGAGCTTCAGTCCGCTTCACCCGGCACGTCAATTGTACGGCACAGGATCGTCCTTCAGTCACTTTGGGCACGGGGGCCATCCCTCAAAAAATCCAACAGCACATCCTGCCTATCCACGATAAACCCGGATGGACCGAACTTTCGTCAAAAATTCTTGTATCAATTGCTTGATTTACTTTGATCTCACGTATTTGCAGTTGAAATGAAGTGTTTAACGAACTGTCGCTGTCGCTACCATGCTGCTGCGTCAACTGTTTAACATACCAACGATCGGCAATTCGATCCCAATTATAAGTTGCCTGATACGAAATGTAGTCTGGTTTGCTATTGACAATTGACTGGACAAGCCCGTCCGAATTCAAATCGAACTTGAAAGTGAGATGCCCGCCACGTTGCGACGTTAGTTCTAAGGTGGCCTGAACGGGCGATTTTATCAATTCAACTTTACGATCTCCGTACCTAAACGTTTCATCCGCAGTGATCAGGTCTCGTAATGAGAATTGAAAGTCCTAGTGCAACCATTTGTCTTGTAAAACTTGAAGGTATTCCTCCAATTGCTTTCGTGTCCCAAAACTGCGAACTACTTTGAGATGCTTCTTGTCGACTCTTATGATTCGGTTCTTGGACATCAAGATCGATTCATCGCGACAAGATTCGTTTCCCTCGCGACACAATCGCACGTCGTACCGAACGTTGGCACCATTTCACCAGACTTGGCCATCTGCTGATTCTTCGATACCAGCCTTGATACGTGCAGTGGAAAATCGAAAGCTGCCTGAGCTCCAGGCTTCGATCGCCGCATTTTGTGATGCCAACATCGCCGTTAGCCAATTGACTTCGTTTCCGGTTAGGGATTGCCCCAAAACGAAACTTGGTGAGCTGAATTTTGAAAGGACTACTGCCAGTATCAAGACGCGACAAAGAGCAACCATCTGACGTATCCAATGAGTGAGGGCGCGCAATGCAGTTTGTCGGGCGTCAAGCTTGATAATAAGAATTTCAAATGCGTAAAAATTCTTGCCTTGTTGAATCTTTTATACCTACTACGCAAAAAAAGGAATTTGACGTACGATTCGCCACAGTTTGAACACAGCAGGCGGAATTTCCAAGAAACTACATCTACGAATGATTCTGTCACGAATCAAGCAATTTTTTAAAGGAGTCTAACTGGACAGCGCCAGGTTTTGTGAGCGGCCCAGCGCTAGTCCCCGGTACTTCCCGAGCGAAACCGGCGGCTAGCGCCGTGCCGCTCACAAAACGATCGAGCCCGTAAAAAGTGATGTTTTCGATCGAACTTGGCGCGGTCCAGCTAAGTAGACAAACGATTTGCGTGCGTCCCATTTGACCATCTCCAATCGAGTTCTCACCCGCGGCCGAAAAAGTAATCGAACAACGTGTTCAAATTTCGGTCGTTTCGCGGAATGTAGCCTTATCCGCCAATGCAGTCATTTTTTTTGTCTTTTAAGCCGTTCCGCCATCGGGCAGTTCGATTCGCGTAGATGCCCGTGACCTAACGTGTCAACGGTGGCGGCGATAAGGAGTGTGTCAACCAGCAACAATTCGCCGGGTTGAAAACTGACTCAACTTCACACAGGAACGATCGAAATGGGCAAGTTTTACGTTGAATCCGGTACGGTTCGCTGCATGGTCGCTGCCGAAAACTCCCGCGCCGCGGCGTTATGGGCCGTCCACCGCGCAATGCAACAGATTATGCCGCTGGACGATGCGGTCGAATCCACCCCAGAATCAAAACAGCAGCAATCCAAGGCAACCGGTGTCATGGTCCTGGGGGCAACCATCCGCACTAGCGAGCGAGGTTATGGCAGCGAAGATGAGAACCAAATGCCGACGTTCGAGATCGTCACGGAGTGGAATCAATTGGTCAACACGCTGGACCGCTTGGAAGGCTTGCTGGGTAGAATATAAAGCCAATCGGCGGAATAATGTCTACCCGCACGAGCAAAACCAATCGCTGCACCGGAGTCGCAAACGAATTCAGTAGGTCGCCGTTGCCGCGGCGAGCCGTTCGTAGGTGCGCCTGGCATCGGGTTCTTTGCCGCGACTGTCCAGCGCGATTTGATAGAGCGTTTGTCCGCAAGCAGTGGGGTAATTCCCCGTGACACAGGCTCGGCATAAGTTTTCGGCGGGCAGATCGATGGCCCGCGCCAATGCCTCAACCGGCAAATACCTCAGCGAGTTCGCGCCCAGGTCATCGGCCAGTCGCTGTTGGGCCGCTTCGGTCAATTCGCCACCCGGAAAATACTTGGGGGCAATCAATTGATCGACATTGCTCATGTCGATGCCATAAAAACAAGGTGCAATGATCGGTGGACAAGCAACGCGAACGTGAATCTCCTTGGCTCCACCAACGGTGCGAAGGCGATTGAGCAAAACGCCCATCGTGGTGCTGCGGACGATCGAGTCTTCGACCAAAATCACTCGCTTGCCGTTGAGGACGTCGCGCAGCGGTGTGTATTTGGTTTCGGCTTTCGCTTTTCGCGCTCCGCCGGCTTCGATGAATGTTCGGCCGGCATAGCGATTGCGAATCAAGCCTTCGCGGCTGGGGATCGCAAGTGCATAAGCCATCGCATCGGCCGCCGCTTTGCTGGTGTCTGGAACTGGGACGACGATCGTATCGGCGGGATCAAAATTGAACCTTGGGTCGGCGCGTTCGGCGCGAGCAAGTTCCTCGCCCAACCGCGTTCGGCTCATATAGACGCTGCGATCATCGAGCGTACTGGCGACGTTGGCGAAATAAATCCATTCAAAAAAGCAGTGCGCCGGCGTTTGCGGTTCGGTAAAGCGTTCCAAACGAAAGCCACGCTCAGGATCAATCAGGATCGCGTGACCGGGCGGCAACGATTTGATTTGTTCGGACTCGAAACCGAGATTCAATAGCGCCACGCTTTCGCTTGCCGCCGCAAACAATCCGCCTTCATTGACATAGCACATCGGTTTGATGCCCAGCGGATCGCGCGCGATCAGCATCTCGCCTTCGGCCGTCAACAACGCCAGACTGTAAGCACCATCAAACCGTTTGGTTGCTTGGCGAATCACATCGATCCAATCCAAACGTTCGCGAGATTCGCTTAAGATACGCGCGATCTCGTGCAAAATGATTTCGGTGTCGTTATCAAGTGCCAAGTGATGGTCGCCATCGGCCAGCAGTTGTTCTTTGAGCACGATGTAGTTGGCAAGTTGACCGTTGAAGCAGAAACTGAACCACCTGCGTTTATGAATATGTTTGCGTTCAAACGGTTGGGCGTAGCTGCGATCGTCCTTGCCGCAGGTTGAATAGCGAACGTGACCAATCGCGGCGCGACCGGCCAAATGGCGCATGATCGAATCGGCTTTGGCGCGATGATTCAGTCGAAACACTTCGGTCACCGTCCCCACGTCGCGAAGCGTCTTGAGCAACTTCGGACGATCAGGGTCAAACGTCGTCATTCCGGCGGCAAGTTGGCCGCGGTTTTGGATGTCCAACAACATTCGCGGCAACAATCGCGAAATTTGTCGCGGGCCATGATCGGTGCAAACGTGGCTGCGACCGCGACCGGACAAGTGATAAATCGCGGCCACACCGCATTCATGATTCAGTTCACTCATCCTTACCGTCGCCTATGTACGTGAAAATTGGGGTTTGCTTAAAGTGTTCGGCGACGCTCCGTCATCGTAACGTTACGACGGCGGAGCGTCGTAGAACACTGGCCCAATCAGGCAACTAGTTTATCGCAACCAGCAGCTTTCGCAATTCACCAAGTTTCCAATCGAGCGGCGATCGATCACAATGACGCCTTGGTTTTCCTTTTTCGCCTAGGTGATGTCCATTTCTACGATCCAGCAAGCTGATCCACGGCGATTGCCCGTGATTCAGGCCAGTACCGCCGTTGTTGTTAAAGTTGGCACTCGAGTGTTGACGGGCCCCGACGCGCGGCTTGATCTGCATCGCATCGAGACGCTCAGCGCCCAGCTTTGCCACATCGCCGACAGCGGTCGCCAAACGATCATGGTCAGCAGCGGTGCGGTTGGTGCCGGCGTCGGCAAATTGGGATTGGCCACGCGTCCGGTGGGATTAGCGCAATTGCAAGCCGTCGCCGCGATTGGCCAAACCGATTTGATCCAGGCCTACGAAACCGCGCTGGCCAAACGCGGGCGCCACGCCGCGCAGGTCTTATTGACGGCATCCGACCTACGGCGGCGCAGCGGATACCTGCACGTTCGCAATGCGTTTTCACAAATTCACGCCTTCGGTGCGATCGCCGTTGTCAATGAAAACGACAGTGTCGCGGTCGGCGAGTTGATGACAACGTTTGGTGACAACGATCGCTTAGCCGCCAATGTCGCGGGTCTGCTGACGGGTGCCTTGGTGATCATCTTGAGCGATGTCGAAGGGCTGTACGATGGTCCGCCATCGCTGGCGACCAGCAAACGGATCGCGATAGTTCCAGAACTTAATGATTCGGTCTTCGCACTCGCTCAAGATTCCAAATCGACGACCAGCAAAGGCGGTATGGCCAGCAAACTGAAAGCCGCCGAGATCGCAACTTCATACGGCCATCCGACAATCATCGCACCGGGACGCAGCGACGACGTGCTTGACCGGATTATGCTCGGTCATGACATCGGAACGATGTTTTTGCCACCGCAGAATCCGATTCGCGGACGAAGGCGCTGGATCGGTACGTCGGCACACATTGAAGGCATGCTGACGATCGACGAAGGAGCAACCCGCGCCGTCGAACAGCGTGGCGGCAGTTTGCTGGCGATCGGTGTTAAAAAAGTGTCCGGCGATTTTCGCCGCGGAGCGGTGGTCGCGATCAACGATATAACAGGCCGCGAGGTCGCCCGTGGGTTGACGAATTATCCGTCCGAAGAAATTTCACTGATCCTTGGATTGCCCAGCGAAAAAATCAGCGCCGTACTGGGCCATCGACCCTATGAAGTGGTCGTTCATCGCGACAACTTGGTCCTGAATGCGTGAATCTCGCACCTATCCACTGCCACCAACGACGTCAATAATGGGTTAATGTAATATCCGGGCTAACGCCGGAGCGCTCACTTTAGGAAGCATCCCTCTTCGCTGAAGCGCAGTACTGGTTGATCGTTTTCTGTATGCAATAAAGGATTCCGCTGTGCCATTTCGACTACTTGATCGACGTCTCGCTTCTCAATTCCGTGTCATTGTGGGCGCCTTCATGCTAGCCGTGTGTCAATCGTTTGTTTGTCCAGTCCATGGAGACGAGGGCATGTATTTGTTCAATGACTTACCGAGCGAGTTGCTCAAAGAACGACATGGTTTTGCGGTCGATCCAGCATGGGCGGATCATCTGCGATTATCTTCGGTTCGTTTCAATAGTGGCGGCTCCGGATCGTTTGTCTCCAGTAACGGATTGGTGTTGACGAATCATCACGTGGCGTCGGATACGCTGCAGAAACTCAGCACGAAGGAGCATGACTTGGTGCGCGACGGATTTTTGGCAAAGTCATTTGACGACGAGCCGAAAGCTCCCGACCTCGAGCTGAATCAATTGGTGTCGATGGAAGACGTTACCGATCGAGTCAACGCGGGCGTTGATGTGGCCGCCAGCACCGAAGATGCATTCAAACAACGTCGCGCGGCGATTGCGAATATCGAACAAGAGTCCAAAGAGCAAACGGGGCTGCGCAGCGACGTGGTCACGTTGTTCGGTGGTGCCAAGTATCATTTGTACCGTTACCGAAAATACACCGACGTGCGATTGGTCTGGGCACCTGAAACTAGCGCCGCGTTTTTTGGTGGCGACGCGGATAACTTTGAATACCCGCGCTACAATCTCGATGCCACGATCATGCGCGTGTACGAAGATGGCAAGCCAGCGGTTTTGGATCACTATCTGCGTTGGAATGACCAACCGCTGAATGAAGATGAGTTGGTGTTTGTGTCGGGTCATCCCGGTCGCACGCAGCGGATTTTCACGACCTCGGCGCTGACTTATTTGCGCGACTCGCGGTTGCCATACGTGCTTGATTTTTTGCGTCGCAAGGAAATCTTGATGCAACAGTATTCCCTTGGTGGCGTCGAAGAGAAACGCCGTGGGCGCGACGAGTTGTTTGGCATCCAGAATTCGCGCAAAGCCTACGTTGGCATGCTCGGTGGGCTGCAAGACCCAGCCACGATCGCTGAAAAACGCAATCGCGAAGATCAATTGTTGGCCGCTGTTCGCCGAAATCCGGCAATTCGCGAGAATGAACAAGCTTGGGCGGAAGTCGCTGCGGTTCAAGAATTAAAAACGAAAATGCTGCGGCAAACGGTCAGCTTGCGTTCCGAGTTGTTCACGATCGCCGAAACGATTGCGGTGTTAGTCGCCGAAGATCAAAAGCCGAACCAGGACCGACTCAGCGAATTCACCGATGCCGGACGCGAGTCGCTGTTGCAAAGTTTGCTCAGTGAAGCACCGCTGTATCGCGACTTGGAAACGGCCAAGCTTGCCGATGAATTGTCTCGAATGATTGAGTTGCGCGGTGCCGATGATCCGCTTGTCGTGGCGATGCTGGCGGGCAAGGCGCCGCGCGATCGCGCCGCCGAGTTAATCGCTGGCACGAGAATCGATGACGTCGCGTTTCGCAAACAATTGGTCGATGGTGGCCAGACCGCCGTTGCCGCTGCCGACGACACGATGGTCAAGCTGGCTGAATTGATTGAACCGGAGTATCGGCGACTGCGCCAGGAGAACGAAAAACTCGACGAACGTGAGCGACAGGCATACGCCAAAATCAACGCCGCCACGAACGCCATCCAAGGGACCGGAGGATATCCCGATGCAACGTTCTCGCTGCGATTGGCTTTTGGTGTCGTCAAGGGATACGAACAAGGCGGCGAGATGATCAAACCGGCCACGACGTTCGCGGGCGCGTTTGAGCATGAGTCACAGCATGATGGCCAAGAAGACTTTTCGCTGCCCAAATCATGGCATGACGCCAAGGCTGAGTTGAAACTCGATACGCAGCTTAATTTCGTTTGCACTGCGGACATCATCGGCGGCAACAGCGGCTCGCCAGTGGTCAATCGCAAGGGTGAGTTGGTGGGGCTGATTTTCGACGGCAACATTCAAAGCCTGACCAGCGATTACCTTTACAGTGATTCGCAGGCACGCGCCGTCAGCGTATCGGCCGTCGGTATTCGCGAAGCGTTGAGATCGATCTACGGTGCGACGAACTTGGATCAGCAACTCGGGCGTTGATTTTGATGTCGTGGCGTCGAACAAGCTATACTGCTTTGCATGACTGCGGAAAACTCGCTCCTCCCCGACTGGAACTTTGACGATGAACTGCTTGGCTCGTCTTCGCTGGTTGGCCGCTCTGGTGATGTTCAGTTTGCTGAACGTTGCGATTGCCGCCGACAAACCGAACTTCGTGATCATTAACGTCGATGATCTTGGTTACGCCGACATTGGTCCGTTTGGGTCAACGAACCGTACGCCGAGTCTCGATCAAATGGCTGCCGAGGGACGTAAGCTGTTGAGCCACTACGCCGCGCCGGTCTGTTCGCCGTCACGCGCGGCATTGTTAACCGGTAGTTATCCCAAGCGAGCGCTGGCAATACCGCATGTGCTGTTTCCCAATTCCGCAGCCGGACTGCACCCGAACGAGGTGACGATTGCCGAAGTTTTGAAGACGGCGGGTTATGCCACCGCATGTGTCGGCAAATGGCACCTTGGTGACCAGCCGCAATTTCTGCCGACGCGACAAGGGTTTGACACGTACTTTGGGTTGCCGTACTCGAATGACATGGGTCCGTCTGGCGATGGTACGAAAAGCAACTATGGCGTCGAGCCGAAACCGCAATCCGCCGCCAACAAACAGGCCGCCAACAAACAGGCCGCCGCAAAAGTCACCACCGGATCAACCGGTGGCGGACAACCGCCGCTGCCGCTGCTCGAGAACGAATATGTGATCGAGCGGGTTCGTGGCGAGGAACAGCAATCGTTGACGCGCCGCTATACCGAGCACGCTGTGGAATTCATTCGCGAGCACAAAGATGATCCGTTTTTTCTGTATCTGCCACACAGCGCGGTTCATTTTCCGTTGTATCCCAGTGAACCATTTCGCGGCAAATCGCCCAGCGGGTTGCACGGTGATTGGTGCGAAGAAGTGGACTGGAGTGTCGGCGAGGTTTTAAACACCATTCGCTCGCTTGGTTTGGAAAAACAGACGTTCGTGTTGTTCACCTCGGACAATGGTGGGCCGATAAACCACGGTGCCAGCAACGGACCGCTGCGTGGTGCCAAAGGCCAAACGCACGAGGGCGGGATTCGCGTTTGTACGATCGCCTGGTGGCCTGGCACGATCCCTGCGGGCACGTCGACCAATGCCATTACAAGCATGATGGATGTGTTGCCAACCTTTGCGGTGCTGGCCGGTGCGGAAATACCGAGTGATCGCAAGCTTGACGGCTTGAACGTTTGGCCCGTACTGGTCGGTGACAGTGAAACCGGCCCACGCGACACGTTTCTTTATCACCGGGGGTTTGAGCTCGAAGCCGTTCGCAGCGGTCCGTGGAAGCTGCGTTTGAAGGAAGGGGAGCTGTACCATTTGGACGATGACATTGGCGAAGCTCACGACGTTGCGGCGCAATATCCCGACGTGGTTGCGCGTTTGACGGAAATCGCAAAGCAGAGCGATGCCGATTTAGGTCAACATGAGGTTGGCCCCGGTTGCCGACCACTCGGCAATGAACCCGACCACCAACCGATGATTGCGGCCGACGGTCGTGTTCGTAACGAGTTTGCCCGTACCGCAGGCGAGGTGTTGAAATGAAAATGCTGGCCTATTTCGCAACGATATCATTATTCGTAGCGCCAACACTCGCCGCGGAGACGCGACCCAGCGTCGTGATTTTCTTAGCCGACGACGCGGGTTGGGGCGACTACAGTCGCAACGGTAATACCTCGGTCTCAACACCGAACATCGATTCGCTGGCGCAAGATGGTGTCACACTCGACCGCTTCTTTGTTTGCCCTGTTTGTTCGCCGACGAGAGCGGAATTCCTGACCGGTCGTTACCACCGCCGCACCGGTGTCTACGGCGTATCAACGGGTCAAGAACGGATGAACCTGGACGAAAAAACGATTGCCGACGCCTTCCATTCCGCTGGCTACGCGACAGGTGCTTTTGGCAAATGGCACAACGGCAGCCAGTGGCCCTATCACCCGATGGCTCGCGGATTCGACGAGTACTTTGGCTATACATCAGGTCACTGGGGCGAATACTTCGACCCACACCTGGAACACAACGGTAAACCCGTGCGAGCCAAGGGCTACATCGTCGATGCTTGTACCGATCAAGCGATTGATTTTATTGACCGCAACCATGCGAAACCGTTTCTGTGTTATGTGCCGTTCACTACGCCGCATTCGCCGTGGGCCGTGCCCGAAGAAGACTGGGCCCGGTTTCGCGATAAGCCGATTTCGCAAAGTGCATCGCTTCCCGAGCAAGAGGTGATCGAGCAAACTCGGTGTGCGATGGCGATGCTGGAAAACCAGGACCGCAATGTCGGTCGCGTGTTGACAAAGTTGAATGAACTCAAGATTGCCGACGATACCGTTGTGCTTTACTTTTCCGATAACGGGCCTAACACATGGCGCTGGAATGGAGGCATGAAGGGCCGCAAGGGAACCACCGACGAAGGCGGGGTTCGCTCGACCTGTTTTATTCGCTGGGTCAAGCAATTGCCCGCCGACCATACCGTTCGCCAAATCGCCGGGGCGATCGATCTACTGCCGACATTGTTGTCGCTCGCCGGTGTCGCGCGTGTTGGCGACAAGCCGCTTGATGGACTTGATCTTTCTCCACTGCTAATGTCGCCGCCGATTCAAACGCCGACAATCGATTGGCCCGAGCGAATGATTTTTACCACTTGGTCTGGTCAGGTCAGCGTGCGCACACAAACCCACCGGCTCGACTCTCAGGGCAAGTTGTTCGACATGATCGCGGACCCGCGACAATCCAAAGAGGTGAAACAGGATCTTGCCGGTCTTGGCGATGAATTGCGATCTGCGGTTGACCGCTTCAAAATGGATGTGATGACCGAGTCGAATTCACAGCAGGTAATCAAGCAAAAAAATCGCGGTGCCAGCGTTGATCCGCGGCTGATTCCGGTTGGCTATCCCGAGTTTCCGCGAACTTGGTTGCCGGCCCGTGATGGCGAACCCAGCGGCACGGTTCGCCGAAGTTCCGGTGCGCCGAATAGTTCGTACTTCGTCAATTGGACATCGACCGACGATCGCTTGACCTGGAACGTAGACATTCATACCAGCGGTCGATATCACGTCGAGCTTGCCTATACTTGCCCCGAACAGGATGCCGGTTCAACGATCGAACTATCACTTGGCGAACAACGGCTTGCCGGCAAAGTTTTGCCGGGTTGGGACCCGCCTCTTTATACGAATCAAGATACCATTCCAAGGCCACCGGCTGAGTCGCCGTTGAAAGAGTTTCACAATCTTGATCTTGGCGATATTCAACTAAACGCCGGAAGCGGTGAACTCACACTAAGGGCCACCGCAATAAGCGGCAAGTCCGTGATGGACTTGCGCTCGATGACATTGACGCTGGTCGACTAGCGGCCAATGTAAAGCGAAAAACCGCTGCCGCCACGATAGCCGCTGTACCCGCCACGGTATCCGCCGTAGCCGTAAGGATAACCGCCGCCGATGCCGATGCTGACACCGGATCGATACGGTGAATATCCGTAACCGCCATAGCGGTAACCGCTGCTGTATGGCGAATACGAACTGTATCGCCGCGATGAATACGGCACGACTACTGTTCGCGATGGAACCACACGATACGACGAGTAACGATTACCGCGATATCGAAAGGGACCACCGGCCGATGCCAAATCCGCAAAGACCACCGAACCGCCGACGATGATCACGGCGGCTAACATGAATCGCTTAAACATTTTAATCTCCTGGGGGGTGAGAATCTGAGTTTTCAAGGGGCTGACTTGACGACGTGCGATCTGACATTCATGTTTTCAAATCGCACGTCATTGTCTAGTCCATGCACAAGGCGTGCCGCTGTCCGCAGGACCGACTTTGGGGTCTGCCCTTAGCGACCGATGTACAGCGAGAATCCGCTGCCGCCTCGGTATCCACCATAAGGCGACCCGTAGCCGCCGGAGTAGCCGCCGTACCCACCGCCATATCCGCCGCCGTAATTCGGACGGTAGGACTGATATCCGCCGTACCCACCGTAGCCGCCAAATCCTGATCGATTGGGACCGATGTACGGTGTGGAATGATGATGGTGACTTGGGTAGGGCAAAGCCACGACCGGCCGTTGGCTGTAGTAGCCGCCGTAACCGTAGCCGCCGCCATTGCAGTACGGGTCATAGGCCGACGCCGAACCCGCAGCCAAAATCACGCCAAATACGGCCAACACTGACGCCAACATAAATCGCTTAAACATCTTCACGCACTCCAGGGAAAGGACGGCCAGCCATCGGCAGCGGCGGCAACAGGCGTTGCACTTTCTCGCGCCAGACAACGCTTATGAATAAAGCAGCCGGTGTGCCAGAGTGCGTCCGGCCTAATCGAGATTGTCGTAAAGAGCTACGCAACAAGAGTTTGCAGCAAAAGTCGAACCTTTCAATCTGAATTTGTATGTGTCGAAATGACGACAGCTTGGCTCAAAGTGACGGCGCTGCTTTTCCGATCAAGTCGGATCCGTTGCCGCGCCGGCGCAGACGGATGATGCCGCCGGTGAGTAATGTGCCAATTAGGCACAGCGACGCAGGTTCGGGAATCGCGACGGCAGTACCGATTGTGGCGACCGAAAACGTCAATTGGTTGGTGTCGTCAGGTGAAAAGCCGTCCAAGAAGGCGGTGTCGGCACCGGCGGCGAAGTCCGCCAGTTGAAGCGTGGTCACGTCATTGGGATTCAGCGACCTGGTAAACGTCAATGTCGCAATCAGCACGTCGAAGTCGTTTCCCACCGGCACCCTAACGATCCCGTCATTGATGTTTGTGCCCGCCGCGAAAACTCCAGCGACGAAGCCCGCGTCGCTGCGCGAACTGGACCCCGTATCGTCAAAATCGACCGTGTTGATAACTATTCGCGAGGATGGATTTGCCGAATCAGGAATCGTTGAGCCCATTCCCGTTGTCGAAGACGCGTAATTAACACTAAAGCCGGCGGCGAACAAGCCATCGAGACCTCCGGCGGCCAACCGCGCGACGCTGCCACCCGTGGCGGTTTCGCGAAGCAGCACACCGACGTTCACCGTTGCACCGGGCGCTGCGTCATAGTTCGATTGATCAAAAATAAATTGATACATCAGCGCCGCGTTTGCGGGCGACATCGCGAACAAGCAGACGCAAAACACGAAAGCGGTCTTCATCAAATCACTCGGGGCCAAAAGGGACATTGAGGTTTCTACGCATCGCAAGTAAATCAATGGAATCAACGTCGCCGTCTTGGCGTTCGTCGAAGTAACTACGGTAGTTGGGATGACTTGTTGGAACATTCAAGGAGCGACGAAAGTTTATCAGGTCCAGGGCGTCAACATCGCGGTCGCCATTGGAATCGCCAAATAGCCGGAAGAACAGGTCATTGGGGTTTTCGCCAAAGACGCGGTTGCCGCCCGGAGTGCCATTTTGATCGCCGTCAATCGCGATGCCAGCCGGATTGGTGACCAAATTCGCGTTAATGGTCAATTGATAATTTCCGGCGACTAGCGATCCGTCTTGAAAAAAAGCTCCGCCGAAGGAGACGGTGTAGACACGGTTTCCTGAATTGGGCACAGGTGCCGCCGTCGCCGTAACACTTCCGCCCGTCGCACCTTTCTTGATAACGGTAATCGCGTCGGACCCCAGCGTCACCGGTCCGTCAAACTCAACGGTGACTTGATTGACGAGCGACCGCTGGGTGGTTCCGTCGCCGACGATGATTTCACTGACTCGCGTCGCCGCCGGGCCATCGACGAAACTGATGCCCAGTGTCGTCGCCGTCGCCGAGCCGAACCGACCATCAGCGCTGGTAACCGTCGTGGTTAGGTTCGCAGTCTGCGGCCCTTCCAGCGTGTAGTCATTCACTGGGGTCAGCAAAACCGGTTGCGGAATGTTCCAATTGATCGGCGTGAAGACGAGTTGACTTGGTGATACGGCGACTTGGCTTGTCGGCCCGATCGTAACAATCACATCGGACAGCGGTGCCTGAAACAGCGTGGCCGTCGTCGTTGCGCCTGCGCCCTCGGTGCCGCTGAGTTGGGTTTGCGACCAAACGACACCAGGCAGCGTCACGGTCGTCGTTCCATCGGCGACAAAATCAGCGAGCGATTTGGTGACGACTTGATCGCCGAGCGTAACAGTAACCAGGTAATCACCTTTGAAAACATCTGCGGACAACGAACCGTTACGCGTGGTGCCGCGGGTATCGGTCCACCAACTTCCAAACACCAAGTCTTCGTAGACTTGGCCATGGGGCCGGATCGAAAAATCAAGGTTGTATAGCGCCGCATCGGGTTGATAATGGGCTCCGGCCCAGAAGCCCCAATTGATAAATTCGTCGATCGCAGGTTGGCTGAACGACTGTGTCAAATAATCACGCAGATAGTCGGCTTGAAGCTGTTTGTCGTTGCTTGTGACGTCAAACTCAGTAATCGCAATCGGCAATGCGAACTGCGTATTGTAGGACTGGATCAGTTGTCCCAGCACGGCGATATCGGTGAGGTTGCCTTCGTCGTAGTGGCTTTGCTCGCCAATTCGTTCAATGGAATCGTTGGCGTTGTTTCCGTCATTGGTCTTTAGCAATCCCAGAAAGTAGTCGAACGCGGCGCGATGCGCGGTGTTGTTCCCGTTGCGGGCGAAGATTGCATAATCATTCAAGATCCGCTCAGTGTTAGGTGATAAGGCGCGAACCTGGTTAAACCAATCGACGACAACCTGGTCACCCAGAATCGTCATCACATCAAAATTGTCAAACGGCTCGTTGACTACGTCCCATTGGGTGGCAAAGTCTTTAAATGTATTGACCGCATCGGCAACGCGTACTGCGACGGTCGTGCGTAAATAATCCGCCGCCGCGACGGAGCCTTGCGAAGCCAACAACGAGTCGTATTGGGTCCAAACGCTGGCGGGCATATTTCGTCGGCTCGGCCAAACGATGTTATGACCACGCAACTGCAAACCGTTGTCACGCACCCAGTTCGCCGCCTGCAGCGCGCGAGCTTGGTCTTGCAAGTACGTCGGCCACTTCAAGCTGTTTTCGATCGTGACCGTATTGAACAGCCGTGTGATTTCGCTTTGATACTTGGTCGCATTCAACCCGCCGGCACCGGTGGTGTCGAGTAAATTGTTGAAGCCGTCGATTGCCGAGCCGAAGCGAAATGCGTGCTCGGTTTGTTGAATCGAAACGACCGCACCATTGATTGGATTACCAACCGCATCGACGACATTAACGGTCAACGCCGCTTGGCGTTCGTCGTCGATCCGCGAATCGGCACTGCTGCGCCACGGATCATCGCCGCTGCGGCCCACATAAGAAATGGCAGGCGATAGCTCAGGCAAGGAGTTGAAGTTTGTCGCCGCTGATAGATTCGTCCAGCGGATATCCGCAATCTCGATTGCCTGAGGTTCGTAGCCAACGTTGAATGCGGCTTGGAGGCCTTCGGCCGAGTAGGCCAATGTGTTAGGAACATCGAGTGTGTATTGCGTCCAGTTGGACGTCAGTGCGCGGGTGTGACTGGTCAGCACCGTAAAACTACCGCCGACCTCTTGAACCACGAAATTGACGCGCGGATTCGAACCGCTGATTGACCGCGCATAGTATTCGACGCGCAGATTGCTGCCCGCGTTGATTCGCCCCGTGTTGCGAGCGACATACTGTAAGCGGAACGTGTCAGCGGGCTGGGTGACCGTTGTCAAACGCGTCGCGGATGTAAATACTTGACCAGTGACCGGTACAGTCGCCGCATTGCCAAACGTTCCACCGATGTTGAACAGGGACAAGTTGGCCGGCAAAATGTCGCGCGGCGTACCGTAGTTCAAGACCCGGATGTCCGCGAACTGCAACGTCTGTAGCTTAGCACCTAGAAAGAAACCGAATGCCGCTTGGCCAGCGGTATAAGACTCGGCCGACACAAACGGAATTTGTACCCGTGTCCAAACCGTTGGCACGACGAACGATTGCTCGAGGCTTTTGGTAAATGGATCCGATTGACGTTCCGATACGGCAGTGATTTGGCCTTCACCAACAAGGGATCGCACAAAGAAATCGGCCCACAGTATGTCGCCTTGTTGGATCGCGGCGTTATAAGTGAGCTTAAGCTGCGCGTTGAAAGTATTTGCGGGAACGGTGGAAATCGTCGCCTGGACGATCGCCGTGTACGGACTTACCGGCGCGATGGTTTGAAACGTGCCGCCGAAACGAATGAAGTTATTGATCGCGGTATTAGGATTGATCGACAAGTCGGCGGTGATTTGCGTCCCTCCGGCCGGTGCGTCGAAAACGTCCTGAATTGTTCCCAGCGACCGACGCTCGCTAATCAGTCCAACCTCATAACCCGGTCCATCGACGATCTCAAAAATGATTGTCTCGGGGCCTTCGGTGTCCGCATCGGATAACGTTGGAACCAAGACGTTGGCCGAAGTCGCTCCGGCAGGAATTGTTACCGTGTTGGGAACGATCGCATAGTCGAGTCCTGCAGTTGCGGTCCCGCGCAACACAAACGAAACAACCAGCGGACTGGTCAGCGGCACACCAGAGCGATGGACGACGAAGTTCAGCGGCGTGATTTGGCCTTCGGCGGCGGTTACGGTTTGCGAAAACGCCCGCACGGTTGCCAAAGTCGGTGAAAGAAATTGCCCATCAATCACTTCAATAGAATTGGAGCCCGGCACTTGCCAGCCGACCGCTAGGTGATCCGCGCCGACGTTTTCTTTGTGGACTACCTCGATGGCGTATTTCTGGCCAGCGACCAACGGAATCAAAACCGACGTTTGAGAAGCAACCGCATCCCATTGGCGCACGCCCGTTGCCGTTTGGAAAAAAGCGATCCGTTGCTTGCCCACCGGGTCGGCTGAGTTGCTCAACCACAATTCAGCCGCGTCATCACCGGCCACAGAAAATCGGTAATTGCCCGTCGTCTGCGGATGCACAAAGCCGGTAAGCAAATCGCCGTAAGAATCGGTTCCCGCAGAGCTGAGCTCCAGCGTCGTAAGACTCGACACCGTCGCGGGCGAGTTGGGATAGGTGGGCAAAGAAGTCAGCGCCGAAATGTTCGCGCCCGGTAGCGACGTCCAGACGCGGCGCGAAATGGAACCGAGTTCGGAGGGAACCAACTGCGTCGTTGGGATTGCGTGAAGCGTTTGCGAAGGACTCGACCAACGCAAGTCAACGCTTGCCAACCCACCGGTTTCGCGAAATTCGAGTTGGATGTCGTAGCGCCGCCCCGAAATCAAATCGACACTCGCCGCGGCGTTCGTGACCGTCGCGTCGTTCCAACGATCGAGTACCTTGATTCCGTTTATCCACAATCGAACGCCACCTTCGGCGCTCAGTACAAACGCATGTGGCTCGGTAAAAACGGATTCGACTTGGCCCGAAAACCTGGCCGTGAACGAATCGGGATTCAGGCCCGCGACGGGAGCACCGCTGCCCCAATTGATCGCGAGACTTGATTGATTCGTCGTCTGGACAAGCGAACCAAACGCATCGCCGTTGTAATACTGCGCGGTCAATCCAACACCTGCGGCTGTATCGAGTGCCAGCAAGCGGCGATCTTCGAGTTGCTCGGTGCGCAAGACTCGTCGATTTTTGATCTTCATGGGAATTGAATCCGCTAACCGTAACATTAAATCTGGACGGATCACTAGAACGTGAACGAGACATTCAACCGCCGTCGAAACGCCAACAAATCGAGTGTATCCACATCGTTGTCTTTTCGCTCGTCAAAGTAGGACGCATAGCCGCTTGATCCGGGTGAAACATTAAGCGATCGGCGAAACAGAATGAAGTCTAACGCATCGACATCGCGATCGCCGTTGGAATCACCAAAAAGCCGGAAGAACCGATCCCCAGAATCATTGCCGAAGACAAAATTGTCGCCCGTTTGCCCATCTTTGTTTGTGTCGAGCTGGAAGCCGCTGAGATTCGTAACCTTTGTGGCATCGATTTCAAGCTCGTAATTGCCGTCGGCAAGTGATTGGAATTCGATTAAATTTCCCTCAAAAGTGATCGTAAAGGTTTGGCTGGCGGTGCCGATCGGCGGCGACACGACGATCCCCGCGACCGGCGAACCGCTGGATCGCTGCGTCACCTTCAAAGCACCGGCTTGCAGCACGACGGGGCTGTCGAACTGGATCGTCAACGAATCGACCCGCGAACGTTGGTTGGAGCCATCGTTGATCGTGATGTTGCTCTTGTTGATTTCGACAAGATCGTTAACGGCCAGTACCAATGATTTTTCAAAAGCCAAACCGCTTCCATCGCTGACGCGAACTCGCACGTTGTAGGCTGGCTTGGTTTCGTAGTTGAGTAACACTCCTTGGCGAACTTGCAATTGATTGCCGGTGATCGTGAAGCTGGAGTTGTCGTTATCACCACCGCCGGGTACCAGCGCGAATGAGTAGTTGTCGTTAGCATAAGAATCGATCGCGGACAAGTTTGCGAACAACAGATCGGCTGCCGAAGTGTTGACGTTCTCGTTGATCGATGAGTGCGAGAGCGATATGTCTGTCGGTGCGCTTTCGCCGATCAAGGCAATGTCATCGCCGTCGCCGCCCGCATAGGTCAATTGAAAGTTCTGTCCGTTGCCAAATGGATTGATAAATCGGTGGCCTTCGGGAGCAGAAGCAAACGCGCCGGTTCCTCCGCTGCGGCGAACGATGGTGAGCTGTTCGGCCGACAGAGGCGTGCCGATTGGTACAAGCGATAGAGTGACACCAGGTTCGATTTGGAAACTACCATCAACAATCAGCGGTAGGATGGACTGTGGCATCCCGGCGGGTTCGATAATTTCCACTTCTAGCGCGATCGCATTACCGGTCTTGATGACAACCGGATCAGCATAGGTCGTCGATCGAATCGTCGTCGTCCCAACTCCACCGGGTAAACCACCGAGCGTGATGCTGCTAAACCCGTTGCGCAATTGACTAAGTTCAGTATCGCTAAGACGGAGTCCGCCCGATGCACCGCCCAGGCCAATCGTGTACGCCGCATTGCTAGATTGAATCGTCAGCGGTCCTGTGCTTTGCAATTGGCCTAACAACACGATATCGGCGGCAGTCAGATTGATCTCACCGCTACCGGCATTAAGTATGAACGGCTGCGGCGTGAGAGCACTCAAGTCATAAACAAACGATGCGCCCGATTGAGCACCGAAGGCTCCACTCAAAAAACTGCCGACCACGGCGGTATTGCCATCGTGATCCAATGACAATGCGAAATTGCTTCCTGCTCCGGCGGGACTTCCGGTGAAAACGGCTCGTTCGTACCACTGCTCATCAATGGAGATGAAGGCATGAACGGCACCGAATGGATTTGTGAATGTCGAATTGCCGAGTTCACCGACCAAAACCGATTGACCGGAAATCGAGATCGTGGTGCCATAGCCACCGCCAGGAATCGGGCTTTCATTGATCAATTCGCTTTGCAAAACCCACTGGCCGTCAAGCAATTGGTAAACATAAGCCGAACCGGCGTCTGCGGCGGTCCCAATGTCTACATGCGAAGCGCCGACAGCAAGATAATCTCCGTCGATATCGACCGACCTGCCAAATTGACGAAAACCGGTTGGGTTAGGCCCACTGAGTTTTTGAGACTGTGACCAAACTCCATTTGCACGATTGAACACATAAACATCACCTCCCAAGCTACCACCAGAAGGATTGAACGGGGTGCCGATCACCAGCACGTTGTTATCGAGGGCAACGGAATATCCAAATTGCGTTGTGGTAATGGTGTCCGTTGCCACCAATCGTTGCGACTGAGACCAACCGTTGGCCGTACGATTGAATATATAAACGGCACCGATGGGATTGGCAGATGAAGGAGCCAACGTCGCACCAGCGACAATCGTGTCACCCAGGATCGCGAGGCTGTCACCGAATCGCTGTTGTCGATTATCGTCGGCGATGAGTTTCTGTTCAAAGGTCCAGACGCCGTTGATGTTGCGGTATACATAAATCGCGCCCGCCAAAGTCACACCATCGACGGTCGCACCCAAAGCGCTGAACGCGGCAACGTTGCCATCAATGGCAATGCGCTCGGCAAACAAAAACGAATTGCTCACGTCACTGGGAACAATCTTCTGGACCTGCGTCCACGATCCATTGATGCGGCGATAAGCATAGGCGGCTCCACCTTGCTGGAACGGACCGCTGAACTGATTTCGCGAAGAAGTAAACATCCAGTCGCCGCTAACAGCCACTGATCCCCCGCTCCAATCGAACGGTCCTCCGTCGGTCGGAAACAAGGATTGAGGTTGGACTGAGACCAACCCTGGGCGAACTTCGATCACGCCGACACCGTTGGCATCGCTATCGGCGTTGAGACTTAAGCGACCACCTTGAGTGCTTGATGAATCATGGATCGAGATATTTCCCGACGCCGAAAGGTCAAGATTACCACCACCGGTTGCGACCTCAGCATTGAGCGTGATGGAGTCGGCGTTGATCGTGAGATCACCGCCGGCGAGTGTGATCGGCGCGTTGCTGGTTACAGTGTCGAATCCCAATCCACCGACGATCGACAGGTCGGCCGCAAATCCGCTTGGCAATCCGGTCAAGACAAAGGTATCCGCGTCGCTGCCGCCGTTGACGATCAATGATTGTGACGGCGAAGCAACCGTCAGTGTCGGGGCATTTGAATGCGTCTGTCTGACTTGGCCTACGGCCGGTGAGTCCAACGTAATCACACTGGATAAATCGGGATACGTTGTCGTGACATTTTGTGTTGCCGTTATCAGGCCGACGGCTGAAATGCCGCTGAAGTCGATCGTACTATTACCGCTAACCACAAGCTGGCCACTGTTCGCGGTGGCGAACGATACGTTGGCAATCGCCGCACTGCCGCCGCTGACCACCAATTGATCTTGACCGGACTCCGCGAAGATGGTGATCGGACGAGACAGCGAAGCCAGCGACAAATCGAGTGTCAAAGTTTGGTTCCCATCACCGCTGCGATAGACCACGCCACCGGTGAACGATGACAACGGGATTGTGATCGTGGTTGATCCCGTACCGGACGCCGATGCGATGGGCGTGGTAAGGTTTAAGCTCGAGTCAATGACGACGAGGTTGGTTCCGTCAAATCGAATCGTGCGATTGGTCGGGTTCGAGTGACGGACCAGCAGGTTGCTACCATCGAGCACAACGTCCGCAGGTGGCGGCCCCAGATAACGCGCGATGGCAAAGTCATGTCCGCTGCCAGTGATCGCGGACCCGGCGACGACGAAGTCGCCCTTGCCATCAATGACAAAATCATTACCGATGTCATCAAACGCACCGATCGCGGTTCGGGTCTTGCCGTCGCCCTCGAAGGTGGCGTCGAGTTGACCGGTCGCGGTGTAACGCGCAATCGCGAAATCAAAGTTCGCTTTCGCAGGATCATTTGAGTAACCCGCCACAACCAGCTTGGCGTCATCGGCCACGCGAACGCGGCGAATCACATCGGTGCCGCCGAGGAAATCGGTGGTGGTCTTTCCGCCGGTGCCAAATGATGTGTCGAGAGCACCGTTGCTGGTCAGCTGCGCGATCGCAAAGTCCAGCCCACTTACCGATTCTCGCGTGCCTGCTGCGACGATGCCTCCGACATGATTCAGAGCGATCGATTGGACGTAATCGTTCGTGCTGCCGAAATCGATCGTGGCCCAGCCATCGACATCAAACGAGGTGTCGAGCGTACCGCCTGTCAGGAATCGAGCGACAAGGAAATCAAATCCGCCACTGAGATTAGTGAATCCACCGACGACAATTTTGCCATCGCTTTGCAGCAATACGCCCGCCGGGACTTCGGTCGATGAACCGAGACTGAAGTTGGCGATGCCGGCGGTGCCAAACGATATGTCAAGTAGGCCCGCTGGCAGGTAGCGAGCGATGACGATGTCCAAACCGCTGCCCAATCGTTGACCGACGACAACGATACGCTGATTCGCATCCAGCACGACGTCGAAGGCGTCATCTTCGGACGATCCAAGGTCAGTCGTCACGATGCCGCCGGTTCCGAAGCTGGTATCGAGGGTGCCGCCAGACGTGTATTGCGCGATCGCGATGTTCCAGTTCGAGCCGACTCGCGAGCGACCGACCGCGATCAATTTTCCATCGCCTCGAACGATGACTTGGCGTGCAATATCATCGCCGCTGCCGATCGGCGTGATGACTCTTCCGCCGCTACCAAAGCTGGGGTCAAGTTTTCCGAAAGCATCATAGCGTGCGAGTGCAAAGTCGAGGTTCGCGCTGTTGCGACTCGAACCCGCGACGACCGATTTGCCATCGGGTTGCAACGCGATGCTGTAAGCTTCATCCGTCGAATTGCGGATCGGCGTCGTGACTTTGCCCGTCGTTTGATAATTCGTGTCGAGCGAACCGTCACTGTTGTAACGGACCAGCAGGGCATCGTAGTTGGACGGCGAGAGTTGCAAGTCTGCAGAACCGGCGACGATGATTTGGCCGCTGCTATTGATCGCGATGTCGTGACCCACATCGCTTCGCGACGCGATGTCAGTCGTCGCGATGCCATCGGTGTCAAAGGTCGTGTCGAGTGAACCGTTGGTGTTGTAGCGAAGAACGGTCACGTTGGTAATCGCCGCCGGCGACCCGGCAAAACCGGTGACGACAATTCGGCCCAATGAGTCAATCACAACGGCATTGGCGCGGTCGTCTCCGCTACCGACGTTGGTAACCGCACGCCCGTCTCCATCAAACGATGTGATCAGCGCGCCCGAAGCGTTGACCTGAGCAATCGCGGTGTCGGTGTAGCTGCCGACTTTGGTATAGCCAACGACGGTGATAACATTCGCAGAGGAAACGGCCACACCATAAGCTTCATCATCGGTGCCGGTGAAGTCGATCGTGCGGATTCCGTCGCCGTCAAAATTCGTGTTCAAAGATCCGGTGCTGTTGAATCGCCATAACGCGATGTCGTAGGTTGCACCGGCCAGCGTGCTGCCTGCAATCAAAATGTCGCTGCCCTCCAAAATCGCGACATCATTGGCATAGTCAAAAGCGTTGATACTCGCGCTGGCTTTGCCATCGCCGCTGAACGAAAGGTCAAGCGCACCGCTAGGTAAGTATCGTGCGACAATGACGTCGCGATACGTCACACTGGCATCGGAACCGACTCCGACGACCACAATTTTTCCATCGGGCTGGAGCGTCAGCGCCGACGCATTGGCCCGTACGTCGCTGAACGCGGTTTGCTGGATACCCTGATTGCCGAATGAGCGATCGAGGCTGCCATCGGCAAGGTATCGCGCAACGAGAAATTGAAATCCGCTACCGGTGAACTGCGAGCCGGCGACGATAATTTGGTTGTTGGAATTGATGGCAACATCGACGGCACCGCCAGGAAACGGAGCGAAGCCATTGGTGCCGAACGTCGTGTCAAGCGAGCCGTCTGCGTTGTGACGTCGAATGTGTCCACCGGTGCCGACGGTGACCGTGCGACCGAGATTGTCGATCGCCAACGCTTGGCTTTCATCGAAGCTCAACGAATTAGAAAAGAATTCGGTCGTCGTGATTCCATCGACACCGAATTCGCGATCGAGTTGACCATCGCTAGGGAGCGTCGAGCGATACGATTGATTGAATCCGATGAGCTGCGCACCTGGCGTGACGACGGCGATTTTGCCGAAGTCTTTGAAGTTGCCGCCACCCAAACCAGCCGTAGAAGCAATCGTGGGTTGGAGTATCCTCACCGGATTAAACTCGCCATCAAATACTCTGAGGCTGTTCGTCGTGCCCACTGCGGTAAGTTCGCCGTTGTACGCAGTCGCCCCGCTTCGCAATGAGCTGTAGTTGGACGTAGGAACTTCCTTGACCAGCGTTGCCGAGATCGGGTCGATCACCAAAACCGAAGAGCGTGCATTCGAAAAAGCCAGAATCGAACGACCATCGGGCGATTCGCTGAGCGTCGCATCCAAGCCGGCCGTTGACAACGATGGGCCAGACGTTTGCGTCACGGTCCTGGCCGCTTGGAAGGTGCGGGTGCGCGAATCGTATTTGTGAAGCAGCAGCACATTGCCGGTTGTCCGTGTCATCACGTAGATCGACTCGTTGACGTTGACGACACCGATGATCGAATCGGAAGGCTGAGCACTGGGAATCGGCACTTCGGCGATGAGAGGTCCGGCGGTGGTCAATTGGATCAACATCCGCCGCACGGTATCGGTCACGATCAGCGAATCGGAATCGTATGTGATCGAGTTGGCAAGGCCGACGGGTATCGCTGTCGCAGTTTCACCGACAAGCACACCGGTGCTCGGGTTGAACTCGCGAACGCCTAAGCGAAAACCGGTGGGGCTGGCAGAGTCGGTGATCCTATAGCTGCCAAACAAGCGAGTCGATGAAATCGATGTCCCTGTGGGCGCGAAGTTGTTCGGTACAACAGCACGCACGACAACAGAACTTTCAGGAAAATTCGTCAATGTATAACTGCCGTCGGACGCGGTGATGGCCTGCGGCTCACCGGCATTGGGGAAATGGTCGTTGTTGATGTCGGCAAACACGGTCACCCCGGCTAGCGGAGTGTCGCCGGCATCAAAGGTTCCGCTTTGGTTGACGTCGACGTATTGTGTGCCGCTGATCGTGGCCGACGCGACGTTGCCGAAATTCAGATTTGTTAGCGATTGCTCGGCAAAGATGCGGACGCGGTGTTCGGTTGCTTGAACATTTGCAGCCGCGTAACCGTTTGCCGTCACACCGAAGGTCCAAGGCAAACGACGCCGGATCAGACCAAGTCGATCGCGTGCCTCGGTCGATTGTTGGATGCTGTTAACAAAATGGCCCTGGTCAAATGTTTCGCCGCCAGCTCCGGCGATCGCATTACCTGGAAAAGTTCCCACAAGCGTCGTGACGATCACTCCCGTCACCGGATCAATGATCAACGTGTCGCCACCGTTGCGCGCGGCGAGGTTTTGTCCATCAGCCGACTCGCCTAAACCGGCTTGAATCAGCAATCCAATGGTTGGATTTGCGGCCTGGACATCGATGGTTCGTTCGAACAGCTTGGTCGTCAGATCGACGACGAGAATTGTATTATTCGAGGAATTCAGGACATAGGCTTTGTCGCTTAAGATCGCTAAGCCATCAAGCAAACCAGTGGGCAATGGCGTCGTACCGCGCTGCATACCTGTGTTTGCGTCCAAGGCATAAAGCGAGCCAGACTGTGACATGTACAGCGTATCGCCGCGAAGCGCCAAACCGCTCTGAAACGAATTTGTTCCTGGCGAAGGAAATTGGCGCAGGATTTGACCGGTTATCGGATCAAGTTCCGAGATCGTGGCGATGCTATTTACTATCGTTCTGGTAAACAAGCGGTTGTAGTTAGCGACCCAGGCTTGCGAAGTGCTATTGCTGGCGGGCAATTGGCGAACGACATACTCGCCCGCTGTGAGATCACTGAATTGATACCGGCCTTGCGCATTGGTCAGCGTCTGCGGTTCACCGGCATCGAATGTCGAGTTGCGGTTGAGATCCAAGTAAACGGTCGTTCCGCTGATTGGCGAATCGCCGGCGTCGTTGACTTGATTTGCGTTGGCATCCTGAGTGACAGTACCAGACAAGGTTGATCGGGTTGAGGCAAAGCGCAGGTCAACATTTGAGTTCGCTTGGCCACCGACGACGTTAACGCTGGTGCCAATGTCTCGATAGACACCCGCACCCAGTCCGAGGTACGGACTGCTTGGCATGGTTCGCAGCAACGTGCCTGCTGCATTAAACACGTTGATGGAGTTGGCGTAGCTTTCGAAATGTTCACCACCGATTGCGGCGCGAGCATTGTCAACAAGCTGAGTCGATGTCGGCACGACCGAAAAATTCGCAATGCCGGTTTTGGGGTCGATCGTCAAAACTCGATCATCCGTAGTGCCCAATAGAATCGACGCACCATCGGCGGATGGACCGGACACAAAAGTGAAGGATGGCAATACCGTCGAGCCACCACTAGCAAGCGCCGCAAGATCCCAATTGAAGGTAATCGGACGCTGGAAAATGAATTGATTCGTATCGGGGTCGTACTTCATCAGCGACAGCGATAGCCCTGGACCACGAAGTGAGAATATCTCGCCTCCAATGACGACCGGCCCGAAATCGGTCACCGCACTCGTATTAAGTGGTACTTGGTCGAGTACGGTTCCATCGGGCGCAAATTCGGTAACGAAATTCGTGCCGCTATCGATCAACAAAATCCGCTTACCGTCGTATTCGATCTCCGATGACGTCGTGCCAAAGATCGTGGTATCGGTGCTACGAATGATTGCACCCGTGATCGGATCCAATTCGCGTAGTCTGACAAAACTTGAACCAGTGACTAGTGACGTTGCAAACAAACGGTTCGTGGTCGGATAGCTGCTGGCCGGACGGTAGTTCGCCGGGCTGATCGCGCGCACGGTGACCTGTCCTTGAGTCACGTTGGTGATCGTGTACGTGCCGTCTGCGGCGCTGATCGCTGACCGTTCACTCGCATCAGGCCAATCATTATTGTTAGCATCGACAAACACCGTCACTCCGGCCAGCGGCACGTCGCCAGCGTCAAACGTGCCACTCTGGTTCAAATCGTTGTATTGGCGACCGCTGATCGTACCGATGGTTGACCCGATCCCGAAGTTCACACCAGTGACTTGTTGGTCAAGAGTCAGCGTTAAATTCGCGCCACGATTCACGATCGTGCTGGCAGCGACGTCGTCAGCCAATGAAACGTTCGCCAACGTTGCCGTCAACGTACCTGCAGCGTTGTAGACTTCGATCGAGTTGCTGTCGCGTCGGCCAACGAAGATCTTTCCGTTGGCACCGGCGAGCCCAAGATCTCTCTGGTTAGGCAAATCGGTGTATGCGCCTTCGACGATTCCAGTCGCAGGATTGATGATCAATCGCTGTAGCGTCGCGGTTCCAGCGATTAGCCGAGTGCCGTCAGCGGATTCGCCGAGCCCATCGAGAAGGTCAATTGTTCCGGAGTAAAACGGAGTTCCAACATTCAAGGTCGCGATATTGAAAGTGGAAACAATTGCACCGGAGTTCGGATTAATCGCCAAGATCCGTTCGTTGGTATTGTCACTGGCATATAACAGCGAATTCACAAAGGCCAAACCGCCATAAAATGAATTTGGTAACGGCCCCAGCGTTCTGGTCACGACGCCGGTATTCGGATCGATCACCAAGATCCGGTTATCGACCCGGTCAATCATAAACACGGATGATCCGTCAAACGCCAAGCCACCTGAGGTAGCTCCGCGAGTTTGAACTGGTGATACGGAAAAACTGCTGATCTGCGATCCTGTGGTCGCATTGATTTCTCGCAGCGTGGTGCCGCTGGACACAAACAGTCGCTCGGTTTGAAACGTCGGCGAAGTGATTTGACTTGGGCCAACGGTCACGACACGAACTAGGCGGTTGCCGGGAGAGACATTCGCAATCATGTAACTGCCATCAGCCGCCGACGTGGTGTTTGGTTCGCCGGTATCGCGAACACCGTTGCGATTCGTATCGACATAGACGACCAAGCCAGCCCGCGGCCCTTCGCCGCCGTCTTGCGCACCGTTGCCGTTGAGATCGTTAAACAGAATGCCTGATACGCTGGTCAGGTTCTCATGGATGGCGATGTTGACGTTGCTGGCGGTGGAATTGCTGGTCGTTAAGGTGGCATCTTTGAACAGCGATCCACTGGCGATAAAGCCGCCGGGCAATTGCACTCGCACACGAGACGAGCCCAGCGGCAGCAAGCCGAATTCATAGGTGCCGCTTTCATCGATACCGATCGTCGCCGGGTCATCCGCGCGAGTTGACTGCGACGTTTCGGTCGCATCGAGTATGCCGTTGAGATTGCGATCGATGAACACCACCACGCCAGCGCGGCCCAGATCACCCGCTTCTTGAATCTGGTTGGAATTCAAATCGCTAAACACGAGACCGCTGATCGACGTCAGATTCGGTTCAACGCCCAGTAGTGTTGATGTGGGGCCAGTCGATTCCAGCGTCAGTGTGACGTTGGTTGAAGAAGCATTGGTTGTGAACCAACTTGCCGTGCCTTCGACGCGCAGGGTGTAAGTACCTACCGTCAGGGTATCGAATTGATAAAATCCCGCTTCGTCGACACCCGCGGTTCCCGGATCATCGCTCGAACTTAAAGACAGACGGTTCTCCCGCATTCCAAGTTGAATTGTTATTCGTATCGGAATAGATCCGCAAACCGGGAACGCCCGATTCGATTGCGTCACGAAGTTGATTGCGATTGGCGTCGCTATAGACCGTTCCGATTACCGTTCGTTGCAAGTCAGGCTCGTTATCGGTAACGATTAGCATCGCATTGCCGCTGGCAACGTTAATCGACGTGCTGTCAAAACGGCTGAGAATCGTTCCCGATGTTCCGGAAACTGTCACCAACGACCCGTCCTGCAAGCCAGCGATGGATTGGATACTGGGGTCACCGCTCGGCGTCAACTTCTGAATGAATATGCCGTCGTCGAAGAATCGCTGGTCCAATTGACCATTGGGTAAGTAACGTACCAAAGCCGATTCGCGATTGAAGTCCGAAATCCAATTGGCACCTCCCAGCGTGATGGAGCCGTCGGTACCTACATGAAGGTCGTTGGCAAAGTTAATGTAGGCCCCCACCGCCGTAGCAACGCGGCCTCCGTTACCGAAGGATGGATCGAGCGAGCCATTGCTGAGCAACCGAAAAGCTGCAAAGTCGTTAATCAGGGTGCCGCTGATGATCGCTTTGGACCGCGAGCCGCCCAGAACGATGCGCCCCGTTGAATCCAACTCAATTAACGACATCGAGAGGCTTTGGGCATCGGGATAGGACAACGTTACGACGCCAGCGTTTCCGAATGCCGTATCAAGCGATCCCGTCGATGTCGTTTTAATGACATGCGATCCGCCGACCGTCACCGCCGACCCATCGGATAGTACGAACGATTGCGAGGCGACGTTCTGGACGGGAAAAGTCGCTGTCGCGGTCGCTCCGTACGCAACGTCGCGAGTGCCGTTGCTGTTGAGCTGCATCAACTCGAAGCGTGCGGTGCCGTTAAGGCCCAATGTCAACAGGATCTTACCGTCCGAACGGACGTCAATATCGTTGATCCAACGTTCCGGTCCCACGTCATTGATCAGAGTTCCGTTGACTCCGAATGTCGTGTCTAAAGTGCCGTTGCTGTTGTACCGCGCAAGCGCGCCTCGCGATGTTCCCGAAATCAACCGACCGCCAACCAAAATTTTTCCGTCGGCTTGGAGTGCGATGCTGCGGACAGATGGAAATTGTGCTGTGGCAAGAAATGTAGTGACCACGCCACCACTACCAAAAGTCGAATCAATCGAACCGGTGGGGAGATATCGGATCAATCGCCAACTGGAATCGGTGTGTGCACCGGCGACGATTATCTTTCCGTCGGCTTGAACGGCGATGATATTCTCAGTTGCCGAAGACGGAAGCGCGACAGCACCGGTCGTTGTCCCTCCAAAAGTCAGATCTCGCTTGGCAATGTCCACGGTCGCCGAGACACCAATCGATACCGTTTGTGAGCCATCGAAATCAGTGTCATCAACCGCGTTGATCGTGAAGCTGGTTGAAGCGATTCCTTGGCCGCTGGGACCGATCGGTGGCAGACTCGCCTCGCTCAAATCGGATGACGTACCGGAGAATCGCAAGGGCGACGAAGAGATTCCCGCGAACTGAATCGTGCCGGTAGCCGCATCGGTCCCCGCTGCTTCGGAAACTGACGTTGGCGAGAGCGTGACGCTGCTGATGGTGAATGTAGTGGTATCAAGAACCAATCGCGGTCTCGATGCGGCTCCAGATTCACTACTGTTAAAACTGAACCAAGCGTCATCGCTCAGCAAGTTGTCGATCCGAAGCGCCAACGCACCTCGATGCGTATTAATCCACGACGCATCAAGTGGAATCGACAACACTGATAGCGAAGATACCGCTCCGCCGCCAACGTTTATGCCTGCGAACAAAGCATCATCGGGTCGCACGCGAGCATCACCATTGGAAATTGCCTTGACAGCGAATGTGGGTTGACCTGGCGCGCCGGTGAACGAGCTTATGGTCAATTCCAAGGTTGCCGAAGTCACCACGTCGGAGATGGAAATTGAATTGGAATCAAATTCAAGCACCGGAAACTCGCGGCCCGGATTGGCGAAGCTAAAATTCCGATTCGATAAGGTCAAGTCAGAAGTCTCGACCGACTCAAACGTTCCGTTGACGTCGCGGTCGCCGACGACACCATCAGCCAGCGGTTCAAAAATGATTGTCGCCAGCAGGTGACGACGTTCCAGTTGGTCAAATAACAACCTTCGTCGCCGAATGACACGGCGGCGATTCGCTCGCGATGATGAAACCATTGACGACCCCAGAATTCGAACCGATGACATCGGAGCCGACCAATAAAGTAGAGTGTGACAAGAAGAATTAGACGAAAAGACATTCAACTTTACCCGGCGAAAATAGGCATGTAAAGCAATTGTCGACAAAAGCATCTGGCGACGGATTCGCTGCGCAGGACTGGCTTTACCAGTTCGACGCGCCGAAACGTCGCAAACAGTGTTGCAAGGCAAATAGCGACCAGGTTCGATACCAGGTGCCAAGGCGCATTGGTGTCCGCCGCTCCAGGTCGTCGAATTGGGCTATCCAGTGTGTTCCAAACCACGCTTGAAAGGGAAAACTGAATCCTCGCTTGGGCGCACCGGCGACCCAATCGGGAATTTCCGGGACGGCAGCGTGCAGCAACTGCTTTCCGGCAGCCAAGCGAATATTTGCCGGATACTGTGCCACGACATCAAACAAACGCTGGTCCACCAAGGGAACCCGAAGTTCTAATCCATTGGCCATGCTCATCACATCGGCATCCCTCAATAATTGGTTGCGCATGTATCGCGTGGTTTCGAGATACGCGACTTCGTCTTGCGCCGTCGGCTGAACTGGAATCGCAGCAGCAATCATCGATTCAAAATCAAGCGGCTGGTCGTCGCCGGTAATCATGCCAACGAGCGTTTGCGTCTCGGATGGCAAAAAGAATGATCGCATTGCCCAGTAAGCGGTCAGTGGTTTGCCTTGCGACCGAAAGAAATACTCCAAGCGTTTCGCTTGCATCGCCCGCGAGTCCGAGGCGATTTGCGAAAGCAGACCAAGGCCGTGACGCGCAACCACCTGGCCGGCAACGCCAAAAGATCGCATACGCTCGTGCCAACTCAAAAGCCGAGGCATCGTTTTGAACGATGGATAGCTGCCAAACAATTCATCTCCACCAAGTCCGGAAAGCACAACCTTCATGCCGGACTGGGCAGCAAACCGCGAGACGCAATATGAATTGAAACCATCGTTGCTGGGTTGGTCTAAGCATTCCAGATAGTCACTTATCAAAGACTGACCTTCTGTCGCCGTTAATCGCCAATCATAGTGCTCGGTATCGAAGTGTCGCGCCGTGCGCGCGGCCGGTTGACCTTCATTGAAACTCTCCTCATTAAACGAAATGCAAAATGTTTTCAAACGATTGCGACCGGTTGCTTTGGCCAACGCGATCAAGGCCGTCGAATCCATTCCACCACTGAGAAAAACGCCAACCGGCACGTCACTGACGAAATGCCGACTAACCGATTCCTCGAGCGCGGCTCTGGTTTGTTGAACTGCTTCGTTGCGATCAACCGCTGCCGCACCATAGGTTGGTTGCCAGTAGGCATTGATGTTGGCGACGCCGTCATGCCAACTGAGCGTGTGGCCGGCGGGCAAGGTCTCGACGCCTTCGAGCAACGTATCAGACTCCTGGACGCTACCGAACAGAAGAAACTTCGCTAACGCGTTTCGATTGATGGCGCGTGAAGTCAAATCTGCGCCAACCAACGTTCGCAATTCCGAAGCAAAGGCAAGGCGATTGTGCCGCAGTGAAAAGTAGAGCGGTTTGACACCCAATGGATCGCGTGCCATGAACACGCTCTTGGTCACGCGGTCCCAAATCGCAAAGGCAAACATGCCGGCAAGTTGGCCGACCATGGCTGGGCCGTCGGTGGCGTACAGATGCAGCAGCACCTCGGTGTCGCTGTCGCCATGAAACATTTGGCCCCGCTGGATCAGTCTCTGTTTCAGCTCGCGATAGTTGTAGATTTCACCATTGAAAACGATGGTATAACGACCATCGTCACTGGCCATTGGTTGGTGGCCGGTCGGGCTCAAATCCAAAATCGCCAGTCGCGTGTGAACCAACAAAACACCCTGCTCGGCAACGACGAAAACCCCTTGATCGTCGGGCCCTCGATGTCGCAGCGATTGCTGCATCGACAACCCGGTTTCAATCAGAACGCGTTCTTCAAAGACACCAACCAAACCGCCGATGCCGCACATAAGAAAAAAAGAAAGCCCATAAAGGAGCCCTCCCCATAATTGTGAATCTGATGGCTAATTATTAATCCAAGTAGTCCTAGCCGAACGCAAGATCGCTCGGTAGGCGGGTCACGTGTCACCCGTTGCAATTTTTTGATACAGCCCAAGGTATTGATTGGCAATTTTTTTGCCGTCAAAGCGCGTAATATTGGCGAGGCCGCTATTCACAATCGTTTCGCGATACTCCTTGTCGTCGATAAGCCGCCGAAACCCCTGCCGCATCGATTCGACGTTAAAAGGATCGATTAAGCAGGCACCGCTGCCAGCTACTTCGGGCATCGAACTGACGTTGCTTGTTATCACCGGCCGGCCCGTCGCCTGGGCTTCTAAGATGGGCAGTCCGAATCCTTCGATGATCGAGGCGAACGTCACAATGTCGGTTGCCACGTAAAGCTGGCGTATCTCCGCGGCGCTGAGGTTCGTTTTCGATTCATAAGTAACATTGTGCTGGCGCATTGCGGCAGCTTGCGATTCATTCAAACGGCCGACCACGCAAACACATACCGGCAACCCGGTCAGCGCGGCTGCTAACCGCTCGATATTCTTATTGACGGCCGTCCCAACCTGGAGAATGCGAACGGGATCACCTAGCTCTTGCATGGCAGCGAGACTGAATGCAGGGTCAATTGCATTGTGAACAACATGGATCTTGGCGGGATCGCAATCGACGTAGGTCAATAAGTCGCGTTTTGATGCTTCCGAAACCGTGGTTACATATCGACAGTGATCGATTGGCCACTGCAACCAAAACTTACGCAATGCTTCGCGCCGCCACCCTGAAGCGCGCGTCATAAAACTACAATCGTGATTAGTAAGCACGGTGCGATCCCGATCCAAGCCCAACGTCAGATAATTGGTATCACCGGTTACGTGATTCACCGTTGATTGGGAAAACTTCGCCGCCGTAATGTTTCCTAAGCGACGAAAAAGGCCATTGCTCACAAACGGCGAGATGACAACTTTGGATTCGACTTCGCCCGCCAAATCCGCGCGGACGCGCTCGAAGATTCCTTCGATGCTGTAATTTGCCAATGCTCGCTTCTTGCGATGAAAATAAGTAATGCGGATCAAAGTAGCACTCGATGTGAGCTGAGAAGTAGAAAAGAGCCCGGCGCTTAGGTGCCGCGGCGGTTGCCGTACCAACGAAGCTGCAGGCGATCGCAGAATTGATATCCGGCCTGAGCAACCATTGGGCGAAGCCAATTGGCTCGCTCATCAATGTCGCAAACCGACAGCCCCTGGGGCATGATCCAAACATGATTCACCGGCACGCCAAGTTGCTCCACGGCCGCTACGCAACGATCGAAATCGGCGATCTCATTGACAACAAACTTGATCTGATATTCGATCGCGGAATCAATTAGCTTTTCGATGACGGCCGGTCGCCAGCGTGTCGCGTCGTGTCGCAGCGACCACTTGCTGGAATCCGAAGTTCGCGGTCCGCTGCCATCGAGCTTTGGACTGATCGACATTAAATCCGCGACCAACGGACGGTGGATGGTGCCAGCAGTCTCAATCGTGACATGCAATCCGGCGGTTCGCAGTTGGCGGACTAAGCTAACGCTCGCCGCCGGCAACAACGGCTCGCCGCCGGTCAAAACGACATGTCCACATTTTGCCGCGACCGCCGATTGGACCAGCGAGGCGACTGAATTAAACCCTCCCTCGGGTGCCCACGACGCATACGGCGTATCACAAAACCAGCAACGCAAATTGCACCCGGAGGTCCGGATAAAAAAGCTTTCGGTACCGGCGAGCCTGCCCTCGCCCTGCCGGCTTGCAAAGGTTTCCGCGATTCGTAGCACTTCGCCCCGGTTGGGAATCTCTGCGGCAGCGCGCATAATCACCGCCGGTGATTCCTGCTGCTGTGAATCCGAACAAGATAGAAACTGAGAATTCAACGTGAGTGACCCATTTCGCGACCTACTGGAGGTGTTCGACAACCCCAGTCCAGATCGCAACTTTACCATCGAGCATCATTGCCCCGAGTTTACTTCGGTTTGTCCGAAAACGGGACAGCCCGATTATGGAACAATTGTTTTTACCTACATTCCCGACGCCGTTTGCGTCGAGCTGAAAAGCCTCAAAATGTACCTGCAGGCGTTCCGCAACGAAGGCATCTTTTATGAAGCCGTCACCAACCGGATCATGGACGACTTCTTGGCCGTCGTCAAACCACGTCGCGTAAAAGTGGAAAGTCGCTGGACTCCCCGCGGCGGCTTGAACAGCAACATCATCGTGAGCTACCCCGAAACAAACCAATGACCCATCCTATTTTGCTCAGCGGCTTCTCGGATGAAGCGGCCAATGAAAAACTTGCTCTACAGCAATATGTTGCCTTTGCCGCACTTGGCTTCCGCTACCATTCGTTGCGGTTTATCGATGCTGGCGAGGGGATCAAGAATGTGATGCTGTTGTCGGATGGCGAAATCGAGCGGTTAAAAAAAATGCAAGCCGATTATGGGCTTTCGGTCAGCAGCATCGGTTCGCCGATCGGCAAAGTTAAGTTGCGCGACGAAGACGATGGCACAACGAACCGGTTTGTGCCGTTTGAAAAATACCTTCGCGAAGACGTGACTCGCGCTTGCGAGATGGCCGTGGCGTTTGGATCAAAATTAATTCGCGGCTTTGCTTTTTATCATCCCAAGGGTTCGTCGCCCGAGTCACACCTGGGCCAGGCCGCCGATCAGCTTGGTCAAATTGCTGAGCTTTGCGATCGCCATGGTTTGACCTTCGGACTTGAAGTCGAAGCAAACTTAGTAGGGCAGACTGGTGAATTGTTGGCGGACATCCACCGGCGTGTCAATCATCCGGCAATGGTCACGATCTTTGATGGCGCGAATATTGTCACGCAGGGATTCACCGCCGACGAAACCTACGCGCAATACTTGGCGATGAAGCCGAGCTTGGGTTGGATTCACATCAAGGATTATCACGATCCGAATCCACGTGGTCGTATCCAACACGTCGACGAGGGATCCCTTTCGTATTTCGTGCCGGCGGACCAAGGCGATACGGGCCACGAAGCGATTCTGCGAGATTTTGCCGACTACCTGCCCGATGTCCAATCGCGGATGACGGCGCGCGGCGTTGCTGGTGTGTTCTTTGACCTCGAACCCCACGTCAAAGGCGGCGGCCAATTTGGTGGCTTCAGCGGGCCGGATGGTTTCGGAGTGGCCACACGTGGACTATGCCGATTGCTCGATTATGTCGGCATCGGTTACCAATTGCGATCCTATGCCGACCTCAAGAATCAAGGATCGTCGGGTCATTAACCGGCGGGGAATTTGTTTGCTGTCTCCACATTTTCATCGACCCAGCAGCGATTGAGCAGCCAGACCAGCAATCCCTTTTGTGCGTGCATGCGGTTGCCCGCTTGGGCGATGACATCGCTTTGTGGCCCGTCGATCACTGCGTCGGTTATTTCTTGGCCGCGAACGGCTGGTAAGCAATGCAGCACGCGAGCATGACGCGGTGCCGTTTTCATCAGCGCTTCATCAATTCGGTAGTCGCAAAAAATTTGCTTACGTTGAATCTTTTCGGCTTCCTGGCCCATGCTGATCCAGACGTCGGTGTAGATCGCGTCGGCATCGACAACGGCTTCGTGCGGATCGCGGGTACGACCAAATTTTGCTTGGGGATAGGCTTTGAGAATTCGCGTCAACCAGGCTTCGTCGATCTCATAGTCATCGGGGCAAGCGAGCGTGAATTTCATGTCGAGCATCGCACAGACCAGCGCCAGCGATCGCGCTACGTTGTTGCCATCACCGACAAAGACAAGATGCTTGCCGGCCAGCGGCCCGAGTGATTCTTTGATAGTCATCACATCGGCCAACGCTTGGCAAGGATGGCTCAAGTCGGTCAGCCCATTGATTACCGGCGCGACATCGAACGATGCCATTTGTTCAATCTTGTCGTGGCTCTTTGCGCGACAGACGATGCAGTCAACGTATTCACCAAGCACGCGGACAAAATCGGCCAACGATTCACGCGTACCCCAGCCGACATCTTCGCCAAGGAACAAACTGGTTCCACCCAATTGCGCCATGCCGGATTCAAAACTAACTCGCGTCCGCAGGCTCGGTTTCTCGAACAACATGGCCAGCACCAGTCGCTGCAGCACGGGCGGACGATCATGTTTGGCGAGCCGCTGCTTCAGGTGCGCGGCGGTCGCCAGGATCCCGTGTAGATCACTTGGCGTTAAATCAAAAAGTGTGCGTACGTGTTGCATGAGTTCACGCGAGGCATTAATTCAAAGTAGTTTGCAGTTCGAGCGATTCAAGCGTGCCACGCAGCGGCCCGATCAACTCCAACAACTCGTCACCGGTTACATTAGTCGGCGGGCAAAGCAGAATAGTGGTTTCGTCCGTCGCCAACACGTTTATGCCAAATTTTTTCGCCTCGGCAACGACATCGCTTGCCGGTAAATCGAAATGGATGGTCGTCCACAACCCAACTTGCACGTAGGCGCGGACAAAGTCGAAACCCGCCACAAGTTCGTCAAGCATCGCTGCCCAAATGTCGGCGGTTTGGTTCACCTGTGACAAAATGTTTTGCCGCTCAATCGCCTGGGCCGTCGAGAGCACTCGTTGGCGAAGCAGTTGTAAATGACCAGCCATCGAGTTGGTTGCATTCGATCGATCCAGCTCACCGGCGCGTTCGGCAACCCGCGGACCGCAGCCAACGATTCCGCCGGGCAGGCCAGCGGTCCAGCCCGCCGATGCCGTCACCAAATCCGGGGTCAGGTCGCTGCGCTGATGAAGAAACCAGTGGCCGCTGATGCCAGGTGGAATTCGCGTCTCGTCAATCATCAACAGTAGGTCGCGTTGGTGACACAGCGCCGCGACCGCTGCCAAATATTCGGTCTCAAACGGCACGCCGCCGGCATTCCAATCGACGGGCGACAAGCAGATTGCCGCGCTCGATGCGTCGATCATTTTGGTTAGCGCCGCGATGTCGCCCGGTCGCACGTGGCGAAATCCGGCAGCGACGGGACCATCGAATGATTGCGATTCGGGCCGTCCGCTTGCCGATCGCAATAAATGAGTTTCGCCATGTTGGCTGCCGAGCAACGTGATCACTCGGTAGCGATCACCGCCAAATTGTGCGCGGGCCAGCCTCAGGGCCAGTTCGTTAGCGTCGTCGGCGGACATGGTTAACCAGCTTCGATTCACGCCCATCTTAGCGTCAATCTGGCTAATCGATTCATCGCCAACAAACGTCGTCGGCGATTCGAGCGATCCCAAACAAGATAACAGCCCGGCAACGAGATCAATCATCGGCTGGTCATCAGATGTGTTTCGCTGGTTCGTGTTTTTCATCGATATTTTCCTTTGGGAGCGCAAGATTATGATGGAATTCGTTATCGCCGTACACCGCATTACCTCACAACCATTCTGCTAAGGTGATCGGGTTGGTTTACAATGCAGATTCGTTCACTCGTCCATGGCCCACTCTACCGCGAGCTAAAGCCCAACATGATTTCCCGATCACGCTATCGAATCGTTTTATGGTCTCTCGCCGCGTTGTCGATTGCGATGGTCTCGCGTGGCGCGGCCGCTGACGACGCACCGCCACCGAATATCTTGTTCGCGATTGCCGACGATTGGGGCTTTGGCCACGCCAGCGCCTATGGTTCCAAGTGGGTTGAGACGCCATCGTTTGACCAAGTCGCACGCGAAGGGTTGTTGTTCAATCGGGCGTATACTCCCAATGCAAAGTGTGCTCCGTCGCGGGCGTCGATTTTGACCGGGCGTAACTCGTGGCAATTGAAGGAAGCGGCCAACCATCTCTGCTACTTCCCGATTGAATTCAAAGGCTGGCCTGAGGCGTTGAATGAGGCCGGTTGGCACGTCGGCCACACGGCCAAGGGTTGGGGACCGGGCGTCGCCAACGATGCCGACGACCAGCCGCGTCTGATGACCGGCAAGGCTTATGATCGACGTAAAGCCGAACCGCCGGCTAGCCAAATCAATCGCATTGACTACGCAAGTAACTTTGACGATTTTCTGGCGGCTCGGCCCGAGGATCAACCCTGGTGCTTCTGGTACGGTGCAACGGAACCCCATCGCGGCTACGAATTCGGATCGGGTGTCAGCAAGGCCGGCAAACAGCTCAGCGACATTGAGCATGTGCCGGCGTATTGGCCCGATAACGAAATCGTTCGCAACGACATGCTCGATTACGCATTTGAAATTGAGCATTTCGATCATCACCTCGGGCGAATGCTGGAATCACTTCGCACTCGCGGTCTGCTTGAAAACACAATCGTTATCGTCACGTCGGACCACGGCATGCCGTTCCCGCGCGGCAAGGGCGGTGCTTACGACGCGTCGAACCACGTGCCGTTGGCGGTGTGCTGGAAAAATGGTATCGCTTCGCCGGGCCGCAAGATCGATGACTTGATCAGCTTCGTCGATCTGGCTCCGACGCTGATCGAAGTCGCCGGTTTGCAGTGGTCCGAAACCGGCATGGCACCATCGCCCGGCCATAGCCTCACCGAGATCTTCGCTTCCGAGAAATCGGGCATTGTTAACCCCGAGCGGAATCATGTGCTCATTGGCATGGAACGCCACGACATCGGACGACCACAGGATGTCGGTTATCCGATTCGCGGCATCGTCACCCACGATACGCTCTATCTGCATAACTACGAACCGGATCGTTGGCCGGCGTGCAATCCCGAAACCGGTTATCTGAATTGTGATGCCGGGGCAACGAAAACCGTGATCCTGCAAGATCGGCGCACCGCGGGCAGCGATCCGCATTGGGATCTTTGCTTCGGCAAGCGACCGGCCGACGAGTTGTATGATTTGGATGATGACAAAGACTGCATCCAAAATTTGGCCGCGAGCGATTCATCCGCCGAGCGTGTGAAACAGATTCGCGAGCGAATGGAGTCCGAACTGCGCACCCAAGCCGACCCACGGATGTTTGGTAACGGCAAGGTTTTTGACAAGTATCCGCACGCGTCGAGCGCGAACGTCGGGTTTTACGAACGATTCATGCGTGGTGACAAGGTCAAGGCTGGCTGGGTAAACGAGTCTGATTTCGAGCCGATCCCGTTGGACTAATCGCTATTTACCCGAGCTTACCAAAGTCGTACCATTCGCGTTGACCCTGATTTTTTAACCGGATCGTGGTGGCTGGGGCCCGTAGCAGAAAACGGTTTCTTCGCCGCGATGGATTGTGACAAGGACGGAGCAATGGGCGCAGTTCCCGTGCTGCTTGCATTGGCCGCAGTTGGCGTTGACTATGGTTGGCAACCCGACGGCACGGCTTCCGCACGCGGCGATAATATCGAATACATTGTTCAAATTTCACCTGAACAATTGCAACAAATCCGCTCCCTTGGCGAGATTACCAGCGCGATTGATCCGGCGGTGCAAGGCCGCGTGTCGCGAATTGTCGTTCGTGTCGGCAGCGGTCCATTGCCGCGAATCGCCGGTCGCGTTGCAGCGAACCAAACGGCACAATTGTCGCCGCTGCCATCTGTGTCGCGCGACGAGGATGTCGTGCCGATTCCGGAAATTTCCACTGCGTTGGCCGCGCGAGCGACGCCCGCCAATGCGCTGCGCGAAACGGCGGACCGCGTACGCAGCGCCGAGGTCATGAAGCCCGATCCCCAGGGCGGCTTTCAGATGCCTGACAGCTTGAAAACCGATGCCCAGTCGGCGCTGGACCAAGTTCGCAGCCGCGCTAATGACGCTCTGAATCAAGTCGATGCCAACGCACGATCGGCGATCGAAGCACCCATCAACACATTGAACCAGGCCGCCAGCGACGTTTCGCGTCGTGCAACTTCGACGCTTCAAAGTGGTTTTGATTCCTTAACCAATCCGGCCGCGTCCGCTGGTGGAAATCAACCGTTTGCGAACCCTGCGGCAGCGGATCCACGAGTTTCGACAGACCCGGTTGGTGGCAGTAGCTTCGGTTCGCGCGGATTCCCAAACTCGACCGCCGCTAATTCGTCGTTGACCAGTCCGCCGCTGAGCAACGCGGCGAGCCAGGGGCCCTCAACCGCACCGATCGATCCTAATGCGAGAGCGGCGGCTTGGCCTGGTTTTACTGGCCCCACACAACCAAGCGATCCGAGAGCATTAGCGAATCCGTACGGCGGTACCAGCGCTACCGGCAACGCCAATCCAGCAAGCGAAGCCACGATCCCGCCCAGCCCGTATGCGCGAACGACGGTTGATCCCTACGCCAACCCTGCGTCCACGCGCGGCGCGACGGACCCGACCGATCCCAACTGGACCGGCTACGGAACGGGTGGAAACTTTGGCGCTGCGCCTAGCGGATTAAACTTTCCGCGCAGCCAAGTTGACAACGCAAGCCAGGCCGCAACCACAGCAAGCGGCAATGTCTCGGCGCAACCACCTTACAACCCAAATGCCGCAGCGAATCTGGGTCCGTATGCGAACGCCCAGCCTGGTTACTTAAACTCAGCCGGTCAACAGGTTGATCGTAACGGATATCCTCTGATTTCTCGTTGGAACGATCCGACGATCGACTCACGTGTGGCAAATAATCCGGCCTACACACCACCCAGTTTTGGTAACAGCGGCGACGCGAATACGCCGAATACCTACCTTCAGCCAGGCACCACGTCGGGCAACACGTCACTAACCGCTCAACAACAATGGACTCTGGCTCAGCAAGAAAAGTTGCAATGGGAACGTGATCAATATGCCCAGGAGTTGGAAAAGCAGCGTCTGGCGAATCAACAACTCGCTGATCGACAGCTTGCCCAACAACGCGCCCAGGCAACGCGATTCCCAGCGGGTAATTCAGCCTCGCTGGTCAACTACGACGAAGAGGCGCTCAGTCCCAGCGACGCCAACTATGTGGCCACCTCGCGCGCGGCGACCGAAGCTCGCGAACGCGCCGCTGCGGCAGCAGTCAACAAGCCGCGTGTCGCCGCCCAACCGTTCTTCAACTTTGTGCTCTTGATCTCATTGGTAGGAAACGCCTACTTGATCTTTGAGACAAATAATTTGCGACGAAAATTTCGCAACATGATTAGCAGCATGCGGTCCTCGAAGGTGTCCGCGCAGGCGGCGATCTAGTGATCAATTTGGGATCAGCCGTAGTGCGTTAGCACGCGGTTAACATCGCGGGAACCGCTCGCTATCGCGCTGCGGCTGATTGATTCAAGTAGCACTCGATATGCAGATGTACCGATCCGAACCTACTCGCGTTGCAACGACGCTACGAATTAGCGTAGCGGATCTTGTTAGACCTCCCGGTAAGCGGGGATCTTCAGCAAGATACACTACGGCCAAACTTGCAATTGCCGCTTTGGTGCTGTGGTTGCTTTTCGGTTTTGCATCTCTGTCGGCTCATGGCGCTGACATTGCCTCGATAATGGCTGGGCTGGACACCGATTGCGTCGCGACCGCGCGGCAATTGCTTTCACTTGACGTTAACGCCAGCCGCCAGCCAGACGCGATCCAGGCGTTTATCCAAACCGCAAAAGCCGCCGGACGAGTCCAGCAGTGGCGGTTGTCAATCGAACTATTACAACGTGCATTGGCGGCAACCGCGGCGAATCCACCTGGCCAAGCGGCGCAGGCACTCAGTCATACACTTACTCTCGCGATCACTTCGGCGGCGTTTAAGTCGGGCGACTTCGAGCTGGCTTGCCAATATGGTGAAGCGGTGATTCAAGATGCTCAAGCCCCTGCTTCCCATCGAGCCGCAGCTTACACGCTGGTGGTGCGTTCTCACCAATCAGCCAATCGGCTCGACGAAGCTTGCGCGACGTTGCTCGCCGCAACCCAAAACGACCAAGCTGCGGTCAGTGACGAGTTGATCGAGTTGGCGATCCCGTTGGGAGCGACATGTCTGGAAACCAAACGTTTTGAATTGGCCGAGCAAGTCTATGGATCTTATCAAGCTGCTGCACCGGAGAAGCCGCGAATCGCCGATGCAAAACTGGGCCAAGCTTGGGCGATCGCGTTGAGCGGAAATGCACACGAGCGTGCCGCGGCCCAGCTCGGTGACTTTGTGGCCCAGTTCCCTGGACATGCCGATGCACCGCATGCGCTCCGCGCGGCGGCGAGTTGTTTTGACCAAGCAAATTTGCCTGACCAGGCCGAGTCAATCAGGTCACAGTTGATTGCGTCCTACCCGCAAAGCGACGCGGCACTGGCCGTCTTGCAGCGCTATGGACAAGCCGGTGGCGAACCATGGCCGTCATCGGTGTGCGATGCCTGGCGGCAACGGCTCAATCCTTCGACCGCTAATCATGCAATCACCGACTCGCTTTTCACAGAAATTTTTACCAATGCCATATCAGCGAGCGACGATGAGTTGTGGCGCGCCGCAGTGGCCGCATTGATTCAACAGGACACCTTGGGTTCAGTCACGTTGTCTGTGTTGACACAATTGGTCTCCGGCAACCAAGAGCCGCTCGCCGAACACTTGGCGATCGACTTGATAGCCGGAGAGACGTCGTCGTCGGCTGCCTGCGAGGCGGCCTGTCGCTGGGCAGGTGCAAGTGAGCGTTGGTCGATGCTGGCACTCGCCGCTGATGAATTAGGCGTACCGAATGAGACCTCAAATCGAAGTATCGTTGTTGACCGACTGTTGGCCGAGGCGCTGATGCAATCGCAGCGCCCCGCCGAGGCCTTGGTGTGGTGGAATTGGTTAATCGATCATCGTGGCGTCACCGACTTTGCAACGTTGGTTCGCGGTGCCGAAACGGCGGTCGCACATGGCGATGCGAGCCTTGCCGCAGTGCGGGTCGAAGCGGCGGAGCAGGCCGCCGGCGATGATTCGCTAAACCGTGCGTTGACCCAAGTGTTGTCCGCTGAGCTGTCCATTCGTCGGGCGCGATTCGAAGAAGCTCGGGCAACGCTGCAGCAAATAATCCATGCTTTGGAGCCGGTCAATTCGCTGCGCCCGCGGGCTCAATGGCTCGTTGGCGAAACATTCTTTATGCAGCAGCAGTATGTGGAAGCCATTGACGCGTATCGCCGCGTTGATGCGATGGACGAAGCGGGCCAGTGGGCTCCTGCGGCGCTTTTGCAGGCGGGCAAGTCGTTTGAGAAGCTGGCCCGAGGGCGTGACGCGGCGATCTGTTATATGGCGCTTTTAACTCGCTTTCGTGATTGGCCTCATGCCAGCTCGGCACAGTCACGGCTGGCCGCATTGCAACCTTCAACCACCGATGACGCAGCGGCAATAAAGCGACGCTAGTATTGAGTCGCAGCTACAATTTCGGGTGACAAAAATTGCGTAACGGTTGTCCCCAACCGTCGGGGAACGCACAAACGGCTGGGGACAGCCGTTCTACAATCGCCTAAACCCGAAAATCAAGCTATGAATTGGCGTATCGATCGTGGAGTTTGATTTGGTATCGACACCGGCACCTCGGACAACCCATTGATGCCAACTCGTTTGACCCGTTATATCGTCGGCGAAATCATTAAGATTTTTGTCGTTGCCCTTGTTGCGTTAACGATGCTGATTCTGTTGATCGGTGTCGGTCGTGAATTGCTTCGCCAGGGTCTCGGACCGCTGGCCGTGCTGCAGCTTTTGCCTTATGTGCTGCCGATTAGTTTGCAATTCGCCGTGCCGTCGACGGCGTTGTTCGCGGTGTGTTGCGTGTATGGGCGAATGTCAGCCGACGGCGAAGTTTCGACTGTCAAAGCTACGGGAATTTCGCCATTGCGTTTGATCCAACCGGCGCTTGTTCTGGCAGCGCTACTGAGCCCGTTTGCCGTCGGACTCAGCGATCTAGCGGTTTCGTGGGGCCGGCCCGGTGTGAATCACGTCGTGCTATTGTCCATCGAACAAATTGCCTATCGTTATTTACGATCCCAACACACCTACGTGTCGCCGCATGGGTTCACGATCTCGGTTCAAGATGTCGATGGCAAGCGGTTATTGCATCCCAAAGTAAACGTTCAGCAAGGCGGCAAAGGCAGCAAGGTCCAACTCACGGCGCGAGAAGGCCGCCTGCGATTGGATCCCGACAGCGAGGCGTTGCTGTTGCTCGTGACGGATAGCCAAGTCGAGGGCGGCGACGGCTTTCAAGGCTCGGTTCCTGGCGAGACCGAGTTTCGCATCCCGTTGGGCGATGCGCTGGATCGACGCGAGCCCGGTCAGCAAAGACCAAGTGAACTGTCGTTGCGCACGATTCGCTCCGAAGCGTTGCAACAGGATCGGCGCACGCACCAAGCCATCGGCCACCTCGCCGCGCACACCGGGTTTTCACTACTTGGCGCGCGGTGGGACCAAATCGCCAGTTCGGCGGGTCGCCAATACGAAAAAGAGATTGACGAAAGCCGCACGCGGCTCAATCGTTTGCATACTGAACCATGGCGGCGGTGGGCCGAAGGATTCAGTTGTTTTTGCTTCGTGCTGGTCGGTGCGCCACTGGCGATTTTGGCCAAAACGGCGGACTACTGGACCACGTTTGGACTTTGTTTCCTGCCCACGATTGTTGTCTACTACCCATTGTTTATCTTTGGTCTGGAACAGGCAAAGTCCGGCGCAATGCCACCCTATACGGTATGGATCGGCAATATCGTACTCGTTGCAATTGGCATCTCACTGTTGAACCGAGTGCGACAACATTAAACTCGGATTGAGTACCCGAAGTCCCAGGCATTGTTCATCAAGTCCCTGAGGACTTGGCCATTAGAAATTCTTTGAAAGCCAGGACGGAAACCAACTTTGGGCCTAATTTTTTTGGAAAACCCGCACGTAATCAATTTCCAACGTGCAAGGAAAAATCGAATCGTCAACACCTTGTTGTCCGCCCCAACCGCCCCCCACGGCGATGTTCAATAGAAAATAATGGGGCTTGTCGAATGGCCACGTATCCTGAGTCGGTTGCGGCGGGCGATCGAAGGTTAATTGCACGTTTGAAACCTCGTCGGTATATAGCTGGATTCGGTCCTCGTTCCAAAGAACTCCATAGTTGTGAAACTCCTCCTCTGCCGTTTCCAATTTGATTGGACCTGAGCTGATATTGGTCCCTTTTGTGTGATTGTTGGCCTGTGTGTGCAAGTTGAAATGGACGGTGTTAGGGTCGAAACTGACATATTCCATGATGTCGATCTCGCCGCATTCTGGCCAACCGAATTTTTCGGTTCGCAGGCCTTCGCCGAGCATCCAAATCGCTGGCCAACTACCGTTTCCTTTGTATTCAGGCAGCTTTGCTCGAATTTCGTACCGACCATACGTGAATGACTGATTGCTATTGAGCCGAGCCGAAGTGTAGTCGCCTACTTTCTGGCCAGCTCCCGTTTTCTTAACGGTAATTTTCAAGGTGCCGTCGCTGACGACCACGTTTTCGCCATCGGTATAATTTTGTAATTCGTCGTTGCCCCAGCCGTGTGCTCCCGTCTCCGACGACCATTTTTGCGAATCCAATTCCGCGCTATCAAACTCGTCGCTCCACACCAGTGTGAAACCCTCCGACGCAATCGGTTCGTTGTTGTCTGACTTCTTGAGGACCGTCTGCTCGGTGCCTTGCGGAACCGCCGGCGATTGTGCAACGACTGTTGTGATGGCAACGATCAACAGAAGATGCGTCAGGCAAGCTGATTTCAAATCGAGATTCATGCCGAATTCACGGTGGTTGGGGGTGCGAATTGTTTTGTCAGTTCGTCAAGCGATTACAACCGCTTCATTCTATTTGCAAAAAGTTGGCAATGGGGACAATCAATCAGCGCGCCACGAAATCACCCTTCTCGGGCACCTTTTCCAAGATTTTTAGTAGCACCGAGTCGCTGGAAATGCCTTCGGCCTGGGCCTCGAAGTTCATCAGCACGCGGTGCCTCATCGCGGGTAAGAAAACCCGTCGGATGTCCTCGAAGCTGACGTTGAACCGTCCATCAAGCAGCGCGCGAACTTTGCCCGCAAGGGCAAGAGTTTGGGCACCGCGAGGACTGCTGCCCCAGCGCACGTAGGTGTTGGTGTCATCGACGCTGTGCAGTCCGTCGGGATGGGTTGCGAGCGTCAAACGCACCAAGTAGTCCTGCACATGGCTTGCCAAAATCACGTCCCGCGCTGTCCGCTGCATCTGCAGAATCTGCGGCCCGTCGAGAACTTTGCTGAGTTGCGGTTTTTCGCCGCGCGTGGTTCGCTCGACGATCGTCGCCAACTCTTCGCGATTGCTGTAACCAACGACAAGTTTAAATAGAAACCGATCCAGTTGCGCTTCGGGTAACGGGTAAGTGCCTTCTTGTTCGATGGGGTTTTGCGTCGCCAAGACGAAGAACGGTTTGTCGAGTTCATAGCGAACCCCAGCGGCGGTTACGGTGCCTTCTTGCATCGTTTCCAACATCGCCGATTGGGTCTTCGGCGTGGCCCGGTTGATCTCATCGGCGAGCAAAATTTGCGTGAACACGGGACCGCGCTGAAATTGAAATCGTCGCCGCCCGGTTTGCTCGTCCTCGACAATCATGTTGGTGCCAATGATGTCGGCGGGCATCAGATCGGGAGTGAACTGGATGCGATTGAATTGCAGGTCCATCACTTCGCTGAGCGTCCGCACCAGCATCGTTTTGCCCAACCCGGGAACGCCTTCGAGCAGACAGTGGCCGCCCACCAACATTGCGGTCAGCACGCCGTGAACAATGTCATCATGGCCAACGATTACTCGCCCAACCATCTCCTTGGCCGCTTGGTAAGAATCGCGAAAGGCGGCTGCTTGATCGTTTGTGGAAACGCTGGCGGTGGACATGGGGCGAACTTGGGAAACCGGGACCAGGGAGCCAAACTTGTTAGCTCGCAAGTTTAACGGCAATCGCTGCGGCTGTGTATTCAGGCTCAAGTCGTCCTCAGGATGTGCCGAATACACAGATTGGTGGGATTCTTCGGCGCTTTCGTTTTGTATCGATAAAAGGTGGGGACCATGAAAATCGCAAGCCGCTTCACCCGAACATTGCTCAGTGCCGTTGCACTCATCGGAACCGCCAGTACGGCCATAGCCCAGCGACCACTGTTGCCCGGCACGGGAGCCGAGATCGTCGGCGTTTCCGACGATTTTGAGGACCCAAGTTGGGCTTATACCCCGAATGATCCCAAGAGCACCGAAGACATCGACGAGAACCAGCGCGCGCCGCTTGGCAAAACGACCAACGGCCGTTGGTATGAGGGAATCAAGCGCGGCCATCCCGATGTTGTTCGCCGCGTCGATACGCCAACCGGTGGCCTACCAGGCAGTAGTGGCGCAATGTTGATGAAGAGCAAAATGACCGGCATTCCAGGCCAGCCCAGCGGTACGATGCACCAGGATGACTTTGTTGCCAACATTCAATACCGCCTAAAACGAACAATCGATATCAACGAAGTGCCCAGCGTGACGACGCGAGTTTTTCTGCCGCCGGTTGCCGAATGGGAGCAACGCAGCGGCCCGCATTTTGGCTTTCGCTTGGCTCTGGAAACCACCGCGATGATCGAACAAGAAGTGGGCCCGTTCAAGTTTAAAAAGAAAGAGATCGGCAACGAAGTCTATTGGCCGGGAATGTTTATCGAATTTGAGAGCAAGGCGCAAACTCGCAAAGATCATGACTACGCGTACCTGCGGATTCGCGCCACGAAAAATGGCGGCGAGACTCGGGGACCGCAAATCACGCAAACCGGTTGGTGGACTCTCGGTATGTCCGTGACTCCCGACGGCATGGTGCATTACTACGCTTCGCCGGGAGTCGATGACTTGACCGAGGAAGACTATATCACCAGCCAATTTCCATACGATTATCGGGCCGAACGATTTCGAACGTTTTTCTACAACGTGTGCAGCGCTGACGACGGGAAGCGCTGGAGCACGACCTTCATCGTTGATGACCCTAAAGTCTATTTGGCTCGGCCACGCGGTGGCAGCCAAGCCGTCGCCGCCCAACCCGCACCGTCAAATCGAAGCTCGAAGACGCGATAGGTAATAACGGCCACTGAGTCGCGGCGATGTTTAGAGGTTTGACTGCGCAAGCGACTGGGCCAACTCCGCTGCAGCCTCATGTTCGTGATCCTCGTCGATGTCAGTCAGCACCATGTCGATCGCGTCGGGCTCCAATACGCTCGGCGGATCGAGATCGAAGTCAACCACCGGTGACATCGATTCGTCTACCAACGCAGTGGCACTCGATTGGTCATTGAGCAGGTCATCGCGCGAATCGTCGGACTCGATTGACGGCGCAGCAATCAAAGGGGCAGTGGACGTTCTCAATCTTGCCAATTTAGCCGCTTGATTGATGACGACGAGCGCATCACGAACCGTCAGCTTGCCATCACCGCTGGCGTCCAGATAGTAGCGATCCAGCGATTCGATGCTCAGCGCTGAATTGCCGCTGGAACGTTCCTGCGCAATGTTATTCAGGATGATCAACGCATCACGGGGACTGACATTGTTGTCCCGATTCACGTCGGCTCTTTCCAGCGGATTGGTCCATTGGCGATCATCGAAAACAAGAACCGTCGTACCGTCGTGGACCAACCGGTGGTACGGTTTGTCGGAGCGGAATTCCGGTGCGAGCAATTCCCAGTCCTCGGCGAAGCTCAAGATGTCATCGCGATCGATCGACACCAACAATTCGGAAATCTCGTCGTCCAACTCGGGTCTGCGTGGAGGCAGCAGTAGGCGATTGACGCCAAATCCGCGCAGGTCGATCGTGTCGAGACTTGCAAATGTATCGCTGTTAAGTTCGCTCAAATCGACTATTTCAGGGGTGCCGTAGACGCGAAGAATGCCGCTAGCGATATCGCGCAACCAATGCTTCGGAATCTCGTGTTCGGATGGGTCTGCTATTACGTCGTGGCGAGGGCCGCTTGAGCCGCTGCCCTCTTCGGTCACGACAGACCCTTCGGGTTCAACGGAAATCGAGCCGTCGAAATTGTCGTCAACGTCATGTTCGTGATCGTCGCCGCCGTGCCCCTCGGGGCTGGTGGATGCCAGTGGCGCTTCGGGTGATCCACTGTGCGAATAAAAGACCAAGTAGCCGACTTGTTCGGTCGTATGACTTCGTTCTGCATCGGCGATGCGATCTTCGTCAATCGCCAGTCGCAGATTCAACCCAACTGGATTCGGACCGTTCAAAACGGCCCAGCCGCCTTCGGTCGAATCCATACCGGTTTGGCTGGCGATGGCGGCAATCGGTACGTCAATCGAGATTGCGTAAGTGTCACCGCCGTTATCAACGCCACGAATGGTATCGGCACCGACGGCTGCTACATAATCGACGCCGTCAAGATGACCGCTGCCTTGTTCAATCACGATCACGCCGATCGTTTCGTTTCCGCGCGCGGTGACCGTGTCTTCACCAACATGCTTGCCAACAAAAATTGCGGTCGACGAGACTGGTTCGTTTCTTGCGGTGCCACGAGACCAGAAGGCGCTCCAGCGAGCATCGTTGTAGGTTTGAACTTGGCCAAGTACAACCGGATTGGTGTAAGAGTTGGCCAACGACGGCAACAGATTTTGTCCCGTCCAGGAATTCTTGTTGTCGGTCGTGTTGGATAGCGTTTTGATCGCCTCGAACTTTACGCCATGCTGGGCGTCGGTATAAACGCCTTCTTCGACGACGACATAATGCACCTGCGCCGAGACGTTACCGGTTTGGCCATCGGCACGATCGATGCGCAAATCAAAACTACTGCCCGTGGCATTTTGAACTCGCGTGACGACGGGCGGACCAGAACTATTGTTAACGACAGTGGCGACAACCACCTGTGATTGGAAGACTTCTTCTAGGTTGATATTGGTCCAACCCGAGCTGTTGACGGTGACCACTCCGGTGCGCAGTTTCGGTTGATTGACGGTGCCGGTAACCACGATCGAGAAGGGACTGGTCGCCGCGAGGCCCGCCGCGTCGAGGGCACGGATCGAGAAATTAGCGGTGCCGGCAATCGTGGGCGTGCCGCTGATCACGCCGGTGCTGGCGGCGAGCGACAAGCCAGCGGGCAATGTGCCGCCGACGACGCTGAACGTAATTGGTGTTGACAAACCCTTGGCCCCAACGGTTTGACTATATGCTTGACCGGCGTTCGCACCGGCAAGCTGGTTAGTTGTGATCACTGGCCCGGCGGCGGTTCCCAGCGGCAACAATTCCCAACGGCGGACGAAGTACTCGGCGCGATCGACTTCGAGTTGGATGCTACCTTCGGTGCGCGTCAGCCCGGTGATCTCGTTGACCTTGACGCCGTTAACGAAAATCTCAGCGATATCACCATTCGCGACGACGACCATTTGGTTCCAATCGGCATCAGGGCTTTCGATGTCCTGCACACTGCTGCGGAAACCTTCGTTGTCGCGCCAATTACGATCCCAGGTGCTCGAATGAATTGTACCAAGATCGGTGTCAAACGTTCGCGGCGTCCCGGTGGGGCTGTACCGATAACCACCGCGGCAATTCCAGTTCTGTTGGCCACAAACTAATTGTTCTGAATTGGCCGTCACTGAGTATGCCTCGGTGGCGGATTCATGGACGATGATATCTCCCATGCCACCTTCCATGATTTGCGATTGAATGCCTGGTGTCAGTTGTCCGAACCAACTTCCGGGATCGCCATTGGTGTGAAAAATCAGACCCGCGTCTTTGGCTTTGCCGAGTCGTGGTGCGAAGGTTTCATCGCCCCACTTGAATTCGAGCACCATCACATAGTTGCGATAACTGTTGTTTGTCGTGAGCGCACCAATGGCGTCGCCGGTGACGTGCAATTGTCCGTTTTCAACGCGATAGATCTGTTGCGGATCGCTGGCCCCAACTCCCGCAATCCAAGGTGAGAGTCCGGTTAGGTCTTGGCCATTGAAGAGGGCTATTGGCGCGGTTGGTGTAATCGCCGAGCTGCCGCCGCTGCCAAAATACTTGGTCTGCAAATAGCTTTCGACCTGTTGCCGTTGCGGGTCGGTGAGCAAGACGTCATAAACCAAGACCTCGGCAATGCTCATGTTAAGAAACGGATTGCCGTCAATTTCAGAACCGATCGCGATCCCTTCGCCGGCGGTAACATCGGTCTTGAACGTGTGCGTGCGTGAATCGATTAGCGTGCCGTCTTTGTAATGACGCAGTTGGCCGCCGGCCAGCGTGACCTCTTGGATCAACCATCCTTGGCCGACGCCGGCATCGCCGCTGTCGAAGTCGTTGGCTCCCGCCCAGCCTTGAACAAACAGATTCCCATTGGGACCGACGACCGTCCCAAATGCTTGGTTATTGGCGTTGTCACCGTAGGTGAACCCGCCGTATCCGTTGCTGTCGTATTTGGCAACGACAAAAATCGAACGCGATTTCCCATTGGCTGGGAGACCGTTCAAAGTCAGCGTGCGAGTCAGCTTATCGTCGACGCCATCGAGCGTAATGACCGGCAATCCATTGAGCCCATTCGCTACTAATTGAGGATTGCCCGAGGCGATCAAGTTGTTCCCACGGCCCGATAGATCGGTCCACCCGGTCACGGTGTTGCCGTTGGTGGTGACGCCGTTTTGAGCATCAAGGCGCAACACCAAATTGTTGGTAATCAGCCCACCGGTGGCGACCACATAATTTGCGGTCAGCGTTAGGTTGTTCGTTGGCACGGTGAACACATTTGTCGGCGAGGTGGTCCCATTGGACCAACCGGCGAACACATAATTGGTTGACTGGAACGTCGCCGTCGCCGGCGCGATCAAGGTATGTTGAAAATTGATCGCGCTATCGAGCACAAAATTGCCGGTGCGTGGCAATCCATCGAGTGTGTAAGTCAACACGCCGGGAAAATTCGTGCCGATGGTGACGTTCACCTTCTCGGGATAGATGCGATTCGTGCTTGTCGCTGACAATCCATCGGAATCCGTAACGGTTAGCGAAATCTCGTAACCCGTCGAGTCCGAATAATCGTGGCCGGTGGTGGGAATGTTGAGCGTCTGAGTTAGCCCCGACACGTTATCGAACTCGGGATGCGTGTGCGCGTTGTGGATGAATCGCACGGTCCAGCTATAGTTGGCGCCCGTCAGAGTGCTGTCCGCATCGGTCACGATCGCGGACAAATTCAGTGACGTACCGGCGCGAAACAGCGTGCCATCGGCGGGCAACAAACTCTGGATCACTGGCACCGAACCAACGGTGATTTCAATCGGGTTGGATACCGTCGTCAACGTTCCATCGGACACTTGCAAACGGGCTTGGTAGCGACCTTTGCTGGTGTAGGCATGATTAACATTTTGGCCGTTTGCCTGCGTACCGTCGCCGAACAGCCAAGTGTACGTCAGCGGAGAATTCTCCGGGTCGGTCGCAGTGCCGCTGAACGAAACGGTCAGCGGTGCGTTGGGACCGGCGGTCGGTGTCGCCGTCGCCTGGGTGATGACCGGTGCTTGGTTGCCCGAGCCGGGGTTGTAAACGATGCGACGAACTTGATTTGTGAAATAATCGACGTAGTAGAGTGCTCCATCGGCACCGACGGTCAAGGCCACCGGCGCGATCGGGTCATTGCTAAATTCGAACGCATCAATGACCGATGTGGCGGGATTGGCATCGATCACAGCGCCATTGGCATCGAATTTCAAGTACCGAATCCAACCATTGACATAGTCGGCGAAGAAGTACGCACCTTGGAACTCAGCGGGAAATGCGGTTCCTCGATAAACCAACCCACCGGCGATGGCACCGCCGTTTGGCGTCGTGCCTTCGTGGCCGTATTCAAAGATCGGGTTTTGGTAATTTCCACCAGCGGGCACCGTCGGGAAATCGGCGCTGGGCACGATGCCTTCGACGGCGGGCCAACCATAATTGCGACCGGCGACACCGAGGTTGATCTCCTCGCGAGCAATGTTTTGCACGTTGCCACCAACGTCACCGATAATGAACCGTCCGGTCGGCAAGTCCCACCGCGCGCGAAACGGATTGCGCAGACCGTAGGCCCAAACTTCATCGCGATTGGGCCCAGCCCCGTCAAAGAACGGATTGTCGGAGGGAATGCTGCCGTCTTTGTTGATGCGCAGAATTTTGCCCGCCGCTCGATTCAGATCCTGGGACTCGGCCGGCGTTCGCCATTTGTCACCAATGGTCAAATAAAGACGTCCGTCGGGACCAAAATCCAGTCCGCCGCCGTAATGGCAACATTGCTGGCTCAGGTGGAACGATTCGTTGTCTTGCCAGATGATCGTTTCGCTGGCCGCCGAAGCCGAATTGCCGTTGTGCGTGAATCGCGAAATCCGTAGGCGGTTGTTCGTCGATGACGAGTAGTAAACGTAGAAGTAATTGTTGGTTGCAAAATTTGGATCGATGGCGATGTCGGTCAAGCCACGTTCCTGGGTCGATTGGACGTTGGGAATCGTCAGATAGGTGGTTGCTGTTGGTACAGTTGCGCTGGGGTCAAAAATCTTGATCGTGCCGGCTTTTTCAAGCACCAACATCCGCCCGTCGGGAAGCTGGCGGATGCTGATCGGTGCCACCAATCCCGCTACGACGTTTTGAGTCGTGAAGGCGTTGATGGTGATCGTGACCGTCGCGCTGCTGACGTCCAAATCAACATCGCGAATGGTGTAGTTAAACGTATCAACACCCGTTGCACCGGACGGCGGAGTGTAAACCAGATCGCCACCGGCATTGGTCGTCACGGTGCCACCGCGCGTGGTTACGTTGTTAAACGATAAGATCGTAGTCGGTGCATTGCCGAGAGTATCGTTGCTTAATAGTGACGCTTGCGGAATCGTCAGCGCCATATTGACCTGGGTCGTAAAGGTGTCGTTTACGGCTTGCGGCACAAGGTCACCGGCTACATATTCAGTCGTCAGATACGACTCGATGGATTGACGCAGCGCCGGCGTCACCGCTTCGTTATAAATCAGCGCAGCGGCCACATCGAACCGCACGTTGCCGAGTTCTTTGATCTCTTGGCCCAAAGTAATTCGCGAGGCGGCGTTGCCGTTGAGCACTGTCGTGTCAGTCGTGTCGGTTGCATAGACGTGACTCCACGCAGCAATCTGAACACCGTTGAAGTAGAGGAACGCGTTGTTCGCGGGGTTGGTACCATCATCGGTATGCACAATCGACAACACACCCCAGCCGTTGGTCGGCCCATTTGGCGGCGTGTACCCAAGTTGGTTTGAAATAAGGTCATTGCCGCTTCCCCAGCCCTGCAAAAAGTATTTGCCCTCGTTGGCACCCGATGCAACGATGCCAACGCCAAACGCTTCATTCGATGTACCGGCTCCATAACCAAAACCGCTCCAGGCCGATGCATCATGAAATTGCGCCACCAAAAACACACTGCGGCTGGCATTACCGCTGGGCAACGCATTGATGCCGCTACTGGCCGACCGCAACAACCGGTCATTGACACCGTCAAACCTGATTGCCCCGGCACCCGTGGGTGTTTGGACCTGGCCAAAGGTTGGTTGTAGCGTGCCCGCTGACGTCACATGGTTACCATTTCCCGATTGGTCGTTCCACTGCGAAACTTGGCCGGTCGCGCTATCAAATGTAACGCCATGGGCGACTTCCAGTTCCAAGACGGGCGCGCCGGGGGCGTGAAGCATTCGTCGTGTTTCCAGCGATTCAACTAGCAACCGCCGTTTGGCGAGACCCCGTCCATTGGGAAGTGATTTGCGGCGGCGAGGAAAAAATTGTCCGGCAACATCTTGCTGGCGCATGAACATAACGAAGACCCTAATGTCAAAGAAAATTAAAGAACTCGCACCGTTCCATCGGGCACAAAACGCAAATAGCGGGTCTTTTCGGTTGCGGCAATGCACAGAAAAGTTGCTTCATCGCGAACATCGTGATAGAGCTTTATAATCGAGCCGTTGGCGAAAGCCAGGATTACAAATGGGGTATTTTTGGCTGGCTAGGCAAAAAACGTTATCGCTGCTACTAGGTTGACTTATCTGCCATTAGCTTTCCCCCACTCAACCACTGACGCTAACCGCCCATATAGGGCAGGCGGCGACCCTGGCGGCGGGCCGAGGCGAGCTGTTGGTTGAGGTCATCGCGGCTCAGCGGCCGGATCGGGATGGTGACCAAAGTCATTACGTCAACCTCGTTGCCGCCACGTCTCTTGGCAACCTGTTCGACCTCTTCTTCCAACGCTGCCAACCACGCTGGCATATCAATGCCGACGCCCGTGGGATGACGCGTCAAAAGTTGGGCTTCGCGCTCCAATAACTCGAACGAAACACTGTCGCGGTTGGATTCAGCGTCCAGCGTTGCCGGTTCGACGAGTGCCCGCATACGGTCGATGGTCATCGGTTGGACGAAGCGTTCAAGAATGCGATCTGCGACGGTCGGCATTCGCATCGCATACTCGCGCTGCAGGCTTCGCAACTTCGTTACATACACGTCGGCCTTGGCGCCAATGCGTTCGGCCAAACTTCGCCGCCAAGTTGCCGCCGCTTGCTCGAATCGGCTGCGAACCAAAATTTCATGCGCCCACATCACCGGTTTCAGATTCCAAGCGACCCGGTCGTAACGCACCCGCAATCGCAAGAAGTCGTGGAACATGTAGATCAAATCGCCGCGGTCGCTTTGCGTCGTCGTGCTGTTGTAGTCCAGAAACTCGGCGTGATGGTCAAGGATCGACTCGAACACCAACGCCAACCAACGTTCGGCAACTTCACGATTCAGTTCGCCGCTTTCGAGGTCTTCGAACAATGGCGTGCCTTTGGCTTCGTCACGCGACTCCAAGACGCGATCAATCCACTTGCCGACGCCTTGGTGCAGAATCGCGCGAACATTGCTGAGCTTGAGAAACGCTTGAGTGAACATCGGGTCGCCGTATTGGCGAATGAAGGCGACAAGGTGATCCCAATTGTTGTCGTCCGCAACGGTTTCCAGCGTTGACAACCGCAACGTTTGGCTGTGCGCCAACCAGCTCGCCAGCATCGTTTCGGTCAACGACTCGAGCACCGAAATCAATTGCTTGGTTCGTTCTTGCTTGTCGGCGATTGGCCAGGAACGAACCGAAGCCACCAGCGAAGTGACCAGTGAGCAGAATCCAATACGAAATAGACCATCGAACTCGGTGACCGCACCACCACCGATGGCGTTGTGTTGTTCCATCATCCGCGCCGCTTCGACCAAACGACACGCTTCGACATACAACCCGCATCGCGGCATGCGGTGCAATAGGTGATGCAGCATCCGTTGACGCAGCCGCGCAATGAAAATTTTGACCGGGTCGCCGCCGCGTGACAACGGGATATACAGCAACGATGACTTGCGCAGCGATTCGAGCATTGACGAAAACTGCGCGCGTGCGGCGACGTGATCGCCTGACACCAAGGCCGCAAACATCCGCACCGCTGCGGCGTCATCGGCACTCATCAACGACGACGGATCATCACCCGGCGGTGTCGCAGGGATCGACTCGTCGGCCTCCGCTGGTCTTCGTTTGCCATCACGAGATTGCTCGGCGATCAGCACACCGGCAATCACGCGCCGCGCATCGGAGACTTCAACGGTCGTGGCGATCACTCGTTCCAACAACGAATCGCGTGTCAAACGACGGCGATCGTAGTTCCGCATCGAGTCGTTGTCGGAACCTTGTGGCGACACGCGATAAGCACGAACGGCGTCCAGCAGTTCGAGCAGTCCCTCACGATTGATCGCCGCGCGATTGGCCCAGGCATGCATGGCCGCCAAGCGATCGGCACGCTCACCAGAAATTTGCTCAAGCACCGATTGTTCGGCCGTTTGGCTGCCCAGCGAATAGCCGATGTCAGCGGCAATCGCCCACATCCGCGCCAGTGATTCGAGAAAACTGAGATGATCCGCTAGACGTTTCGACTCGGCTTCGAGGTCGTCCTCGGTTTCATCGCATTGGCCACTGCCGTCGCCGAAGATCGGTGCGTCGTGCCCGTCGTCGGTCGTATCGTGATAAGTCACGCCTTCGTAAGCGGCTTCAAAAAGTCCGCCGGACTGGGCATCGTCGTCAGCGGACTCATTGGCGGCGTCGATTCCCTCCAGTTCCGAGTCCCAATCGCGTTTCTTGCCACTGGACTTGCCAAGCAGGAACGTCGGCGGCGACCAATAGGCACCGGCATTGGCTTCGAGGAAGTCAAAGAATTTGCGCGCCAGCGGCCAAGCATCGCCAAGCGGCGGATCGTCGCTGATGGCTGCGGACGGTTGCGGTTCGTCGTTCGTGATCGCGGCCAAATCATCGCTTTGAATTCCCGCCGCAATCCGCAGCCGCACCAACCAGCGAACGGCCAAATGCGGCAGCGAGCTGCCACCCAATCGCAAACCGATTCGCGGTGCGTTATCGAGCCAATGGATTAAAAGAGCCATCGACGCCACGAAATCTTTGCGATCGAGCATCGCATTGATGACCAGCGCATAAGCTCGCGGCGAATCAAACAAGTCTGCGTGCGGTGCCCAAAACTTCACATCGCCCGCCGCCGCGCCGCCGCGATGCCACAATCGCAACGCCTTGGCAACCAATCGCGCCGATTCGTAAGACTCCAACGGATCAACCGCTTCGACGGACTCGACAGTATGGGCCGCATAGCGTCGCCACCACTTGGCGATCGAATCAAATTGGCCTTCGATCGCGCTAAACGTCGCTTCATCGTCCCGCGCCGCCGCTTCGCTCCAAACCCGCGCCATGTAACCGAACAGTTGCTCGACCAAATAAACCAGATCATCGACGCGGTGGTCGTGAACGCTGTTCTCCGGCCCTGGAAACAGGCTGAAGTTGCCGCTGAAATAAAGAATATTCCACGGATCAACACAGGCACCGCAGTCAATCGCACGCAACAGCATTTCGAACACTTGGCCCGGGACCACCGCGGCGGATTGCAAGTCGCCGCAGCGCAACGAACGCAACCCGCCCGACATCAAACAATCGATCCGGCACATCAACCGCGCCGACGTGACGGGCACTTCGTCGGCTTGCTTTTGGGCCGCATCGGGATATCCCATCCGCGCGTACAAACGGGCCAACTGGACATGTTGCAATTGCGTGGCGCGCAGCAGCGCAAGTGCCGCGTTGAGATGTTGTCGCGCGGCACCGAATGGTTGGCGACGTTGACGAACTTCGCCTTGCAACCGCTGGCGATGAGGCTCGGGCAAACGGTCGATGCGGTCGTGGTAGAAATCGTCTCGATACGCCGCAATCGGCTCCATCAATGATTTTAACGTCACGTCGCTGGTCAGAGCCGTCGGCCCCCAACCGCTGATACCACTGCCCATCAACATCGTGCCCGCCAGCACGCACGCGGCCTCTTCGAGCAATTCATCGGCGGGTGATTCGTCGCTGGCGTCTTCGCCAACGCGGCTGAGCAGCGCCACAAGCGTGACTTCACGAATTACATATCGGGTGTAATGGCCATCTTTGGAAATCTGGTCAGGATCCCATTGGCCAAAAATATAATTGGCCCGCCGGTGTACCGGATGATCAAAATCATAAGCCCGCGGATCAATCGCCAGTTCCAACAATCGCTCAGGATCAAACGAGGCGGCACGCAGGATATTGGGATCGGTCTGGCGCAGCGACTCGATCGCTCGCGAGATAATTAAATGATACGGACCATCGGATACGCCAGCGCCCGCGATGTAAAGCGGCACGGGACGAACGTATTCACCGGGGTACGGATCACCTGGTGCTTTGTCGAGTCGCGCCACCGGTCGAAAGCCAACGTAGTCGTCGAGTTGATCGAACGCCGCCGCAATTAATTCTTCGGCCGCCGAGTTACCGTCGGCGAGAGAACGCAATAACGACTCAGCCACGCGGCCAATAAAGAAACCGCTGAAGACCGCTTCGGGCGGTTGGTGAAACAGCAAATCCTTGTGGCGGTCGATGTAGGCGGGCAGCGCATCGCTGAACAACGTGCGGATCATTCCAAACGCTTGGTCGTAATGCGTTGGATTGGCGGACGCTTCGGCCATGTCGGCGGTGGTCTCTTCGAGCCACTGGCGCATGATTAACCACGCCGGTGGACCGGACAACGGTTTGCCCTGGACTGCCGACGCGTACAAAAAATTCCACGCGGCGAGCGTCTTGGGGTCGGACGTGCCACGTGAAAAATTGAGATACCCAACCACCTGCTGCAGCGCGTCGCGAAGCGTTGGGAATGGCGACGAGGCGGACATCAGAAGCTTTGGCGGGAGAGTAAACGAACCGAGCGAATCGACGAACTACTTCTTCGTCTTCTTGGCTGTCACGGCCTTCTTTTTCGCATCGCCTTTCTTGGCCGCTGGCTTTTCGGCCTTGACCGGCTTGGCGTCCTTCTTGGCTTTTGTCGTGACCGTCTTGGTAACTTTCGCCGCCGGCTTCTTTATTGTTACCGGCTTGGCCGTTGCTTTTTCTTTGACCGTCGACGCGGCGGCTTCTTTTTTCTCAGCGGGCTTTTTCTTGCCACCAAAGGCAGCGGCCCAACCGTCGGTGTAAGCGCTGTTGGGACCAACTCGGAGGATTGTCATCTTAATTTCGGCCATGTAACGAGTAATTGAAACAGAAATACTTTCCGGCTCCTGCCCGAAAGCCCAGATTTAAGTCGCGTGAATGCTCTTGTATCTACGCTTTGCACCTTCTTCAATATCTTCGCCGTGGCGTTCGCGACGACCACGTTCGTAGGTATCAAAATTTCCTTCACACCAATAAAGTTTGCCATCACCTTCAAAGGCCAGGATGTGTGTTGCCAAGCGATCGAGGAACCAGCGGTCGTGGCTAGTCACGACCACACACCCGGCGAAATTCATAATCGCTTCTTCGAGCGCTCGCAACGTATCAACATCCAGATCGTTGGTCGGTTCGTCCAACAGCAATACGTTGCAACCCTTGCGCAACAACTTTGCCAAGTGAACGCGGTTGCGTTCTCCGCCGGACAAAATGCCGACCTTCTTTTCCTGGTCGGGGCCTTTGAAATTGAACTTCGAGACATAGCTGCGCGCGTGCAATTGTTTGCCGCCCATGTCCAGCACATCATGTCCGCCGCTAATTTCCTGGAACACGGTCTTGTCGGAATCAAGGCTATCGCGACTTTGGTCGACGAACCCCATTTCGACTGTCTCGCCAATCTTGAACGTGCCGCTGTCAGGCGTATCTTGGCCAGTCAACATCTTGAACAGCGTTGTCTTGCCGGTCCCGTTGGGTCCGATCACACCAACAATCCCGCCGGGCGGCAGCGAGAACGACAGGTCATCGATCAACACCTTTTCGCCAAACGCCTTGTGAATGTTTTTGCCTTCAATGACCAACGAGCCCAAGTGCTTGCCCGGTGGAATTTGAATTTCCAATTCGTCAGGTTGTTCGCTGAACGTTTGCGCAGACATTTCCTCATAAGCCTTGATCCGCGCCTTGCTCTTGGCTTGGCGTGCCTTGGGGCTCATGCGAATCCATTCCAGCTCGCGGGCGAGTGTTCGTTCGCGCGCCTTTTGCGTTTTCTGCTCGACCTTCATGCGTTTATCTTTGGCCTCCAACCACGCGCTGTAGTTGCCCTCGAACGGAATCCCGCGACCGCGATCGACTTCGAGAATCCACTTGGCGACGTTGTCAAGGAAATAGCGATCGTGTGTTACGGCAACGACGGTTCCCGGATAATCATCAAGGTGTTTTTCTAACCACGCGACGCTTTCGGCATCAAGATGGTTGGTTGGTTCGTCCAACAGCAATAAGTCAGGTTGGCGAATCAACAATTGGCATAGCGCAACGCGGCGTTTTTCACCGCCCGAGAGTGTCGTCACGGTGGAATCACCAGGCGGCAGATTCATGACCGCCATTGCGACTTCGACTTGGCGATCAAGCTCCCACAAATTGTTGGCATCGATCGGATCCTGCACCTCCGCCATCTCGTCGCACAGCTTTTGCATCTGCTTGTCATCGGTGACTTCGCCCAGCAAGCCGGAGATTTCGTTGTAGCGATCGAGAATCTGGCGACGCTCGGCAACGGCGACTTGAACGTTTTCGTAGACCGTCTTGGTCGGGTCCAGTGGCGGTTCTTGGGGCAAATAACCGACAGTGAATTTCTTGCCCAACGTCGCGGTGCCCTCGAACTCGGTGTCTTGGCCCGCCATGATCCGCAGCAGCGTCGATTTACCGGCACCGTTTGGTCCCAGCACACCGATCTTTGCGCCCGGATAAAAAGCCAAGCTGACATCCTCGAGCACGATTTTTTGGGCGTGCTTTTTGGTCAGGTGTTCGATTTGGTAGATGTAATGCTTCGTCGACATATATCAGACTATTCCCATTCGATCGTGGCTGGAGGTTTGCTGCTAACGTCATAGCAAACTCGATTCACGCCATTGACTTCATTAATGATTCGCGTGCTGATCCGGGCCAGTAGGTCGTATGGCAAGCGACTCCAATCGGCCGTCATAAAATCGTCGGTATCGACGCTGCGGATCGCGATCGTTTCTTCATACGTCCGCGCGTCGCCCATCACACCGACGCTGTAGACCGGCAACAGCACCGCGAACGACTGGCTGGTTTGGCGATACAGTCCGGCGGATCTAATTTCGTTGACCACAATCGCATCGGCCTCGCGCAGCTTGGCCAAACGCTCGCGAGTAACTTCGCCCAAACATCGCACCGCCAACCCCGGCCCAGGAAACGGATGACGCCAAACCAGCGTTTCCGGCAAGCCCAGTGCTGCACCCAACCGCCGGACTTCGTCTTTGAACAAATCTCTCAGCGGTTCGACCAACTCGAAGCCCAATTGTTCCGGCAAGCCGCCGACGTTGTGGTGCAGTTTGATCGTCGCTGCGGGTCCATCTTTGGCCGCACCGCTTTCAATCACATCGGGATAAAGCGTGCCCTGGGCAAGGTAATGGGCGTCCTTGATCTTAGCCGCTTCGGCTTTAAAACATTCGATGAAGGCGTGGCCAATGCGTCGCCGCTTTTCTTGCGGCTCGACCACACCGGCCAAGGTTGAAAGAAAGCGGTCTTCGGCATTGACAACGTGCAGGTCTGCTTTGAAGTGCGTTGTGAACTCGGCCAATACGGCGGCCTGTTCGTCTTTGCGTAACAATCCGTTGTCGACCAAGATGCAGGCCAACTGCGGGCCGATCGCCTTGTAAAGCAATGCCGCGACCACGGCCGAATCAACTCCGCCGGACAATCCACAGATGACTCGCTTGTTGCCAATTTGCTTGCGCAGTCTTTCGATTGTGCGCGTGGCAAAATCGTCGAGTTGCCAGGTGCCGTCGCAACCGCAAACGCCAGTCACGAAGTTATGTAACAGTTGTCCGCCCAACGGCGTGTGCGTCACCTCGGGATGGAACTGCATTCCATAGACGGGCAATTGATGGTGTCGCACGGCCGCGTGGGGGCAAGTTGCCGTCCGCGCGATCGAAACAAACGCATCGCCCACGCCGGAGACTTGGTCACCATGGCTCATCCACACGTCCATCGCTTCGGGCAGGCCAGCGAACAATTCCGACGGCGCGGCAATTTCACATCGTGCGCGCCCATATTCGCGGCTGGGCGTATTTTCGACACGTCCGCCCAGTGCATCACAGGCCAACTGCATCCCATAACAAATGCCCAACACCGGAATCCCCAACTGGAACAACTCAGGGTCGCAGCGCGGCGCGCCCGATTCGTAAACGCTCGCTGGGCCACCGGACAGGATGATCCCACGAGGCGCAATTTCGCGAAGCCGCTGGACCGAAACATCATGCCGCAGAATTTCGCAATACACATTTTGCTCGCGAACGCGCCGGGCAATTAACTGCGCATACTGAGCGCCGAAGTCCAACACAACGATTCGCTGGTCGGTCAATTCTTGAGCCGATTGATTCGAGCCAAATTGGTTCGGCGACGGTTTTGATACGTTCGGGGAGAAACTGGACATGTCGTTACGTGTACGAAGTTGGCGAGCACAAAGCACGATTTTAGGAACCACTGGCCAATCACCCAAGGGGTTGATGGCGGGTTGATGGCGGGTTGATGGCGGGTTGATGGCGGGTTGATGGCGGGTTCAGGCACCAGGCGTCGCGGATTCGCAAAACATTGGGCTACCTGGAACGCAAATGATCGCACTACAATTCCTCACCCGTTTCGCTTCTGCAACCCATAAAGGAGTCCATCCAATGTCGAAAACCGAACAGCAACGGCAACGAAAATTGGCGAAGAAAAAGTCGAAGGATCGCGAGAAACAGCTCCAAGCGGCGCGGCTCAAGGCGCAATTGGTTTCGCTCGGCGGCAAAGTTTTGGCGGCGTCAAGCGGCGAAGTTCACACCTGCTTGATCTCCGATGATTGCCACAATGGCACCGGTATCGGCTGGGTAACGATCGCGCGGCGAATGAGCGGTGGCATGTATCTCTCGGTCGTTTTTTTGATCGATATGTTTTGCCTGGGTGTGAAAGACGTAAACGTTCGCCCGTGCGGGCCGGCGGACCTGCGCGAGATGCTCGAATCGATGGACAGGCAGAGCGGCTACCAAGCGGTCACGCCCGGCGTCGCTCGCGGCTTTGTTGAGGCGGCAGTCGCCTATGCCGCGAACCTGGGGCTGGCTCCGCATGCCGATTATTCCAAGGCTGCCGGCATTTGGGGCCAAATCGAAGCCTTGCCGGTGCCCGCACATTTGACCTTTGGCAAGAATGGCCGTCCGACCTACATTGCCGGACCCCATGACGACAACGCCCGCCAAAATATGATCTTCCGGAAATTGGCCGAGCATGTCGGCGAAGGTAATTTCGACTTCGTCATTGCTCCACAGATCGATGATCGCTTTGGCTCATTCCCAAGCATTGAATTCTCGGCTGATGATGATGACGACGACTTTTACGACGAAGTTGATGACGAAGTTGATGACATGAACGCAATCGATGGCGTCGTGATTGATCGAATCGATTCTGAGCACGCCAAATGAGGATCTTGCTCAGCAATGATGACGGCGTGTATTCGCCAGGACTCGCGGCGCTGGAACAACAACTGCGCCACCTCGGCGAAGTTTTTGTGGCCGCGCCCGCGACGGAGCAGAGCGGCGTTGGCCATTCGATCACAGACCTGACACCGCTGCTTTGCAAATCGATTCGACGCGAAGGTCGCCACTGGGCTTGGGCCGTCGAAGGTTCGCCAGCGGATTGCGTGAAATTGGCAATCGTTGAGCTGTGTCCTTGGAAGCCGGATCTGGTCGTCAGCGGCATTAACAATGGTCTTAACGCCGGCATCAACGTACTCTACAGCGGTACGGTGGCCGCTGCGGTCGAGGGAGCGTTCTTTGGCATCACCAGCATTGCCGTCTCGATGGAACACGCCGAGGACCCCGATGTTCAAGCGGCGGCGGTGATCGCGCGAAACGTGATCGATGGCATCGTCAGCCACAACCTGCCCGCCGGACGTTTGTTCAACGTCAACATCCCGACCGCGGCGACGGAGCATCCTGCAGAGGTGAAAGTTGTTCCGATGGGATTGGCCCAGTACGGTCGCAAGTATGAAAAGCGAAGCTCGCCGGGCGGGCGCGATTATTACTGGGCGATGTGGAGCGAGCCGCCGGTGCCGCCCGCAGCGGAATCCGATTTGACCGAACTGCGTGCTGGTAACATAACGGTCAGCCCGCTGGATTTTGACTTAACGCGTCATGATGAGATCGAAACGATGCGAGCCTGGGGATTGCGCGCTTAATTAATCATCTTTTCTAATCACGTGGGTTATCTACGTCAGCGGTTCGGCGCTAACCGCCGGTAATGCACGCTGCCGGTGGCCAGCGCCATTCCGCTCACGATCTTCAAACGCAAAGACCCCCGACAAGATTGCTCTCGCCGGAGGCCTTTGTTTTTGATCCGAATCGGCTATCTGAAGTCGGCACAAAGCCGGTTCAAATTACATGCCGCATCCGCATGATGGTTCGCAACCGCAAGCTGGCTCGCAACCCATGTCGCAGCAGCTATCGTGCTTGTGGAACAACTTGTGCAACAGGCCACGAACTGGCTTCTTGCAGCCCGAGTCGCAACCACAAGCTGGAGCTTCGCAGCCACAAACTGGTGCTTCGCAACCGCAAGCTGGCTCAACAGCGCAACCGCCGCAAGCTGGGGCTTCGCAGCCACAAGCTGGCTCAGCAACTTCACAACCACAAGCTGACTCGCAACCCATGTCGCAGCAGCCGTTGTGCTTGTGGAACAACTTTGCCAACAGGCCACGAACTGGTTTGCTGCAGCATGAATCACAAGCTGGGGCTTCGCAGCCACAAGCTGGTTCTACTGCACAACCGCAGCTCGGTGCTTCGCAGCCACAAGCTGGTTCAGCTTCGCAACCGCAAGAATCGCAGCTGCTGTGGCCGAACAATTTTCCGAACAAGTGGCCCGCCGAAGCGTCCACGGAGCTGAAGGCAACGAAGGCGAGGGCCAACAGCGAAGATGCTAAAACACGACGCATCGTGGTAAACTCCAAAGGATTGGGTAGAGGTTGTCTCGTAAGGGGTGAGACCCAAGCCGCTTCTCAACTGGCAGGTGACAAATCATTAGTCACTGATGCCAATTGATCACCGGGTTCAGTTCCACATCTCACTCATCGCAAACGTTGCGTGGCGTGAGCGACGAATGGTTTCGACATGTGGGAACCAGTGTGGCGGCTTGGCACACACTTCAGTACGGTGACGTACTTCGCTATCGGTGGCTCAAAGCCAAAGACTTCGCGTTTACGTCCCAAATGGTTGTCGATGCGTTAATTTGGCGAACGATCGAATCGCCAATTCTGCCGTTGCTGGTCGTGCCGATCCTAACGCTTAACGATTGTGCCGATTTTCACAAGCGAACTTTGACTTCGCTGCTACGTCCACGCGGACCACTTGCCGGCAAACGACGTACATCCATCGGTTGGTCGTCAGGCTCTTCGTTTGACAACTCCGCGTCGGGGTCGCTCATCACTGGCCTTGCCAAGAAGCGACCAAAGCGGCTGACCATCAACGCGGGCAACAAGAACAAGTCACCCACCAACGCGACGGCCAGCAGGCTGAACATCAAATAGGCAAATCGCCGCGTCGGTACAAAGTCGCTAATCGCATAAACCAGCAACGACAACCCGCACACCAGCGTCGTGTGAACCATCGCCATCCCACATTGCTGCATCGCGCCCCAGGCGGCGCGCTTGGGTCGAATGCCCTTGGCCACACGACTGCCAAATCGGCTCAGCAAGTGGATCGTGTCATCGACCGCTATGCCCAACGCCACGCTCGCCGTCATCACCGAACCAATATCCAGCGGCATATCCACCAACCCCATGTACCCAAACAATCCGATCGTGGGAAGCAAGTTGGGGATCATCGCAATTAAGCCGCCAACAACGCTGCGCAACAGCAACATCATCACAATCGCCACCACCGCGAACGCCGACAAAAAGCTACGAAACAAATCGCGCAACAAGACTTCTTGCGCCTCTTGAACGATCTTGACCGCACCGGTCATCACCACCTTGGGTTGGTCCAGCGCGCTGATCCCTTTCGCTGCTGCCGCACTCTCGACAGCGCCACCGACCGCTTCGCCAACGGCCGTAATCTCCGGGCCGTAGTCCGACTTCGTCGTCATCGGCAGGCGAAAACTAACGCGCCAGACTTCGGCTTGGTCATCACGCGACAAGTAACCAAGCTTGCCCACCGCCGAATCGAGATCAAGTAATTGGCCACGGATCACCGAACGCGTGGCCGTCGAGGACAGCGAACGTCCATTGGGAACCGCGGGCAAGAACGAAACAGCAGACAACACACCGCCAACACCCTCGGCCCGCGCAGTGCTGATATGCGCCTGACGAACAATCTCCAACCGATCAATCACGTCACTGGTACCGTTGCTCGCGGGAAAACGAACCAACAATTCGCCGTTTATCGTTGGCCCAACGTGATCCTCGAACCATTGATACTGAACACGCATCGAATGCGCCGGATCAAACATGCGCGGCACATTGACCGATGTGTTGAGCTTTACCAAGCCAGTCGACAACACAATCGCGACCAAGCTAATCACCGCAATGATCGGTAGCGGATAATCAAGCACTCGGCGAAACAACAATCGAATTCGCCGGCGGAACCAATGCCCCGGTGGTGAGCCATCGGCATTGTCGCCGCGCAGCTCACGATCTGAAACATGACGCGGGCCGCCGAACAGCATCATCGCCCCCGGCAATAGCAGTAGCAGCAACACCAACGTCGTTATCAATCCCAACACCGAGACCACGCCAAACACGCGGATCGGTTCAAGCCTAACAATCGAGAGCGATCCGAGGCCAATGATCGTCGTGCTGGCGGCAAGCAAACATGGCACCGTCCCAGCCCGCATTGCGATCGCCACCGCCTGGGCGCGGGTCGCCTCGGGGAATTCTGCCAATGCGTCCAGGTAGTAATTGCTGAGGTGGATACCGGATGAAACGGTCAATACGAAAATCAACGGCGGCAAGACGATCAACACCGCATTCATCGGCGTCCCGCTGTAATACACGGCGGCCAACACGAAGCCTTCACCAATCACCGCCACCAACGTGATGACTGCGGTCAACGAAATCGATCGCAAACAAAAAAAACAAATCAATGCCGCAACCACTGCGGAAGGTGGAGAAAACGTGCGGATGCTGCGGATCGACGCGTCATCAATCACCACGCCATCATGTTGGCCGCCGACGATCATGATTGCGTCCGGCGCGATCTTCATTTGCAATCCGAGCGCCTGGCGTATCGTGCTAAATAACTTGGCGCGATTGGCGATGCCGGTGGGACTGATCGAAAGTACCAAGCAACTCGTTGCGCCATCGGACCCAATGATCGATCCGGTCAATCGCTTGATCGATGCACCGCGCGGCAAACTGGTCGGCGACGAAGTCATCTTGTTCAAGATCTCAGTCCCGCTCCGCGCCCAGTGCAGCGGCAGGTTGTCGAGTGAATCGCGAAGCAACCGAATCAACTCTTTCGCCGCATCGTCGCCCGGCTTTTCGAGCGGCTCGGTGGAATCATCGGTCGGCGCTACCATCGAATCCGATTGTTCGCACAGCGGTGCGAGTAATGCCGTCGCTTGATCGAGCGATGGCGAACCGATCGCGGCACCGTCCCACGACACCTGGACCATGTCGGTGACAGAAAACCGGTTGGCGAATTCGTCAAAGTCAACTCGCCCCGGTTCACTGGCAGGTATCCAGTCAACCGGATGATTGAACAGCCCGATGATCGCGTCGTGCGAGTGAATCGCCGCTGGCCCAGCGAGCAACAAAACGATAAGTGCGCCAAGCCAAAATCGGCGACGGTATCGCGTGGCAATCTTCGCGTCGTTGAGCGTTGTCAGGTCCACGGGAATTCACGTCCAGAGCGAAAGAGCGATGCCCAACTATACCGCGCCGCCGGTGCGTGGCGCAGGTGGCGACAACGCAACACCATGTTGCCAAAAAGAAACACGCACCTATAGCGACTGGGCACTTTAGACGCGACTGACCATGAAAAACGCGGCGGAATCGATAGCTGCGATTCGCAACCGGTGTCCGTCACCAAGTTGGTACGGCAGGTGCAAAGTCTGATGGCTTGGACGCCCCGCGCCGCTTACCTAACACACACAACATGCACTGCATCGAGACGGCCGAGTTGGCCGCAGTTCTTACGCATCATGCCGCCGCAATCGTTCGCATCAAAGCACCGATTCGCTCGGAACCGCTGACTCAGTACTGGGTCAAGTCGCGCAGTCGCTTTGACGGATGGCATCACTTACTTGGTGAATTGACGGCGCTGGAAACCGCGGGCCGTCCATTGGCGATGCATTCGTGGTGGGACGACCACGCGCCGATGCTCGAAGAAATCATCGTGTCCGATTCGCTGACCCGCGTCTTCGCGGCGCTGGGGATTGCCTATGATCACGCCTTGGACCAACGCGAACTTGAACCCGTCACGCACTCGATTTTTATCTCGCATTTGGAAGCCCGCAATCGCGTTCTTCAATTGATCTTGTTCGGTCGCGGTGGATCATTAGACCAATCGATGCAATTGAATCGGCTGCGTCGTACCAGCGAACGTTGGACTGATCGGCTGCTGGCGCAGATCTCGGTGCTTCATCCGCGGATTGCGAACTATGCGATCGATCCGCATCGCTTTGCGACTTATGCAAAGGAGTTCAGCGAACAATTGACCGCCCAGGCGAGCATGGTCGCCGATCTGCTGTGCCTCGCTTCGCTGCGCTGTTCGTTGAAGCGCCACTCTTCTTCGCGGCCCGCGTCGCCGATCGCCAATAGTGACATTGCATCATCGATCATCGCCTGTTTGGGTGCCGAATGTTTTGATTCGCTGGGTGTTCTCAAGACCGTTCGCGCGAGCCGAATTGCAACGGCTCAAGTCGATTGCCAATCCAAGTCAGCGACCAATCCGATTTTTCCGGCGGTTATGCCGAGTGATCATCGCAAGGGGTTTTACCCTCATGCGGCAAGATGGCTTCAATGACTTAGCGCGTTACACTTCGGCATGGAAGTCACCGACCCGATTCGCCAAGCTGACATACTGAAGAACTGGCGATCCGGTCGCATCGTGATGCGCAACGGTCGTTTGGTCGCGATCCGCCGGCGTGGATTCTTGGCGGCACCGGCCAGCATGATCCAGGTTTGGTGCCAGACTCGTTTTCGCAGCGGTGAGCAAGATGTCTGCTGGCTTGATTATCGCTCGTCACGAATCGGCGGATTGATGGTGTTGGACTACGTTCGCTCAGGCCCAAGCACGCGGTTGGCAACGTTTCGAGGCGCATGTCAAATCTTGGACGAAGTGGCGCGGCTCCGGCAGTCTGTCGCGATCGTGGCGCATGTTAGTACCGAGGCAATTACCGATCGACTGCTAGTGCGCTGGGGTTGGCAACGACACGCCGGGAATCTCAAGGGGCGGCACTGGATCAAACGTTTCTACGATGGCTATCCCAGCGTTGATATCCCGCGTTATCTCGACAAACCGGCCACAGCAAAACAATAGATGTCGCTGGTGCGCCTGGCATCAAAATCATTGTCGCAGCATACCCACAACGTGCGGCGACCGTCCAGCAAATCATTGCCCCAGGCTAAACCTTCTGGTTTTTCCGGAGCGTTCTGGCCTCCCAACCCAAAGCGATCGTCGAGTAAATCGATCACCAACGTCTTCTGGACAACCGCGATATTTTGTGGCTCGGCTTTAACGGGTAACGCGGCCACGCCAGACACATCATCGGCACTGGTAATGTCGGCCAAGAAGATCCGCTTGATCTTCGCTTTTTTGCCGACTTTGCTGTCTCGTTCCAACACCAAGAAGCGATCCTCGTCAACTGCCAAAATCTCGCTCACGCCCGTGGACAAATTTGCCAAGCGATAAACAACCTGTTTGATTACTTCGTGATGCTCATCGAAAATGAGCCAACGACAATTCATCCCCAAGCACTTATCACCGCGAATCTCAGCGTCTTGAATCAGCGGACTTTGCAACACGGCCAACATCCGCTGGCCGCTGGGCGTGATGGCGATTCCTTCCAAACCGCGATTTACGTACGCACCAACAGTTGCGACCTCGCGGCCTGCGGGTCGCAATCGAAATGATTTGGGGACGCTGATTTCGCCAGCGACAATTCCGGTTTCAGCGACGATCACAACGTGTGGTCCATATTCATCGGTGATAACAAATGAGCCATCGGCCAAGCGGCGGATTCCCTCGGGGTCAAGCGCCGTCCACCAAGAATCGGCAACGCCGCGTTCATGGTCGGCGGCGAGTGCCGTCAAAGAACCGACCAGCGGTTGACCCGCAGCCGACGCAAACAGTTGTGTCGAAATCAATTCGAAGCGAATGGCGTGGCTGGCTGCATCGGCAACCAACTTGCAACCGTGAAACCGACATGGGTAGCTGACCGCTCCGTCTCCGGCACCGCGATCGGCCAGGACGAAAAATTGGTCGCCGCTTCCGGCATACTCGATTCCTGACAAACCGCCGAATTGATTCGCGACCGAGCCGTCTTCGAGTTTATCCGTCAGTCCGCTGAGGTCGCTAAGCTCGCCCGATAAGCGAACGACGCCAATTAACTCGACCTCAGGAGACGCCGCGAACGTTTTGTCAAACGGAAACGCGGCGGCCAAGGTGGCTGCGGAACAAAGAATGGCGATTCGCATGTTGGTTACGGTTCGACGATCACTTCACGCAAGTCTTTGGTGCAAAGTTGAACGAGCAGCAACCCGTCCATTTGCGCCGACAGAAAATGCACCGAACCGTCGGTCCGCAGCGAATGGGCACCACCGACATGGAACGAGTAGATCTCGCCGTCATTGGTGCAGTTGACCATGCAATTACCAAGCTTTGTCACGACAAACGTGGTCTTATTTGTTTTGTTGGCCAAGCCGTTTACGTTGGCACCATCCAGGCTGAAGCTGTCTTGCAAATCCGCCCAACCCCAGCCTTCTTCGACAAACGATGTGCCGGTCGCGACTGTTCCCGTATCGGGATTGGGCCGCATCCGACCGCTGATCCAAACTTCGGGTCGGCCCGCATCCTCGGCGATCATGATCGTGTTCGACAGACCATCAAGAATCTCGGCGAGCTTGACGCCCAAGCCAGGCCGTTTGGGAAACAGTGCACCCGGACGCTCGCGCTCAATCTTGCCCGGCATTTCCGAACCGTTCATCACCCAGGCGGCCCGACGGATGTTGTTGATCGCGCCGTAATCCGATGACCCGAACACCGGCGTGCCCCAGGTCACGCGGCGGGGACTCATTAGCTTCGCCGGTGGCGCAGGGCGGTTGCCGGTTGCCGACGGGCAAACAAAACCAGCCACCTGAGTCGTACTCGCGGCCTCATTCAGCCGGTCGAACCAATTGCGGTCCTTCTTGTAAGTTTCGTAAAGCGCGGTCTGTTCCAGGAATGGAAGTGACATGACTTGCCAACCGGCGTGGAAACGCCACGGCGCGTCGATTTCAATCCGGCTGGGCGGCATTTGGCGGTAGGTGCTCTCATAATTATGCAGCGCCAAACCGATTTGCTTCAGATTGTTACCGCATTGCATCCGCCGCGCCGCTTCGCGGGCCGCTTGGACGGCTGGCAATAACAATCCAACCATCACGCCGATGATCGCAATCACAACCAGCAACTCGACGAGCGTAAAACCGCGCCGGCGGACACTCATTCTTTAACTCCCGCAACTAACTCCGCAACTTCCTATCGCCATCTGTCACGAAACGGCAATTCATTGGGCGAGGAGTATGACAACGAATCGACGATTATCGAGCCGCATTGCCGTTAAGAAACGATGAAGTTTTGGTTCAGTGCAATCGCTGTAAACGTTTCATTTGGATTATTCGAGCCAATTCAACAAGCGAGTCGATCGGTGCGAATGACTCGCTCGGCCTGGCTGCAAAGCGTGAAGTAGAGTCGAGGGTCTAGCTTCCCGCCATTGAATACGCAGCAGCCCACCCATGACGCCAAAACCCGCGCCCATCCAGTGGAAACACCTCCGCTACATTCTGATTTTGTTCGCTCCGTTGTGGGGCGGATCGATGATTTTGTGTGCCGTTTTGGGAATGGTCTACGCCGTCGGCTCGCGCGATTACTGGACCGCCAGCCAGCCGATGGTGCTGCGCGACGAAGCCAATGGTGCGGTCGATCGATTGGGGCGATTTAGCAGCCAAACTGAATTGAAAGCGGCTCAAGAAACGACGCTGGAAATGGCTCGCAACCACGAAGTCGTCAAGCGCGCGCTACAGCAAATTGGCCCGCCGGGCGGTGGCGATGATCCGGCGTGGCCGTCGAGCGAAACGGTGTCCAGTGCCGCCAAGAAGCGTGTCAATATCCGCGCTCCGCAGGGCGGCGAATTTGGCGGCAGCGAAATGATCTACTTGCAAGTCGAAGAAATCAATCCGGCGCGGGCGACCGCGTTTTGCGAAGCCATCTACCGATCGCTTTCGGAACAAATGCGCCAAGTCCGCCGCGTTCGCGCCGACAGTATGATCGCCGAGTTGACCCATGCTCGCGATTTGGCAAAACGAAACCTCAACGAAGTATCGGACCGCCTGCGCGAAATCGAAATCAACTTTGGCGGTGACCTCGGCGAACTTCGCAACCTCAGCGAAACCGTAATCGGCGATGGGTCGAATCGTCGGGCACTCGATGAGACGATTCGCGAACTGCAGATTGCCGAACTTGAGCTGGAAAAACTCGAAGCACTCAACAAATTGCTCGAACAAGGCGTCCGCAATCCCGACCATCTGCTGGTCAGCGGCGGCGAATTGCTCAGCCGTCAACCATCGTTGCAGCGGCTCAAGGACGGTTTGATCGACGCCCAATTGGAACGTTCGCAATTGTCAGGTCGCCTGACCGATGAAAATCCGAAAATGCGGGCAGCGATCGCAACCGAAAATGAAATTCGACAAGCGATGCAGTCCGAAGCGTCGTCGGCAATCCGAGCGATGCAGCCGGTTTTAGAAGTTGAGCGTGATCGCGTCGAGCGACTGCACGTCAAGCAACTCAACCACCAACGCCGACTCGATCGCTTGGCCGAAGGTCGCACCAGTTACGCGAAAATCGCCGCGGAAGTCAAACATCGCACAACATTGCTGGAAAATGCTCAAGGCGTACTCGCCGATGCCGAGGCCAGCCGCTCGGCGTCACTATCGACCAATCTGTTAGCGCGGCTCGGTTCGGTTACGACCGCCGATTCGCCCAACGGTATGTCCGGCACGACGCTGACGATGGGCAGTGCCGCTGCCGGATTGATTTTTGGACTGGGTGCGGTGTTCTTAGTCGCTCCGGGGCCGAATCAGTCGCGGTTTGGTCGTCGTTGGAGCGATATGCTCGGCGGACGCCGGGCCAGCGACCAGGGCGAACGCCGTCGATCGTCTTGATTGGCAGCCAAAGCCCGACTCAGCCCCGCTGACGCAATCTTATTGGCTTGTTAAATTCCTGCGTTCGTATTTTCGCGAATTATGATGGTCGCGCGACGTTTGTCGTCGCGGCGTGAAATGCGAAGCCGGTTTGGTTCGGGAAAGGCCGGTGGCTAGCGCCATTCCGCTCACCGAACCGAGTGCCGTTTAGCGTTCCCCGGAATTTGATACCCCAAGAAAGATGAAGATGAAAGCGGTTGCCGTTACCCCAGGTAAGCCAAACAGCGTCCATCTGCAGACGATTGCCAAGCCGACGTTAGCTGATATTCCTGATGACTTTGGTGTGTTGGTCAAGACGCTCAAGGTCGGCGTCGATGCGACCGATCGCGAAATCAATGACGCGCTGTATGGGAACTCACCGCCGGGCGACGACTACTTAGTCATTGGCCACGAGTCGTTTGGCGTGGTCGAAAAAGTTGGCAAGGCGGTTAAGCGGATCAAGCCAGGAGATTATGTCACCGCGACGGTTCGCCGCCCTGGTAATTCGATCTATGACTTGATTGGCACCAACGACATGACCAGCGAAGAAACCTACTACGAGCGCGGCATCAACCTGCGCCATGGATTCTTGACCGAGTCGTTTGTCGATCACGAAGACTACATCGTTCGTGTGCCAGCCGGACTGAAAAACCTGCACGTGTTGATGGAACCAATGAGTTGCGCCGCCAAGGCGGTTTACCAAGCCTACGAAGCGCAACGGCGGATGCGAGTCTGGCGTCCGCAGGTGGCCTATGTGCTTGGTGCCGGCCAAATCGGTTTGCTGACAACCTTGGTGCTTCGACTCAAGGGGATGCAGGTCTACACGCTGGCGCGCGGCAAAGCGCCGTGCCTAAAGAGCGAAATCGCCACCGGCTTCGAGGCACACTACGTCAGCACTTCGGAAACGTCGATCCATGACTTGGCCAAGCAGACCGGGCGACCGGATTTGATCGTCGACGCCACGGGTAACAGCCAGCTCGCCTTCGATGCGATGCAGGTACTTGGCCATAACGGCGTTGTCGTCTGGACCAGCATCACCGGCGGCCAACGCAAGATCGAGATTCCGTCGGACAGCATCAACATCCAGTGGGTGCTGGGCAATAAATTGTTGTTGGGCAGCGTCAATGCCAACCGCGATCATTTCGAGATGGGCATTCGCGATTTGGCGTTGGGCGAGATGATGTATCCCGGTGTGATCGAGCGAATTTTAACCTCGCCGGTCGATGGACTCGAGAACTACAAAGAAATGATGCGATTGCTCGTTGAAGACGAAGAGGCACTGAAGGTTTATGTCAACGTCGCCGACGAATGATCGGATTTCAATAGCGGGTGCCGCCAGCGCGCTGGGTGATCAAGCCCAGCGCGCCGGCAGTCCCTGCACACTGGACAAATCGATGCCCCTCGCAATGCAAGCTGCCCCAGCATGCAATCGCGAATCGATTCGTCGCAGTATCAGTTGCTGTCCTTCTAAACCAACATTGGCTGGTCGGTATACAGATCGAGCAATTGGCTCTGCACCTTGACCGCACGCAGCAATGCCCAGATTTGGTCGGGCGAAAAACGCACCGGACCATCTTGGCAAAGCGTGTCCAACTCCGCCGCCATCGCAGCGTGTTGGTCGGCCGCTGACTCAAGCCGGAAGTTCACGATCCGCAGCGCCGTCGCGAGCTTGGACTGGTCTTCGAGCGTGCTGGCATCGACTCCTGAATTCAGGATCAGCAAGCACAGCCGTGCGATGTCCGCCGGCGGCGAATCAGGTTGTAAAAGCGCCAGACGCTCGGCCAATTGTTGACAATTCATGATGATCGGGGGGCGTTGCGATCCAAGTTGGAAAGCATCCGCCATCATTGCGTGATAAGTGGTGTGAAAAGGAACGCTCTTTCGGCGTCTGAGTAAACCTATGTCAGGTTTTGGCGAGTGCCAACCGAAAAATCAGAAAGTTTTCTTAGTAGTGGAACTTGTTAAAGTTTCATCACAACTTGATATCGAACCGCAGGCCCAGCAACAACGCATTGCGTTCGATGCCGTTGGGCTCAGCGATGAACTGCAGATCTGGCTGGATGGCTAACCAATCGTTAAGCCAGCACTTGTAGAACAGTTCCGTTGCCGTCTCTTGGGACTGGTCCGTTAACGCTTCTTGTTCGGAGCTGAACAGCACGGTCGTGACGCCGAGACCAAGTGTGTCGCTGTCACGTCCCTCGATCAAACCGCGGTAGACGAGGCCGCCGCCGCAATGGTGTTCGATACTGTAACGGTCGCCCGGTGCCCACGAGTATTGAGCGAACAGGCCCAAGCCTTGGCTTGGGTCGCCGCATTCGGTGGCAAGCATGCGATCGATCGTGGTGTAGACACCATAGTTGCCGTCAAAGACCTGTGAGGCATCGACCGCAAGTGTATCGCTCGACGTATACCAAGTGCCCAGGCGAATCAACGTGAACTTTGCCGTTGGATCATTGGCAAACGGTTCGTAGTCAAGTTGGCCGAGCGCGAACAGTCCGCGCGTTGTGGTCGTGCTGTACCACTGGCCGATGTCTCGACCGTTATCATAAATGCCGCCACCGGCACGCCATTTTTCGTTGACTTGCCACAACGAAGAAACACCAACGGTTTGGTAGGGCCAGGTTGGCAGCGCCACGTTCGGCAGGGTCAAAAACGATGAATTCACAAAATCGCCACCCAGGTCCGCATACGCAAAGTCGCCGTTGGGATCTTGCCGGCCGATCTTGATTTCAAACGAATCAGCGAAGCTGTGGCGATACCAATATTCACCCAATCGTGTCACATCCGGCTGCCGCGGGCTAGTGTCCAAACCGCTGTAGTATTGGGTGTCGCCGACAAATTCATTGGTCAAAGTTTGGCCATGACTCTGGTGCATGTAGACATAAAACTCACCGCCTTGCCACCAATCGGTGACCTCGGTGTCGAGCGATAATGCCAAGTCGAAGTTGCCACGATAGCGTGTTGCACCACGAGTCCGAACGCCGCCGCGAGCGTTGTTGAACACTTCGCTGGTATAAAGGTATTCGGCGGAGATAGCACCGACTTGATGCCAGCGTTCGCCTAGCAATGTTGCGGCGACGTCCTCGTCAAACGAATCGTCGTCGGGCTCTTCATCTTTATCTTCATAGGCTTCTTCGTCGACAACTTGATCGGCAACTTCGTCCCTTGCGGATTCGTCACCGGGTTCCTTGATCATGTCCGCGTCGGGATTGTCGGACGCGAAGGTTGAATCCAGCGACGGAATACTGGTGGCCGTCGTGGGTGGGGGCAACGGTGGAAGTGAAGCAGGGCGCGTCGCAATCCGCAGCGGACTATCGGCCGCTGCTTTGCCGCCGATAAAGCACGCGCACAGGACGGCTGAAACGAATAATCGATACGCTCGGAATATTACGATCATGGCCCGTTCCCTGGCGAATGCACGTCCCTCATGCCACTTCGCATCGACCAATGGAGGGAGGGGAGCGCAGCATTCGCAAAACGTTGATACCTGTTGCGAGCGTGTCGATTGTTCCGTAAGCCGCACAGCTTGTTTGATCGTGAGATCCGCAATTCGCCCCCTAACCAGCGGAACATGTCGTACTGTTTACCAAATACCCTTTGCAGGAACCGCACGTGTCGATCCGCAGCCAAATCGCATTGTTACTGCTCGCCCTGTCGATCACGTTCGTCACATTGACGTACGCGGTTCAGGCTTGGGTTGTATTGCCCGCGTTTGCTGAACTCGAACGCGAAGGCGGTGAACGCAGCATTGAACAATGCGTCGATGCAATCGGTCGCGACATCGAGAGTTTATCTCACCTCGTCAGCGATTGGTCATCCTGGGACGACATGTATCGATATCTCGAAGACCAGAACAAAGACTTTGCCAGCTGCAATCTTCAGAAGGATACTTTCGGAACTTCATCCATCAACTTGCTTGCGATTATCGATACAAGCGGCAGCGTTGTATTTGGTGAGTGTCGCGACATCGAAACTCTTGAGCCGATCGAGGTTCCTGATTTCTGGACATCGCTGAGTTCGGATGCATTGCCGCTGGCGTCTGCAACCGACGAGTCGGATCGCAAAGCAGGCATCATTTTGACCAGCAATGGCCCGATGTTGGTTGCGTCCTACCCGATCCTCAACAGTAAGGCTGAAGGGCCGATTCGCGGCACAATGGTTATGGGTCGGTTCTTAACCTCCGCTGAAGTCCAGGGGTATGCGGATCGACTGAAGTTGATGGTGGATATTTGGTCTGTCCATGACGGATCGCTACCGCCTAACGCAAAACACGCGTTGACCACTCCCGCCGGCGACGGCGAAACGCGGATCGAAGCAATTGATAGCCAAACACTCTGTTGCTACACAACGATCGATGATTTATTTGACAACCCGGCTTTGCTGGTTCGAGTCACAGTTCGCCGCGACGTAACGGCCCAGGGCCATGTGTCGGCAATGACGGCGACGCTGTGCAGTGTCTGGGGAGGCGTCCTGACAATTGCGTTGATGTGGGGCGCGTTGCAATGGCGAATCGTTGGCCCCATCAGCAACATGTGCGTGCACGCGGTTCGCATCGGTACCACCGACGATCTCAAGGCGCGGTTGGACCTGGATCGCGATGACGAATTGGGCACCTTAGCAAAGGAACTCGACGCCATGGTCGCGAGTTTGGCCGAGTCTCGCAAAAACGTTCTCGAAGCCGCACACAGCGCCGGCATGGCCGAGATCGCCTCGGAGGTTCTGCATAACGTTGGCAATGCCGTAAACTCGGCCAACTGCTCGATCGAACAACTCGAAGAACGTTTTAAGAAAACGAAACTGGTTGGCTTGGATCGCGCCACCAAACTACTCTGCGAGCAAGCTCCCCGAGCGGCCCAGTTTTTTGGCCAAGACGCTCGCGGTCCCAAGCTGATCGAATACTTCGCCAGCCTTAACGAGTCGCTGCGTGACGAACGATTGGCTAATGAAGCCGATCTCGATCGACTGCGCGAAACCATTCGACACATTCGTGACGCGATCACTTCGCAGCAAACATTTGCCCGCAGCAGTGACTTTCGCCAAGAAGTCGAGTTGGCGGGGCTGGTTGCTGAAGCATTGCTGCTCAACAAAGACCTGATCCACCTAGCCGAAGTGACGGTTGAACTACAGATTCCGCCGCTGCCTGAATTGCACCTCAACAAAGGCCGCTTGAATCAGGTACTCGTCAATTTAATTCGCAACGCCGTCCAGTCGATGCAATCACAAGCGTCCGATGATCGGCGATTGACGATCTCCGCCGGGCTTGTCGAATCGACAGCGCTGCGGCTGGACATCACCGACACCGGTGGCGGCATCAGTGCCGAAGTGCTTGCAAAGTTGTTCACGCATGGATTTACAACCAAGCCCGATGGCAACGGATTCGGCCTGCATTACTGCGCCAACGTGATTCGTGAAGCTGGCGGCAGCATCACGGCAGAAAGCGCCGGCGTCGGGCTTGGCGCGACGTTCCACGTTTACCTTCCCAATGTGCTGGGCTAACCAACCATGAACGCACCGCATCGCATTCTGATTGTCGACGACAATCCATCGATTCACGACGACATCAAAAAAATGTTGCATGTCGATGATGACAACTCGCTGGCCGCCGCCGAGGCGGAATTGTTCGGCGATGCGCCCGCGCTCCCAGAGCCGATCATGATTGCCATGGAAACGAAATCGGCATTTCAAGGGCAAGAGGCATTTGCAATGGTGGAAGAATCGATGGCCACTGGCAATCGATACAGTGTTGCGTTCGTTGACGTCCGCATGCCGCCGGGTTGGAACGGGATCGAAACAGTTCGGCGATTGTGGCAAGTCGATCCCGAACTCGAAGTGGTAATCTGCACCGCGTACTCTGATTATTCGTGGCGTGAAATTGTCGCCGAGCTTGGCTGCAACGACCGCTTTTTGATTTTGAAGAAGCCGTTCGACACGGTCGAAGTCCGCCAGTTGGCGATGACGCTGGCGAGAAAATCCGAATTGCGGCAGGCCCAGGCAAATCAACTTGTCGGTTTGGAACAGGCCGTCGAAATTCGTTCCACCCAACTTCGTTTGGCCAAGGATACAGCCGAGCAGGCCAGCAAGGCAAAGAGCGAGTTTCTGGCCAACATGAGCCACGAGATTCGTACACCGCTCAACGGCGTGGTCGGAATGTTGGAGTTGCTCGACAACACGACGCTTGACCCAGCCCAACAGCGTTACATGCGTGGCGCGCTCACCTCGGTCGATTGCTTGCTGGGCTTGATCAATGACATTTTGGACTTCTCCAAAATCGAAGCTGGCAAAGTTGATCTCGATCCAACCGAATTTGCGTTGCCGCAGTTGCTCGAAGACATCACCGAGATCATGGCTCCCAAGGCTCAACAAAAAGGCCTGGAAATTTGCTGCGACCTCGCAGCCGATCTGCCCAATCGAGTTTTTGCTGACGCCACGCGTTTGCGACAAATCGTATTGAACTTGGTAAGCAACGCGATCAAGTTCACTCACGAGGGCCAAGTGATCGTTCGCGCCAGTGTCGCTCAGCAAGGTGAACACGAAACACTCGTGCGCTTTGACGTGATTGATTCGGGCATCGGCATTGATCCCGAGCGACAAAATCGATTGTTCAAACTGTTCTCGCAAGTTGATGCCTCGACGACGCGCAAATACGGCGGCACGGGGCTGGGCTTGGCATTGTGCAAACGCTTGGCGGAATTGCTCGGCGGTACGATCGGCGTTGAAAGCACACCCGACGCCGGTTCGCGATTTTGGTTCACCGCGTCATTGAGTCACAAAACCGAAAAGGCCGAGTCGCGCGTCGTGCCCAGCACGCTGGAAAACTTGCGAGTCTTGGTCGTCGATGATAACGCCACCAATCGTGAAATCGTTCGCGCCAATCTCGATCGCTGGGGCATTGCCTGCGAAACCTCGGACTACGCACCGTCGGCGTATGCCGAATTGGTCGCGGCGCATCATTGCGGCGCGGCCTATGGTCTGGCGATCTTGGATATGCAAATGCCCGACATGGATGGTCGTCAATTGATCGAGAGAATCCGCAGCACCGCGTTTCTGGCCGATCTGAAGCTGATCATGTTGACATCGATCGGCGAGGACTTGCCGGCTGACCAAATTGAAGCCTGGGGTTTGTCCTCCTACCTGCACAAGCCCATTCGCCAATCACGTTTGTTCGATGCAATTGTGACGGCTTATGTCGAAAGCACTAGTGTCACAGCTTGGATCGACCAGTCCGCCGATGTGCGCATCGCAAGTGACCAACCGCCAGCCTCCGAAAGGCGGATTCTGGTTGCCGAGGACAATCAAATCAACCAAGTCGTAGTCCGCGAACTATTAACGCGAATGGGTTTTATTTGCCATCTCGTCGGCAACGGTGCCGAAGCGGTCACGCAGGCATCGACCAAGTCTTTCGATCTACTGTTGATGGATTGCCAAATGCCAGTGATGGACGGATTTGAGGCCAGCAAAGAAATTCGGCGTCTTGAGTCGGTAATCGGCTGGTGCCGCCAAGGTGGTCGCTTGCCGATCGTGGCGCTAACGGCCAACGCGATCGCGGGTGATCGCGACACTTGCTTGGCCGCCGGCATGGACGAGTACCTGTCTAAGCCGATTCACCAAGTGCAATTGCGCAGGGTGGTTGATCGATTGCTTTCGGCTCAAAAATCGGACGCGGTGGCGATCGATAATTTGGTAGCCGTTAAACCGAGTAAATCGATTTCTAAGCCGAAACGACATTTCGATCGTGATGAGTTTTTGCAGAGGTGTTTTGGTGATACCGATATGGCGATCGAAATTCTTGACTTGTTCACCAATCGGGCTCCGCAAAACCTGCAGCAAATTGACGAAGCGATCGGCCAATGTAACCGTTTGAAATTGGTTCAACTTGCCCACGCCATCAAGGGTGTAGCCGGAAACCTTTCAGCCGCCAAGCTGCATCAACTATCCCACCACGTCGACCACCAGTACCGTAACGCCGCGACGGACGAAGCCACGCTGCTCGCTGATGCTAAAGCGTTGCGAGCCGAGTTGACCGCATGTCTGGACGCTGTTCCTGCCTTGCGCGACTCCCTGGTCCAAGGCCCCACGTAAACGGCAACATAGTTCGCGATCACACCATGACTACAGCAACCGATACACGATCGTCATTCATTCCATCATTGGCACCGCCGACCGGCGGATTGGTGATTGGCAACAATTCCGCGATGACTCCATCGATCGGTTTGGTTGCCCGCGCTGGTGAGCTCACCGGTGATGCCGGAATACTTGACCAACAACGGGCTCGTTTGCTCATCATCGATGACGAGCCGATCAACGCCAAGATCGCAGAAAAATGCTTGCGCCAGGCTGGCTATCGGGACATTCTTGTTCATACCAGCTCCGAAACCGCGTTTGATGTCATCAACACACAACGTCCCGACATCGTGCTGTGTGATGTTTGCATGCCGGTCTCCGGGCTCGACATTTTGCGGCGTGTTATCGCGAATCCTGTTTTGGTTCACATCCCGATGATCATGGTGACCGCGTCGGAAGACGAATCGATGCGTGTTGAGGCGTTGGAACTGGGGGCCACCGACCTGTTGATTAAGCCGCTGCGGGTCAGTGAATTGTTGCCACGAGTTCGCAATGGACTGCTAGTTAAATCGCATGTCGAGTCATTACGAAAGCACAGTGACGAATTGGAACGTCAGGTGCGCCGCCGGACCGCCGAATTGTTAACCAGCCGAACCGAGTTGGTGCATTGCTTGGCGCGGCTGGCCGAGTATCGCGACAATGAGACCGGTCGGCACGTCATTCGCGTCGGCCGTTACGCCGGATTGCTCGCCCGTTCGCTTGGTCTCGATGCCGACCTGAGCGAATTGATCGAAGCCGCCGCACCGCTGCACGACATCGGCAAGATCGGTATCCCCGACGCCATCTTGCTCAAAGAAGGCAAGCTCACCGACGAGGAATTCGCAATTATGCAACGACACGTTGCCTTGGGCAAAGGTGCGTTCGAGCCGTTGTCGGCGCATGAAATGCGTGCCTTCAGGTCGCATACGATTCTCGGCGAAATGATGGTTAATGTCGAAACGTCGCCGCTGTTGACCATGGCCGCGCAAATCGCGCTTACCCATCACGAACGTTGGGACGGCAGCGGATATCCAATCGGCCTGTCCGGCGACGACATCCCGCTGAGCGGACGGATTGTTGCCGTCGCCGACGTGTTTGATGCGCTTAGTAATAAGCGTCCATACAAGCCGGCGTTTCCGGTTGAGAAATGCTTCGCAATCCTTGACGAAGGCTGCGGCACGCATTTTGACCCGCAAGTGATCCAAGCTTTTAAGCGAGTCCGCGACGAGATCGTTCGCATACGAATTGAATTTGCGGATATTGATTGATGAGCATTTTATCCAACAACACGATCGACGATTCGCCCGAAAACTTGGAAACGCGTTTGCTTTACCAAGTCGAATCGTTGCTGCATTCGCTAGGTGACCACGTCGATGCATCGCTGGCGTCGTCGGCCGGCGATGATTCTGCGTCGGCACTCGAATTGTGTTCGTGGATGTTAACGAAGGTTGGTCGAACGTCGCAAGATTTGCGCCAACGCCTAGCTGCGGCCGAAAACCGAAACCTTGAACAAGAATTGCAACTTCGCGCCCGCGCCAGCGAGTCAACCACCGATCCGTTGACCAAGGTTGCTAACCGTCGCGCCTTTGACGCCGAATTAAGCACTCGCTGCGCAACGGCTGAGAACGCACATTGTCCGGTCTCGCTGATGATGCTGGACATCGACCACTTTAAAGCCGTCAACGACAACAACGGCCACCATGTCGGTGATGCCGTGCTGCGCGGTGTCGCCGCGGCGATCGTTCGGCGCTTACCCGTCGGTGCCGTCTTGGCTCGTTATGGTGGCGAGGAGTTCGCCGTGCTGTTCTCGAGCCTAACGATTGACCAAGCTGTCGAAGCGGCCGAGGACGTGCGACGCTACGTGGCGAAGACGATTTTCACATTCCAAGATCGACCGCTGCACGTGACCGTTAGCTGTGGCGTCGCACAATGGCGACTTGGCGAGACTACGTTCGATATCGTCCAGCGTGCCGACGGTGCCATGTACGCATCGAAACAGGCCGGTCGCAATCGAACTTCATGGCATGACGCTGAGTTGGTTCACGAGTTTCGCGCGACCGAAGATTTTGTTAACCCCGACGGTGCATCTCGCGTGGCCAGCGAAGCGACGGAATCATGCGTCCGCGTCGAATTGGATACGATTGATCAAGCCAGCGTCTTGAATTCACCGCTCAGCGCTACACCGCCGACGAATCATTATCGCTCGGTACGGCGCATCAACTGTTGCGACGCGACAATGTTGTTCTGGTGCATTCGCCAACGCATCGAAGAATTCAAACGCGGTGGCGCGCCGTTCTGCGTGCTGGCGATCGAACTCGATGACAAGCTTTCAAGGATCGCGGAATACGGTCCCTCGGCGACGCAGTTTTTCCTGCGCACGCAACTGTTGCATCTTGACTCGACGCTTAACGAGAGCGACATCGTTGGGCGGATTGGACAATCACGCGTGCTGGCCATTTTGCCACAAACGTCAATCGATCGAATCGTCCCACTTTGCAATCGTCTCAAGATATCGATGCAGCGTTTCGTGTTCCCAACATTGACCGCAATGCTTGATTACTCGATCTCTGTGGGCGTCGCCGAAGTGGCGTTGGACGCCGATCCGGCGGCGCTGGTGCGACGTGCCGAAACCGCATTGGAATTTGCCCAAGGCTGCGGACGCGGACAATTCGTAGCCTCGTTGTCCGGTCGTTTGATGGACCTGATGCAAGGCGAGCCGATCGTGCTAAATCCGTCTCGGCTGGACGAGTGCTTGTCCTACGCCGATCGATGATGGGCCGTCTTGGCCTTGGCCGTACCGCGACTGTGGTCGCCGGATTGGTGAAAGAAACTCGCAGTCCGGTTGCGGGCTTGGTAACGCTGGGCAAGTGTCGCGCTACCGCGAGTCCCTGCGGCCTTACCTTCATGTGAAAGCGCGATGCCAAATAGTATCGCCGCTACAAGGCTAAATCGAACGAAGCTATTCATGCTGTTTCACGCTGGTGATCAAAAAACGGGTGCTCCGCCAAGCGATTTAGGTTGATCAATACGGGGCCGAATTGTCAAGCGAAAACCGCCCGGTTTAGCGTCGCTTTTTATTGTCGTACCGGATATCCGTTAGAATGGGTTCGAATATGAGCCAATCACCCAGCCTGTCGTCCGAGTTTCTGTTGCGCCTTGGCGAGTTGGACTCACCGGCTTGGACACGGTTTGTCGAAACATTTTCCCCAGTCGTTTACGCATGGTGCCGCAAGTCGGGATTGACCGGACATGACGCGGCCGACGTGGTCCAAGATGTTTTTGCGACGATCTCAAGCAAGATTCACCAGTTTGATCGCCACCGCGCGGGCGCCAGTTTTCGCGCTTGGATGGCGACGATCACGCGCACCAAGCTGGCCGATTTTTATCGCCGTCGAGCACGCCATCCCCAAGCCCAAGGCGGTACCGATGCGCTGAATTGGTTGCAGGCTGTGCCTGACTTTGACAATGATCAATCGTCCGCGTCGGCGCTCGCCGTCACCGTGACGCAAAGGGTACTGGCATTGATCCGCGAGGAATTTGAACCACAAACTTGGGAGGCATTTCGCTTGACGGCAATCGAGAACGTGCCCGCCGGCGAGGTTGCCCAGCGTTTGTCGTTGCGAGTTTCCTCGGTCTACCAGGCGCGCTGCCGAGTCCTGCGTCGGCTCAAGCAACGGCTCAACGAATTGCCAACGTAAAGCCGCACTCATCGATGAGCGCGATCATCTCGAGCACCGTTCGCTTCTTGCTAACACAATGATGCTGCAATTACCTTCAATCCGCGGAATCATCGATCGACGGATCCTGGCGAACTATCGCATCGACCCGGCGTGCGTGGCGGCTGCGTTGCCACCGCCATTTCGACCTCAGATTGTCAATGGTTATGCGATCGGTGGAATCTGCATGATTCGCTTGAAACAAATTCGCCCTAAATTCTTGCCGATGCCTTGGGGCCTTAGTTCGGAAAACGCTGCGCACCGAATTGCAGTTCAGTGGGATTCGGGCTGCGAAATCATGCACGGCGTTTATATTCCCCGACGTGACACCAATTCAATTCTGAATTCGTTGGCCGGCGGCATAATGTTTCCGGGCTTGCATCACCACGCGCGGTTCACGGTGGTTGAGAAGGATGAACAATACTCGCTCACCATGAAAAGTCATGATGACAAGGCGTTGGTTCAAATTGCCGGTACCGTTGCAGCTTCGTTTCCCAAAACGTCTGTTTTCGGATCGCTCAGCGCTGCGTCTAATTTTTTTGCCGCAGGCTCGCTCGGTTACTCCGATACAAACACCACGGGCAAATTCGACGGTATCGAATTGCAATGCGACAACTGGCATGTCGAATCGCTGGAGGTTGACTCGATACGGTCCAGTTACTTCGAGGACTGCGAACGGTTCCCGGCTGGATCGGTGGCGTTTGATTGCGCATTATTGATGCGGAACATTGTTCACCAGTGGCATGGTCGCCCGGATCTGTTCAGTCTCCCGAATCGATCCAAAGTAGAACACCGTTGGTAGGTTTTTTCGCCGGGGCACTCAATGAGAAGTTCTTGTTCGGTTCATTGTTTCGACGGCGTAAAAGTTGAACCGCTTCTTTTGCATCGAATGCTTGGGATTGCGAAATGGTTCCGTAACTGGTCCATCCGTTACTTGCCTGCCAAACGGCTGGACGTTTTGCCTTGATGACTGTTTCGCCATCGACCAGCACTACAAACCTGTGCTCACTGTTCACGTCGTTCTTATCAGCTTCAGTGCTGCGGAGTTCAATCGAATGGATGCCAGGTTGCAAATCAAATGATCCCGTCGGCTGTGGAAACAATACATCGAATGGGCCTGAATCGACAATTTCTTCGAGCACGAGACACAATCGATGAACTTGTGTTGGCACCAAGGGTTTGGGAATGTAGGCATCAAAGATCAATTCGTTCGACAATGTCGGCACGCGGCGGACGACCGCAATTTGTGTTGGATTGTCAACCGACAACTCTCTGGTCATCGGACGTAAAGTCGCCAGCAATCTTTGCAGCTCATTGCGGTCGTGGCGAGCTTTAACAAAGCCTGCCCCGACGGCGAACAGTGTGACGAGCAATAGCATCGTGGACAGGCTCAGTTGCCAACGACGATTGACACTTTTTTCACACGCTTGATCGTTCATGGTGAGCCACCGTTCTGCTTCGCCTGCTCCAATTTTTCTCGATCTTCAAATGCCTTCTCGCTACCGAGGATAACTTGGAATATCGTTGCGGAGGTTTGCAATCCCAAGTTACTGAGTTCCTTGTCCGCTAATGACTTGAGGGCTGCAGGGAGTCGTATTTCGATCAACGGAATAATGGCATTAACGGATTCAGTGATTTGAGCATCGACGCCAGCAATCTTGACATCCAATTCGTCCCAATGGGCCTCCAAGAAATCAGCTAACTCGGGCTGCAGCGACGTGGTCGACGATACATTGTTGCGGATGAGATGAATTTTGCTTTTGCCGTCATCGCGATCGATGCGAAAACGCAACAATCCTTCCGTTGCTCGAGATTTTCCCAATGATGACCAGCCGGAACTTCCGCCAACACTGTTTTCCGCCAATCTCCAATTCTGATTACCGGGTAAGTAGATTCGCCAGACGATATGGTCCCGACTGGGACGCTGGACCATTTTGAGCTGCATCTTGTCGGGGTTGTCGATCTTCAACTGCCCAACAAGCTGCTCCAATCGCTGCTGCTCCAGTTTGAGAACCGCCACCTTTCGGCGTTCCAGTATCAAGCACACCAGGCAACCGATGCTCAGCAGTACGAGTACGCCATTTCCAATCTTCCGCAACAGCCAGTTCCTTCAATCTCAGAGCAAAGGTAGCCTCACGAACCCGCCCGACACGTTTCAAATTTACTTAAGTGTATCTCATGTCGCGTTCCGAATCGCTGTGATGTCAACGGGAACGCCGAGTTCTCGGCAATGGACAAATAAAAAACCGGTCGACGAGAAGTGTTCTATTATGGTTACACTGATTTGTTATCTCGCCGATTCGTTCGCGAGTGATGGCACGCGGTGTTTCAGCTCTGTAAATCGAACAGTTGGTTTTCTCGTATCAATCTATTTTCATAAAAACATAAGGCGAATTCCTGTGAAAGCTCGATCCGTCCTCATCAGTCTTGGGTTGGTGGTTCTTGTTGGCGAAGCGCTGACCGCTCAGCAGCAGCGAGATCGGCTCCAACAGTGGGACAAGAACAAGGACGGCCAACTGAGCAAGGACGAGTTGCCCGAATCGGCGCGTAATCGGTTTTTGCAAATGGATGCCGATCGAGATGGAGTAGTCAGTCGCGGCGAAATGGATGCGTTTGTCCAGCGACGAAACAACGCTCCCGCGGCTGCGGACAAACCGCCGATGACAGCTACCACCTTGCGTAAGCATGTCCCCGCGCATGGCGATGTCAAATACGGAACTCATCGGCGCAACGTGATGGACGTCTGGTTGGCCCAATCACAGCAACCAACTCCCGTGCTGGTTTCGATTCACGGCGGCGGATTCACCAGCGGCGACAAGAGCGTCGAACCGGCGCTGTTAGATGCGTGTCTTCAATCCGGATTCTCCGTTGTCGCGATCACATATCGAATGTCGCAAGACGCAATCGCCCCCGCACCGTTTCTCGACGGAGCCCGTGCGATTCAGTTCATCCGGCACAACGCTAAGCAGTGGAATATCGACCCGACGCGGATCGCGGCTACTGGCGGTTCGGCAGGCGCGGGGATCTCACTCTGGCTGGGCTTTCACGATGACCTGGCGGACCCCAACAACAGCGACCCAGTGCTGCGACAATCGACCCGGCTAACTTGCATGGCGGTTTCAAACGGCCAGACTTCCTACGATCCGCGATTCATCCGCGAGCTGTTTCCGGAAGACGACCAGGTCTATCGCCTCGGCGCGCTCCGTTCGTTGTTCGATGCCGATCTTGATCGGCTTGATCAACTTCCAACAGAAAAGTATTCGCTGTTCGATGAGGTTTCGCCGCTGCATCATTTGACCAAGGACGACGTCCCCGCGCTCTTAACCTATTTGGTCAAGGACAGCAACGAAATCGCCGGTATCCACAGCCCGCGCTTTGGCCATGCGTTGAAAACGGAGATGGACAAGCTTGGTATCCGCAGCGAGGTTGTTACGCACGTCGACCGCGACGATCCGAGATACGCGCTGTCGGTGCTGGAGTTCATCATGCAAGAGTTTGGCATAGAGCCGACCTCGATAAAAAGGGAAACCAAAGTCGGCGGGGTTGCCACGCCAGTGCGTAAGGGCCGCGTCAAACCCAATGGTGAATACTACGCTCCTCCGGCGATGGCGGAGCGCGTCGATTCCCAACTCGGTGTCGGCGACGCAGCCCCAGGTTTTTCGCTGCAACCGTTGGGCGGCGGCGATACGATTTCGCTGTCACAATTCCAGGGGAACAAGCCGGTGGTCCTCGTGTTCGGCAGCATCACTTGCAGTCCCTTTCGCCAGGCCGTCCTGCAAACGTTCGACCTTCACCAGCGATACGGCGACAAGGCCGAGTTTCTGATGATCTACATTCGCGAAGCGCATCCTGAGTCGTCGATTCGGTTCGACGAGAACGGGAATAGCGAATTGAAGGTGTTCACTCAAACCGATACGCTGCAGGCCCGCATTGGTAACGCCCAAAGTTGCAGCACATTGTTGCAGGTGCCGTTTCCGTTGTTAATCGACGGCGAGGACAACGCGACGTTGGCCGCCTATGGTGCTTGGCCCAACCGGCTGGTCGTCGTGGGCAAAGACGGTCGCGTCGCCTGGGACAGCGGCGAGGGGCCACGCGGTTTCCGGCCCGACCTGTTGGGCCAATGGTTGAATGACAATTTGTAATCCTGTCGCTCGCTCGTCCCATAAGCAACTAGCTGTCCGCTTGCTGATTGTGTGCGTCGTTGCGATCCACGTTAATGCAACTGTCCGAGCCGAGCAGCCCTGCAAGGTCCAAGTCGTCGACAGAAGCAACGGCTGGCCGGTTCCGCTGGTTGAGTTGCGGACGACAAGTCATGTTCGGTTTGTGACCGACAACGCGGGCGTGATCGCGATCGATGACCCCGCAATGATGAACCGCGAGGTTTGGTTCAGCGTGATCGGTCATGGGTATGAAGTGAAGGCCGATGGATTCGGCTATCGCGGCGTGCGCTTGACGCCGCGCTGCGACGAGACATTGGTGGTCGAAGTCACCCGCACTGCGATCGCCAAGCGGATCGGGCGACTGACGGGCAACGGACTGTTTGCGGAAAGTCAGAAACTGGGCGAAGCCACGGATTGGCAGGACGGGCCGGCGTTCGGATGCGACAGCCTGCAATTGGCCAAGCATCGCGGCAAGTTGTTTTGGGCGTGGGGCGACACCACGGTTTCTTCGTACCCGCTGGGGGTTTTCCACATGACGAGCGCAACGACGACGCTGATGCCGTTCACTTCATTGCAGCCGCCGCTGCGACCGTCGTTCGATTACTTTCTGAACGAACATGGCACGCCGCGCGGGGTGGCGTTGATGCCGGGCGACGGCCCAACATGGCTGACCGGATACGTTAGCTTGCCGGACAAAAGCGGCAACGAGCGGCTGGTCGCACTCTATCGCAAAATCGAGCCGCCGCTGACGGTTTACCAGACGGGACTTTGCGTTTGGAATGAGGAAGCCGAACAGTTCTCGCATCTACAAACAACTTGGAAGAAGTCGTCGGGCACGCCGCCGCCAACGCTTGTCCAGGACGGCCATCCCGCGTTCTGGACAGACGACGACGGTGGGCGATGGCTGCTGTTTGGTAATCCGTTGCCGCGAGTTCGATTACCCGCGACGTTTGAGGCCTGGCAGGACGCATCGCAATGGCAGGAACTCGCGCCGCAACGAACGCTGCTTTCGGCTGATGACAAAACTACCATCGAACCGCACTCCGGTTCGATCGCCTGGAACGATTACCGCCAGCGATGGGTGACGGTCTTTGTGCAGAAGTTTGGTCAGGCGTCGGCGCTGGGTACAGTGTGGTATGCCGAAGCCGACTCGCCGACCGGACCGTGGGGGCCAGCCGTCGAAATTCTCTCCCACGAGAACTACACGTTCTACAACCCGCGCCTGCACGCTGAAGCGACATCGGCGGACGACCGAGTGCTGCTCTTCGAAGGAACCTACACCGCCACGTTCGCCGATCACGCCGAGCCGACGCCGCGCTATAACTACAACCAGATCCTTTATCGGCTGGACCTCGACGACCCTGTTCTCAAGCGTGCGCAGCAATCGTCCAAAGCGTTGCCCAACCAGCATGAGCAAACCGACTGAGGACCAAGGCAGGGACCGGCGCTATTGGAAGTAGGTGTCCGACAGCGCGCTGCCGATTTCGTTGATGTCGCTTTGAATCGAATCGACGAATTCATGCAAGCCATCGCGCAGGACTGTTGGCGCGTCGGTCGATGCCAAACGTTCACGCAATGTCGCGACGCTCTTTGTGGCGGCCTCGTGGCGACCGTCGGTGGCACCGCCGGTGATCGCCATCAGCGACGTTTCGGCATTATCGACGCAGAACCGCACCGAGCGGGGGAAATCGGTGTGAAGCAAAAAGAAGTCAACGACTTTACCCGAATGAATCATGTGGTGCTCGCGACGATAGGCCTCAAAACCACTGATCGAAAACAACAAACTCGACCACTGCAAATCGTCGATCGCCGTGCCAACTGAATCGACCGTCGGCAGCAACGTGAAATACTTCACGTCAAGTATTCGCGATGTCTTGTCGGCGCGTTCGAGCAACCTGCCCATGTTCGTAAAATGCCAGCCGGTGTCATGCGACATGGTGGCGTCGAGAATGCCGGTCAATTGGTGGCATTGGCGTCGAATCGAATCAAAGAACTCCGTCGGCGAGTCAAAGGCGTGCTCTTCGCGGGCGGCGCTACCGACGAAATGATAGAGCGAGTTGATTTGTTCAAACGCCTCGGACGACAGCGACTCGCGAATTGACCGCGCATTCTCACGGGCGATTCGCATCGCCGCAATGATTGAATTGCTGTATTCGCGATCAAAAGCCATGAACCGCATTACCGATTCAGCATCGGCGACGCCGTAAGACTTGTTGAAAATCTCGTCGTCGCCGGTGGCATTTATCAGCGGGCGCCACGGTTCGTCGACACCCATCGGTTGGTCGAGTACCAAATTCAACGTGACTTCGATAAATCGCGCCGTATTCTCGGCGCGTTCAATGTAACGGGCCATCCAATAAATCGATTCGGCTACACGGGATAACATCGGAGGTTCTTGCGGTAGATCGGTGAATGATTGCGGGCCAACGGGACAAGCACAACATGACTCAGTCGGATTGTGTATCGACGACGGATTGCCCAGGCTCGGCGACAACCCAAGTATCCTTGCTGCCGCCGCCCTGGGACGAATTGACGACCAACGAACCTTTCTTCAGTGCCACTCGCGTCAGCCCGCCGGGCATGACCCAAGTCTGTTCGCCGTGCAAAATGTAAGGACGCAGGTCGACGTGACGACCTTGCAATGAACCGTCAACGACCGTTGGCATCCGGGACAGCGACAAGGTCGGCTGGGCAATAAAGTTACGCGGATCCTTTTTGATCTTGTCGGCAAACTCCGCTTGCTCTTCGCGTGTCGAATGCGGCCCGATCAACATGCCATAACCGCCCGATTCATTTGCCGCCTTGACGACCAATTCATCCAAATGGGCCAACACGTACTTGCGGTCCTCGTCCCGTTGGCAAATGTAAGTCTTCACGTTGGGCAGAATCGGTTCTTCGTCCAAGTAGTAATGAATCATCTGCGGAACATACGCGTAGACAACCTTATCATCGGCCACGCCGGTCCCCGGAGCATTGGCCAGTGCCACGTTGCCGCGACGGTACGCATCCATAATGCCCGCCACGCCCAAGACCGAATCTTCGCGGAACACCTTGGGATCGATGAACGTGTCATCGACTCGGCGATACAACACATCGACGCGCTGGGGACCGTCGGTTGTCCGCATGTAAACGACGCCGTCATCAACCATCAAGTCGCGACCCTCGACCAATTCGACGCCCATTTGGTGAGCCAGGTACGAATGTTCGTAGTAGGCCGAGTTGTACATGCCGGGGGTCAACACGGCGACGGTTGGATTGGGGATATCGTCAGGTGCCAACCAACGCAGCATTTGGTACAGCTTGGCCGGATAATCGTTGACCGGACGGACCTTCGATGCCGCAAAAATTTGTGGAAAGTTACGTTTCATCACGGCGCGATTTTGCAATACATACGAAACGCCTGAGGGACAACGCAAATTGTCTTCCAACACAAACACCGCGCCGTCGGCATCGCGAATCAAGTCGGTGCCGGTGATGTGACACCACACGCCGCGCGGCGGCTTTAGTCCAATACAGGGCTTGAGAAAGGTCGACGCGTTTTCGATCAACTCGCGCGGCACCACGTTGTCGTTCAGAATCGCCTGCTCGTTGTAAATGTCGTCGAGAAACAGATTCAACGCCTTGATCCGCTGCTTCAATCCCGCTTCGATATGTTTCCAGAGGATCGAGCCGAGCACGCGCGGGACAATGTCGAACGGCATGATCTTTTCGGTGCCGCTGGAATCGCCGTAAACCGTAAACGTGATGCCCATGCGGTGCAGCGACCGCTCGATCGCGGCTTGGCGACGCAGCAAATCGCCGATAGGTAATCGATTGATCACGTCGACAACCGGTGCCGCGTCAGGTCGCGGGCGACCGTTGGACTCGATCAGCTCGTCAAAAAATTGGTCGGTGGCGTATTGGTCGAACGAGATTGGATCATCGAGGACGGACACGTGGGCACCCTGGTGTGAGTACATGATCGAACACTTTAGGGCCGCCACCCCGATAAATAACTTAGCGAATGGCGGCGGGGATTGTCGATTGGAGTAGCGCCAGATCGTCACTTCGCAATCGCCGCAAACCAACTGCCGCCGACGCCAAAATAGCCAATCCGGGAACCGCCGGGGCACGCATTCGCATGTCGGTCCAGTAAAAGGCATGAACCGAAACCAGAACGCACCATAACGCAAACCAAGCCGCCCACCGCGGCCAAAGAAATTCGCGGCGAATTCGCCATAATCCGACCAAAATCAGCGTATGGACGACCAAATAATACGCCGTTACCGACATCACCCGAAGCCATCCGCGATGCTGCGACGTTGCCAACCGCAGCGGCAGGGGACTGTGCAAACGTCCGATCCGCCAGGCAACGGCGCGAAGAAACGATCCGCGGTCTCGCTGGATCGCGGCCATTGCCGATTCGTACGCCAAACGGTCGTCGGCGATCTCGTCCAGGCGAAGGCGATCGCTGTCCGGCCAAACTGGCAATTTGCCGATTTCCGCTTCCCAAAACGACGCGCGGCGAGGATCGGCGCGGCGGCGTTCATCCCAGCGGTCCAGAAAAAAAGTCGCGTCCCAGGCATCGCCAAACTTCCGGTTGCCGTCGAAATAGTCAAAAATCGGTGGATTGTTTCCCAACAACAATGTGTACCCGCCATGCGTCGTTGCCCAAACCGGATGGCCAAGTTGGGCGATGTTGCGGCATGTCCAGGCGACGACGACGCTGCCAACGACGACAGTGAAGATCAACGCGGCAACGAGTGGTCGGGCACTGCGACGCTTTACCGCCAGCAGCAACAAATAAATACACAGCATCACCGGCCACAAAATAAACGTCGGTCGGCACAGATATGCCGCAGCCAGCACTCCGCCCAGCAAAACCGCAATCGCAAAAGTGCGCATGACGGCATTGGAACTCAATGCGTCCATCAACTTAACCCACAGCACTAGCGCCACCGCGACCAATGTCGCCGCCAGTGTTTCGGTCATTACCAGCGATGCCGACTGCAGCAGCAACGGATCGATTGCGACCAACACTCCCGCCACAATTCCGGCCAGCGGCGACAGCAACCTTGCGCCGAGCCAATATGAAATCGCAACCGTCGCCAGTCCAAGTGTGAAATGCAACAGCGCGATCGATACGTTCGCCGCATGACCGTGCGAATCACACAACCACGACAACAGCCATGGATAAAGCGGCGGTCGATATCCCGTCGGTGAAAACGAAGCCTCACCCGCTGCGGGGTCAACGGACTGGAGTCCGAAGCTGCCGTGCACGACCAAACAACGCGCGATCCGTCGGTAGGCGTCGGGGTCAGCGGACAATTGTTCATGGGTGGCAAGCAACACTCCACCTCGGACCACTGACGCAAACACGATCAGCAAGGCAAAATGTCTCCAGCGTGCGGTAGGAGAGTGTCCGGTACCTTTTGCCAGGAACTGGCCCTGTGGGCGATTCGCACAAAAGGTACCGGACACTTTTTTATCGCTCCCATTTACTGACTGGCGGATGAACCAAGACAGCCGACCCCAAGACAGCCGACCCCGAGACAACCGACCCCGAGACAGCCGGCCTCGTGCCAATCATCTATCAACTCGCGTTGCCCTGCGGCTGATCGCTTGGCGGCTGCCGCTGGCGATCATCGCGAGCGTCATTCTAATCGCTGCGTTTCCATTCTCGCAGCGGTTGCAAATGGATCGCACGATCGACCAAATGTTTGCGCCCAACGATCCGGCGATCATTGCTTATGACGAGCTGCGCGATGCCTTTGGCGGCAACGCGGCGATCTTGTTGGTTTATCGCGACAAAGATCTGATGACCACTGGCGGACTGCAACGCGCCGCCGAGATTTCGTCACGTGTGGCGGCGATCAAGGGCATTCGCGGCGTGTTGTCGGTGGCCGAGCTCAACGCTTTGCTGGGCGTGATTCGGCCCGCCGGTTTGTTGACCGGATTTGCCGGCGATATTCCGCCGCTGCTGCGCAAAGACGACGTCGTTTCGCGCGCCTTCGAGCGCTTGTTCGTTGGCTACACGCACAGCGACTCCGGCGAGGTCGCGGCGGTCGTTGCGCTACTGGACCCCGTCGATGCCCAAAGCGGCCACCGCGATGTGGTGGATCGTCTTCGGAGCTTGATGAAAACATTACCGCCGCAAGCGTCCGATGCGGTGTTGGTTGGCGAGCCGGTGCTGTTGTCCGATGGTTTTGAATTGATCCAGCGCGACGGCTTTCGATTGGCACTCTGGACGATCGCGATCTTGTCGCCGTTGGTCCTGGTGCTGTTGCAAGGAATTCGCTGGGTGGCGCTGCAGGCGTTGGTTATCACTTGGGCCGTCGTCGTGACGCGTGCGATCTTGTTTCTTAGCGGCGTCCGGCTGTCAATCGTGTCGTCGATATTGACGGCGATTTGCGCGGTAATTGCGGTGACGTCGGTGATCCATTTGGGAACGATGTGGCGAAATCGCTCCGATCGCGGCGATGACACTCTGGTGGCGACTCGGCGCAGCCTCGCGCTGGTTATGCCCGGTGTGTTCTGGGCATGTGTGACCGATGCTGCGGGTTTTGTTTCGCTCGTCGCATCGGCCATCAAACCGATTCGCGAGTTTGCGATCATGATGAGCGTTGCGTCAATCGCGGTTTGGATTGCGTTAATGTTATGGGCACCGCTGTTCATGGCGGCTCCTGCGGCGCAGCGTTCTATCACCACCAGTGCGATTGTCGACCGAATTGAAAGGCTGATCCAAGGCAGCTCGGTCCGCTTGGCTGACTGGTTGATTCGCCATCGCGCCAATGTGATCTCGATCGCGTTTTTGTTGGGAGTCTTGAGCGTCCTGGGCATCACTCGTTTGAGAATCGAAACCAGCTTTTTGAGAAACTTTCGCGACGACAGCGAAATTGCAACGGCCTATCGTCAAGTCGAACAGTCGCTCAGCGGCGCGGGCGTTTGGGACGTGGTCCTCGATGCACCGAGCGAATTGACGAACGATTATTTGCAACAAGTTCGCGACTTGGAAAAACGACTGCGAAACATCACGGTTGACGGCCAACGGTTGACGAAGGTGCTCAGCATGGCCGACGCCGACCGAATTGTGATGGCGATACCGTTGATGAAGATCGCTCCGCCGTCGATTCGTTTGACAGGAATGCGGGTGGCGATCCCGACGTTTTCCGATGCGTTGTTGGTGCCCGGTGATGAAGCCAACCGCAAGCTGCGCATCATGCTGCGCAGTCGCGAACACTTACCCGCCGAAACCAAGATCAACCTGATTGCGGCGGTCGGGCGCGAAGTCAACGCGGCCACGACCACGCCACAATGGGCGGCTTGTTTCGCCGCGGGCGAGGCACCGCAGCCCGGCCGAGTCACCGGATATTACGTAATGTTGGCGAGGCTCGTTTCCCAAATGCTCGGCGACCAATGGCGTTGTTTGGCGTGGGCGGCGCT